>JAIESC010000037.1 GCA_019746355.1 Xanthobacteraceae bacterium | reverse complement strand
CATGTGCGGTGACTTCACATGGCACAGACTCCCACTATGCTGACAATCGAACTGACGGACGCACTCATTCCGGGGCGGCCCGAAGGGCCGAGCCCGGAATCCAGTTGCACATTCAGAATATGCGTCTGGATTCCGGGCTCGCGCGCCATAGCGCGTCGAAGACGCGCGTAAACGCGCTTATGGCGCGCGCCCCGGAATGACGCCGGAGAAAATCGCTAGAACCGCCCAAAAATCTGGATGCTGAGCGACACCATTCCCGGGAACAGGATCACCAGCAGTGTCATGATCACCATGATGATGACCCAGGGGATCGAGCCGAGCAGGATGTCGGAACTTTTGATCGATGGCGGCGCGATCGAGCGCAGGTAGAACAACGCAAATCCGAACGGCGGATGCATGAACGAGGTCTGCATGTTCACGCCGATCATCACCCCGAACCAGATCAGGTCGATGCCCATCTTCTGCGCCACCGGCGCGAGCAGCGGGATGATGATGAAGGCGATCTCGAAGTAATCGAGGAAGAACGCCAGGAAGAACACGAAGATATTGACGAACACCAGGAAGCCGACCACGCCGCCCGGCAGGTTGCTCAGCAGGTGCTCGACCCACAGGTCGCCGTCGACGCCGCGGAACGTGAGGCTGAACACCGTCGAGCCGACCAGGATGAACATCACCATGGTGGTGAGCTTCAGCGTCGTGTCCATGCCTTGCTTGAGCAGGTCCAAGGTCAGCCGGCGGTGCAGGAGCGCCAGCCCGAGCGCCCCCACCGCGCCCATCGCGCCGCCCTCGGTCGGCGTCGCAAGGCCCACCAGGATCGTGCCGAGCACCATGAAGATCAGCACCAGCGACGGCACCATCGACACCATGCAGCGCATGAACAGCACGCCGACGCTCGCGGTGCGGACCTCCTTGGGCAGCGCCGGGACCTTGTGCGGCCAGATGATGCTGACGATGAAGATCCACAGGCAGAACAGCCCGACGAGGACGAAGCTCGGGATGAACGCGCCGGCATACATGTCGCCGACCGAGCGGCCCATCGCGTCGGCCAGCACCACCAGAACCAGCGACGGCGGGATGATCTGGGTGATGGTGCCGGAGGCCGCGATCACACCGGTCGACACCCGCGGGTCGTAGCCATAGCGCGACATCACCGGCAGCGAGATCAGGCCCATCGCAATCACGGAGGCCGCGACCGTGCCGGTCACCGCCCCCAGCAGTGCGCCGACGAAGATCACCGCATAGGCGAGACCGCCGCGGATCGGGCCGAACAGCTGGCCCATGGTGTCAAGCAGCTCTTCGGCGAGCCCGCATCGTTCGAGGATCGCGCCCATGAACGTGAAGAACGGGATCGACAGCAGCAATTGGTTCGAGGCGATGCCGAAGATCCGCTCCGGCAAAGCCTGCAGCAGGATGAAATCGAAATGTCCCAGTGCGATGGCGAGGAAGCCGAAGCTCAACCCGACAAAGGACAGCGAGAAGGCAACCGGATAGCCGAGCAGCAGGAAAACGATCAGCCCCGCAAACATCAGGGGCGCCATGACCTCGAAGGACAGGAGGCTCATTGCACCGGCCGCTCGTAGGCTTTGCCGGGCTCGCGAATGCCGGTCGCGATGGCGTACTTCTTGATGATCTCGGCGATCCCCTGCAGCGCCAGCAGGGCGAAGCCGATCGGGATCACGATCTTGATCGGCCAGCGCAGCAATCCGCCCGGATCGGACGAGTGCTCCCAGATCTTGATGGAATTCACCACCATCGGGATCGACAGCCAGCCGATGATGATCGCCATCGGCATCAGGAAGAAGATGCCGCCGAACACGTCGAGCCACGCCTGCTGCCGCGGCGTCATCCGCGAGAACAGCACGTCGACGCGCACATGCTCCTCATGCTTGAGCGCGTATCCCGCGGCGAGCAGGAACATGGCGCCGAACATGTACCACTGGATTTCCAGCCAGGCGTTCGAGCTGTAGTGGATGGTGTACCGCATCAGCGCGTTGAACGCGCTGATGAGGCTCGAGAACAGCACGAGCCACTTCAGCCGCTGGCCGATCCA
Source organism: Xanthobacteraceae bacterium (assembly GCA_019746355.1). Next base: position 76,642 of record JAIESC010000037.1, on the reverse strand, counting down.
CTCGGTCAGCCGGTCGACAGCATCGGCGAAAGCCAGAAGACCGCGCATGAACCCGGAATGCGCCTCTCGGCCTTAGAGCTTGGTTGCGAAGAACTGATCCATCGCCGACTCGCTCAGCGCGAACCACGCCGCTTCCTCGGCGCGGAACTTGATCCAGCTGTCGTAGATCGCCTTGAACTTCGGGTTTTTCGCCGCCTCTTCCTCGTACATCGCGGTCGCCGCCTTGTAGCAGCCTTCCATGATGTCGTCGGAGAACTTGCGGATCGTCACGCCCGCGGCTTTCAGGCGGACCAGCGCCAGCCGGTTCTTGGCGTCGTATTCGGCGACCATGTCGAGATTGGCCTCGCGCGCCGCGCTGATGATCGCCTCCTGATACTGCTTCGGCAGCGCGTTCCATTTATCGAGGTTCACCATGACGTGGTACATCGAGCATGGCTCCCACCAGCCCGGGTAGTAGTAGTTCTTGGCGATCTTGTAGAAGCCGAGCTTCTCGTCGTCGTACGGGCCGACCCATTCGGTCGCGTCGATCGCGCCGCGCTCCAGCGCCGGATAGATGTCGCCGCCCGGCAGCGCCTGCGGCACCGCGCCGATGCGCGCCATCACCTGGCCGCCGAGGCCGGGGATGCGCATCTTCAGGCCCTTGAAATCCTCGAGCTTGTTCACCGGATTGCGGAACCAGCCGCCCATCTGCGCGCCGGTGTTGCCGGCCGGGAACGCGATGGTGTTGTAGCCCTTGAAGAACTCGTTGAGCGTGTCGATGCCGCCGCCGTGGTACATCCAGGCGTTCTGCTGGCGCGTGGTGAGCCCGAACGGCAGCGCCGTGCCGAAGCCCATCGTGAAGTCCTTGCCAACGTAATAGTAGGTCGCGGTGTGGCAAATCTCGACGGTGCCCTGCTGCACGGCGTCGAGCGCCTGGAACGCCGGAACGATGTCGCCTGCCGCGAACACGCGGATGTTGAACTTGCCGTCGGTCAGCTTGTTGACGCGCTCGGCGAAGAACTCGCCGCCGCCATAGATCGTCTCGAGGCTCTTCGGGAAGCTCGACGTCAGCCGCCAGCGCATGGTCGGTGCGGACTGGGCAATGGCCGGCGCGGCCAAGGCGGTGGTCCCGGCGAGCGCAAGACCGGATTTCAGGACGTCACGACGCTTCATGGCATTTCTCCCCGTTTCACGCGGCCAGTGACTGCAAGGACCAAGCCAACCGAATGGGCGCATTGTCGCGCGAAATCGAAGCCGCGCAAGCAGGCAGCGCCTAATTTATCGGCAATTTTTCCGGGCCGCGCGCGGAATAGCGGCGGATCTGCTCAGTTCGTCGGCACCTTGAAGCGGAGCGTCCTGGGGCCGACCAGCACCACCGCATCGCCCTGCCGCCACCAGCTGGTCATCGCGTTGAGCGCATCGAGCAGGTCGGCGTCGCCGCGTGCCCGGTCCGCCGGGCACGGGCGCCCGCTCGGCTGGCCGGTGATGACGGTGATGGTGTCGCCCGCAACCACCACCTGCCCCTCGACCCGGTCGCACCACATTTCCAGCGCGATGGTGCCGTTGGCGGCGATGTCCATGTTGGGGATGCGTTTCGAGCCCGGCATCGGTCGCACGTCGAGGATCAGCTCGCGGTCGAACGGGAACTCGCCCTGCTGGGCGAAACTCGATGCCTCCGTCCCCAGCACCAGCGAAGCCGCCACAATCCAACGCCACGTCATTTGCGACATCGCCCAGCCCTTTACCTGCGGAACGCTTGTGTGCGGTGCAACGCACTGCAGGTCAAGACGTACGGCGCCAACTCACGCTTCAGTGAGCGGAATTTCCACGACATCCAGCGTGTTATGCTTGGCGGCACCAGGAGGGCGACATGAGCCAGAAAATCGATCAGCGCATCATCAATCTCTACGACAACTTCACCCATGGCGGCATGACGCGCCGTGCGTTCCTCGACCGGCTGACCGAGCTTGCGGGATCGGCCGCGGCGGGCGCGGCGCTGCTGCCGCTCCTGCAGAACGACTACGCCCAGGCGGCGATCATCGCCGACAACGACGCGCGGCTGGTGGCCGACCGCGTCTCGTACGACTCGCCCAAGGGCAAGATCAACGGCTACCTCACCCGCCCGAAGGCCAAGGGCAAGCGTCCCGTCGTCCTCGTCATCCACGAGAACCGCGGCCTCAACCCGCATCTGGAAGACGTGGCGCGGCGCTTCGCGGTCGAAGGTTACCTTGCCTATGCGGTCGATCTGCTGTCGCTGGTCGGCGGCACGCCCGCGAGCGAGGACGCGGCCCGCGAACTGCACCCCAAGATGAACCAGGACGACGCCGTCACCGCGCTGGTTGCCGCCGTGACGTTCCTCAAGGCGCATCCGGAATCGACCGGCAAGGTCGGCGCGGTCGGCTTCTGCTTCGGCGGCCTGATGGTGAACCGGCTCGCCGCGTCGAGCCCTGAGCTCGATGCCGGCGTCGCCTATTACGGCCGCCAGGTTCCGGCCGCGCAGGTGCCGAACATCAAGGCGGCGCTGCTGCTGCACTATGCCGAGAACGACGACGGCGTGAACACCGGCATCGCCGCCTACGAGGAGGCGCTGAAGGCCAACAACAAGAAGTACATCAAGCACGTCTATCCGGGCACGCAGCACGCCTTCAACAACGACCTCGGCGCTGCGCGCTACAACAAGGCCGCCGCCGATCTCGCCTGGCAGCGCACGCTGGATTTCTTCCGCGACAATCTCGGCACCGCGCCCAAGGCGGCGTGACGAACGGACCGCGCGCCAGCCACGCAGCAGCGCCGCCCATCGGGCGGCGCTGCTTGATGTGGCGCTGCTTGATGTCCGGCCACCAACCGGAGCGCTACTTGGTGGTGATGCGGCTGGTGTAACTGATCAGGAAATCCTTGACCGACTGCGGCACCTTGCCGAGCGTGGCCAGCACCTCCTGGCCCTCCTCTCCCGTCACGAGCACCGGCTCGGTCTTGATGACCTTGGCATAGTCAGTGAGGAATGCCGGGCTCTTCCACATCTCCGTGAAGGCCGAACGCAGCACCGTCACCGCTTCACTGGGCGCATGCGGCGGCAGGACTGCGGTCCGGAACATGGCGAGCTGCGGATCGGCGACCGCGCGCAACGCCACGTATTCGGTGACGCCGGCGAGCGGCTTGCCCGGACGAACGGTGGCGTAGAATTCCTCGAACGTTTGCAGGTTCGGCAGCGCCCTGGTGCGCGGATAGCGGCCGTTCTTGCGCGGCGACAATTGCCACAGCGGCATCACAACATGCCCCATGGTCGGCTCGACCGATCCGGCCCAGCCGGACAATGAGGAGTTGGCCATCTGTCCGATGTTCTGGAGGATGGCGGTTTCCACCTCCTTCAGGCCGCGATAGGCGGGCACCGCCTGGTACTGGACGCCGAGCAGGTCGAGCGCCAGTGCCATGTTGAGCGTGTTGGAGTTCTGCGCGTTCAGCGACAGCACCTTGAAGCCGCTGGCCTTCATCAGATCGGCGGGACCGTTGAGGCCCGGCGGCGTGTCCTTGCGCATGTAAACGACCAGCGGGCTTTCCACCCCGGCAATCAGCGTGAAATCGGAATAGCGCGTTTTCATCGCCGAATTGCCGAGCAGCTGGTCGTTCACGGCAAGCGTGAAGAACCCGATGGTCTCGCCGTTGGGGGCGGCTTCACCGAGCTGGTTGCTGCCGATCAGGCCGCCCGCGCCGCCGGCGTTCTTCACCACCATCGTGGGACTGCCCGGAATGTGATTGGGGAGGTGAAGCGCAACGATGCGCGCCTCGGTATCCGTTGGCCCGCCGGCCGGATAATTGACGATCACGGTGATCGTCTTGCCCTTGTAGAACTGGGCTTGAGCTTCTTTCGACACCACGGCAGCAAGGATCATCAGTCCAACAGCGACCAGGCGCAGGTGGATCATTTCCCGTCCTCCCCGTCATGCGCGGCGCGTTTGTCGCGCTCGCGGCGTGCAAAGCTATTTCTTGGCAGGCGAACTCCGTTGGTCGGTCAGCAGCGTGCCGAGCTTGAACGGTTCGAAGGTCGGCTTGTACGACTTCTCGTCGAGGAACTGGCGCAGACCCGTGTTGTAGGAATCTTCCTTGTCCGCCACCTTGATGGCCTGGCCCTTGGCCGCGAGATAGTCGTACGCCTGTGGCACATCCATGGTGCGCACCTGCCGGACGGCGTGCTTGGTGGCACGCAGCACCGCCGGGCTCTTCTTCATCAGCCGCTCGGCCAAATCCGTCACCGCATCCTCGAGCTTGGCCAGCGGGACCGCATAGTTGATCAACCCGATGCGGGCCGCTTCCTTGCCGTCGAACGGATCGCCGAGGCACGCATAGTAGAGCGCATGACGCGGCAGCAGCGCGTCGGCGATGCACTTCGAGACCAGCGCGCCCGGCAGAATGCCCCAGTTGACCTCGGACAGGGAGAACGTCGCGTCCTCCGCAGCGATCGCGAAATCGCAGCCGATCAATTGCATGAAGGCACCGCCGACGCAAAAGCCGTGCACCATCGCAATCGTCGGCTTGTCGTAGGTGTAGAGCCGCTCCCAACGCCAGCGGTTCGCCGCGGCGGCGGCCTTCTTGCGCTCGCCGGGATTTTTCTCAAGCTCCCGGAAGAACTTCTTGAGGTCCTGGCCCGCGCTGAAATTTCCGCCTTCGCCGCTGACCACCACGACTCGGACATCATCATCGACTTCGAGGCGAGCCAACGCGTCGTCCATATCGTAGTGAAGCTGCGGCGCCATCGCATTGCGCTTGTCGGGGCGATTCAGGAACGCCCAGGCGATGCCGTCGCGGATACGAACGTTCACAAACTCGTACTTGTACTCGGCCATTTCGGTCTTCCTCCCAATTTTGCAACATTAGAACATGGCCCGCAGGCGATGCGCTTGCGGCATGGGTGCTCCGGTCTGCTTCGTTGCGCATGTCCTTTCGGAAAACCGGTTCCCACCCCGGATCAGTCCGGGGCAGGCTTCTTCCGGGACATGCGCTAGCCAAATGTCCGCAAGACATGGCGGGCGAGCGCCATCTTCAGAATTTCGATCGGGCCTTCGGTGATCATCATGCTGCGCTGGTCGCGCCAGAATTTCTCGATCGGCAGATCGGTGGCGAGCCCCATGCCGCCATGGATTTCCATGCAGCGGTCCGCCGCATGGAACGATTGCGTGTCGCCGAACATCTTGGCCATGTAGGCCTCGGTGCGGATGTCGCGGCCCTGGTCGTATTTCCAGGCCGCGTCGTAAACCATCAGCCGAAGCTGGTGCATTTCCATGAAGCTGTCCGCCAGCATCCACTGCACCGCCTGACGCTCGGCCAGCGGCTGGCCGAACGTCACGCGCTGCTTGGCATAGGCGGTGCCGAGCTCGAGACAGCGCTCGATCACGCCGATGCTGCGCGCGCCGTGCCGGATACGGCCGACGTTGAGCCAGTGCTGGGCATGGCGAAAGCCATCTCCCTCCTCGCCGATGCGATCTTCGGCCGGCACCCGGACGTTCTCGAATGCGATCTCCCACGGCCGGTCGTCGACGACCAGCTCCTGAGCGCGCAGAAGCCGCACGCCCGGCGCTTTCATGTCGACGATGAAGGCGGTGATGCCGCCGCGCGAGCCCTTGGCGCGGTCGGTTGCGGTAATGACCTGGGCGTAGTCCGCCTCGTCCGCCCCGGTGATGAAACGCTTCGTGCCGTTGATGACGTAGTGATCGCCGTCACGCACCGCGGTCGTTCGCATGCTGCCTGGATCGCCGCCGGCATCCGGCTCGGTCTGGGCCAGACACCATTTGAGCTTTCCTTCGATCGTCGGCAGCAGGTACTTTTTCTTTTGTGCGTCGTTCAGGTGGTAGAGGATCGGGCTGACGTTCGGCCCGAACACGTCGCCGCCCCGGGACGGCAGCGCGATGCTGCGGCCAAGCTCCGCCCAAACGGTGACTTTCGCGACCAGGCCCATGCCGAGCCCGCCGTACTCCTGCGGCACGTCATATCCGGAAAGGCCAAGCTCGTTGGCCTTCGCCATCAGCCGTGCGCGAACATCCGGCTTCAGCTTGTGGCCGTCGCGGCAGGTGCGTTCGATCGGAATAAGCTCACGATCCACGAACCTGCGAACGCTGTCCCTGAGCATCCGGATTTCCTCCGGCAGCTCGAAATTCAATGCGCCCGCCATCGGTCCCGCGTCCATGGCTTAAGTCCCCCGCGCGCGGCGAACCATGCGAACATCGACGGCTCGCACGCCCTCACCTTTTCCGAGGACCATGACGGGATTGACCTCGAGGTCCGACAGCCAGGGCCGGTGATCGGCAAACAGCCGGGACAGCCCGGTCATCGCGTGGATCAGCGCATCGACATCGCGCGCCGGCCGGCCGCGGAACGGACCCAGCAGCGCCGCGCCGCGCAAGGACTGGATCATCTCGCGGGCCGTGTTTTCGTCCACCGGCAACAGGCGGATCGCCACGTCGCGCATCGCCTCCACCAGCACGCCGCCCAGGCCGACCAGCATGAACGGCCCGAATTGCGGGTCCTGGCGAACCCCCAGGATGACCTCGACGCCGTCGACCATCTCCTGCACGAGAAAGCCGTCGACCCGTGCCTGCGCGTTGTGGCTTTTCAAGCGCTGGCTCAGCGCATCGGCGGCGCTGCACACGGCGCCGGCATCGCCGAGCCCGAGCGCGACGCCGCCCACTTCGGTTTTGTGGCTCGCATCCGGCGAGACGATCTTCAGTGCGACCGGAAAGCCGATGCGCTCGGCTGCGGCAGCCGCCTGCTCCGGCGTCGTGGCCGTCGCGCTCTTGGGCAATGTCAGGTGGTGCGACGCCAACAGCTTGTCGAATGCCGCGCCTTCGAGACGGGCGACGTCGCCGCGGGGCGCGGGCAAGGCCATGGCTCCTCGTCGCAGGCTTGCCGCGTAGCGCACCAGGTTCTGCAGTGCGCGAACCGTTTCCGGCAGCCCATGGATGAAAGGAACCCCGCTCTCGGTCTGGTATTTCCGACTGACCTCGGTCGTGTTCTGCGCGATGCGTCCAAAAGCCAGAACCGGCTTGTCGGTGGCCCCGAATACGTCGCGCAGCGGTGCCGAATTGTAAGGATCCGTCGCCTCGGTCGGCACCAGCGCCTGGACGGTCACGAGATCGACGGTCGGATCGGCGCAGACCACCTTGCAGATTTCGGCGAATTTTGCCGCCTGCACGCCGACCGACGGGCCAACGTCCAAAGGGTTCTCGCCCGGCAGCCCCGGATCGATCATGGCCGGGAGCCTCAATCGCGTCTCGGCGGTGAGCGGAGCCATCTCCGCTCCCTCATCGCTCGCGTAGTCGAGCACCAGCCCCTTGGCTCCCCCCGAATAGCAGACCATGGCGATGCGCGGGCCCTTCGGCAGGCGGCCCTGGTTGAGCGCGAGGCAGGTCTCCATCAGATCGTCGAGCGACGGGCAGCGCAGGATCCCATACTTGCGGCAGACCGCATCGAACACCGCGTCGTCGCTGGCAATCGCGCCGGTGTGGCTTGCCGTCGCGGCCTTGCCGCGTTCGCTGCGCCCGACCTTGACCAGCGCGATCGGCTTGCCGGCTGCAAGCGCCTTTTCCGCGGCGGCCATGAAGGCCGCCGGCCGCCGGACGCCCTCCACCAGGCAGGCGATGATCTTCGTGTGCTCGTCTTCAACGAGGAAGTTGATGTAGTCGGCGAGATCGAGATCGAGCTCGTTGCCGCTCGAGATCGCATAGGAAAAGTCGAGGCCGCGCAGCGCCGCCTGCTGCAGCCAGAATTGAAACGTGCCGCCGGACTGAAATACCACGCCGACCGGGCCGGGCGCGAGCGAGCGCACGCGCTTGGCAGGATAGAGCAGCAGCTTTTCCCGCAGCGCCACGGCACCCATGCAGTTCGGGCCCGAAATCCGCAAACCGTACTTTTCCGAAAGCTTCAACAAGGCGTCGGCGCGGCTTCGTCCGGCGACATCGCCACCTTCGCCAAACTGTGCCGCATAGATCAACGCGCACTTCAGGCCGTGTTCGGCAGCCTCGGTCAACGTGTCAGGAATTCCGACTGAAGGTATGATGGTCAGCGCGAGGTCGACGGGCTCACCGATGGCGGCAAAGCTGGGATAGACCTTGCGACCCCAGACCTCCTGCCGCTTCGGATTGACGAGATAAAGCCTGGCGGGAAATCCGCAGTGTTCCAGGTTGTTGTAGATTTCCTGGGCCCAGCCGCCTCGACTTGAATCCGACGCTCCGATGATGGCGATGGATTTGGCCCGCAGGAGATTCTCAACCGTTCGGAACACGCGCTTTTACCCGCCTGTCAGCCTTATCGGACGAACGCTCAGTTGTTCAGCATGATCGAAACCGGTCCCGCCGCCAAGGGACCCGATGCAACCCGGCTGTGCGCAGGCCGCTGGACAAACCTTAGCCGAAGAAATGCCGGTAGGCGGCGGCAAGCTCCGCCGAGCCGAGATCGTTGGCCTCGAGATAAGGCTGCGTGCGCTGCACCCACGCCTTCTGCGACGCGATCACCTTGGCGAAGAACTTGTCGTTGGAATGGTCCGCGATCAGTTTGTCCCAGACCTTCAGTTGCGCCTGCAGCACCTCGGGACCGGTCTTCACGACCCGGACCTTGCGCTTCCTGATCTCCTCGAAATCCTTGCTGTAGCGCGCCTGGCCGCTCCAGGAATGCTCGCTCGACGCCGAAAGCGCCGCGTGCCTCAAGATCATCTTGAGCTCGCCCGGCAGCGCGTCGAACCGCGCCTTGTTGAAGATCACCTCCAGCGCCTCGGCCTGCCGGTGATGGCTTCCCAGCATGTAGAAGCCGGCAACGCCGGGAATTCCGAGCTGAAGATCGGTCGCGGGGTTGTTCGCCTCCGTCGCATCGAGCAGGTCGCGCTCCATGACCGGCACGATCTCGCTGTTGGGCAGGCTCACCACCCGCACGCCGAGCGCCGCAAACATCTCGCCGGCGAGACCGGCGGTCCGAAAGCGCATTCCCTTGAAGTCGTCGGCGCTCTTGATCTCCTTCTTGAACCAGCCGAGCGGCTGCGGCGGCATCGGGCAATAAAGCAGGCCGGTGAGATTGACCTTCAGGATGTCGTTGATCAGCTCCTGATAAAGCGCCTCGCCGCCGCCGTTGTAGAACCAGGCGAGAAAGCCCTGGGAATCCCAGCCGAACGACGGCGGAGCCCCGAACAGGGCGAAGGCCTTGTGCTTTTTGGACCACAGCGTGGCGATGCCGTGCCCGCCATGCAGGATGCCGGCATGCACCGCATCCGCCATCTGCAGCGTCGGCACGACCGCGCCGGCCGCGGCCACGTCGATCTTGAGCCGGTTCGCGGTCATCACCCCGACCCGCCGCGCATAGTCGACGGCCACCTCGTGCAGCACGTCGCGCGCGGGCCACGCGCTTTGCATTCGCCAGCTGATGGCCTGGGCGCGGGACACCTGCGGCATGGCGACGGCCGCCGCACCGGCCGCACCTGCGAGCAGGAAGCGCCTGCGCGCGAACCTCGCCGGTGCGTTCATCCGCTTCACCATCGGCCTGCCTTCATGGTCCGGCGCAAAAATCACCGCCGCCCCGGTGATTCGCGACCGCGTTCAATCTAGCAATTTTCCAGGATCAAACGAAAACGGCGGGCTCACCCGCCGCTTCGCATCGTCCGCCGGAGCCTCGGCCCGTTCAATTGCCGTAGAGGAAGTTCGGCAGCCAGAGCGTCAGCCCGGGCCAGATGTACATGATGACCATGCACACCACGATCACGGCCATATAGGGCATCATGCCGCCGAAGATCTGGTTGAGCGTCACATGCGAGGGCGCGACGCCCTTCAGATAGAAGGCCGACATCGCCACCGGCGGCGACAGGAACGCCGCCTGCAGGTTCACGAACACCAGCACGCCCCACAGCACCGGATCGATGTTGAAGTGCTTGAGCAGCGGCAGGAAGATCGGCACGAAGATCACGATGATCTCGGTCCACTCCAGCGGCCAGCCGAGCAGGAAGATGATCGCCTGCGACAGGATCATGAACTGAACCGGCGTGAGGTTCAGCGACAGCACCCACTGCTCGACCAGCGCCTGGCCGCCGAGGATCGCAAACACGCCGGAGAACAGCGCCGAGCCGACGAACAGCCAGCACACCATGGCCGTGGTCTTGGCGGTCAGGAACACCGCCTCCTTGGTGCGCTTCCAGTCAAGCGTCCGGGCCTGGAATGCGAGCAGGAAGGCGCCCGCCGCGCCGACCGCGGCCGACTCGGTCGCGGTCGTGATGCCGAACAGGATCACGGCAAGCACGACGACGGTGAGGATGCCGAGCGGCATCACCGAGGACGTGAGCAGCTTGATGACCTCGAGCCGGTCGGCCTCCAGTCGCGAATAGTAACGGACCATCATCGCCGCGCAGAGCGTCGCGATGATGCCGAACCAGACGTAGAAGGCGGTCGGCGGTCCCTTGCTGACCGGCTCCGTTGGCGCGGTCACTGCGGAGCCGAGTTGCTGAAGCCCCTCGACCGGCGCTTCCGCCGCGGCCTGCTGATGGATCACCACGTACCACCAGGTCAGCCAAAGCGTGCCGGCCACCAGAATGAACGGCACCAGCGTGGCGGCAAAATTCTGGACCAGCAGCCGATAGCCGACACGGCCCTCGCCGGTCTCGATCTCGCGGGCGCGCGCCGGCGAGAGCAAAGCCCTGCCGAATCCCACCAGCGCGTTCCTGGAATAGACGTCCTCGAATTTCCGGATCCAGTCCGGCACCGGAACGCGCGTCTGCTCCGGCGGCAGTTGCGGCGCGATCTTCGGATTGAGCATCGCCCAGCCGACGATGTAGACGAGATACAGCAGCGCCAGGAAGAAGCCCGGGAACATCGCGGCCGCGTACAATTTGACGACCGACTGTCCGGCAACCGCCGCGTAGACGATGATCATCACCGACGGCGGGATAAGAATGCCAAGCGTGCCGCCCGCGGTGATGACACCCGCCGCAAGCTTGACGTCATAACCCGCCTTGAGCATCGGGTTGAAGGCAATGACGCCCATCAGCACCACGACCGCGCCGACCAGGCCCGAGGCGATGCCCCAGAACGTGCACACGATCAGGGTTGCGACCGCAAGCGAGGCCGGCACGCGGCGGAACGCAAGCTGGATCGAATAGAACATCTTGTCGACGAGGGCGCCGCGCTCCATCACGTAGCCCATCAGCACGAACAAGGGGATGGAGATCAGCACGTCGTTGGTCATCGCACCGTAGGTGCGCTGGACCATCAGCTCGAAGACCCTATTGTCGGTGAAGGCCTGTGTCGGGTCGTAGAAGGCGATGAACCCGAAGAACATGCCGAGGCCCATCAGCGTGAACGCCGTCGGGAAGCCCAGCATGATGACGACCACGATCAGGCCGAGCATCAGGAGACCGAGTGCGGGATCGCTCATGTGTTGCGCTCTCCGCCCATTCCGCGCTGACGCGCGAGTTCGTCGATGTCCTTGGCGCTCTCGATGGCGATCTTGCGCGCCTCCTCATCGACGTACTGGCTGTGCGCCAGTTGCTCCTCGACCACGTCGATTTCGGTGACGTCCTTGAGGCGGCTCGGCCATTCGCCGGTCTTCAGGCAAACCACGCAGCGGACGATCTCGGCAAGCCCCTGAAGCATCACCATCACGCCCGCCAGCGGGATCATCGCCTTGAAGTGATAGACCGGCGGGCCGCTCGCCGTCACCGTCGAATGCTCGTTGATCAGCCAGGACTCCTTGGCGAAGGTGAAGCCCGAATAGATCAACGCGGCGATGCCGGGGATGAAGAAGACGATGTAGAGAGCGAGATCGAGGCCGGCCTGCATCCGCGGCCGCATCGAGCTGTAGAGAAAATCGCCCCGGACGTGCGCGTTCTGCGCCAGCGCGTAAGCACCGCAGAGCATGAACAGCGTGCCGTACAGCATGTTGTTGGCGTCGAAGATCCACGCCGTCGGCGCGTTCAGGACATAGCGCTTGAAGACCTCGACGCAGACGACCGTCATCAGGACGATGATCAGCCAGGCAAAGGCCTTGCCGACCCACGTGCTGATGCCATCGACCGTATACAGAAAGCTCTGGACGTTCATTCGATGGGCCAGAAAAGACAGAAATCGATGCCGAGTAAGACAAAGCACCATTCGGTCGCCCGGCCCGAATGGTGCTTCGCCAGTTCAGTTAGCCGTCAGATCGGCTTCTTCGCATTCGGACCGAAGTAGTGGTCGTAGGCCATCTTGCGGCTCACGACGGTGTCGTTCTCCCACTGCGTCGCGCGCTTGGCGAAGGCGAGCTGCGACTCGACGATCTTCTTGAACATCGGGTTGGCCGCCGCGTACTTCTTGGCGACCTCGTCGTAGATCTCGAGCTGCCGCTTCAGGACCGTGTCAGGCGTCTTGTAGAACTTGACGTTGTCCTTGGTCTGCAATTCGACATAGTCCTTGGAATAGCGATCGATCGCCTTCCACGACATATCCTGCGAAGCAGCCTCGACGGCGTTCTCGATGATCGCCTTCATCTTGCCAGGCAGCGCGTCGAACTTCGTTTTGTTGAACGAAATCTCGAACTGCTCGGCGTTCTGATGATAGCTCTGCAGCATGCAGACCTTGGAGACGTCGGGGAAGCCCAGCACGCGGTCCGAGGTGGCGTTGTTGAACTCGGCTGCATCCAGCAGGCCGCGATCCATGGCCGCGACGATCTCGCCGCCGGGCAGCGCGTTGACCGCGGCGCCGAGGCCGGTGAACACGTCAATCGAGATGCCGACGGTGCGGAACTTCAGGCCCTTGAAGTCATCGGGCTTGGTGATCGGCCGCTTGTACCAGCCGAGCGGCTGGGTCGGCATCGGGCCGTAGGGGAACGACACCACGTTGGCGCCGATGCCCGTGAAGATCTCGTTCAGCAGTTCCTTGCCGCCGCCGTACTTGTGCCAGGCCAGCAGCATGTTGGCGTCCATCGCGTAGCCCGGGCCGGAGCCCCACAGCGCGAGCGCGTTCTGCTTGCCGTAGTGATAGACCAGCACGCCGTGGCCGCCGTCGAGCACGCCCTTCGACACCGCGTCGAGGAGCTGGAACGCCGGAACCACCGCGCCCGCCGGCAGCACCTCGATCCTGAGGTCGCCGCCGGTCATGTCGTTGACCTTCTTGCCGAAGTCGAGCGCGTATTCGTGGAAGATGTCCTTCGACGGCCACGTGCTTTGCCAGCGCATGTTGATCGGGCCCGACTGGGCCTGGACGGCCGGCGCGGAGACGGCCGTTGCCGCCGCGGTCGCGCCCGCGGCCATCAGGAATTTGCGGCGGCTGGCAAGTTTCGAGTGTGATTTCGTGCTCATTCGCAGTCCCTCCCTCAGAGTATGTTGGGGGCAGCGCCGGTGGCGGCCCCTTGTGTAGTCACCAACCTTGGGCGGAACCACCCTATTCCGCCAACTTGAGCGATACTTTGACCGCCTTACCACCGTTTCACAAGCCTCCGGACCCTCCCGAAAGGCCCCGATCCGGCCTATTTTGGGTGGGATTGCCAAGCTCATTCGTTCGACTTTCGTAGAGGGTTTACCGCCCATCCCGCGCCAACCGCGCCAACGGCGCCCGATCGCCGCGCCGCCCGCCTGACAGGAGACTCCACCGTGAAAGGCCTTGGTTCGACGCTCGCCACCATCTGGCGGCTGGGTGCCCCGTATTTCCGGTCCGAGGACCGGCGCGCGGGCGGCGTGCTGCTGGCCGCGATCATCCTGATCGAGCTGTCGATCGTCGCCATCAATGTGATGATCAACCAGTGGAACAACCGCTTCTACAACGCCCTGCAGGACAAGAACTGGGACGTCTTCGTCAGCGAGCTTTTGTACTTCTGCCTGCTCGCCGCGCTCTTCATCGTGCTCGCCGTCTATCAGCTCTACCTGAACCAGTGGCTCTTGATCCGCTGGCGCCGCTGGATGACGGAGCAATATCTCGGCGAATGGCTCGCCCAAGCCAATCACTATCGGATGCAATTGCTCGGCGACGCGGCCGACAATCCCGACCAGCGCATCGCCGAGGACATCAACCAGTTCATCGAGAAGGGCCTGTTTCTCGGGCTCGGCCTCCTCAATTCGCTGGTGACGCTCGCCTCCTTCATCGCCATCCTCTGGGTGCTTTCAGCCAGCGCGCCGTTCACGCTGTTCGGCATCAACTGGTCGATCCCCGGCTATCTGGTCTGGGCAGCGCTGATCTACTCGATCCTCGGCACGGCGATCACGCAGTGGATCGGCCACGCGCTGGTCGGGCTCAACTTCATGCAGCAGCGCTACGAGGCGGACTTCCGTTACAACCTGATTCGCGTCCGGGAAAACGCCGAACAGATCGCGCTGCTCGAGGGCGAAACCGCGGAGCGGCAGCGGCTGCTGGAACGGTTCGGGCGGGTGATCGGCAACTGGATGGAGATCATGACCCGGACCAAGCGGCTGACGTTCTTCACCGCGGGCTTCTCGCAGATCTCGACGGTGTTTCCTTATGCCGTGGTGAGCCCGGCCTATTTCGCCGGCACCATCCAGCTCGGCGGGCTGATGCAGACGGCATCCGCCTTCAACCAGGTTCAGGGCGCGCTGTCGTTCTTCGTCAGCTCCTCGATCTATCGCCAGCTCGCGGAATGGCGCGCGGTGATCGACCGGCTCTCAGGCTTCCAGCGCGCGGTCGAAGCCGGGCGGCTGGCCGCGGTCAGCCCGCCGGTGGTCGAGGTGAAGCCTGCCGGCAGCGGGCAGGCCATGGCGCTCGAAAAGGTCGAGGTGAAGCTGCCGGCGGGCAAGCCGCTGGTTGCGGCCGAGCAACTCAAGCTGGCGCAGGGCGATCGCGTGCTGGTGACTGGCCCGTCGGGCTCCGGCAAATCGACGCTGTTCCGCGCCATCGCCGGCATCTGGCCGTTCGGTTCGGGTTCGGTGACCGTGCCGGGCGACGCGCGGGTGATGATGCTGCCGCAGCGGCCGTATTTTCCGGTCGGCACGTTGATGGCGGCGGTGGCCTATCCGGCCGAGGCCGGCGCGTTCAGCCGCGAGCAGGTCGCGGCGACGCTTGAAGCGGTCGGCCTGCCGGCACTGACCCAACGCCTTGACGAGGAGGCGCACTGGAACCGGATGCTGTCGCTGGGCGAGCAGCAGCGGCTCGGCATCGCGCGTGCGATCCTGCAAAAGCCGGACTTCCTGTTTCTCGACGAGGCGACGGCCTCGCTGGATGAGCCGTCGGAGGCAAAGCTCTACCGGCTGCTCCAGGAACGGCTGCCGGCCGCGGCGATCATCTCGATCGGCCATCGCTCGACGCTGGAGGCGTTCCACCGGCGCAGGCTCGGTCTGGAACCGGAAGGCGGGCGACACCGGCTGCAAGAAGCCGCGGCCACGGCTCCGGCCGAATAGGTCACCACCACCGCGCCGGCCGCGACCCAGACGTCGGGGCCGAGCAATTTGACCGCGAGCAGGCCCACGGCGGTGGAGACCAGATGGCCGCCGACCAGCGCGCGCGGCTGCGCGGGCTCGGCCTGCGGCGAGCCCATGACCAGCACGATGGAGGTCGCGAACGGGATCGCCACCAGCGGGAGCTGGGCGGTCGCCGAATACATCTCCATCGCGGCGATGGCGAGCGCACCGCCCATGGCACCGGCGAGCACCGCCCGGAGCTTCTTGCGCTCGATCATGACGAAGCCCATGCAACAGACGGACCGCGCTCCAAGCTCACAACAAAAGCTACGGGCGGCGACCTTGCGGCCACCGCCCGTGAAGGAAAAAATGATTTCCGCCGCCTTACTTCAGGTTGGTGTTGACCGTGAGATCGGCCGACAGACGAGCCACGAAGCGCGCACCGCACCAGTTCGAACCCAAGCCTGACGGGTTGATGGGCGTCACGTTCGTCGTGCCCGAGGCGGTGTGATCGCTGGTAAAGGCGTTGCAGTCGCCCTTGTTCAGGTCGGTGTCGGTGTAGCGCAGGTCAAGAGTGAACACCTTCCAGCTCCAGCCGATGCCAACGCTCCAAGTTGTGTAGTCCTTGTACGCGATGCCATTGGGGAAGGCCGGAACGCCGTAGAACGCGTCGCTGGTGCCGAGCGCCCAGTGTCCGACTTCGGCGGAAATGTAGGGTGTCACACCGTTGGCCATCGCAGCAAAGGTGTACTTGGCATTGCCGCCGAAGAAGGCGCCGTCCGCGCCCATGTTCAGCACGTTCGGGGAGTAGTAGACGAACGCGCCAAGGCCAAAGTTATCTGTAACCGTATAGTTCAGCCTGGCGTAGATCTCCCAGAAGCTCCAGTCACCCTTGGCGACGTTGCCGTTGAGCGTCGGCGGATTCGGAAGGTTCGGCAGGCAGCCTGGAACCGCCGCGTTGAAGCACTGGCCGCCAGGATACCAGTAGTACCAGAAGCCGAAGTCGAACGCGAGCTTGCCCCAGGTCGGGCGGATACCGGCGTAGAGATCGATCTCCGCCGCGGCGCGGTTCGGGAAGTCGATGCTCGCGCCGCCGATGCCGGCGTAGAGTTGCAGATCCTTGTTGATGTTGTAGCGCGGCTCGAAGTAGGCCGCGACCGCTGGCTTGTGGTTCGACTGCGTGATGCCGCGCCAGATGTAGTCGCTGGCGATCGCCGAACCGAAGGCGATGTCCCAAGCGGGTGGCGGCGGCGGCGCAATCGCGCGCACGCCCTTCATCGGCATGTCGGCGGCGAACGCCGGCGCTGCCGCAACAGCAAGAGCGGCAACTGCCGCAAGCGTAAACTTCTTCATAGTCAGCCCCTTCCCGTCGTGAGTGGCTTGGAAGGGAGGCCGACGTGTCCGGACGGTCTCGATGACGACGAGAACGCGACAGCAACGATCAACCGCTACCCCCCGCACCGCTTGAATTCTTATGGCGAAAATCCAGCACGCGGGTGGCGCGAGCGACAAGGCGAAACGCGTGGCAGTTGCTGACTAATTGGGCAATCGCGGCCTGAACCTGACGACAATTCCGGACTGTATCTGCAAAGCCACAGATTACTGGGTTTTCGCCACCGCCCGGTTTGTCACGCGGCTGTAATCCGGTTGACATTTCCACAGGCCGTTGGCGCGGCCGCGGGACACAGCGGAGCGCTATTTCCGCAGGCTTGACCAGATGCCGGCGAAAATGAGCGAGCCGCCGGCGAGTTGAACGGCATCCGGTCCCTCGCCCAGCAGAACGAGCGACAGCAGCGCGCTCGCAACCGGCCCGATATAGACCACCAGCGAGCTTCGCACCGTGCCGAAGCGGGAGCCGAGATAGGCAAACCCGGCGAAGGCGAAGATGCCCGGCACGGTGCCCGCGAACAGGTAGACGCCGAGCGCGTGCGCGTTGAACACGCGCTGCGGCGCGGCCCACATCTCGTTGAGCGCAAAGGGAAGCGAAAGCAGCGCGCCGACGGCGGCAAACATGCAGACGCGGCCGAGGAACGAAACCTGCGGCGCGGCTTTGGACTGCAGCAGCGTGTAGCCGGACCAGGCGAGCATCGCCATCACCATCAAGAGATCGCCGACCAGGGTTTCGGCCGACATCAGGTCCGCCGAGCCGCCGCGCAGCACGATGGTGAGCGCGCCGGCGAGCGCGAGAACCAGGCCGAGCAACTGGAAGCGCCCGATCTTGTCCAGTCCGGCGAGCCACGACACCACCAGGACGACGAGCGGCGACAGCGCCATGATCAGCGCCATGTTGATCGCGGTGGTGGAGATGCCGGCGATGTAGACCGGACCGCCGCAGAGGAACATGCCGCAGAAGCCCGCCAGCACGACGGGCCATGCGCTCGCGCGAATCTCGCGCCGGTGTGCTTTGAGCTCGCCGAGCACGAAGGGCGCGAGGCCGAGCGCAACGATTGCCCAGCGGATGCAGGCGAGCGAGAACGGCGGGATCGCGCCGGCATTGCCGCGCGCGACGATCATGTTGGTGACCTGCGCCACGGCGACCGCAACGAATCCGGTGATGACGAGGAGCGTCATCCAGCGGTTTTCGGTGCTGTCGGCTGAATGCGTCACGGCCGCTCCCACATGGAAGAAAGCGCGGCTCAGGAAAGCACGCTTATGCGCCTTTTCCAAAACGCATGGTGGGCCCGGCGCTGCGCGCCCTGGCCCACCACCAACTCAAACTATAGCAGACCGCGGCTCAGGCCGCTGCGGCCTTCTTGCGGTTCGCCTCGATGCGGCGATCGACCAGCGCCACCTGCGCGTCGATCGCCGGATGGCTCAGCCCCTTCTGCCTGGCGATGAGCTGCACCAGCTTGTCGGCGCGCTCGATGTTCGGCGCGCCGTTCTGCAACGCGCGCGCCGCCGAGGCCGGACGCACCAGCGACTGCGCCGCCGCGGCGTACTTCTCGTACGGCACGAGATCGGCCGGGTTGGCACCGAGCTTGACGCAAAGATCGAACACGAAGTCGTAGACCGACTTCGAGGTCGCCGGATCGGAGTGCACGGCCTCCTGCGCGGTCCGCATGCCGTCTTCGGTGACGCAGCGGTAGTTGCCGGCGAGCAGCATCGACCACTTGGCGAGCGGCACGAAGATCGAGTCGTAGACGCGGAGCTTCACCGGCAGCTCGATCTTCTCGCCGCCGCCGACGTCGAACCGGATCGCATCGATCTCCTTCTCGAGCTGGCGCAGGATCGCCGTGCCCTTCTCGTCGTCGAACTTCGCCGCCTTGAAGTTGGTCGGCAGCGTCACCATCAGCACGTTGACCTTCTCGTCCGGCGGGCGGATCGCCTGCGGATCGGGGCTGCACAGCGTCAGGAATTTCGGATCGAAGCTGTCCCAGACGCGCGGTTCGGTGTAGGCGGGCTCCAGCGCCGCGTAGTCCAGGCCCGGAATGCGCTTCACGTAAGGCAGCGGCGGCATGTTCATGATCGACATGCACGGCACCTTCGACTTCGCCACCGCATCGAGCAGTTCGCGCACGCCCGGGGAGCGGTACTGCGGCTCCTGCATGGCGAGGCAAATGAGGTCGTAGTCCTTGGGGTTGACGCCCTGCGCGCCCGAGGCCGTCACCTTGCCCGGAAGCTTGGTCGAATCGAGCAGCACCGGGTCCTTACGGCCCTTCACCGGCATGCGGACCTTGAAGCCCTCGGCGTTGATCAGGTCGGCTTCGGCCGGCAGGCAGACGTGATGGATCTTGTGGCCGCCAAACAGCATCTTGGAGGCGAGCAGCGAGCCGTAGGCCGCGCCGAGGATCAGGATGTTGTATGCCATTGGTTCGCTCCATGTACGGTTGAAAGTGTAGAAGGCTCAGACGTTTGTGCCTGACCCTCGGGATTCGGTTGCCACCTTATTGCGGCCTTCGGCTTGATGCAATTGGCCCACCTGCCCTGCGAAATGCGAAGAGCATGACAGGCCGTCACGCCCTCAGTTTGTGTTAGACTTCGTGCGTCGGATCGACGGAGATTCAGGCCCATGAAAAAGCTCGTCCTCGAAACCACCGCGCCGTTCCAGGGATTGCCGGAGCTGGTCGCCGACAAGGAAGGCCTGTTCGCGAAGGAAGGCCTGACCATCGAGTGGGTCGAGCGCGAGAGCGACGACAAGAGCACCCGCGTCGACGTGAACAGCCCGGAGGGCCTCGATCCGTTTGCAAGCCACGGCAAGATGCTCGAGCAGGGCAAGGCCGATCTCTACAACGCCTGCGAGTGGGGCAACTACTGCCGCGTCCAGGACACCAAGGTCGGCAGCCGCCAGGTCGGCCGGCGCGGCATCGTCACCTATGCCGGCATCGTGGTGCGGCCGGACTCGCAGGTGTTCACCGCGCAGCAGCTGGCGAAGAAGAACGTCGGCGTGCCGTTCTACTTCGGCACGCATTATCTCGCCTTGCATCTGCTCGAAGGCTTCATGCCGCGCGAGGACATCCGGCTGTGCCGCACCTCGAACGGCTCGCGCGAGCGGTTCAACGCGATGATGAGGGGCGAAGTCGAGGCGGTGACGCTGACCGAGCCGTACGTGTCGCTCGCGGAAAAGAAAGGCTGCCGCGTCATCTGCTCGGCGTTCTATCACGGCACCGAGGTCGCCTCCGACCGGGTCGACGGCGAGACCTATGCCGCGTTCAACCGCGCGGTGCGCGAGGCGGTGAAGCGGATCAACGCCGCCAAGGCCGCGTACCTGCACTATTTCATCGATTACCACCGCAAGGACGCGGAGATCGCGGCGCTGACGCCTGCGGACCTGCGCGCCGGCCGCATCGTGGTGTGCGATCCCGCGCCGATCCCGGCCGACGAGATGCAGCGCACCTACGAGTGGCTGAAAGGCTGGGGCATGCTGGAGCAGACCGCGACGCCGCTCGCGCTGGTCAACCTCGACGTGCAGCGCGCCGCGCACAACGTCGCGGCCGAGTAAATCTCTCCCCGTCATTCCGGGGCGCCGCGAAGCGGCGAGCCCGGAATCCAGACGCACTCTCGGAGCTTGTAACTGGATTCCGGGTCCGGTCCTTCGGGCCGCCCCGGAATGACGCATTGCGTCAGTTGCCGTTCTTTGCGTCCGGTGACGGCGACGGCATGTCGCCCGGCACCGAGGACGGGAACGGCGTCGGCCGCGGCGCGAGCGGCGTCACGGCCGGTCCGGTCGCCATCGGGCGCGGCGCGACGCTTGCCGCCCGCGGCGGCAGCGTGCTCTTCGCCGCACGCCGCTTCGGCGCCTTGGCCTTCTTCGCCTTGCGCGCGGGCTTTCTCGCCGCGGCGCGCTTGGACTTGACCTTCTTCCTGCGGGCGGGTGTCGCTCGCCGCTTTGCCTTCACCGCCTTTTTCTTCGCCTTCCGCTTCTTGGCCATGTCGCTCTCCCTAGACTTGCAGCGCGGTTATGCACGCTCTTTTATTCGCTCCGGCACCGGCCCGCCGGTCGCCCAGTCGATCAATTCGACCAGATGCACCACGGGGATCGCCGTGCCGGAGGCGATCTGCGCAATGCAACCGATGTTGCCGGCGGCAATCACATCGGGCCTGGTCTTCTCGATGTTGGCGACCTTACGGTCGCGCAGACGTCCGGCGATCTCCGGCTGAAGAATATTGTAGGTGCCGGCCGAGCCGCAGCACAGATGCGCCTCCGGCACCTCCTTCACGGTGAACCCACAAGCCGCAAGCAGGTCTTTCGGTTCCCGATGCACCTTCTGACCGTGCTGGAGCGAGCAGGCGGAGTGATAGGCGACGGTGAGCGGCTTGGCCGCGGCAGACGTCACACCGAGCCCGGCGAGATATTGCGACACGTCCTTCGCGAGCGACGAGACCCTCGCAGCCTTCGCGGCATAGGCCGGATCGTTGCGGAGCATGAAGCCGTAGTCTTTCACGGTGGTGCCGCAGCCCGAGAGGGTGACGAGGATGGCGTCGAGCCCCTGCCCCTCGATCTCGCGGGTCCAGGCGTCGATGTTGGCACGCGCCTTGGCAAACGCGCCCTCCTCGCGGCCGGCGTGATGCTCGAGCGAGCCGCAGCAGCCAACGTCCGGCGGCAACACCGCCTCGATGCCGCTCCTGTTGAGCACGCGGATCGCGGATCGGGTGATCGAGGGCATCAGCGCCTCGTTGGCACAGCCCGGAAGGACTGCGACACGGCCGCGGCGCGTGCCCGCGGCGGGATATGTTCCAGCCGCGGTCATCGCGTCCGGCGCGCCGCGCGGCGCAAGCCGCAGCGCCGCAGCCAGCGGCTTCAAGCCGATCAGCGACAAAAGCGGCGCAAGCGGCCGCGCGATCGCGGAGGCCAGCATCGCCAGCCGCAGCCGCCGTGGATACGGCATCACGCGGACGAGAAACTCGCGCATCAGCCGGTCGAGCAGCGGACGGCGATAGGTTTCCTCGATGTGCGCGCGGGCGTGATCGACGAGATGCATGTAGTGCACGCCCGACGGGCACGTGGTCATGCAGGCGAGGCACGACAGGCAGCGGTCGATATGGGTGACCACGTCCTTGGTCGCCGGGCGGCCGTGCTCCAGCATCTCCTTGATGAGGTAGATGCGGCCGCGTGGCGAATCGCGCTCGTCGCCGAGCAGCACATAGGTCGGGCAGGTCGCGGTGCAGAAGCCGCAATGCACGCAGGCGCGGAGGATCTTATCGGCCTCCGCGATGTTGGGATCGGCGAGCTGGGCGAGGGAAAACGAGGTTTGCATCACACTCCCGCCCACATGCGGCCCGGGTTGAGCACACCCTTGGGATCGAAGCTCTCCTTCACGCGCTTGCTCACGCCCGCGAGCGCGCCGTGCTGCGGCTCGAACACGTCGACCGCGGCGCGCACAGCGGCCGGCGCGCGGATCAGCGTGGCGTGACCACCGACCTTGGACGAGGCGCTGCGGATCGCGGCCGCGCCTGCATCGTCGGACGGCGGCAGCGCCGCCCAGATGAGACCGCCGGCCCAGTCGGCGAACCACCGCGCGCCGCCCGGCAGCAGACCGGCGAACTCGTGGCCGCGGCTGGGCGCGGTCGAGACGCGCCACAGCGGCCAATCGCCCATCGACGTGCTCGCCCAGAACGGCTTCACATCGCGCACGCTCTTCCACAGCGCGCGCGAATGGCCTTCGCCGGAATGATCGACGATGCCGAAGGGCTTCAGGAGCGCGGTGAGCGAGGCCTTGCGGTGGCGCACCGAGGGCGCAACGCCTTCGAGCCGGAACACGGTCGCCGCCTCGACGACGTGCACGCCGTCGAAGCTCATCACCAGGCTGCGCGGCAGATGCGCCGCCGCCGACACATCGCAGGACGATGCCATCGCCGCCGCCATCGCCTCGGCGGCGCGCGCGCCATCGAGGCCCGCGACCACGACGCTTTCCTCGGTCTCGGGCCGCGGCAGCGTCTTGATGGTGACGTCGGTCATCGCCGCAAGCGTCCCGAACGAGCCGGCCAGCACCTTGCAGAGATCATAGCCGGTGACGTTCTTCACCACGCGGCCGCCGGACTTGAACGCTTCGCCACGCCCGGAGATCGCGGACACGCCGAGGAAATGGTCGCGCGCCGCGCCGGATTTGATACGGCGCGGGCCCGACAGATTGGCGGCCAGCACGCCACCGAGCGAGCCTGCCCCCGGCTCGCCGCCGAGCAGCGGGCCATAGTCCATCGGCTCGAACTCGAGCTGCTGATTTTTCTCCGCGACCAGCGTCTCGACCTCGGCGATCGGCGTGCCGGCCCTGGCGGACAGCACCAGCTCTTCCGGCTCGTAGAGCGTGACGCCGGCGAGGCCCGAGAGGTCGAGCGTCAGGTCGGACTGGCTCGGGCGGCCGATCGCGCGCTTCGAGCCGCGGCCCACGACCTCGAGCGTCTTGCTCTCAGATAGCGCCCACTGGACGGCATCCTGCACGTCCTTGGCATCGCGAGTCTTGAGCGCATCGGTCATGCGGCAGTTATGCAACGGATCGACGCGCGCTCCTAGATCAAGAACGGCGTCTAATATTGAGCCTTGCGCTTCGTCCGGCGCGGTGGGACGGGCGGCGGAGGCGCATAAACCGAGGTCTGGGTGCAAAATCCGTTGTTCGGATTGCCCCGCGCGAACTGGCAGGCCGCGAGCGAGTTGAATGAACAATCCTCCTCGACCCGGTCCGCGCCGGTGTTTGCGTTCAGGCACCAGGCTCTCTTCGGCGTGTTCGGCCGCCCGCCCCACCAGGTCTGGCCCTGGAAGAGTTGTGCCTGGGCGGGGCCGGCGGACAGCGTAAGCGGCACGGCAACAGCCAGGGCTGCAATCACCAATGAAATGCGCATCGAATTTTCACCTTCAAGATGGGGCCGTCACCCCGAAGGAACCAACACTTAAAGCCAATGACGGTGAAAGCAAGACGATCAGCCGACCGGCCGCTCGTCGGCGATCACCTTGCCATCATTGGGCAACGAGCCCGGCGCAACGAGCTTCACCTCGCCCTTGAGTTTGGTCACCGATTGCAATGTGGAGGCGACCGCGTCGGTCAGGCCTGCATCGGCCGTGGCGCACTCCGCCATCAAGGTCATCGCATCCTGCTCGTTCGCGCGGGTGACGACGAGCCGCACGCGGCCGAGCTCCGGATGCCGCTTGCCGACCTCGACCACCAGCTCAGGCCGGACGAACATCCCTTTGACCTTCGCGGTCTGGTCGGCGCGCCCCATCCAGCCCTTGATCCGCATGTTGGTGCGGCCGCAGGGCGAGACGCCGGGCAGCACCGCGGAGAGGTCGCCGGTGGCGAGCCGGATCATCGGATAGTCGGGATTGAAGGTGGTGACGACGACCTCGCCGACCTCGCCGTCGGGCACCGGATCGCCGGTGCCGGGCCGGACGATCTCGAGGATCAGGTTCTCGTTGACGATCATGCCCTCCTTGGCCTCGCTCTCGTAGGCGGCGATGCCGAGCTCGGCGGTGGCGTAGCACTGCAGCACGTTGACGCCGCGCGACGACAGCTCTTGCCGCAACGAGGCCGGCAGCGCCGCGCCGGAGACCAGCCCACGCCTGATGGACGAGACGTCCTTGCCGGTCTTCGCCGCGGTATCGAGCAGAATCTTCAGAAAGTCCGGCGTGCCCATGTAGCCCGCGGGCTGCAGATGCGCGATCGCCTCGAGCTGCTGCTCGGTGCTGCCGGGCCCGGCCGGGATGACGGCGCAGCCGAGCGCGTGGGCGCCGGACTCGAGAATGAAACCGCCGGGCGTCAGGTGATAGGCGAAGGCGTTGTGCACGATGTCGCCCGGGCGGAAGCCTGCGGCAAAGCAGGCGCGCGCGCAGCCCCACCAATCGGTGCCGAAACCCTCCGGCTCGAAGATCGGGCCGGGCGATATCATCAGCCGCTTCGCCTTGCCGGCCGGCGTCGCGTTGAAGCCGCCGAACGGCGGCGCTTCCTTCTGGCGCGCCAGCAATTCGGATTTGCGCAGCAGCGGCAGCTTCGCGAGCGCCGCGCGTGAAATGATCGATTTGGGATCGACACTGGCCAGCTGCCGCGCCCAGCCGGCCGCAGTCATCGCGCGCGCGACGATCTCCGGCAGCCGCGCAAGCTGCTCGCGCTCGCGCACGGCGGCATCGCGGGTTTCCAGAGCGTCGTAGTGGTCGGCCATGGGCGGATCCGTCAGAACCTCAAAATCCGAAACCAGCGCGCAACATTGAGCAGCGTGGCGAGCGCCGCGGCGACATAGGTCAGCGCGGCGGCACGCAGAACGCTCCGCGCCGCGGGCAGATCGTCGCCGGAAAGATATCCCCTGCCCTCCAGCACCGGAAGCGCCTTGGCAAAGCTCGCGTCGAACTCGACCGGCAGCGTGACCAGATGCACGACGACGCGAATGCCGAGCAATGCGAGGCTGGCGGCGACCTGCAACAACAAGAGCGCAGGCGACTTCACCAGGATGAACAACACGGGCGCGAGCATCAGGATAGCCATCGCCAGCCGCTCGACCCAGACCAGTTGCCGCACCAATTCGACGCGCCGGGTGAAGGCCGGCTCGCCGCGCGCGTGCTGGATCGCGTGCGAGACCTCGTGGGCTGCGACGGCGACCGCCGCGACCGAGCGTGCGTCATGGTGGTCCGGCATGAGCCGCACCGTGCGGGTCTCGGGATCGTAGTGGTCGCCGTCGCCGGTCAACTCGACATTGACGTCGCGCAGCTTCGCCTCGTCGAGCAGGTGGCGGGCGAACTCGCCGCCGGTGCCGGGCAGATCCGGGCGGTCCGCGCCGTGCTTTGCCAGCACGCGCCCGATCCACCATTGCGGGCCGAACACGAGCGCAACGAGCAGAAGCGCGCCGAGGGCGAGAAGAATGGGCATATCAGCCCCGGTTCTAGCAGACGGCCGGCGTCACGCCAGCCAGCGTTTCCGCCGCTTGTAGTGCTTCACGTCGCGGAACGACTTGCGCTTGCCTTCGGCGACGCCGAGGTAGAACTCCTTGACGTCCTCGTTCTCGCGCAGCGCCCTGGCTTCGCCGTCCATCACCACGCGGCCGTTCTCGAGGATGTAGCCGTAGCGCGCGTATTTCAGCGCCATGTTGGTGTTCTGCT
Organism: Xanthobacteraceae bacterium; assembly: GCA_019746355.1. The sequence continues at coordinate 50,804 of JAIESC010000037.1, read as the reverse complement.
CGGCGAGCAGGAAGGACACGCCCTCCTTCTCGTTGAGGCTTTTGACGATCTCGAAAATCTCCTCGACGATCTGCGGCGCAAGCCCCATCGACGGCTCGTCGAGCAGGATCATCTTCGGCCGCGACATCAGCGCGCGGCCGAGCGCGCACATCTGCTGCTCGCCGCCGGAGGTGTAGCCCGCGGTGGACTCGCGGCGCTCTCTGAGACGCGGGAAATAGCCGTAGACCATCTCGAGGTCGGCCGCGACCGCAGCCTTGCCGTCGCGCCGGGTGAAGGCGCCGGTCAGAAGATTCTCCTCGACCGTGAGATGGGCGAAGCAGCGCCGGCCTTCCATCACCTGGATGCAGCCACGCTGCACCAGCTCGTTCGGCGAGCGCGAATGCACCACCTCGCCGTCGAACTGGATCGAGCCCTTGGTCACCTCGCCGCGCTCGGCATGCAGCAGATTGGAGATCGCCTTGAGCGTCGTGGTCTTGCCCGCGCCGTTGGCGCCCAGCAGCGCGACGATGCCGCCCTTGGGAACGCTGAGCGACACCCCCTTCAGCACCAGGATGACGTGGCTGTAGACCACCTCGATGTTGTTCACCGAGAGGAAGGCCGTTGCGGGAGCGGCGCTTGCAGCGGGTGCGGCGGATGCCATCGGTCGCCCGTCGGTCAAAACAAAATCGGGCGGCGGTTGCGGCCGCCGCCCGACAACTGACGCTCAGCTCTCCTTCGCGCAGTCGCGCGGCGTGATCTTCTTGTCCGCGGCGTACTTGGCCGACTGATCCTTGACCATCGGGTCAAGGATCGTGCGGTCCGCCTTGTAGTAGTCGGAGATCACCTTCCAGGCCTTGCCGTCCCACTGCTGGACGCGGGCGACGTCGGCGCCCTGGTGGTCGTCGCAGCTCAGCTTGAGCGGGCTCAGCATGCCCTCGAAGCCCAGCTCCTTGATGCGGGCCGCGGAGATGTCGAGGTTCTCGAAGCCCCAGCGCACCTGCTCGCCGGTCAACGGCTTGTTGCCGAACTTCTTCATCGCCGTGCGGATCGCCTCGGTGCCGAGCATCGAGTTCACCAGGCCGCGGTTGTAGAGCACCTGCGCGAAGTCCTCCTTCGCCACCGACTTGCCCTTGGCAGCCACGTGCTTCTCGATCTCGGCATGCACCGCGAATTTGCCCGCGCCGTGCTGCAGCATCAGCGCCTTGTAGCCGGTGGACTGATCGCCGGCGGGCGTCACGTCCTGCTCGGCGCCCGACCACCACACGCCGATGATCTTGTCGCGCGGATAGGCGACCGCGGCCGCTTCCTTGACCGCAGTGGAATTCATCACGCCCCAGCCCCACAGCAGCACGTAGTCCGGACGATCCTGGCGGATCGCCAGCCACTGCGACTTCTGCTCGACGCCCGGATGGGTGACCGGGATCGCCTTGAAGGTGAAGCCGTCCTTCTTGGCGCGCTCCTCGAGCGCCGGGATCGGTTCCTTGCCGTAGGGGCTGTCGTGATAAACAAGGCTGACCTTCTTGCCCTTCAGCTTGTCGAAACCGCCGAGCTCCTTGGCGATGTGCTGGATGGCGACGTCGGCCGCGGTCCAGTAGCTGCCGATTGCCGGGAAATTCCAGGGGAACACTGCGCCGTTGCGGCTCTCGGAGCGGCCGTAGCCCATGGTCAGCAGCGGGATCTTGTCGCCCGGCACCTTCTCGGTGAGCGCGAAGGTGATGCCGGTCGAGAGCGGCGAGAAGTAGGCCGCGCCGGTCGGACCCTTGCCCTTGAGGCGTTCATAGCATTCGACGCCCTTGTCGGTGGCGTAGCCGGTTTCGCATTCCTCGGCCTGCAGCTTGACGCCGTTGATGCCGCCGTCGCGCTCGTTGAGCAGCGTCCAGTAGTCGGCGACGCCGTTGGCGAACGGAATGCCGTTCGGCGCATAGGGGCCGGTGCGATAGACCAGCGACGGCACGAACTGCTCGCCCTGCGCCAGCGCGGGCGTGCCCATCGCCGCCACGCCCACCGCCGCAGCGGTGAGCGCCAGTGTGACTTTCATCATGCTTCCCTCCTGTCAGGCCGGCGCTTCCGCCGGCGCACTGAAGCGTTCTTTGATTTGCAGTGACGTGTCGCGCCGCTCCATTCCCCGCGCCGTCACCTTCAACTGCGAATTGCCGTGAATCCTATGCCCTCAATAGGGGTAAGGCCAGAGCCTGAGCTTCTCCTTGGCGGTCGACCAAAGTCTAGCAAATCCATGGGGTTCGACGATCAGGAGCCAGCAGATCAGCGACCCTGTGACAATGAAGACCAGGAGCGAGACGGTCTCGACCGAGATCGGAATTCCCATCGCATGCGGCACCTGATCGAGCAGGATCGGAAGGACCAGGATGAACGCCGCGCCGAGGAACGAGCCGAGGATCGAGCCCAAGCCACCGATGATGACCATGAACAGGAGCTGGAACGAGCGGTCGATGTTGAAGGCGAGCGGCTCCCACGAGCCGAGATAGATGAAGGCCCAGAGCGCGCCGGCGACGCCGATCATGAACGAGGAAATGGCGAAGGCGGAAAGCTTGGCGTAGAGCGGCCGGATGCCCATCAGCTCGGCGGCGATGTCCATGTCGCGGATCGCCATCCACTGCCGGCCGATGTTGCCGCGCGCGAGGTTCTTCGCCATCAGCGCGAACACGGTCACGAACACAAGACACACCAGATACTTCTCGATCGGCTTGTCGGCGTGGAAGCCGAAGAAGTTCAGCTCCGGCGCGGTCACCGAGCCCGACGAGGTGTAGTTGGTGAACCACTTCACGCGGATGAACAGCCAGTCGAAGAAGAACTGCGCGGCGAGCGTGGCGACCGCGAGATAGAGCCCCTTGATGCGAAGGCTCGGGATGCCGAACAGGATGCCGACGATCGCCGCCATCAGGCCACCCAGCAGGATCGAAGGAAGCACCGGCAGCGGCGGAATGTTGATGGTGAAAATCTCCATCGGGATGTGCACGCCGGTGCCGAACTTGTAGGCGCTGTAGGCACCAATCGCCATGAACGCGCCCGAGCCGAGCGAAAGCTGGCCGCAATAGCCGGTCAAGATGTTGAGGCCGACCGCGGCGAGCGCGAGGATCAGGAACGGAATGAGGATGGCGCGGATGAGGTACTCGCCGCGGAACGGCCACACCTGAAGCACATCGAGCACCGGCACGCCGATGAAAGCCACCGCCAGCAAAATCCACAGCGCGATGCGGTCCTGGCGAATCGGGAAGATCGCCATGTCGGCGGCGTAGCTGGTCTTGAACTGCCCGGTTTCGCGGTAAAGCATTTTAGATGCGCTCGATGATCCGTTCGCCGAACAACCCTTGCGGCCGCATCAGCAGCACGACCAGGGCCAGCACGTAGCCGAACCAGTATTCGATGCCGCCGCCGATATGCGGCCCGAGATAGGCTTCGGCGAGCTTCTCGCCGGCCCCGACGATCAGCCCGCCGACGATCGCGCCGGGCACCGAGGTGAAGCCGCCGATGATGAGAACCGGCAGCGCCTTCAGCGCGAGGAACGTGATCGAGAACTGCACGCCGAGCTTGGTGCCCCACACCGTCGCCGCCACCAGCGCGACGAGGCCCGCGACCAGCCACACCACGAACCAGATCCAGTTGAGCGGAATGCCGACCGACTGCGCGGCGGCATGGTCGTCGGCGACAGCGCGCAGCGCGCGGCCGGTCTTGGTCTTCTGGAAGAACAGCGCCAGCCCCGCGACCAGCACGGCCGCGATCAGGCCGCCCCAGACGTCGAGCTTGTTGACCAGGATGCCGCCCGGGAACGCGCTTTCGGCGACGAACCAGGCGTCGGTCGGAAACAGCCGCAGCGGATAGACGTCAGCGCCGAAGATCATCTGCGACGCGCCTTCGATGATGAAGGTCACGCCGATGGTGGACATGAACAGCGTCAGGCCGTCCTGGTTGACCAGCGGCCCGAGCACGAAGCGCTCCACGAGCCATGCGGTGATCGCCATGATGACGGCCGCGAACAGGAAGCCCACGGCGATCGCCGCCCACATCGGGAAGCCCTTGGCGGCGAGCAGATCGAGCGAGCGGACGAGGGCCAAGCCCGCGAGCAGCACCATCGCGCCCTGCGCGAAGTTGAACACGCCGGAGGCCTTGAAGATCAGCACGAAGCCCAGCGCGACGAGCGAATAGAGCACGCCGGAGAGCAGCCCGCTGATGAACACTTCGAGGAATTGACCGAACGCGACCACGTGATTGCTATCCTTCGCTCTCGCAACCCACACCGCCGTCATTCCGGGGCGTGCCGAAGGCGCGAACCCGGAATCCAGGGCAACACGGCATTCCTCGGCTCTGGATTCCGGGTTCGTGCGCTGCGCGCACGCCCCGGAATGACGGCGGTGGTGTCCTCGCCAACATCAGTGCGCCACTCCCAAATACGCGTCGATGACGTCCTGGTTGCTTTTCACTTCGTCGGGCGTGCCGTCGGCGATCTTGGTGCCGTGGTCGAGCACCACGACGCGGTCGCTGAGGTCCATCACCACGCCCATATCGTGCTCGATCAGCGCGATGGTGGTGCCGAAATGGTCGTTCACGTCGATGATGAAGCGCGACATGTCCTCCTTCTCTTCGAGGTTCATGCCGGCCATCGGCTCGTCGAGCAGCAGCAGCTCCGGCTCCATCGCCAGCGCGCGGCCGAGCTCGACGCGCTTCTGCAGGCCGTAGGGCAGACGCGCCACCGGCACCTTGCGGATCGCCTGGATCTCGAGGAAATCGATGATCTCCTCGACCCGGTGGCGATGCTCGATCTCCTCGTTGAGCGCGGGACCGACGCGCAATATCTGCCAGAGGAAGCCGCGCTTCATCTTCAGCGTGCGCCCCGCCATGATGTTGTCGAGCGCGCTCATGCCCTTGAACAGGGCGACGTTCTGGAACGTGCGGGCGATGCCGCCACGGGCCGCAGCATGCGGCTGCATCTGTGAGCGGGTCTGGCCCTTGAAGGTGATGCGGCCCTGCTGCGGCTGGTAGAAGCCGTTGATGACGTTGAGCATCGAGGTCTTGCCCGCGCCGTTCGGGCCGATGATCGCGCGCACCTCGCCCTTCTTGATGTCGAACGAGACGTCGCGGATGGCGCGCACGCCGCCGAACGACAGCGATACGTTCTCGACCGAGAGCAGCACCTCGCCGGCGGCGATGTCGCTGGCGGAAGGCGCTCTCATGCGGCCTTCCCAAGCGCAGGCGCGACCGGCACGGTCGTCACGTCGCGAACCTTGACCCGCGCCGAGAGCGTGCCCTTGCGCCCGTCCTCGAAGGTCACCTCCGTGGAAATGTCGGCCTCCTTCGAGCCGTCATAGAGCGCCGCGATCAGCGGCGCATAGCGCTCGGCGACGAAGCCGCGGCGCACCTTCTGGGTCCGCGTCACCTCGCCGTCGTCGGCGTCGAGCTCCTTGTGCAGGATGAGGAAGCGCTTCACCTGCGCACCGGCCGTCACCGGGTCCTCGGCGAGCGAGCGGTTGGTCTCCTCGATGTTCTTCTGGATCATGTCGTAGACCAGCGGATGGCCGGCCAGCTCCTGATAGGAGCCGTAGATCACGTTGTTGCGCTCGGCCCAGCTTCCGACCGCGGTGAGATCGATGTTGATCATCACCGCGACGCAGTCGCGGCCGTCGCCATAGGCCACCGCCTCGCGGATGTTGGGAAAGAACTTGAGCTTGTTCTCGATGTACTTCGGCGGAAACAGCGTGCCGTCCTTGAGCTTGCCGACATCCTTGGCGCGATCGATGATCTTCAGGTGACCGGTCTTTGCATCGAAGAAGCCGGCGTCGCCGGTCTTCACATAGCCGTCGGGCGTCATCGCCTCCCGGGTCTTGGCTTCGTCCTTGAAATAGCTGATGAACTGGCCGGGCGACTTGAACAGCACCTCGCCGTTGTCGGCGATGCGAAGGTCCACGTTGGGCATCGCCGGCCCGACGGTGTCGGAGTAAATCTGCCCGTCGGGCTGCGCCGTGAGATAGAGGAACGCCTCGGTCTGGCCGTAGAGCTGCTTCAGGTTCAAGCCCAGCGAACGATAGAAAGAAAAGAGATCAGGGCCGATGGCTTCGCCCGCGGTGTAGGCGGTGCGCACGTTCGACAGCCCCAGCACGTTCTTCAGCGGGCCATACACCAGGATATTGCCGAGCCAATACAGCAGCCGCCCGTGCAGTGGCACCGGCTGCTGGTTGAGGATCGCCTCGCCGTGTCGCCTGGCGACGCCGATGAAAGTGTGGAACAGCTTGCGCTTGACGAAGCCCGCGTCCTCCATGCGGATCATCAGCCGCGTCAGCATCTGCTCGAAGGTGCGCGGCGGCGCGAAGAAGAACGTCGGCCCGATCTCGCGCAGGTCCGCCATCGAGGTGTCGCTCGTCTCGCAGCAGGCCATGCAGAAGCCCGCCACCATGCCCTGCGCGTAGTTGAGATAGTGGTCGCCGACCCAGGCGAGCGGCAGATAGGCCAGCGCCTCGTCCTTCTCGGTCAGCTTGTCGAAGGCGACGGTGTCGGAGCCGGCGGCGATGCAGCGCTCGGCGGACAGAACGACGCCCTTCGACTGTCCGGTGGTCCCGGAGGTGTAGAGGATGATCGAGGTGTCGGAGCCTTTGCCTGTGGCGATCTCGCCGTCGAGCCATTTCGCGAGCGCGGGATCCTCCAGCGCCTTGCGGCCGCCGGCAATCACCTCGCTGACGGGGTGAAGATTGGCGTGGTCGTATTCGCGCAAGCCCCGTGGCTCGTCGTAGACCATCTTCTCAAGCTTCGGCAACCGCTCGGACACCGACAGAATCTTGTCGACCTGCTCCTGATCCTCGACCGCGGCGAAGCGCACCTCGGCGTGCGCCAGCACGAAGGCAAGCTCCTCGGCAACCGCGTCGGCATAGACCGGCACCGGGATCGCACCGAGCACCTGGGCCGCGGCCACTGACCAGTAGAGCTTCGGCCGGTTCGAGCCGACGATGGCGATGGTGTCGCCGCGCCTGAGCCCGAGCCGGGACAGGCCCGCCGCCAGGGCCAGCACCTGGTCGCGCACCTGCGCCCACGTCCAGGTCTGCCAGATGCCCAGATCCTTGTGCCGCATCGCCGGCCGATTGCCAAACGATACCGCGTTCCGCAGCAGCAATTTCGGAAAGGTGTCCGCAGGCGCGCGCGTGTTGCTCGCCACCGCATCCTCCCATCGGCCGCGTGGGCACGCCCGCGCGGCGCTGTCGTTCCCCTCTCCCGCCGTTTCCTCCGGCGGGTTCCTTCTCGGAATAACAATTGACCCGGCCCAGCGGGTCAAGCCTTGCCGGGCGGCAACCAGACCAAAGGCTAAGCAAAGTCTTGGGGCTGTGATAAAAGCGAACCCTCTCCGCGGTCATTCCGGGGCGCGCCGTAAGGCGCGAGCCCGGAATCCAGAGGCTCGTTCGGAGCTTGCGTCTGGATTCCGGGCTCGCTCGCTGACGCGAGCGCCCCGGAATGACCGCGGGGCATGTGACGGGATTGGAACTACGAGGGCTGCAATGGGTGAGTTTGCGATCGGTCAGGGCGTGCCGCGTTTCGAGGATCCGCGGCTGCTGCGGGGCGGCGGCAAGTATGTGGACGACGTCACGCTGCCGGGCATGGCGTTCGGCCATGTGCTGCGCTCGCCTTACGCCCACGCCCGGATCAAGTCGATCGACACCAGCAAGGCCAGGGCCGTGCCAGGCGTGCTGTGCGTGCTGACGGGCGACGACTGGATCAAGTCCGGCTGGGGCGATCTTCCCGTGCCGGTCACCCACAAGCGCCGCGACGGCTCGCCGAACTACAAGCCGCGCTATCCGGCGCTGGTGAAGGACCGCGTCCGCTTCGTCGGCGATTACGTCGCCTTCGTGGTGGCCGAGACCAAGGCGCAGGCGATGGACGCCTGCGAGCTGATCGAGGTGGACTACGAGACACTGCCGGCGGCGCTCGGCACCGCGGAAGCGGCGCAGCCCGGCGCGCCGCTGGTCTGGGAGGACTGCAAGGACAACATCTGCTTCACGGCGATCCACGGCGACAAGGCCAAGACCGAAGAGGCCTTCAAGAAGGCCGCCCATATCGTCAAGGAGCACCTCGTCATCAACCGCATCACCACGGCGTCGATGGAGCCGCGCGGCTCGCTCGCCGACTACAACGCCACGACCGACAGCTACACGCTGTACACGACCTTGCAGCGCGCACATCCCTATCGCGCCGAGCTCGCCAAGCTGGTGATGAAAATTCCCGAGCACAAGATCCGCGTGATCGCGCCGGATATCGGCGGCAGCTTCGGCATGAAATCGGCCGTGTACAACGAGGTGCCGCTCTGCCTGCTGGCGTCGAAGCTGATCCACCGCCCGGTGAAATGGATGAGCACGCGCTCGGAGGCGTTCCTGTCGGATGCGATGGCGCGCGACAACGTCACCGACGCGGAGCTTGCGCTCGACAAGGACGGCACCTTCCTCGGGTTCCGCGTCACCTCGTTCGTCAACGCTGGCGCGTACCTGCAATCGGGCTTCCAGGCCTACACCGGCAACCTCGGCACGCTGGCCGGCGTCTACCGGACACCCGCGATGTACGTGGAATCGACCGCGGTGTTCACCCACACCCAGCCGTGCCGGCCCTATCGAGGCAATGGCCGCCCGGAAGCCGCCTATGTGATCGAACGCATGGTCGACGTGGCGGCTGCCGAGCTGAAAATGGACCCGGCGGAGCTGCGCCGGAAGAACTACATCCCGGCCGAGGCGATGCCGTTCAAGACGAGCCTGACCTTCACCTACGACTCCGGCGAGTTCGAGAAGGGCATGGACCTTGCGCTGAAGATGGCCGACTGGACAGGCTTCGCCAAGCGCAAGGCCGAATCGAAGCGGAACGGCAAGCTGCGCGGCCTCGGCATGTCGAACACGATCGAGCGGGCGGCGGCGCCGAGCTTGGAGGGCGCGGAAATCCGCTTCGACCGCGGCGGCACGGTGCAGATCTTCTCGGGCTCGATCAACCAGGGCCAGGGCCACGAGACGACGTTCAAGCAGGTGGTGGCCGACAAGCTCGGCATCCACCCGAACGACATCGAGTACATCCAGGGCGACACCGACAAGGTGTTCTTCGGCGAAGGCACCGGCGGCTCGCGCTCGGCCACCATGTCGGGCTCGGCGTTCACCATGGCGGGCGAAAAGGTGATCGCCAAGGCCAAGGCGATCGCCGCGCACAACCTGAAGGTGGACATCGCCGACGTCCGGTTCGAAGACGGCCTCTTTTCCAGCACCAAGTCGAACCAGACCATGACCATCAAGGATGTGGCGCAGGACAGCTTCAACCCGGCCAAGCTGCCGAAGGACATGGAGGCCGGCCTCTACGCCACCGCCGTCTACAAGTCCGACGTCGAGAACTTCCCGAACGGCGTGCACATCTGCGAGGTCGAGATCGACCCGGAGACCGGCACGACCGAGGTCGTGCGCTACAACGTGGTCGACGATGTCGGCACGGTGATGAATCCGCTGCTGCTGAAGGGCCAGATCGTCGGCGGCGTGGCGATGGGCGTCGGCCAGATCCTGAAGGAGAACATCAACTTCGACAGCGAGGGCCAACTGACCACCGGCTCGTTCATGGACTACGCCATGCCGCGCGCGGAAGACTTCTGCCCGATCGAGGTGAAGGCCAATCCGGTGCCGACCAAGACGAATCCAATCGGAGCAAAAGGCGCGGGCGAAGCCGGTTGCGTCGGGGCCATGCCGGCAGTCGCGAATGCGCTGGTCAACGCGCTCGCGGAATTCGGCATCAAGCAAATCGCGATGCCCGCGACACCCGAGGTGGTGTGGCGCGCGATCGGCAACGGCAAGGCCGGATAGTCGCTCATGGCGCAGGCAACTCACGCCGAGATCAGGGAAAAGATGATCTGGGCCGGCAAGGTGCTGGTCAACGAAGGCCAGGACGATTTCACGCGCGGCCACATCTCGTTCCGGCTGCCGGACAACCCGTCGCTGTTCTTCATGAAGCCCCACAGCCTCGGGCTCGACGAGATCACCCACGACAACATCCTGACCATCGACCTTGACGGCAAGGTCGTGGCCGGTACATCGCGCCGCCACAGCGAGGTCTATATCCACTCGGAGATCTTCAAGGCGCGGCCCGACGTGCATTGCGTGCTGCACACGCATCCGACCTACTCCATCGCGTGGTCGGGCACCGGTCGGCCGCTCCGGCCGCTCAGTCAGCCTGCCGCGCTGTTCTACAACGCGGTCGGCCTCTACGCCGATACCATCAACCTGATCCGCTCGACGGAGATGGGCGCGGGCGTCGCCAAGGCGCTCGGGCCGCACAGCGTGGTGATGCTGAAGAATCACGGCATCGTCACCGCCGGGCCGACCGTCGACGAGGTGGTGATCCGCACCATCATGTTCGAGAACGCCGCGCAGATTCAGATGATCATGGAGGCAGCGGGTACCATCGCGCCCGAATTTCCGGTGAAAGACATCGAGCAGCTCAAGCATGACATCAGCCGGCCGGACCAGTTCATGGTAAACTTCGACTATCTGGTGCGCCGCGCGAAGCGGCGGGAGAAACAGGCGTCATGAGGTTGCTCCGCATCCGCTCGCTGGCCTGGCTGCTCGCGGCGAGTTTCATCGCCACGGGCGTGCTCGCGGTCGAGCCGGCGGACGCGGCCAAGCGCACGACGAAATCGGCCAAGGCCGACAGGAAGGCGACCAAGGCCGCGAAGTCCGAAAGCGGGCACCGCACCTACGCGCTGTACGAGAAGGACGCGACCGCGTACTGGCAGTCGGTGGTCGACATGCGGCGCGTGCGGATCGCCAAGCGCAGCCGCGGCGAGACGATCGAGCTCTCCGACTATGTCCTGACCCAGCCGCCGCATTGGCCCGGCGCGCAGCCGCGCCGCCCGCTGCCGCCGGCAACGCCCGGCGTGCCCAGGCTGCCGCTCGTCTCGCACATGCTGACGATGGCGGCCGAGCAGCACGGCTTCGTGCCGCAGCGGCCGGCAAACGACCTCGAGTTCAAGCGCGCCTATGCGAGCGTCGCGACCACGGCGGGCATCACGACACCGCAGGCGGTCCGGATCTATGCATTCGAGACCGGCGGCAACGGCACCTACGACGTGCAGGCCGGGCTGACGCATCCGAGCAAAAAGGCGCGGGCGATCTCGTCGGCGATCGGCTACAACCAGTTGCTGACCGCCAACAGCATCGGGCTCATGGCCGCGCACGGCGACCGCTTTCTCGAGAAGCTGCAAGCCAAGGCCGAGACATTGACCGGCGCGGAGCGCGCGGCGATGGACAAGAAGATCGCGGCCACCCGGAAGATGGTCGTGTTCTGCCGCTCGGCGCCCTACCAATGGAGCGAGCACGAGAGGCTCGCCCAGACCAAGCGCGCCGGCGTCGGCATCCACGCGGCGCTGTTCGACATCGACCTCGGCCCGCTGATTCAGACCCAGAAGCTCGTCGAATCCATGAACTTCGCCAAGAGCAAGGGCCACGGGCAGCCGCTGACCGGTGCCGAGCTCGAGATGATGAACTTCACCGGCGACGGCAACGGCATCGACCTCGTCACCATGTCCGACGAGATGCGGCAACAGGTGCCGACCGCGAACTTCTTCCAGCGCGCCGGCTACGAGCGCAATCCGATCGCGCGGCGGACCGGCGTGGTGTCGGCGCTCTATGCCTCGATGAACGGGAAGATGGACCGCGCCTCGCAATTGCCGGGTGCGGTGGAGCTCGCCGGCGCGTTTGCCGAAGCGGCGGACGGGGTGGTCACCGCGTCCGCCGGCAGCAAGCCCGCCGGGCCGTAGCGTCACGCGCCGATCGGAAAAATTCCGCGGGCTGCAGGCCATCATATCGCCTCCGGATCGGGCGTCGGCGCGGGCGTAGATATTTGCGCGCGGTTTCTCGTCGCCGCGGCGTGCTGCGCCCGGGCTTTGCGAACTGCCTTCTCGTTGCTCGCCCTCTTTAAGAGGGGAGCGGAGCGCCGAAAGGCGCAGGGGTTTGCGAAGCCCCTCGAGCCGCTGCTAACGGCCCGACACGCTTGCGGAGCGTGTCCGGGTCCCCGTGCGATGGGGGACCCGCGCCTTTCGGCGCTCCACCACGGCCTTTTCGTGGGGCCTGGCCCCACACGCCTCGGGCCACGCTTGCCCTTCCGGTTCGCAACCGGCGACCGGCGGTCCAGCAGGCTCCCTGCTCACGGGTCGTATTGCCCGTAAAGTGGGGTCCGAGGCGCCCCGAGAGCCCGGCCGTGTGAGCCGGGCGCGCGGGAGCCGCTCCTGCTTCTTGCCAGACGGACACCTCCGGTTGGCGCCCCTCAACAAGCAGGATATCTAGAACAAATAGAGAACAACATGGATTTGTCAACCCCGCAAACAACCTGTTGCTCCCCGGAGCTGGCCGCCGGCACCTGGAGGGAGGTGCGACAGCGCTCGGCATTGCCGATGGGGCAACGGACGCGCTGACGCCAAAGGTGCAGAGGGCAAGCGCCTGACGTACCGGCCGACTCAACAAGATCAAGAGCCAGACGCCAATTCGCGACAAGCTTTCTCGCGTGACGCAAACGCAATTCTCGACGCCAGGCACTTCATTGGAAATGACCCAAGCTCAGAATATGATAGTATTCGTGGCACGGGGAGACCGGCCATGAACGTACATTTCAAGACGTTGTTTGATCTTCAAAAGGCAATTCCAGACGAACAGGCCGCAATTGACCACTTTACAGCGATTAGGTGGAGAAATGGGGCCTTTTGCCCCTACTGCAACGCCACGAAAATCTACACGTTTTTCTGACAAGCGGACCCATAAGTGCGCCGAATGCCGCAAGCATTTCTCGATTAAGGTCGGGACCATGTTTGAGGACACGAAAATACCCCTCCAAAAGTGGCTTTTCGCCATTTGGTTCCTGACATCGCACCGTAAGGGTATCGCCAGCACGCAACTGGCCCGCGACATCGGGGTTACCCAGAAGACGGCGTGGTTTATGCTTCACCGGCTGCGCCATGCAGCGGCGACCAAGTCGTTGAACAAACCGCTCGATGGCGTGATCGACGCCGATGAAACCTTCGTCGGTGGCAAAGACCGCAACCGGCCGGTGCACAAGCGGAGCAATCGGAAGGGCAGCGGGAAGACAGTGGTGTTTGGGATGCTGCAACGCGGTGGTGAGCTGCGGGCAAAGCCCCTCAAGGGCGGCCTGAAGTCAGTGAAGGGCGAAATTATCGCGCACGTCGAACAGGGCGCGACCCTGATGACTGACGACTGGACGGGCTATCAGGGCGTCGATCACCACGTGATCCGCCATTCCGTCGATCACTCCAAGCATGAGTACGTCCGCAACTACACGATCCACACAAACGGAATCGAAAGTGTTTGGGCGTTACTCAAGCGTCAGATTATCGGCATCCATCACCACGTCAGTCCGAAGCACTTGCACCGCTATCTTGATGAAATGACTTGGCGCTATAATCGCCGCGAGGCGGGTGAGACAGTGCGGTTTGACGCTCTCATGGAGCATGTGGAAGGCCGTCTGCCTTACAAGGGGCTGATCGCATGAAACGGCGCAAAGAGCCGAAATCTCAGCCGCCCGAATTGGACATGGACCTGAACGAGGCGCTTGCGCGCTTCATTCAGACGGACCCAAAAGAGTTGGCTGATGCCTTCGAGCGAAACAGAAAACGAGCCGAGCAAGTCCGACGAAGCGCAGAAGAGCGACGAGATCGCCTCAGGTCCGCAATCCGCGGCCCAAAAAAGCAATTTGGTCTTTGATTTTCTCTATCACGATCACCGCCGGATCGCCTCGTTTCTTGCGCAATTCGAAACCTATGGCGTGCTTCAGCAGGTCAAGGCACTCGAATACACAAGCGAATCGGACACAACGAAGACCGGCCTAACGACCAACTTCAGTGCGGGCGTTGCCAGGACCGGCACGACGCAGGACGTGACGACTGGCAGCGAAGAGCGGGACTCGGCAGAACGCACATACGACCCGCTTTGGACGAACGCCCGCACGTTTCTGAACTATCTCGCTGAGCGAAATCTGATCGTCGATGATCCCAAGCAGGCGCGAATTGGTCAGTTTGTTTTGGTGTCCGGCACTCTGGCAGCGTTTGATATGGGCCTTCTCAAAGAGGCGTGGAAACTGCCCGCCCTAAAGGAAGTCGCCATAAGGAACGCCAATGAGCAGGCAGCTGCGTCGAACACTGCGACGCTGAGCAGCAGGGCGGCCCGCAAGGCCGCTAAATACGAACAAAAGAACAAATCCATTTCGGATACCGAATTCGGGCTCGAAATGATGAAAATCATGCCTCACACGATACAGGCCGCCATCAAGGCAGCGGACGATGTATCGGTTTGGTCGAGCCTCCGGGAAGACAGCCTAGTAATCCCTGGCAGCGAACTGCTTTTGAAACACGGCGTGGCGATTGCCGGGACTTGGCAGATGCTTGGCATTCTGGACGCCTTGCCGGACCCGCCGGGTGACGTCGCCACACAGAGCGTGATGTTAGACCACCTGCTGGCGTCGATGTCCCTCGGAATGATGGCGGGGCAGGTTGTGGGCAGCCTGGCGCCGATGGCGAGGATGCTCATCGGGAGACCGGCAACGGCTTACGGTATGACCCCGCTCATGATCTTCCGGGGCGTATCCGCTTAGGTCAGACACGTATATAGGCCCCCTTCATTGCTTGGTAGTGAAAGAAAAGCCGTGCTCCGCGATGTATGTCAACGCAAGGATAAATTCGATCCCAGCCAGCTAAAATGCCACAGAGCGCAAGGTTAAGCGCGCGCCGAACACATCGGTGATTTTCCTCCAATCAAGTGGCATTGGCCTCAATATCGCGGGAATACAGAGAAGCTTGGTCCGCAAGCGATGCGGCAAATGGCTTTCTTGTTTTAACAAGGCCGCGATCATTATCCGCATCGATCGAAAGGGCGGAATGGCCAACGACGGTGGGCAAACCGTGCGCCACATCCCAACGCCCAGCCAACCCAAACCATCTCCAGGTGGATCAAAACCACAAGGCGGCGAAAAAAATAACTACTGTCAACTTACCCGTTGAGCTCGTTTCGGTAAACGCCCGCGCCTTCGCTTGGGGCTTGGCTGAGGCGTCGCCAAGGCTGCCCGATTTTCACATCGCTGTGCGGCTTGGGCGGGCATTCCCCTCGCGCGGCAAAATGGCCCTATCCCTTGTAGCCGAACATCCACGGCAGCCCGAGCGTGATCGCCGGGAACACGATCAGCAGCAGAAGCACGATCGCGAGCGGCACGCAGAACTGCCAGATTTCGCGGTTGATCTCGCGCATCGGCACGCCGGTCAACGCTGACAGCACGAACAGGATCAGGCCGTAGGGTGGCGTGACCTGGGCGATCATGAAGTTGAGAATGACCACCACGCCGAAATGCACCAGATCGATGCCGAGGCTCTTGGCCGCCGGCAGCAGCACGGGCACGAACACCAGCAGCATCACCGCGCCGTCGAGCACGGTGCCGAGAAGAAGAAACATCACGTTGACGGCGAGCTGGAAGCCGAGCGGCGAAAGCTGAAGCCCGACGATCCAGCCGGCGAGCCCTTGCGCCACGCCCTCGCGCTCCAGCGCGAAATTGACGATGAAGGACGAGACGATCAGCATCATCACCACGGTCGATTGCCGCGCCGAGAGCGCGAACACCGCGTAAAGCGCCTTCGGGCCAAGGTTGCGGTAGATGCAGGCCCCGATGACGATCGCCCAGAAGGCGGCGACGGCCGCGGCCTCGGTCGGCGTGAAGATGCCGCCCCAGATGCCGCCGAGCAGCACGACCGGAAGCGTGAACGGGATGACGGCACGCCCGAACACACGCGGCAGCTCGTGAAGCGGCGTCGCCTTGCCGAACGGCAGGCCGCGGCGCCTGCCGACGAAGGCGACCATCAGCATCAGGCTCACCGCAAGCAAAAGGCCCGGCACCACGCCGGCGAGAAACAGCGCGCCGACCGACGCACCGCTCAGGATCGCGTAGATCACCATCGGGATCGACGGCGGGATGATCGGGCCGAGGCACGAGGACGCCGCGGTGATCGCGACCGCGAGCCCGCCGGGATAATTGCCGACCTTGCGCATCATCTGGATCGCCACCATGCCGGCGCCCGCGGCGTCGCTCACCGCGCTGCCGGACATGCTGGAGATGACGACGTTCATCAGCACCGTGACGTGACCGAGGCCGGCGCGCAGCCGCCCGATCGCCGCATCCGCCGCGGCCCAGATCCGCTCGGAGATGGTTGCCGCGTTCATCGCATTGCCGGCCAGGATGAACATCGGGATGGCGAGCAGCACGTTGAGCTGGAAGCTCGAATTGAGCGTCTGATCGACGATCAATCCGACGTCCTGCCGGCTCACCCAGAGGTAGACCAGCCCGCAACTGAACATCATCAGCGCGATGGAAAAGCGCAGCATCGCGAACACGACGAACGCCACGCACATCAGGAGGATCGGATCGGCGGGCATCGCTGTGTCAGCCCAGCACGTTGGCGCGCTCGTCGGCGCGCGCAATCGCGACTTCATCCCGCCAGGCCGGCCGGGCCAGGCGAACGAGCTTGATCAGAGCGCGCACGATGACGGCGGCCCAGAACACCACGAAGCACAGGTAGACGAAGTCGAGCCGCCACTGCAGCGCAGTGGTGCGCTCGCGCCAGAGAAAGCGCACGTAATCGAAGATCGTCGGCATCGCGGCAAGAAACATCGCCGCGATCAGCAGCGCGGCCGTGGCCTGGATCGCACGGCGCCAGCGCTCACCGACCAGATCGTAGATGCCGTCGAAGGTGACCTGCTCACGCTCGGTGATGACCAGCGCTTCGGTCAGGAACACCACCCAAAGGAAGACGATCATGATCAGCTCGTCCGACCAGACGAGCGGGCGGTTCAGCGCATAGCGGGAGAAGATGCCGGCGAGGAAGAGGAGGAACATCGCGGCGAAGGCCGCGGCGGACGCGGCCTCGGCGGTTTTCGCCAGAATGCGGAGCGCACGGGCCATCGCTTACCCGGCCCGGCCTGTCATCTTGTCGCCGCGGTCTGCGCCAGCAAGTCCTTGTTCCAGGCCTTGGCCAAATCGGACGCCGCATAGACCTTGTCGGCGTTGTCGTGGAACGGCTTCATGTCGACCGGGGTGACGGTGAGCCCCTGCGTCTTCAGCCGGTCCGTCACCTGCTTCTCGTCGACGAGCCGCTGCTCGGTGTTCTGCGCGGTCGCCAAGCGGGCCGCGTCCTGCACGGCCTTCTTCTGATCGGCGGTGAGCGCGTCCCAGGTCTCCTTGCGTAGCGCATAGAACACCGGCTGCACGAGATGCGCGGTCAGCACCACCTGCTCGGTCACCTCGTAGTACTTGGCGGCGTTCATGATGGTGAGCGGGTTCTCCTGGCCATCGATCGAGCCGGTCTTGAGCGACAGATAAACCTCCGGCATCGCCATCGGCGTCGGCGTGACGCCGAGCGACTCGCCGAGCAGCAGCCATTCGGGTCCCGCGGCCATGCGCAGCTTGACACCCTTGAGGTCGGCCGGCGTCTTCACGTCGCGTTTGGTCCGCAGGTTGAGCTGGCGCGTGCCGAGATAGGTCGGCGCGAGGATGACGATGCCCATCTTCTCGGCGACTTCTTTTTTATATCGCTCGCCGATCGGGCCATTCATCACCTTGGTGGCATGGTCCCAGTCGCGGAACAGGAACGCGCGGTTGAAGAAGCCCCATTCGGCGATCTGCTGGGCGACCTCGAAGGTCGTCATCGTGCTCATCTCGAGATTGCCGCGCTGGATCGCCGCGACCTCGGTGCCCTGCCGGAACAGGCTCGATCCCGGATGCAGCCGCACCTCGAACTGGTTCGGCGCGGCCTTGTCCACCTCGTCCTTGAAGCGCTCGAGCGACTTGGAGAGGAAGTCCGGCGGCGGGGCTGCGGTCGAGAAGCGGAGCAGAACCTTGTTCTGCGCCTGCGCCGGGATGGCCGCGGCGACAAGCGCTGCGAGTGCAAGCCCGTAAAGGCGAACGGTCGTGTTCATGACTGTCTCCAATATCCAACGCCTGAACCGGAAAACTAGCGAGGCGGCTTGATCTCCACGCTGAGCCTGCCGATGCCGGCAATCTCCGCATCGATCCTGTCGCCGGGAGCAAGAAACGCACCCTTGGGCACGCCGACACCGGCCGGCGTGCCGGTGAGCACCACGTCGCCCGGATCGAGCGTCATCAGTTCGGAGGCGCGCGCGATCTGCTCGGCGACCGAGTAGATCATCT
Organism: Xanthobacteraceae bacterium; assembly: GCA_019746355.1. Next base: position 32,618 of record JAIESC010000037.1, on the reverse strand, counting down.
GCTGCGTGCTGCTGTCCTGCTTCACGACACCGTTGACCGAAAGCTTGAGCGGCGCGTTCTGCGGATCGGGGAGCGCCGCGGCCGGCACGATCCATGGTCCCATCGGACAAGACGTATCGGTGGCTTTTCCCGCCACCCAGTCGAACTTGTAGAACTGATCGGGCGCCTGGTTGAAGTCGCGCGCCGACATGTCGATCGCAATGGTGTAGCCCGCGACGTGATCGAGCGCGCGTTCAGCGGACACGTAGCGCGCGGTCCGGCCGATTACGGCGGCGAGCTCGATCTCCCAGTCATACTTCTTCGTGCCGCGCGGCATCACCACCGTGGCGCCCGGGCCGACCACGGCGTTGCGCGGCGGCTTGAAGAAGAAGAACAGCCGCTGGGTTTCCTTTTTGGTGCCGGGAAAACCCATCTCGGCCATGTGGTCGTAGTAGTTGGCGCCGGCGCACAGCACCTTGCCGGGATAAAGGAGCGGTGCCGCGAGCTTTGCCGTTGCAGCGTCCGAATGCGCGACGCCGCTTTTGCCGGCCGACGCGGCAAGCTCGGCGAGTAGCGATTGCGTGCGCGGCCAGTCGGCGAACATCTCGATCGTCGTCGCGGGCAAGGCTTTGCCCGCCGCCTTGGCCAACCCAGCAAGCGGATAAAGCCGCCCGTCGACGATCAGCGCCGCCGCCGGTGCCGCCCCATCGATTGTCGCCAACGCCCACATGCCCGGACCTCCGTAACCCGATCCTTCGACGAATCCGGGCGGGAGTCAACGATTTTGGAAAAAGTCTTGTTTTTGGAAAATTGTTGACCGATCGCGGCGTTTGCGGCTTCAATGCGCCCATGACCGGGAATCTCCAGGCCGCGAACCGAACCGTCGCCGAGCAGACCCACGACACGCTCAAGGGTGACCTGCTGGCCGGGGTGTTTGCCCCCGGCTCCGCGCTGCTGACGCGCGAGCTGCTCGCCCGCTACGGCTGCGGCATCAGCCCGCTGCGCGAGGCGATCTCGCGCCTGGTCGGCGAAGGCATGCTGATCGCGTCCGGCCATCGCGGCGTGCGCGTGCCGCTGCCCTCCGTGAGCGACCTCGACGAGCTCTATCGCATCCGGACGCTGCTGGAATGCGATGCGCTGAAGCTTGCGATGGAACGCGGCGACGACCAGTGGGAGGCGCAGATCGTCGCCGCCTGCTACCGCCTCGAGCGCGCCGCGCTGCCGCAAGCGGGCGCCGCTCGCGGCGAGACCGTGGTCGAATGGGAGAAGCGCCATCGCGCGTTTCACGCGACGCTGATCGAGGCGGCCGCCGCGCCGCGGCTCCTGCGCATGATCGGGCAGCTCGTCGATCAGACCGAGCGCTACCGCGCCATCCGGCTCACCAAGGTGCCCAACCGCAAGCTCGCGCGCGACGTGTCCGCGGAGCATCGCGCGCTCGCCGACGCCGTCGTCGCCCGTGACGCCGGCGCGCTCGGCCTGCTCGCCGAGCATCTCGATCGCACGCGCGCCTTCGTGGCGCTGGTGCTGGTCGGGGCGGCGTGATCAGCCACTCACCCACCGCGTAGACCTGTCAGCCGAGCCGCTCGCTCCGATCGAAGAAGCGCGGAAGCATCCGCGCGATCCTCAGCGATCCCTCGACGGCGGCCGTGTTCTCCGAGATCGCCTGCTCGAGAGGAAGCTGCAGGGAGATGATCGGCAGCAACGTTTTGAACGTCGTCTCGATCGTGGCGCTCCCGGGTCCTTCGCCCCTGGTAATCGTGGTTCCGGCCTCACCGCCCTCAATCAGAAAGCCCGCGATCCTGGACTTGTGCCTGATGCGCAGAACGATCTTGTGAGGCGGCGTCGGCGTTCGCCGCGCGCTGGCGTCGAGCGCGAGCAGCCCCCAGTCGGGATCGAATTCGTCATCCGGGCGCATCGGAAAGATGAAATGCCCGCCCCAGCGAATCAGCTCGCGGATCGCGGGCTTGAGGCCGAGCCCAACCGGCGTCAGCTCGTAAACCTGCGCGTTGAACGGCGGCGGCAACGTCACGCGTTGCACAACGCCGTGCTCGATCAGGGCGTTGAGCCGCGTCGTCAGCACCGTCGGGCTGACGCCGGAAAGGCGATCGCTCAGGTCGCCGAAGCGCTTCTGGCCGAGCAGGAGCTCGCGGATGATCAGCAGGGTCCAGCGTTCGCCAAGGATCTCGGCCGCGCGGGCAAGAGCACAGAACTGGGCATAGCGTGTTCCACTCATGCCGACGTCACTGTCATGGTGCTCCTTGGTTGCGATACGCCAACGCGATCAACGGCCCCACCACCGCAAACTGAACCAGCGTGAACCCGGTTTCCAGCAACATATAGGTCGGCACGGATGTCATCACGTTCTTTGCGGCCACGGCCAGCGTGGTGAACGACCACGACAACGCCGCGAGCGCCAGCCCATAGCGCATTCCATTTCGAAGCCATGCGCTGCGGTCGGAAAATGCACGCGGATAGACCCATGAGAAGGCCGCTGCCTGGATCAACATGGACAGCAGACCGAACGGGACGATGACATCGTCGCGATACATCGCAAGGCCGTGGTAGGCCGGCGCGAAGGCCACCAGGTGCCAGACATAGGCAATGGGGAAACTTGGTACGAGATAGGCCGCAAAGCCAAGCCAGAACGCCCGGGCAGCGGCTGGGCGGTTCAACGCTTGGGCGACAGACATGGACTTTCTCCCTTTATCCTCCGCGTGAGGCGGTCCGGCAAATCTGCCGGAACGCCTCCGATTGCAAATGCCGGGCGCGCGACTTCACCGCGGCCGTCGACGTCGCTGAGTTTCGGCCCGCCCATCCGTGGGCCTTCATTGTAACTACAAAAAAGATAGTATAAAGTACATATAGCGGAGTCAACGTGGCGTGGGGTTGGCCGTGGCCTACGACGAAGCTCTTGCGCAGCGCTTCCGTGACGCGCTGCGCGGCATCAAAGGCGTGTCGGAGAAGCGCATGATGGGCGGGCTGTGCCTGCTCGTGAACGGCAACATGCTCGGCGGCATCGACCGGACCAAGGGCGGCGCCGACCGCTTCATGTTCCGGGTCGGCAAGGACAACGAGGCCAAGGCGCTCGCACGCCCCGGCGCTTCCGCGGTCGAGATGGGCGGCCGCCGCTTCGGGGGATTCGTGTTCGTCGACGCGAAAGCCTGTCCGTCACGCGCGCTCACCGCCTGGGTTGCGATGGCGCTCGGCTACGTCAAGACGCTTCCAAAGAAGTGACGCGGCCGGAATCACGGCATGGAGTTGCTCGCGGCGCCGCCGTCTGAACAGCACGCCCGAAGGGAAACCGGCGGCGAGGCGCCGCTATCGGGGTCTTGCAAACTCGCCGGCAATCACGATCAAAACCGTGTCGTCAGCGCGGTCAGCCAGTCGGGCGAAGCCTCGACCAGCGCGGCCTCGACCCGCTTGTCCAGACCGGTGAGGATCAGCACGCCGACCGCGAGCAGCAGCACGCCCATCGCCGCCTTGCCGCGGCTGCCCGCCGAAAGCATGCGGCCGCGCCAGCGCATCAGCGCCTCGCGCGACATCATGCCAACGGCCAGGAGCGGCAGAGCCGCGCCGACGCCAAAGGCGAACATCGTCAGCGTCACATAAGTCAGGTTCTCGGCGCGGGCCGCCAGCACCGAGGCCGCGCCGAGCGTCGGACCGACGCAGGGGCTCCAGACCGCACCGAGCACAAGTCCCATGAGAAACTGGCCACCCCAGCCGGTGCCTGCAAGACCGCCGGCGTTCCCGAGCGCCCAGGTGCCGACCGGCGCGGCCGCCGCGGCAAGTTGCAACTGCAGGCGCGGCAACAGCAGGACGACGCCCGCGGCGATCAGGAGAACGGCAGCGGCGGCACGAAACACCTCCTGGCCGACACCCGCGGCGAAGCCGATGGTCGCGACGAACAGGCCGATCGCGACGAACGAGAGCGCGAGCCCTGCGGCCAGCGCCACGGGCCCGTAGCGGTGCTTGCCGAGCGCTGCGCCGAGCACGATCGGGATGAGCGGCAGCACGCATGGCGACAGCGTGGAGAGAACTCCCGCCAGCAGCGCAAGGCCGATGCCGCCCATCTTGAAGATCAGCCGCCGCGATCAGATCGATCTGGCGACCAGCGCTTCGATCGAGGCGGCATTGGAGTCGCCGGTCGAGCGGCCGACCTCCTTGCTGCCCTTGAACACGATGAGCGTGCTCTGCTTCTGCACGTTGAACTTCTTCAGCAGGTCCTTCTGCGAATCGAAGTCGACGTTGAAGCTGACCAGGTCCTTGAACCGCGCGTCGCTTCTGAGCTTCGCCAGGATCGGCGCCTGCGCCTTGCACACCGGACACCACGGCGCATGGACCTCGACCAGGATCGGCTTGCCGGCCGCTTGCGCGGCCTCGAACGTCTTCTGGTCGAACGGCTTCTTGTCCATCGCCCCGGCGATCGAGCCGACCGACAGAGCGGCGGACAGCGCAAACGCACCAAGCAGAAGACGTCGATTCATCATGGGGTCCCTCCCTCCAGTGTTGCTGCGATGTGGTAGCAGGCCGGCGCAACGAGAGATTTCACGGTTTGCGCCGTACGGATCACGAATGCGTGGCTTTCGGGACGGCTTGGGTCTGATTCAACGTCGTTGAAGCAGACCCGTCGCTCGTTCTTCTGTTTGGGCATGATCTTTTCCGAAAACCGCTTCACACCCCGGATCAGGTCCGGGGCAGGCCTTTCGGGATCATGCCCTGGCGCGAGTGCTTGCCGGCGTCCCAGCCCTGCGACGCCAGATGCTTCTCGCCGTACTCCAGCGGCTCGTCCTCCAGCGGCGTCGCGAAGGTGTCGTTCCAGCGGTTGAGGAAGCCGAACATGGCGATCACACCGACGATTTCGACGACCTGCTCGTCGTTCCAGTGCTTTCGCAAATCCATGAACATCTCGTCGGTGACGGCGTTCGGCACGCAGCCCGCCGCGACCGCGACGTCGAGGGCGGCGCGCTCGGCGTCGTTGAACAGCGGACTGGTCCTGTAGTCCCAGACCGCGTCCAGCTTCCGCTGCTCGACGCCCTGCCTCGCCGCGCCGTCCGCCGTATGCGCCATGCAGTAGCGGCAGCCGGCCGAGCGGCTCGCGACGTGGGAGATCAGCCGCTTGAGCTTCAGATCAACCTTGCCCTGCGGATTCCAGATCGCAACGGTCATTTTCGTGAACGCATCCACCATTTGCGGGACACGCTGCATGATGAGGACGCTGTTCGGAATGAAGCCCATCCGCTTGCGGGCGGTTTCGAACTGGTCCTTCAGCTCCGGCGTGTGATCCGGCGGCAGCGGTGCGAGGCGTGGTGCGGGGCGGGTGCGTTGATCCATGGTTTTCCTCCGTTGTTGACTGACTGGCGGCCGTTCATTTGACCCACGGTTTGACGGTCATGGCGAACTCCTCCCGCCTGAGGTCCCGGGCGGCCGGTGCGAGCGGCCGCCTACTTGAGACATTTCAGCATCGTCGCCGCGATGTCCTCGAGGGTGGACCGGTCGGGATTGACCTTGCCGACCAGCCGGAGCCCCTGAATGCCGGCGGTGAGAAATCGCGCCAGCGCATCCACGTCGGCCTCAGGCTGCAGCTCGCCGCGCGCCTTGGCGCGCGCCAGCGCTTCGCGAAACACCGCTTCGGTGCGTCCGAGCCCCTGCCGCACCTGCGTCAGCGCCCCACGATCGCCGCGTGGCAACTCCGCCGCGCAATTGCCGAGGAAGCACCCTCGCCGGCCGGAACCAGCGACGATCCGATCGATGAAATCGCGAAGCAGCGCCGCGAACGCATCCTGGACGGGGATCGGACGCACCAGCGTCTCGATCAGGTTCGGCACACGCCGCTCGACATAACGGTCGACCGAGCGCAGCAGAAGCTTTCGCTTGCTGCCGAACGTCGCGTAGAAGCTCGACCGGCTGAGCCCCGTCACCTTGCACAGATCGTCGAGCGAGGTGGCCTCGTAGCCTTTGCTCCAAAGCAGCTCCATCGCGCTTTCCAGCGCGACCTCCGCGTCGAACTCACGAGGACGGGCCATCGATCCTTCCGTCAACCGGCAGCGTTGCGAATTATGGACCATACAGTCCATAATTCCAAGCAGCAAGGCGGAATGCCTTCATCAACTGTTCGAGAGGGACCGATCCCGCAACGCGGGCGGCCTGGAATTGCCGAGAGCGGCGCTCAACCCCAGTAGCGGCCGCTCGCGCCGACGATCGCCACGATCAGCCCGAGCGGCAGGTTGACCATGATGATCTGCCGGATGCGGTTGAGCTGCGCACCCGCGGCGGGAAAGTCGGTGGCGTCGACGGCGCGCTTGAACTTCAGCCACGGCCCGTGGAACAGCCAGAAGAACAGCACGACCATGATCCAGCCGAGCGTGTGCATGACGTGGATGTGGACGCCCGCGCCGCGGAACCCGCCGATGGTGACGAACAGGATCCAGTAGCCGCTCGCGAGCAGCAGCACGACCGAGACCCAGACCCACGGCAGGAACCTGGCGAAGAACGCCCGCCACAGCATCAGCCGCTGCGGCGCCTCAAGCGGACCCGCCGCCGGGCGCAGGCACATATAGGCCGCGAACATGCCGCCGACCCAGACCACGGCGCCGAAGATATGCAGAGCAAGCGCAATCGCTGTCATGGGTGCCTCTCAGGTTTGTTAACGAATTTGGCGGCGATTGTTCCATGATGGCCACAACGGTCAAGCGCATGGCACTAAGCACATGGGACCGATCGCCTCAGTTGCGCCATCGGTGCGGCCGATCATGGTATGATTCTACAACGGTCGGTGATTCCGGGCCGCCGCCAGCATTGATGATGCATCACCGTTTTAAGCGACGATCTCTGGTCTGGCTGCTGGCCACAGCGCTGCTCGGCGGCGTTTCGCCGTTGTTCGCGCAAGGCGAGGCCGACGGCGCCACCGCCGCGAGCCCCGCGGTCGAAGCCTACATCCGCGCGCGGACCGCCTATGAGCAGGAGGCCGAAGCGTATTGGCAGTCGATCGCCGACAAGCGGCGCGCGCGCTTCGCCAAGCGCCGCAGCGGCGAGCGGATCGTGCTCGCCGACTATGTGCTGGAGCAGCCGCCGGTCTACACCGGCCCGCCGCGCCCACCCGAATATGTGCCGCCGCGCCGCGATCCGGAGCGGCCGCCGGTGCCGATCCCGACCATCCCCGAGTTCCTGGCGGCGGCGAAGCTGCAATACAACTTCGCGCCGGACCGGCCGCGGAATGAGACGGAATTCAAGCAGGCCTATGCCAAGGTCGCGACCGCGGCCGGCCTGACCCGCGAGCAGGCGGTCCGCATCTACGCGTTCGAGACCGGCGGCAACGGCGAATACGACACGCAGGCCGGCCTCACCTCGAACAAGAACGCAAAGCCGATCTCGCCGGCGATCGGCTACAACCAGCTGCTCAGCACCAACTCGGTGAGCCTGCTCGCCAACCACGGCGACAAGTTCCTCACCAGGCTGAGCTCAACCGCCGCAAGCCTCGTCGCGGCCGACCGCAAGGCGATGGATCGCAAGGTCGAGGCGCTGCAGAAGATGGTCGCGTTCGCCCGCTCGGTGCCGAACTCGTGGAGCGAGCACGACAAGCTCGCCAAGTTCACCGAGGGCGGCAAGGGCATTCACGCGGCGATCCTCGACCGCGACATCGGCCCGCTGCTGCAGACGCAGAAGCTGCTCGACTCGGTGGTGTTCGCCAAGACGCGGGGCTTTCCGCGGCCGCTCGCCGCGGTCGAGCTCGAGCTGATGAACTTCACCGGCGACGGCAACGGCTTCGACATGGTGACCATGCCGCATGAGTTGCGCGACAAGGTGCCGACGTCGAACTTCTTCCAGCGCGGCGGCTACGAGCGCAACCCGATCGCGCGGCGCACCGGCACGGTCGCGGCGCTGTTCGAATCGATCGACGGCAAGATGGACCGCGCCTCGCAATTGCCGGGCGCGAAGGCGCTGGCGGAAGCGTTCTAGAACTCAACATCGCTCAATCCACTACGGACCCCTATCCATCCGGATGAATCCGATGCGCGACGCAGCCGAACGGCTGCTGCCGAGCCTGCAGCTCATGAGCCGCGGAGCATGAGCAATCACGCAACAAGTCCGGTAATCGCCGGCAAGACGCCGGCGCTGTATCGACCTACATGACGTTTGAATTGAGCGGTGACCGACGCAGAAGCCCGTCGCGCTCGCTGAGCCGTGTCCTTGCACTCTGAAGGCGCAGATCCCGTCGGCGCTTCGGGTCCTCCGCGGCGCATCCGCAAACTCGTCCAGCCGAGGAGCAGACCATTGCCCCAGGATGCAACGGCAACGGAGCGATACCGCCTATCGTCTCTCACCGGCAAGGGCGCGCACGCCCGGTAGCGCGCCATCACGCCGCGCGGGCGACGGCCCGGCCGTTGTGAACGATCCGCAGGTTCGGCTCGACCGGCGTCTTGGACGCGGCGTGCAGGTAGCAGGTGCGCGCGGCAATGGCCAGGAGCTGCAGATGCGTCTCGTCGGGCGCCTCGCCGTTGAGGAAGAGATGTGTGTCGATCGGCTCAACCCCAGCCTGCGGTCCAGAGACATAGGGATTGAACTGCACCAGCCGCACACCGTGGATGTTCATCTTCATGTTCTCGATGTAGCGCGAGAGCTGGGTCATGTAACAGAACGCGATGCCGGCCGAGAGCAGCGTCAGGCCCGACGGCGCTGCGCCCGTTTCACCTTCGTCGCTGACAAGCCGGAAGTGGCTCGCGCCCGGCACGCCGAGGAAGGTGTCGACCTCGAACAGGCCCTCGCCGCCTGCCGGCCTGCCGTTGCCGAAAATGTTGCGAACGAGCTTGTTGGTCACGGTGGGCGCGGCAGGCTGCGGCGCGCCCTGCTCCACCCGGCCGGTCTTCTCGATCAGGTCGCGCCGCGCATTCGGGTCGAGCGGCCGCGGCGCGCGGGCATAGACGCGGTAGGGATCGCCGGCGTCGGGCGATCGTGAATTGGCGATGCCTTCGACCGGTCGCCGCCGGCCGTTGACGTAGAGCGCGAAGGTGTTGCCGGTGAGCGGGGCGCGCAGCAGCGCAATGGCCGGCGAAGCATCCATGGCGGCGGCGACCAGTGCCTCGATCGCATCAGCCGATGCGGGGCTCTGCACCTCAACGTCGATGTCGGGCGCTTCGGCATGGCCCTCGCCGGTGCCGTGGATGAACGAGCCGGTGAGCCAGTAGTGATTGACCGCCCGGATGGCGACGGCGTCGAGCGCGATGCCGCGCTGGCCCGCAAGCGCGCGGATGCGCCCGTAGAGATCGGCCTGCAGGCCGGCATTGAAGAAGCCGAGCGGAAACGGCGCGAGATCGGTGCCCTTCAGGTGCAGGCCTTCATCCGATGTGAGCCGCCAGACATGGCCGTCCGCGCCTTCGGCCGCCACGGCCTCTTTCTGGTGCCCGGCCATCTGCCGCGCTTCGATCTTGATGACGCCGCGCCCGGACCCGGGCGATGTTTCGCGTCCGCGACGCGTCAGGAAGGCCAGCGGATCGCCGTGCATGTCGATCGTGTCGGTGAGGGTCGGGTCCATCGGTGCCTCCTTCGTCGTCCGTCACCCTATCCCACAATGCCGGCTGATCGAAGGCGGTGAACCGCGGGACGATGCTCTGGTCATCGCGACGAAAAGCCGTCTAGACTGCGGCGGCAATGACCGACCACGCGCGCATTGAGACGCGCGGCGGTCAACGGAGAGGACGTCATGACTTGTGCCCACAGGCTGGCCTTCGTTCTGCTTTTCGCCGTATCGCTCATCGCCGGACCGGCGGCCACACCCGCCGCGGCGCAGGACTATCCCAACAAGCCGATCACGATGATCGTGCCGTACCCGCCCGGCGGCGCGACCGACGCGATCTCGCGCATCATCCAGGAGGCGATGTCGCAGTCGCTCGGCCAGCAGCTCGTCATCGAGAACATCGGCGGCGCCGGCGGCATGATCGCGGCCGCCAAGGCGGCGCGCGCCGCGCCCGACGGCTACACCATCCATATCCATCAGGTGGCGCTCGCCGCCGGCATGACGATGTACAAAAACCTGAGTTTCGAGGCCGAAAAGGACTTCACCGGCATCGGCCTGATCAACATGGCCTCGTCGGTCTGGACGGCGCGCGCGGACCTGCCGCCTTCCAACATCAAGGACCTGGTGGCCTGGATGAAGACGCCCGGCAACAATCCGAAGATCGCGCATGCGGGCGTCGGATCGTTCAGCCATCTCGCCGGCATGCTGGTCCAGCAGGAGCTCGGCGTTCCCGGCACGCAGGTCCCGTATCGCGGCGCGGGTCCCGCGCTCAACGACCTGCTGGCCGGCCAGGTCGACATGAGCTCGCAATCGGCGGTGCAGGCCGGAAGCCTGATCAAGGCCGGCAAGCTCAAGGGCTACGCCATCATCGGCCGCGGCCGGTTCGCCGGCCTGCCGGACCTGCCGACCATGGGCGAGCTCGGCCACAAGAAGCTCGATCTCGAATTCTGGCACATGCTGCTGGCCCCGGCCGGCACGCCGCGGCCGGTCATCGACAAGCTCAACGCCGCGCTGCGCCATGCGCTGGCCGACGCCCGGGTCAAGAAGTCCTTCGACGACGGCGGCATGGAAATCTATCCGGGCGACCGGCTGACGCCGGAAGCCGCGAACGCGCTGCTCAAGAGCGAGCTCAAGCTCTGGGGCGACCTGATCAAGGCCAACAACATCACGGTGCAATAACGCAACCGACGAGTGAGGGAGTTCGGTTCAGCCATGCAAATGTCGTTCAGCCACATCGGGCTGTTCGTGACCGACCTGCCGAAGATGGTCGAATTCTACACCCGCATCCTCGGCCTCGTGGTGTCGGACCGCGAGATGCGGGAGGATGGCTCGGAGATCGCGTTCATGACCAGCGACCCGCACGAGCATCATCAGGTGGTGTTCGCGTCAGGCCGGCCGGCGGACCTCAAGTACAACATGATCCAGCAGATCTCGTTTCGCGCCCCCTCGTTCGCGGCGCTGCGCGAGACCTATGCCAAGCTGAAGAACGAGCCGATCACCGAGCTTGGCCCGGTGACGCACGGCAACGCCGTCTCCTGCTATTTCCGCGACCCGGAGGGCAACCGGCTGGAGATCTTCATCGACATGCCATGGCACGTGCCGCAGCCGTTCCGCATTCCGCTGGAGATGAACAAGTCCGACGAGGAGCTGTTGAAGTTCGTCGAGGACAACGTGCGGGGAACGCCGGGATTTGTGTCGCGTGCGGAATGGACCGCGGGCATTGCCGAGAAGCTCGGGCATACGCACAAGCATTAGAGAAATAGCCAGAAACCTCTCCGCGGTCATTCCGGGGCACGCGCACAGCGCGTGAACCCGGAGTCCAGTTGAGCAGGGACTTTCTCCGGAACTGGATTCCGGGCTCGCGTGCTTCGCACGCGCCCCGGAATGACGGCGGAGAGATTTACTCCGCGGCCTTGAGCATCGGTGCCGTGCCCGCGCGGAACTGCTCGAGCAGCGCCGCCTCGTCGGCCTTGGCGGCGGCGAGGTGGCGCGCCTTGACCGGGCCGAAGCCGCGGATCTTCTCCGGGATGGCGGCAAGGCCGACCGCGAGCGCGTGGTTGTCGGCGCTGAGCTTGGGCAGCACCTCCTTCAGCATCGCCTCGTAATCGGCGATCAGCCTGCGCTCGGTGCGGCGCTCCTCGGAGCGGCCGAAGATGTCGAGCGGCGTGCCGCGCAGGAAGCGGAACGCGGCCAGCACCTTGAACGCCGTCATCATCCACGGCCCGAAGCTCATCTTGCGCGGCTCGCCGGTCGCCGGATTGACCTTGCTGAGCAGCGGCGGCGCGAGATGGAATTCGAAGCGGAGCTTTTCGCCGCCGAGATCGTTGGCGACCTGCTTGAGGAAGGTGCCGTCGGTGTAGAGCCGCGCCACCTCGTACTCGTCCTTGTAGGCCATCAGCTTGAACAGATAGCGCGCGACCGCGTCGGCGAAGCCGCATTTCTCCGGCACCCGCTCCTGCTCGACATCCTTGGCCTGCTCGACCCATTTCCTGTAGCGCTTCGCGTAACGCCGGCTCTGGTAGGCGGTGAGGAACTTGACCCGGCGCGACACCGTCTCCTCGAACGACTGCGAGAGCACCCGGTTGTCGTCGCGCGTCTCGGGCGCGGGACGGGCGATCTCCTCGACCGCGGCGAGATCGAGCGCCGCTCTCCGGCCCCAGTGGAACGCGGCGAGGTTCATCGGCACCGCCTCACCGTTCAGCGCAATCGCCTGCTCGATGGCGGAGGCATGAAGCGGCAGGGTGCCGAGCTGATAGGCGAAGCCGACCATGAAGATGTTCGCGCCGAGCGAGGAGCCGAACAGCGCGGTCGCAAGCCTCGAGGCGTTGACGAAATGCGTGCGGTCGCGCCCGGCCGCATGGGAGATGGCGCGGCGCAGGCGCTCGGTCGGCAGCGAGAAGTCGGCGTTGCGGGTGAAGTCGCCCGGCAGGAACTCCGACGTGTTGATGATCATCGCGGTGCGGCCGGACTTGACCGCCGCCAGCACCTTCTTGTTGCCGGCGACGACGATGTCGCCGCCGAGCACCAGATCGGCCCCGCCGGCCGCGACGCGGATGGCGTGGATGTCCTCGGGCCGCTCGGCGATGCGCATGTGGCTGTAGACCGCGCCGCCCTTCTGCGCGAGGCCCGCCATGTCGATGATGCCGGTGGCCTTGCCCTCGAGATGCGCGGCCATGCCGAGGATGCCGCCGATGGTGACGATGCCGGTGCCGCCGACGCCGGTGACGATGATGTTGTAGGTCTGCGCGATCTTCGGCAGCTCGGGCTCCGGCAGCGCCTTGATCTCATGGTCCTCCGCGACGCCCCTGCCCTTCTTCAGTTGCGCGCCGTGCACGGTGACGAAGGACGGGCAGAAGCCCTTCACGCAGGAGAAGTCCTTGTTGCAGGACGACTGGTCGATGGTGCGCTTCCTTCCCCATTCGGTTTCCAGCGGCTGCACCGAGACGCAGTTCGACTTCACGCCGCAATCGCCGCAGCCCTCGCAGACCAGCTCGTTGATGATGACGCGCTTCTCGGGATCGGGGAACGTGCCGCGCTTCCGGCGGCGGCGCTTCTCGGCGGCGCAGGTCTGGTCGTAGATCAGGATCGTGCAGCCGGGGATCTGCGACAGCTCCTTTTGCACCTGCTGCAGGTCGTCGCGGTGGTGGAAGGTGACGCCCGCCGGCCACGGGGTGCCGGGCGGATATTTCTTCGGCTCGTCGCTGACGATGACGATGCGCTTCGCCCCTTCGGCGGCCACCTGGGCGGCGATCATCGGCACCGTCAGATTGCCATCGTGCATCTGGCCGCCGGTCATAGCGACGGCGTCGTTGTAGAGGATCTTGTAGGTGACGTTGACCCCGGCGGCGATCGAGGCGCGGATCGCCATGTAGCCGGAGTGATTGTAGGTGCCGTCGCCGATGTTCTGGAACACGTGCGGGCGCTTGGAGAACGGCGCCTCGCCGATCCAGTTGGCGCCCTCGCCGCCCATCTGGGTGAAGCCGAGCGTCGAGCGGTCCATCCACTGCGCCATGTAGTGGCAGCCGATGCCGGCATAGGCGCGCGCGCCTTCCGGCACCACGGTCGACGAATTGTGCGGACAGCCGGAGCAGAAATACGGAATGCGGACGGCGACGTCCTGCGTTTCCGCAAGCCGCGCCTGCGCCTCCTTCAGCCGCGCGACGCGGCCCTTGAGGTTCTCGTCGGTGACGTATTTCAACAGCCGGTCGCCGATGCAGATCGCGACGTCGTTCGGATCGAGCGCGCCCTTGACCGGGAACAGCCAATTGCCCTGCTCGTCCTTCTTGCCGATGCAGGTGGGCTGGTTGGCGCTGCCGTAAAGCTCCTCGCGGACCTGCACCTCGATCAGCGAACGCTTCTCCTCGACCACGATGATCAGCTCGAGACCGCGGGCGAAGTCCTGCAGCTCCTGCCGGCTGATCGGCCACGGGCAGGCGATCTTGTGGATGCGCATGCCCCAGTCGTTGGCCTTGACCTCGTCGATGCCGAGCTCGTCGAGCGCCTGACGGACGTCGAGATAGCTCTTGCCGGTGGTGATGACGCCGATCTTCGGATTGCGGCCGCCGGAGGTGATGACCGTGTTGAGCTTGTTGACCCGCACGAAGGCCAGCATCGCGTCGCGCTTGTGGTCGTGCAGCCGCGCCTCCATGCCGAGCACGGTGTCGACCAGGCGGATGTTCAGGCCGCCGACCGGCATGGTGTATTCGTCGGGGTCGGGCAGCATGATGCCGAGGCGGTCGAGGCTGCCGTCGACCACGGCGGTCGACTCCACGGTCTCATGCATGCACTTCAGCCCCACCCAGGTGCCGGTGAAGCGCGACATCGCCCAGCCGTAGAGGCCGTAGTCGATGATCTCCTGAACGCCCGCGGGGTTCAGGATCGGGATCATCACGTCGACGAAGTTGAACTCGGACTGGTGCGCGGTGGTGGACGACTCGGCGGTGTGGTCGTCGCCCATCAGCGCGAGCACGCCGCCATGCTTCGAGGTTCCGGCGAAGTTGGCGTGGCGAAAGGCGTCGCCGGAGCGATCCACGCCCGGCCCCTTGCCGTACCAGATGCCGAACACGCCGTCGTATTTGCCCTCGCCGCGGAGCTCGGCCTGCTGGCTGCCCCACAGCGCGGTGGCGCCGAGATCCTCGTTGATCGCCGGCTGGAACAGGACGTTGTGCCTGGCGAGATGCTGCGCCGCGCGCTGGAACTGATAGTCGAGGCCGCCGAGCGGAGAGCCGCGATAGCCGGTGACGTAGCCGGCGGTGGAGAGGCCGGCGCGCCTGTCGCGCTCCTGCTGCATCATCGTCATCCGCACCAGCGCCTGGTAGCCGGTGACGAAGATACGGCTCTTGGTCAGGTCGTATTTGTCGTCGAGCGTGACGTGATTGAGCGACATTCGCGGGCAACTCCGCCGGCCAGTCTGCCCCGGCGGAGAAAGCCCCGCCAGAGGCGTTTTGAATCGTTCAAGAGATAGTCCGGCGCGGCCCCGCCAACAATGTCAGGTTGTTGAATAGACGGTGAATTTCCCGGCCGAAGGACGGTGGGCAAGGAAATGTCGGCCGGTGCTTCTGCGGCGCACTTTGGCGCAACGCAGCACAAATTTGCGGGCGCGCGCCGGAGGGCCCTGTGACATGCTGCGTCAGGACCGCTCGCAGGGAGGACAGCCATGGATGACCGGATCAACCGGCGTGACGTTCTCAAGCTCACCGGCGGCGCCGCATCGCTGGCGGCGTTCGGCACGGTTCCCGCGAAGGTCCAGGCGGCCGCGCCGATGCAGGGCGTGCTGCGGCCGGAGATCTACCGCTTCAAGCTCGGCGCCTTCGAGGTCACCAACATCCTCGACGGCATCGTGCAGCGGCCGCCGCATCCGACCTTCGCCGGCAATCTGCCGGCCGCCATGGTCGAGGAACTGGCCAAGGCCAACGGCGTGCCGGGCAACAACTACGAGCAGACCTACGTCAACACCCTCGTCAACACCGGCCGCGAGCTGGTGCTGTTCGACACCGGCAACGGCCGGGGACGAAACCCCACGGTGGGCCGGCTGACCGAGTTGATGGACAAGGCGGGCTACAAGCCGGAGCAGGTCGACGTGGTGGTCATCACCCACGGCCATCCGGACCATATCGGCGGGCTGATGAGCGGCGACAAGCCGACCTTCGCCAACGCGCGCACCATCTTCGGCGAGGCGGAGTTCGATTTCTGGCGCAAGGGCGACAACGTGCGCGAGGCGCGCAAGGCCAATCGCGAGCAGTTCATGAAAGTGGCCGTGCCGCTCGGCGAGAAGGCTACGTTCGTGAAGGCCGAGAGCGAAGTGGCGACCGGCATTCGCTCGGTGCCGGCCTTCGGCCATTCGCCGGGACACATGGCCTACCATGTCGAGAGCAACGGGCAGCGCCTGCTGATCTGGGGCGACGTTGCCAACCACTACATTTTCGCGATCCAGCGGCCGGACTGGCCCGGATCGTTCGACGACAATCCGGATGCGGCGGTGGCCTCGCGCAAACGCGTGCTCGACATGGCGGCGACGGATCGGCTTGCCATTACCGGATATCACATGCCGTTCCCGGCGCTCGGCTTCATCGAAAAATCCGGCGCGAGCTACCGTTGGGTGCCTGCGACTTATCAATTCAATCTGTGATACATTGCGTTCGCCATACGGAGAAATCGCCATGAACCAGCACGTCAAGATCGACACCGCCCAAGCCGCGAAAATGACGCCCGAGGAATGGCAGGCGCGGGTCGATCTCGCCGCGGTGTACCGCCTGTGCGCCAAATACGGCTGGGACGACATCATCTACAATCACTGCTCGATGCGGGTGCCGGGCGAGCCGTCCAAGTTCCTGATGAAGCAGCACGAGCTGCTCTGGACCGAGGTCACCGCGTCGAACCTGCGCAAGGTCGACATGAACGACGACCTCGACGAGAAGGCGGGCGTCAACCGGCCGGGCTTCACGCTGCATGGCGGGCTGCTCAAGGGCCGCGCCGACATCAACTGCGTCGTGCATGTGCACACCGAGACCGGCATGGCGATCGCGGGCCTCAAGGGCGGGCTGAAGATGGTGTCGCAGCAGGCGATGCGGTTCTACAAGCGGATCGGCTATCACCCCTATGAGGGCATCACCGAGGACTTCGGCGAGCGCGAGCGCATCCTCAAGGCGCTGGGAGGCAACCGCGGCCTGATCATGCACAACCACGGCCTGGTCACGGTCGGCCAGAACGCGCGCGAGGCGTTCATCCTGATGAAGTACCTGATGTCGGCCGCGACCATCCAGCTGCAGATGGAGGCGACCGGCGGCGAGATGATCGAGGTGTCGCCGGAGATCTGCGAGAAGGTCGCGGCGCAGTACCAGACGCACGACGCGGGCCGCGGCGCGGCCGACTGGCCGGCGTATCTGCGCATTCTGGACGGGATCGATCCGGGTTATCGGAATTGAGCACCGCGGTCATTCCAGGACGCCGACATAAGCGCGTCGACGCGCTATGGCGGCGGGCCCGGAATCCAGATGCAAATTCGGAGTTGTCGACTGGATTCCGGGCTCCGGCCTCCGGCCGGCCCCGGAATGACCGGGTGGACACAACGTGCCCGGCTTACACCCGATTGCCCGCGCTCCAGCTCCAGAAGTCGCGGCCTTCCTCGCGCATGAACTTCGCGAGCACCATCTTGTGCACCTCGTCGGCCCCGTCGACGAGACGCGCGGCGCGGGCGGCGCGGTAGACCCACTCGACGATGGTGTCCTTGGAATAGCCGCGCGCGCCCTGAAGCTGGATCGCCACGTCTGCAGCGTGATGCAGCGTGTTGGCGACGTGCACCTTGGCCATCGACACTTCCTTGCGCGCGAAATCGCCCTGGTCGAGCTTCCAGGCGGCGTGCATGGTGAGGAGCCGGCCGATCTGGATGTTGTGGCCGACCTCGCCGAGCTTCATCTGCACGCTCTCGCGGTCGGCGAGACGGATGCCGAAGCCCTCGCGACGGTTGACGTATTCCTGGGCGATCTCCATGCAGCGCTTCGACCAGCCGAGCCAGCGCATGCAGTGCGTGAGCCGCGCAGGTCCGAGCCGCACCTGTACCATCTTCAGGCCGTTGCCGAGCCCGCCGAGGATGTCGTCGTCGTGCACCTCGAGGCCGTCGAACTCGAGCTCGCAATGGCCGCCATGCTCCTCGGGGCCGAGGATCGGGATGCGGCGCAAGATCCGCCAGCCGGGCTGGTCCTTGTGATAGAGAAACGTCGTGATGCCCTTCCGCTTGTCGTCGGAGGTGCGCGCCGCAAGGATGAAGTGCGAGGCCGCGGCAGCTCCGGTGATGAACCACTTGCGGCCGTAGATCTTCCACTTGTCGCCGTGCTTCTCGGCGTAGGTCTTGATCATCGACGGGTCGGAGCCGCCGCCCGGCGCGGGCTCGGTCATGACGACCGACGAGCGCACCTTGCCCTCGACGATCGGCCTCAGCCACTTCTCCTTCTGGGCCGGCGTGCCGACCTTCTTCAGAAGGTTCATGTTGCCGTCGTCGGGGGCCATGCAGTTGAAGGCGAGCGGGCCGAACAGCGAGCGCGCCGCCTCCTCGTACATCACCGCCCAGGCGACCATCGGCAGGTCCATGCCGCCGTATTCCTTCGGCGACTGCGGCGCCCACAGCCCGGCCTGCTTCGCCCTCTCGCGCACCGGCGCGAGGCGGTCGTCGGGGATGTTCTCGTGCTCGGAGAAGTTATGCGGATCGGACTCGAGCGGCAGAACGTGCTCCTCGACGAAGTTGCGCACGCGGATACGCAGGCTTTCGATCTCGGGCGACAGCGTGAAGTCCATAGTGACGGTTCTCCAGTCATGAACTTCGCAACTGTAGCACCGTCATGACAGGGGCATAGCCGTCCGAAGGACGGCGTCGCTTCGCTCGCCTATGTCCCGGCCATCTCGCATAGGCGGCACTGTGCCCTCCTCATCGAGAGGCGCGGGTCAAGCCCGCGCATGACGTGGGCAGGGCGTGCCTAACCGCGAATGGCGACGACCTGGCCGCCGTCGCACACCACCGTGGTTCCCGCCATGTAGCTGCCGGCGTCGGAGGCGAGCAGCAGCAGCGCGCCGTCGAGATCGCCGTCCTGGCCGAAACGCCCGACCGGAATGTCGCGGGTGAGCCCCGCGCCCAGCCCGCTCAGGTACTCGCGGTTGATGTCGGTGATGAACCAGCCCGGCGCGATCGCGTTGACGCGCACGCCCTTGAAGGCGAGCTCGAGGCCGAGCGTCTTGGTCATCTGGATGACGGCGGCCTTGGCGGCCGCATAGGCGACGGTGCCCTTCGACACGCTGATGCCGAGCACCGAGGCGATGTTGACGATCGAGCCCTTCTTGTTGGCGGCGAGCATCCGCCGCGCCGCCTCCTGGGCCCAGAAGAACACCGCGTCGAGATTGGTGCCGAGGACGCGCCGCCATTCGTCTTCGGAGAGATCGGTGGCGCGGGTGGAATGGGCGACACCGGCGTTGTTGATCAGGATGGTCACGGTGCCGAGCGCTTTCTCGGCCTGATCGAAGGCGCGATTCATCTGCGCGCGATCAAGGACGTCGGCTTCGATGGCTATGGCCTTGCCGCCGGCCTGCTCGATCTTCGCTTTGGCTTCGGCGAGCCTGTCGGCCCGGCGCGCCACCAGCGCCACGGTCGCGCCGTTCGCCGCCAGCACCTCGGCGAAGCGCTGGCCCAAGCCTCCCGACGCGCCGGTCACCAAGGCCACGCGGCCCTTGAGATCGAAGATTTCAGCAGCCTTCATGGACGCCCCTCACTTTCCTCCATAAAGCGCATGCGGCAGGGCCGTCGCAAGCCCCGGCAGGTACCACAACACGACCAGGGCGAAGAGCTGGATCGCCACGAACGGGATGATGCCGAGATAGATGTGCCGCGTGGTGATCTCCGGCGGCGCGACGCCGCGCAGGAAGAACAGCGTCGGCCCGAGCGGCGGGTGCATGTAGGAGGTCTGCAGGTTCATCGCCATCATCACGCCGAGCCAGATCGGGTCGATGCCGTGGAGCTTGAGCAGCGGCACGGCGACGATGGGCACGACGACGAAGATGATCTCGAAGGCGTCCATCACGAAGCCGAGCAGGAACATCGCCAGCATCACCGCCAAAATCGCCCCCGCCGCGCCGCCCGGCAGATGGCCGAGCGCGCGGTGCACCATGTCGTCGCCGCCCAGCCCGCGGAACACCAGGCTGAACAGGGTGGCGCCGATGAGAATGACGAAGATCATGGCGGTGACCTGCGCGGTGCGTCGCACCACGTCGCCGAGCGCGCCGCCGAGCGTGCGTTTCATCGCCGCGAGCAGGATCGAGCCGACCGCGCCGACCGACGCCGCCTCCGTCGGCGTGGCGATGCCGCCGAGGATCGAGCCGAGCACGGCGAGAATGAGCAGGATCGGCGCGACCAGCACCGCGATCAGCCGCCGCGCCAGCGCCAAGCCCTTCGGGGCGGCCGGATCGGGCGGGATCGCCGGCGAGGTGTGCGGGAAGAACACCGCCATGAACACGAGATAGAGCAGATACATCGCCACCAGCGCGAAGCCCGGCACGATCGCGCCGGCGAACAGGTCGCTCACCGTCACCGACGACGGCGCGAAATTGCCGGCGGAGAGCTGCGCCGCCTGATAGGCGGTGGAGAGCTGGTCGCCGAGCAGCACCAGCACGGTGGCGGGCGGAAAGATCTGCGCGAGCGTCGCGGTCGCGGCGACGGTGCCCGCGGCCAGCGCCTTGTCGTAGCCGTACCGCAGCATGGTCGGCAGCACGATCAGGCCCATGGTCACGGTGGTCGCGCCGACCACGCCCTTGGCGGCGGCCAGGAGCGTGCCGACGATCGCGACCGAGACGCCGAGACCGCCCCGCAACGAGCCGAACAGCCGGCCCATGGTTTCCAGCAGATCCTCGGCGATGCGCGAGCGCTCCAGCATCACGCCCATGAAGATGAACAGCGGGATGGCGAGCAGCACCTCGTTGGTCATCACGCCGGTGACGCGCTGCGGCAGCGCGCCGAGGAACGAAAAGCTCATCGCGCCGGTGACGTGGCCGAGGCCGGCGAAGGCGAGCGACACGCCGCCGAGCGTGAGCGCCACCGGATAGCCTGCGAACAGCAGCACGCAGACGGCGACGACCATCAGAACCGCAAGCGTCTCGGGAAGCCCCATCTACGGCTCGCCCTTGTGGCGCAACACGTTCGCCGCCTTGATCGCCTGCGACACGCCCTGCAGCGCCATCAGCAGGGCGAAGGCCGGGATCAGCGTCTTGAGCAGGAACACCGCGGGGATGCCGCTGGTCTCGCGCGAGCGCTCGAAGATCGCCCAGGAGCGCGCGACGTAGGGCCAGGCGAACCACGCCAGCACCGCCATGAACGGCAGCAGCAGAAGCACCGAGCCGCAGAGATCGACCCGCGCCTTGGTTCGCGGCGAGGCGTCGGCATAGAACACGTCGACCCGCACATGGCCGCCGGCCGCGAGCGTCCAGGCCGCAGCCAGCATGAACATCGCCGCGTGCGCGTAGATGATCGACTCGGAGAGCCAGATCGAGCCGTGGCCGAACATATAGCGCAGCACCACCACCGCGAATTGCACCGCGACCACGAACAGGCAGGCCCAGGCCGCGGCGCGGCCGATCGCCGCATTGAGGCGGTCGATGCGCTCGGCGAATGCCAGGGATGCCGACGGGGTGCGGGGCGTTTCCGACATTGGTATAGTGTAGCCCAAATCAGATGCCGGAGGTTCCTGTGGCACACGATCATGATCATTCGCACGACCACGAGCACGGCTCGGAGCTGTCGGAAATGCAGCTTCGGGTGCGCGCGCTCGAAACCGTGCTGACCGAGAAAGGCTACATCGACCCCTCGGCGCTCGACGCCATCGTCGAGGCCTACGAGACCAGGATCGGCCCGCGCAACGGCTCGGTGGTCATTGCCAAAGCCTGGACGAACCCAGAGTTCAAGAAGGCGCTGCTTGCCGACGCCACCAAGGCAGTCGCGTCGATGGGGCACATGAGCCGGGTCGGCGACCATCTGGTCGCGGTCGAGAACACGCCGCAGCGGCACAACATGATCGTCTGCACGCTCTGCTCCTGCTATCCGTGGGAGGTGCTGGGCCTGCCGCCGGTCTGGTACAAGTCCGCGCCCTACCGCTCGCGCGCCGTGAAGGACCCGCGCGGCGTGCTCGCCGACTTCGGCGTGTCGATCCCCAAGGACACGGAGATCCGGGTGTGGGACTCGACCGCCGAGACGCGCTTCATCGTGCTGCCGATGCGGCCCGCCGGCACCGAAGGCTGGAGCGAAGACAAGCTCGCCGATCTCGTCACGCGTGACTCGATGATCGGCACCGGCCTGCCGCTCAATCCCAACCAGGTGAAGGCGGGGTAACGCGATGGACAGCGTTCACGACATGGGCGGCATGGACGGCTTCGGCAAGGTCGAGGTCGAACAGAACGAGCCGCCGTTTCATGCCAAGTGGGAAGGCCGCGTGCTGGCGATGCAGCGCGCCATGGGCTACGCTGGCGCGTGGCACATCGACCATTCGCGCTTCGCCCAGGAGCGGCTGCCGCCAGTGACCTATCTCGGCGCGTCCTATTACAAGCGCTGGGCGCTGGCGATGGAGAAGAACGTCACCGAGCGCGGCTTTGCCACGCCCGAGGAGTTGAAGGCCGGGCACGCCTCGGCGCCAGGCAGGACATTGCCCCGCAAGCTGACACCAGACGTCGTCGCGGCGGGCCTCAGCCGCTCCTCGTTCTTCCGGCAGCAGCAGGGACCGCAGAAGTTCAAGCCCGGCGACAGGGTGCGGACCAAGAACATCCATCCGAAGTCGCACACCCGGCTGCCGCGCTACGCCCGCGACAAGGTCGGCGTGGTGGAGCTGTGCCACGGCTGCCACATGTATCCGGACTCGGTCGCAGCCGATCAGGGCGACAACCCGCAGTGGCTCTATACGGTGGTGTTCGATAGCCGCGAGATCTGGGGGGCAGACGCCGACCCGACCCTGAAGATCTCGATCGACGCGTTCGAGCCTTATCTCGAACCGGCCTGATGACCACTATCGATCCCGCAGCCGCCAAACGCGCACAGCAGGCGGTGCCGAGCATTCCGTGCGACGCCGAAGGGCCGGTGTTCCGCGAGCCGTGGGAGGCGCAGGCGTTTGCGATGACGCTCGCGCTCTACGACCGCGGTCTGTTCAAATGGCCGGAATGGGCGGCCATTCTCGGGGACGAGATCAAGAAGGCGCAGGCCGCGGGCGATCCCGACACCGGCGAGACCTATTACCGGCACTGGCTCAACGCGCTGGAGCGGATCGTGACCGAGAAGGGCGCGACCGACGCGCCGACCCTGCGCCGCTATCACGATGCCTGGGATCACGCGGCGGATCGCACGCCGCACGGCGCGCCGATTGAGCTCAAGCCGGAAGATTTCAGGTAATTCTCTCCGCTGTCATTCCGGGGCGCCGCCATAAGCGCGTTTACGCGCGTCTTCGACGCGCTATGGCGGCGACCCCGGAATCCATAACCGCTGCTGCGGAGTATGGATTCCGGGTTCACGCGCTTGCGCGCGTGCCCCGGAATGACAGCGCCTATGCCGCCCGCTCCGGCGTGCGGATATGCTCGGGCCGGAAACCAAGCCCGAGCAGACGCGCCGGCAGCCGGCGCAAAATCGGAAAGCGCGCGAGCAGCCGCAGCATCAACGGCGGGTCGAGCTCGTCCCGATCCGACAGCACCGCGCTGATGACGTTGTTCTGCATGAAGAGCTGCAAGCGCTGGGTCGCCCGCGTCGGAAAGCTGCGGCGATCCTGCACCGCCTGCAATGCCGCATCGCTCACCGTGCCGCTGCGCAGCGGCTCGGCCAGGATGTTCGCCGCCGCGACCGCGTCCTGCACCGCGAGGTTGACGCCGACGCCGCCGATCGGCGACATCGCGTGTGCCGCATCGCCGATGCAGATGAGGCCCGGCTTGTGCCAGCGGTTCAACCGGTCGACCGCGACGGTGAGAAGCTTCACCTGATCCCAATCGGCGATCTCGCTCACGCGGTCGGCGAAGTCCGGCACAACGCGCGCGACGTCGGCACGAAACGCGTCGAGCCCGCGGCGGTGCACCTCTTCCAGCGAGCCCTTCGGGATCACATAGGCGCATTGCCAGTAATCGCCGCGGTTGAGCGTGACGAAGATGCGGCCGGGCAGGAACACGCCGCCGGTCTGCTGGCCGTCCGTGGGCTCGCTCGAAAGCCTGAACCAAAGCACGTCCATCGGCGCGCCGAGCGTCTCGACCGCAAAGCCTGCGGCAGCGCGCACATCGGAATGCCGGCCGTCGCAGCCGACGACAAGCGTGGCGCGGACTTCCAGCGCGCCGTCCGGCGTCTCGGCGCGCAAGCCCACGATGCGGCCGCGCTCTTCGATCAGATCGCGAGCTTCGGCCTGCATCCGCAGATGGAAGCCCGGATAGCGGCGGCCCCGCTCGGCGAGGAAATTCAGGAAGTCCCACTGCGGCATCAGCGCGATGAACTTGCACTGGGTCGGCAGGTGGCTGAAGTCGGCGATGGTCAGCGGCAGGCTGCCGTAGCGGCCCGACAGCCGCTCGGCGCGCGCATGCGGCAGCTTGAGGAATTCGGCGAGCAGGCCGAGCTCGTGCATCAGCTCGAGCGTCGAGGGATGGATGGTGTCGCCGCGAAAGTCGCGCAGGAAGTCCTTGTGCTTCTCCAGAACCACCACGTCGATGCCGGCGCGCGCCAGCAGAAAGCCCAGCATCATGCCGGCCGGCCCGCCGCCGGCGATGCAGCAGCGGGTGGCGAGCGTCTCAGGCATCGGGGTTGATCAGAAGCAGGCGCCGCGCTCGGCGGCGAGATAGCCGACCAGGAGAAGGATGCCAAAGGCCAGCACAATAACCGCCGCGCCGACCTCGATGCCGCGCAAAGCCAGCATCCCATAGCCCGAGCGCGAGCCCGCGACCCGCTGCGCCGCCGACCGGAACGCGACGGCGAGAGTGGCGATCAGGGCGACGGTGATGAAGGTGCCCAGGCCCATCACGAAGGTCGCGGCGACCCCCGCCCAGAACAGGCCCTGCGCCAGCGCAAACACCAGCACGATGATCGCGCCGGAGCACGGCCGGATGCCGACCGCGACAATCGCCGAAAGGCCGCGCTGCCAGCCGCCTGGACCGGCCAGTTGCTCCGGCTCCGGACCGTGCGCATGGCCCCAGGCCGAAGCGTGCTCGTCGCCATGGTCGTGATGATGGTGATGATCATGACCGTGATGATGACCGTGATCGTGGCCATGCGCGTGGTCATGGTGGTGATCGTGATGGTCGTGACCATGATCATGGTGATGATGGTCGTGACCATGATGATCGTGCTTCTGAGCTTGGCCGTGCTTGTGATCATGCGGCGTCACCGCGGCACCGGCCGGCTGCAATGGCCGGCTCATGTTGCGCGCGGCGTTGAGGAAGCCCCTGCCCTTGACCCAGATCAGCCGCGCGCCGACCAGCGCGATCAGCGCATAGCTGGCGATTTCGATGACGCGTTCGACGCTGCAAATCTGGCCCGCGGTCAGGTTGAGCACCACCGCGGCGATGCCGACGAGCGCCACCGCCACGACCGCCTGCAGCAGCGCCGAGGCAAACGACAGCACGACGCCGCGCCACCAGGTCTCGTTGTTGGCCACCACGTAGGAGGAGATCACCGCCTTGCCGTGGCCCGGTCCCGCGGCATGGAAGATGCCGTAGAGGAAGGCGATGCCGAGCAGCGTCCAGACCGCGCTGCCGTCGGTCTTGGCGCTGCGGATGACGCGCGACATGTCGCGGTAGAACTCGGCCTGCTTGGCGAACATCCAGCCGAACAGGCCGTCGGACGGCGGCGGCGCGGCCGGCGTACGCGGCCCCCCGAACGGATTGGCCGCCTGCGCCGAGGCCAGGTCGAAATGCCCCGCCGCGAGCCACATCGAGGCGGCCGCGGCCGCCAGCACGAGCGCGGTGAAGAGACGCGCTTGCGTGGTCCGGCTCAGGGGCATTTCACCGAAAGCTTGTTGGCGAACTGCGCGCCGAAGGTGTCCGCCGGGATCTGGCCGCCGGGCGGGATCTCGGCGAGCTTCTGCGCCATCTCCTTGGTCATTTCCTGCGGCTTGCTGACGCTGACCTCGCAGCCCTTGGGCGCATCGACCAGGGCCACCGCGTCCTTCTCGGCAAGCTGGAAGTCGACGAAGTAGGCCGGGTCATAGGTTTCGAGCGTCAGTGTCTTCATCTTCGCCGGCGTCTTCAGCGGCAACAGAAAGTGCAGCGTCAGCACCGTGTCCTTCGGATTGAATTCGAGGTGGTATTCCTTCGGATCGGTGAACACCGCCTTCTTGCCGTCGATCCGCGCGGCGCTGAAGAAGTCGTACTCCTTCAGCGACTCGACGTTGACCTGCGCCAGCGGCTGCAGCTCCTCGCGGGTGAACTCGCCCTTCTTCTTCTGCTCGAGGCCCTGGGTGGCGAACGCCGAGTACATGTCGTCGAAGGCCCAGGCGTAGCGGATGCCGATCAGGGTGCCGTCCGGGGCATAGACGAGCGAGGACTTGGTGACGACCCAGACGTGGGGATGCGCTGAGGCGGCGCCCGCGGCGAGCGAAAGCCCGGCGCAGGCGGCAAAAAGCATCGCGAGAATTCGTTTCATGATCGCGGAACATAGCATGGACTGGGGCGGAATGGAGGCCGTATAGATGGCCAATCATGCAGGTCCCCAACTCATCCGGATCCGCGGCCCCCGGGCTGCCGACGCCAGCCGGAGCCTGCGACTGCCACATGCATATTTACGACGGCACGCGCTTTCCGCCGGCCAAGCCGGGTGCGCGGATGCAGCCGGATGCGAGCGTTGCTGATTACCGGCTGCTGCAACGGCGGATCGGCACCACCCGGACCGTGGTGGTGCAGCCCGCGGCCTATGTCACCGACAACGCGGTGACGCTCGACGCGCTGGCCCAGCTTGGCCAGGAGGCGCGCGGCGTCGCCGTGGTCCATCCGGACGTCGGCGGCGCGGAATTGAAGCGCATGGCGGACGGCGGCATCTGCGGCATCCGCTTCACCCAGTTCGATCCGAAGACCGCGGCCACCACGCGCGAGATGATCGAGCCGCTGGCGAAGCGTGCCGCGCCGCTCGGCTGGCACGTGCAGATTCACCTGCGCTCCGACCAGATCGTCGACGCGGCCGCGATGCTACAACGGTTGCCCGGCACCGTGGTGTTCGACCATCTCGGCAGGCTCGCCGGCGGCGTGAACGATCCGGCCATGGCGGTGATCCGGAAAATGCTCGACCGCGGCCGCACTTGGGTGAAGCTGTCCGGTGCTTACATGTTCGGGATGCCGCCCGCCTATGCCGAGGCGCTGCCGATCGCCCGCGCCTTTATCGCGGCCGCGCCGGAGCGCATGGTGTGGGGCAGCGACTGGCCGCATCCGACCGAGGCCGAGAAGCCGGACGATGCGTTGCTGCTCGACCTCGTCGCGGAGTGGACTGCAGACGAGGCGACGCGGAAGCGGATCCTGGTCGACAATCCGGCCGAACTTTACCGATTTTGAGCGCCGGACGGGAACCTCACAAAATCCAATGCCAAAGGAAATCGAGCGCAAATTTCTCGTAACCGGAAAAGAATGGCGCAAGCGAGCCCACCGCGGCAAGGCGATCCGCCAAGCCTACCTCGCGCTGACCAATACGATCTCGATTCGCGTTCGCATTGTCGGCAACACCAAAGCCTTCGTTACCATCAAGACTGCGCAGCCGGGCACCACCCGATCGGAGTTCGAATATCCGATCCCCGTGAGGGATGCGCAGGCGCTGATGAAGTTGCGGGTCGGCCGCCTGATCCGGAAGCGGCGGCATATCGTCAAGGCCGGCAAGGCCCGTTTTGAGATCGATGTGTTCGAGGGCGACCACCGCGGCCTGGTGATCGCGGAGATTGAGCTTGCTTCAGCACGCGCTCGCTTCAGCCGCCCGGAATGGCTCGGCAGGGAAGTGACGCACGAGACGCGCTATTACAACGCCAATCTGGCGACCGCCTGATCTCGCGACCGCGACTCGCGATCAATCATCACCCGAGACGCAGCAAAAAAAATCGCGCGCCGGTCGGCGCGCGAAGGACGATGGTGAAAAGTAAAACTCGTTCAGCGGACGGCTGAAGTCTCCGAGCCGGACCAGATGACCGGCTTGCCGGCTTTCAGCACCGGCGCGCGGGCTTCGAGCTGCGTGCTCATGTCGAGCCCCGGCTGATGGGCGGCGATGCCAATTCCAATGACTGCAATTCCCGCGACCAGCGACACAACGACGATCTTGATGTGGGTCAGCCGGTCGGCTGTACGCAATGTGAAGTTGTTCATGACGGACCTCCGTGACGCTCCGTGGGTTCTCGCGCTTCCCAGGACGTGAAGTCCTCCCATCGGACGGTCCATCTTTAGGGCGGGTTCCTCCAGCGGGATGTGATGGGCATCACAAAAAGGCGGAATCGGGCGGCGCCCTGCGGCACCGTCCGAAAATCCAGCAAATATAACAGGTTAGGTCAGCCCCGCCGGCGTTATCGCTGCACGATCACGGTCGCGCCGAGCTTCGTGCGGTTGTAAAGGTCGATGATGTCGTCGTTGGACAGGCGGATGCAGCCGTGCGAGATGGCGTCGCCGAGCCTCCAGGGCTCGTTGGTGCCGTGGATGCGGTACATCGTATCGCCGAGATAGAGCGCGCGCGCGCCGAGCGGATTGCCGTCACCGCCCTTCATGTGAGCCGGCAGATGCGGCTGCTCCTTCCTGATGCTGGGCGTCGGCGACCAGTCCGGCCATTCACGCTTCGCGGACACCGTGCTGGTGCCGGAGAAGGCGCGGCCTTCCCGGCCGACACCGATGTTGTAACGGAGCGCCTGCCCGCCGCCGAGCACGTAGTAGAGATATCGCTCCTTCGTGCTGACGATGATCGTTCCGGGCACGTGCTTGGCCGGGTAGGACACGGTCTCGCGCGCGGTGATCTTGTAGATGACCCCGAACGGCGTCGAGAAATACGACGGCGCGTTGGCGCGGCTTCCCTGCGCATTCGCGCTTCCGGAAATCGAAGCAGCCACCAGGCTGCAGGCCAACGTCGCAACGAAACGGCTCAAAACCTTCATGACCGACCAACTTTCCCGTGCCCCGGCGGTCATAAAGCGCAAACTCCCGCCGCTCCGCAATCATCGCTCCCACTCCAACCGGCAGAAAACGGCAGGGTGTTGCGAATCGAGCACGAGGGCACCGGACGCCTGCGGAGCGCCACCGGCACAGACGCCGGGATTGCGTTCAAATCGTCGAGAAGGGCAGAGATTCCGGCGGCAGGGCGCGGCCGGCGGGTGCTTTTGACACACCGGATTTCCACAATGCCGCTGTCGGCGGTCGGCGTTACACGCCAGCAGCGCCGCCGTCGGCACGCGGATCGTGCGCGCCTTCGAGCGTGCCGTTCGGATGCAGCACCACCGCGCCGGCGTGGCCCATGGTGTCGGAATAGGCGTCGCCGAGCACCTCGACGTCGTGGCCCGCGGACATCATGCGGTCGATGAGACTGCCGTCGAATCGCGCCTCCATCCGCAGATTGGTGACGGTCGAGCCCCAGGTGCGGCCGAGCAGCCAGCGCGGCGCGTCGATCGCCTTCTCAAGCGGGATCCGGTGCAGGACGTGGCGGGCGAAGATCATGCCCTGGGTCTGCGGCTGGCCGTCGCCGCCCATGGTGCCGTAGGCCATGACGCGGCCGTCCTTGAGCACCGCGAGCGCCGGATTGAGCGTGTGGAACGGCAGGCGGCCGGGCGCCAGCCGGTTGAGCGCCTTGGGATCGAGCGAGAAGCTCGATCCGCGGTTCTGCATCAGCACGCCGGTGCGCGGCAGCACGCAACCCGCGCCGAACTCCCAGTAGAGCGACTGGATGTAGGACACCGCCATGCCGGAGGCATCGGCCGCGCCCATCCAGACGGTGTCGCCCTCGCCCGGCGGGGCCGGCCATTTCGCGGCCTTCCGCCGATCGACCTTCTGCACCTCGACGTCGAGCAGCGCCGGATCGAGGAAGCGCTCCGGCGGCTGCGGCAGCTTCGCCGGATCGGTGACGACGCGATCGCGGATGCGGAACGCGCGCTTGGTCGCTTCGACGAGGCCGTGGGCGAATTCGAAGGTCTCGGCCGCCTTGACGCCGAGCCGCTCGTAAAGCCCGAGGATGATCAGCGAGGCGAGCCCCTGGGTCGGCGGCGGCGTGTTGCACACGGTGCCGGCATCGAGCCTGATCGACAGCGGCTCGGCCAGCACCGGGCGATAGCGCAGGATGTCGTCGCGGGTGACCGGGCTGCCGATCCGCTCGAGATCCGCGGCGATCTCGCGCCCGACGTCGCCGCGGTAGAAATCGCCAAGCCCGGCATGGGCGAGATGGTCCAGCGTGCCGGCAAGCGCCGTCTGCTTCAGCGTTGCACCCGCCTGCGGCGGCTTGCCGTCCGGCAGGAACGCCGTGGCAAAGCCCGGCAGGTCCTTCAGCTCGGCAAGCTTTTCGGCGGTGAGCCGCGCCTGGCTTTTCGTCACCACATAGCCGTCGCGCGCCTGGCGGATCGCGTGCCCGAGCAGCACGTCGAGCGGCAGCTTGCCGCCGAATGACTTCGCGGCCTCGAGCGCCAGCGTCCAGGCGCCGACCGCGCCCGGCACGGTGAGCGCCGCAAGCGGCCCGCGCGCGGGGATCGTCTCGTGATCCTTGTAAAGCTCGAGCCTCGCCCGCGAGCCCGCCGGCCCTGCGCCCATGAAGGCGCGGACGCGGCCTTTCGGCTCGCGCAGGAGCCAGAAGCCATCGCCGCCGATGTGGTTCATGTGCGGGTAGACCGCGGCGATGGAGGCCGCCATCGCCACCATCGCCTCGAGCGCGTTGCCGCCTTCGGCCAGCACGGCGCGGCCGGCTTCGGCGGTGGCGGCGTGAGGGGCTGCGACGACGCCGCGGCGGTGTCCGGCGCTGTGGAAATCCATGACGGCCATGTTCAACACAGGTTTGTGTTGTGCCGCAAGCCGGATGAGCGGCATCAGGCCCGGGCCGCGGTGCTAATATCGGTTGGGGGCGTCGCTCGAAACGGAGGCCGCCATGAACAAGGCGCTCTTGCTTGCGGTCGCAGTTGCAACCTCCGCGCTCGCCGGCAGCCAGCCGGCACATGCCTATTACGACGCGCCGTGGTGCGCCGTGTACAGCATAGGGCCCGGCGGCGCGGTCGAGCGTTGCGAGTTTCGCGATTTCGAGTCGTGCCGCATGGAGATCATCGCCGGCAATCGCGGCTTCTGCCGTCAGAACGGGTACTACCAGCCGCCGGTGCCGCGCACGCGGCGGCCGCGTTGAGGCACTGTCATTCCAGGGCGCTCGCGCACCAGCGCGTTCACGCGCGTCTTCGACGCGCTATGGAGCGAGCCCGGAATCCAGACGCAAGCTCCGCCCTCTGAACTGGATTCCGGGTTCACGCGCCTCGCGCGTGCCCCGGAATGACGACGGAGAGTGTCACGCCGCGTCGAGGAAGCCCCGCTTCTTCAGCAGTGCGTCCGCGGTCGGCAGCCGGCCGCGGAACGCGACGTAAAGCTCCGCCGGGTCGCGCGAGCCGCCGGTCGACAGCACATTCTGCTGAAGTTTTTTCGCGATCTCGGGATTGAAGATGTCGCCGGTCTCCTCGAACGCCGCAAACGCGTCGGCGTCGAGCACCTCCGACCACATGTAGCTGTAATAAGCCGAGGCATAGTAGCCGCCGGAGAACACGTGGCCGAAGTGCGGCGGCCGGTGCCGCATGACGATCTCCTCCGGCATGCCGATCCGCTCCAATGTCTTTTTCTCGAAGGCGCTGACATCGAGGCCGTCGGCGGATTGCAGGAGATGCAGGTCGAGATCGACCAGTGCCGAGGAGATGTATTCCAGCGTCTGGCCGCCGCGATCGAAGTTCTTCGCCGCCATCAGCTTGTCGAGCAGCGCGTCGGGGATCGGCGCGCCGGTCTTGTGGTGGCGGGCGAATTTCTTCAGCACCTCGGGCTGCTCGAACCAGTGCTCGTAGAGCTGCGACGGCAGCTCCACCCAGTCGGTCAGCACGCTGGTGCAGGACACCGTGGGATAGGTGACGTTGGAGAGAAGCCCGTGCAGTCCGTGGCCCATCTCGTGGAACAAGGTGCGCGCGTCCTCGAATGACAGCAGCGTCGGCTCGCCCTTGTTGAAGTTCATCACGTTGATGACGAGCGGCCGCACGTTGCCGATGAGCTTTTCCTGGTCGCGCAGCGTGCCCATCCAGGCACCGCCCTGCTTGCTCGGCCTTGCGAAATAGTCGCCGAAGAACAGGCCGAGGTGCTGGCCGTCCGCACCGATGACCTCCCAGGCGCGCACGTCGGGATGCCAGACCGGCACATCGACCGGCTTGAACGTCATGCCGAACAGCTTTTGCGCGCCGAAGAATGCCGCTTCGATCACGCGGTCGAGCGTGAAGTACGGCTTCACCTCGGACTCCTCGAAGTCGCAGCGGCGCTTTCGCAGCTTCTCGGCGTAGTAGCGCCAGTCCCAGGCGGCGAGCGCGAAGTTGCCGCCCTCCTCGCGAATGATCTCCTGCATCGCGTCGCGGTCGGCGAGCGCGCGCGTCTTCGCCGGCTTCCACACGGTTTCGAGCAGGTTGCGCACCGCCTCCGGCGTCTTCGCCATCGCATCGTCGAGGCGATAGTGGGCAAACGTCGGATAGCCCAGGAGCTTCGCGCGCTCGGCGCGCAGCGCGATCATCTCGGCGATCAGCGCCTTGTTGTCGGTCTGGTTGTTGCCGTCGCCGCGGGCGATCCAGGCGCGGAACGCCTTTTCGCGGAGATCACGGCGCGACGAGAATTGCAGGAACGGCTCGACGCTCGAGCGCTGCAGGGTGATGACATGCTTGCCGGATAGTTTGCGCTCAACGGCTGCGGCCTTGGCCGCGTCGCGCACGAAGTCCGGCAGGCCGGCGAGGTCGGCCTCGCCTTCGAGCACCAGCATGTAGGACTGCTCGTCGGCAAGCACGTTCTGGCTGAACGCGGTGCCGAGCGCTGCGAGCCGCTCGACGATCTCGGCGAGCCGCTTGCGCTTGTCAGGCGTGAGCGCCGCGCCCTGGCGGCGATGCCGGGTGTGATGGCGCTCGAGCACGCGCTTCTGCTCCGCGGTCAGGCCCAG
>JAIESC010000096.1 GCA_019746355.1 Xanthobacteraceae bacterium | reverse complement strand
CTGGTGCGCGGCGGCGTCGACCGGGCAGGAGCCGTACTCGCTCGCCATCAGCCTCAAGGAAATGGGCAAGGACCTGAGGGGCTGGCGCGTCGAGATCCTCGCGACCGACCTTTCCAACGAGGTGCTGGAGAAGGCCAAGGCCGGCATCTACACCCAGTTCGAGGTGCAGCGCGGATTGCCGGCGCTGATGCTGATCAAATATTTCTCGCAGGTCGGCGAGCTGTGGCAGATCGCGCCGGAAATCCGCGGCATGGTCCGGTTCATGCCGATCAACCTGCTGCACGACTTCGCGCATCTCGGCCGGTTCGATCTGGTGTTCTGCCGCAACGTGCTGATCTATTTCGATCAGGTCACCAAGTCCGCAGTGCTCGACCGGATCGCCGACGTCACCGAGCGCGACGGCTTCCTGGTGCTGGGCGGCGCGGAGACGGTGGTCGGCCTGACCAGCCGTTTCAAGCTGATTGCCGACAAGCGCGGGCTTTACGTGCAGCCGGAGAATGCCGCGTTCGCCACCAACGTGTTGAGTTTCGGCCTCGCGGAAGCCGCCGCGGCGCGTTAGGGCACTTCTCGCTTGATATGGTTCACTCCGACGTCATAGCCGGGCATAGCCGTCGGAAGGACGGCGTCGCTTCGCTTGCCTATGTCCCGGCCATCTCGCTCAGGTGAGCACAGTGCGTCCCTAAGCGAGATGCGCGGGTCAAGCCCGCGCATGACGTGGAGATAGCGGTGCGAACGAACTGGAATTCGCTCTAAGGCACCAGAACGATCTTCCCGTTCGCCGTGCGCGCCTCGATCATGTCATGCGCGCGGCGCACCTCGGCGAGCGGAAACCTGGCGGCGATGGCGGGCTTCACCTTGCCGCTGCTGAGAAGCTCGACCGCCTTCGCCATCGCCTCGCGGCGGGGCTCCTCCATGTGGTCGTAGGTGTGCATGGTGAAGCAGCGCACGGCCGGGCTCCGCTCGATGTTCGCCCGCATCTCCTTGAACAGGTCGGTTTCGGGCATGCCGCCGAGAACGGCATAGGACACGAGCATGCCAAGCGGGGCGGCCATCTTCAGCCCGTCGGTGAAGGCCTTGCCGGCGACATGGTCGAACACGATGTCCGCGCCGCGGCCGTCGGTCAGCGCCAGCACGCGCTCGACCACGGACTCGGACTTGTAGTTGATCGCGTGCGCTGCGCCGCGGGTCGTCACAAAGGCACATTTTTCCTGGGAGCCCGCGGTGCCGATCACCGTTGCGCCGGCGAGCCCTGCCACGTCGATCAGCGCCGTGCCGACGCCGCCGGCCGCGCCGTAGACGACGACGGTCTTCGGCGCGACGCCGCGGGCGGCGTGATGCAGCAGGATCCAGGCAAGCTGATAGTTGGTCAGGGCCGTTGCGTCCTCGGCCGAGACATTGGCGGGCAGCGGCCATGCGGCCTTTTCCGGCACCGCCGCGTACTCCGCGTAGAGCCCGCCGCGATTGCCGATCTCGTAGCCGGCGATGAAAACCGGCTGGCCGACCTTCAGCGTCGTCACGCCCGGTCCCAGCGCCGCGACGGTGCCGCTCATTTCATTGCCGAGGACGAACGGCAGTTTCGGCATCCAGCGGTAGCGGCCGGTGCGGATCATGGTGTCGAAGTAATTGACGCCGATGGCGATAGCCTTCACCAGCACCTCGCCCGGGCCGGGCGCGGGCGTCGGCACGTCGACAATGTCGAGGACCTCGCTGCCGCCGGTGCGGCTCAATTGAGCGGCCTTCATGGCCTTACCTTCGCGAGCAGCGCCTTGGCGCGCTGATAAACCGGCTCGTCGATCATCTTGCCGTCGAGCTCGATCGCGCCGAGCCCCTTCGACGTCGCGTCGTCATAGGCCGTGACGGTCCGCCGCGCGCTGTCCACCTCCTTCTCGGATGGCGAGAAACCCTTGTTGAGGATCGGCACCACGGCCGGATGTACGCAGCTCGCGCCGTCGAAGCCGTGCATCCGCGCCTCGCGCACCGACTTCTCGATGCCGGCAAGATCATTGTAGTCGGCGACGGTGCGGAGCAATCCGAACGACTGCACGCCGGTGGCCTTGGCGGCGTAATGCACCAGGAGCTTCGGCGGCGTCAGCACCTCCGGCGTGGGATCAGCGCCGAGCGCCGTCGCCAGGTCCTCGCCTCCCGTAATGAGCGCGAACACCCGCGGCGTCGCCCGCGCGATGGTGCGCGCGTCGAACACCGCGCCCGCGTCCTCGATCATCGGCACCAGCACGGTCTTGTCCCGCTTCAGGCCACGTTCTGTGTTGTCGAGCAGCGCCTCCAGCTCCTGCAGTGTCACCGGTGTCTGCACCTTCGGGACAAACAGCCCGAACGCGCCGGCCTTGCAGGCCGCTTCCGCATCGAGCCGGATCATGTCGAGGTCGGCATTGATCCGCACGAAAACCTTCGCGCCGTTCTGGCCGACCCGCTTGACGGTGTCGGGCAGCTTCGCCCGCGCCGGAGCCTTCTCGGAGCGCGCCACCGCATCCTCGAGGTCGAGGATGATCGCGTCCGCGCCGCGCTCGTGCGCCTTGGCGATGAAGCGCTCGGCGCTGGCCGGGACGTAAAGCAGGGACCGGATCAAGACATCACTCCCTCGTTTTTGTCGCGCGCAGGGTGCAGCCCGCGGTGCCGAATTATGCCTTGTGTTTCGGCGTCACTTTGCCATGAATGGCCCGAATTGGACCGGCGAAACAAGCCGGAAAAGTAAGGGAACGGGTATGCCGGATCAGACCGCGTCGCTGAAGGAATGGCTTGGACGATCGCGCAAGGAGGATGACGATCTTGCGGTCGGCTCGGTGCGGCGGCTCGCCGCCATGCTCGACCAGGATCCGACGCCGTTCAAGCGCGGCGTCGAGATCCCGGAAAGCTGGTACGCGGTCCTGTTCGGGCCGACCGCGGTGCAGAGCAAGATCGGCCGCGACGGCCATCCGCTGACCGGCGACGATCTCTTGCCGCCTTTGCCCAACACCCGGCGCATGTTCGCCGGCCGCCGGGTCAGATTCCACAAGCCGCTCCGCGTCGGCGACATGGTCGAGCGCGTCTCGACCATCAAGCAGGTCGAGCCAAAAACGGGGCGCACCGGCTCGTTCGTGCTGGTGACGGTGGTGCACGAGATGAGCGCCGGCGCGGGCGTTGCCATCACCGAGGAGCAGGATCTGGTCTACCGCGAGGATGTCGCGGTGGCCGGCGCGGCGGCGAAGCCAGCGGTGCAGGCCAAGCCTCCGGCCGCGACCGAAAAGGCCGACCATGCAGTGGAGTGGAAGCCCGACACGGTGCAGTTGTTCCGCTATTCGGCGCTGACCTACAACGCTCACCGCATCCACTACGATCTGCCTTACACCAGGGAGGTCGAGGGTTATCCCGCGCTCGTCATCAACGGCGGGCTGATTGCGCTGATGCTGGTCGAGGCGGCACGGCCGACGCTTCGCGGCACGGTCGCGGGCTATGACGCGCGCGCAATGGCACCGATGTTCATCGGCCAGAGCGTCAAGCTCTCGAGCCGCATCGTCGGCGACACGGCCGAGACCTGGGCCGAGACCTGGGCCGAGAGCGCCGAAGGCGGCGTGCATTACCGCGTCAACATTGCGCTCAAGAGAAACTGACGGATGGTTTGCGACGCGAGCGGCGGTCAATCGACCGTTCGTCCCCGCGTAAGCGGGGACCCAGCACTGCCCGACGGCAGCGGTCGCGGTTGGGCAGAACCGGATTCCCGCTTTCGCGGGAATGAACGGGCAGAGATTTGTGTGTTGAAGATAGAGGTGGCCCGGCCATGAGTGGCGGTCCGCTGGACGGCATCCGCGTCGTCGACCTGACCACGGTCGTGGTCGGCCCCACCGCGACGCTGTTCCTCGCCGACTACGGGGCCGACGTCATCAAGGTCGAAGCACCGGGCGGCGATCTTCTGCGCACGCTCGGCGGGCGTTCCAAAAGCGGCCAGCTTTCCGGCAAGTTCACCCACTTCAACCGCAACAAGCGGTCGATCGTGCTCGACCTGAAGCAGAAGAAAGCGATCGAGGCTCTGCACAAGCTCCTCGAAACCGCCGACGTGTTCATCGCCAACATCCGCCCGGCGGCATTGGAGCGGCTCGGGCTCGGCACCGAGGCGCTGCGCGCGCAACACAAGAAGCTGATCGTTTGCAACCTGATGGGCTTCGGCCGCGACGGCCGTTAT
Source organism: Xanthobacteraceae bacterium (assembly GCA_019746355.1). Next base: position 72,272 of record JAIESC010000096.1, on the reverse strand, counting down.
GCCGAGCGTCCGGCCTACGATTCCATTATCCAGGGCATGTCCGGCGTCGCCGCTTGCAATGCGCGCATCTTCGGCGAGCCGAAGTTCGTGCCGATGGTGATGATGGACCACACCGTGGGCCTGATCGCCACGCAATGCATCCTCGCCGCGCTGTTCCACCGCGAGAAAACCGGCGAGGGCCAGGCGATCGAAGTGCCGATGTTTGAGAACGCGGCAAGCTTCGTGTTGGTCGAGCACATGGGCGATCACAGCTTCATCCCGCCGCTCGGTGACTGGGGCGACCGCCGCGTGCTCGATCCGCTGGCGCAGCCGATCGCGACGAAAGACGGCTGGATCTGCGTCTCCGCCAACACCGACGGCCAGGCGTTCGCGCTGTTCGACGCCATCGGCCGTCCGGAGCTGAAGACCGATCCGAAGTTCAATTCGGTGAAGGCGCGCTACGCCAACGTGCGCGAGTATTTCTCGATCCGCGCCGAAGGACTGAAGCTGAAGACCTCGGCGGAATGGCTCGACATTCTCGAAAAGGCCGACGTCCCGGCCGGCATGGTGCATTCCATCGACACGCTGCCGCGCGACGAGCATCTCGCCGATGTCGGCTTGTTCCGCAAGGTCGAGCATCCGGTCGAGGGCTTGAAGTACGAGCTCAACAACCCGAACAAGTTTTCCGCAGGCCTTCGCAACGAGCAGACGGTTGCGCCCTATCTCGGCGGCGACAGCGTCGCGATTTTGTCCGAGCTCGGCTACGCGCGGGCCGAGATCGACGAGATGGTGAAGTCGAAGATCACCATCGACGGCCGGCGATAAGGCAGGCTGTCATTCCGGGGCGCTCGCGAAGCGAGCGAGCCCGGAATCCAGTCGCGCAAAGATTTTCTCCTGAACTGGAGTCCGGGTTCGCGCGCTTCGCACGCGCCCCGGAATGGCACGCGGGTTACAACCGGTACTGCCCCGGCGTGAACAGCACCAAATCCTGGATCCGCTTCCACCGCGCGGTGTGCGGCGGAGTGATGCCCCACTGGTCGAGCCGGCCCGGCGGCCACTTCCAGTATTCGGGGCCGTGAAATTCGTAACTGTCGTCGACCTGCATCACCTCGGCGGTGTACTCGATTGGAAACTCCTCCGGTCCCGCGAAATAGCAGAACACGTTGTTGCCCGCGCCGTGCCGGCCCGGGCCCCATTCGATCGGGTAGCCGGCGTCGCGCATCCGCCCGCCGCCGCGCATGCAGGAATCGAGATCGGGCAATTCGAACGACACGTGATTGAGCGTCGGCGTTGCGGCCGCGCCCATCACCATCGACGAATGGTCGGTGCTGTCGCAGTGGAAGAAGTGCAGCGGTCCGCTGTGGTCGATCTTGCGGAAGCCCAGCACCTCGGCCAGGAAATTGTTGCTCTTCTCGAGCTGCGCGGCGTTGAGATTGACGTGGGCGATCTTGCGCGGCCGGTCCTTCACGTCGGCGTCGTCCTTGTGGTCGTTCTCGCCGCAGACCACCGCGAGGTTGCGGCCTTCCGGATCGGCAAACCCGAAGCCATAGCCGCCGCCGGGTGTGGCCAGCGCGTGCGGCGCTTCGGTGGTGCAGCCGCTCGCCACGACCTTGGCATGCAGCGCCTGTACGATGTCCTTGCTGGCCGCGGCGAAGGTCAGGCGGCGGATCGCCGCGCCCCGTGTCGCCGGATGGATCGCGAGGATGTGGTGATAGGCCCCTGTGCCGCGAAACCAGTACGAGCCGTTGCTGCGCGCCACCTCGGTCAGGTGCCAAACCTTGCTGTAGAACTCCGCGGCCCGCTCAGGCTCGCTCATTTCGATTTCGACGCTGCGAACGCCGCGCACTGTGGTCTTCATATCTTGCCCAAACCCCCGTATTGCCGCCGTTTTCTAGCGGACCTCCGGCAGCGGGTCGAGCGGGGAGCGGGGCTTTGGTTTGCGGAATTCGGGTGGCGATCGGAAGCCTCAACTGCCACGTTTGGTGCAACGAAGGAGTGAGCCATGCCGACAGACAAGGCTTCGGCCCGCGTCGCCGACCGAACGACCGACACTGCCGTGCCCATTGCCGACCGCGTTGTCTCGCTCGACTGGGGCGCGATGGGGCGCGAGCTCGATGCCCACGGTTGTGCAGTCACGCCGCAACTCCTGACGCCGGATGAGTGCGAAGACCTTGCCGGCCTCTATGCGGCGGACGCGCCGTTCCGCAGCCGGGTGATCATGGCGCGGCACGGCTTCGGCCGTGGCGAGTACAAGTACTTCGCCTATCCGCTGCCCGATCCGATCGCGGAGCTTCGCACCGCGCTCTACCCGCCGCTCGCCGAGGTCGCCAACCGCTGGAACGAGGCGATGGGCATCGACGTGCGCTATCCCACGAGCCATCGCGCCTATCTCGACCGCTGCCACAAGGCCGGCCAGCCGCGGCCGACGCCGCTGCTCCTGCAATACGGCCCCGGCGACTACAACTGCCTGCACCAGGATCTCTACGGCGAGCACGTGTTTCCGCTGCAGGCTACCGTGCTGTTGTCGCAGCCGGGGACCGACTTCCACGGCGGCGAGTTCGTGCTGACCGAGCAGCGCCCGCGCATGCAATCGCGCGCCGAGGTCGTGCCGCTGTCGCAGGGGCAGGCGGTGATCTTCCCGGTGCACCACAGGCCGGTGCAGGGGACGCGCGGCATCTACCGGGTCAACATGCGCCACGGCGTGAGCCGCCTCCGTGACGGGCGTCGGTATACGCTCGGCGTGATCTTCCACGACGCGAAGTAGCAGGCTCTCACTCGATCGCGAGCTTGCCGCGGCCGATGGTTTCGGCCCAAATCTTCGCCTCGGCTTTGGCCTCGTCGAGAAATTTCTGTGGTGTCTCGCCACCTGGCAGGAAGCCCAAGTCGTTGAGCCGTTGCGCTACGGCGGGATCGGCCAGTGCCGCGCGCACAGCCTGATAGATTTTGTCCAGCACGGGCTGCGGCGTGCCATGCGGTGCCGCAAGGCCCCACCAGTTCGATGTGACATAGTCCGGAACGCCGCTCTCGAACGCGGTGGCGAGCGGCACGTTCGGAACGCGCTCCCGGCTCGCGACCGCAAGCGCTCGCACGCGGCCGGCTTCCACCTGGGCTTTGCCGACGCCCCATCCCGCGAGATAGAGATGAACCTCGTTCGCCATGAGCGCCTGCATCGCCGGCGGCGCGCCGCGATAGGGAATGTGGACGAGATCGATGCCGGCAAGTTGCTTCAGCCGCTCGACCGAGAGATGCGGTGTGGTGCCGACGCTTGGCGAAGCGTAGCTGAGCTTGCCGGGATTGGCCCTTGCCTGTGCGATGAATTGGGCGAGCGTCGGCGGCGCAGACAGGCTGGCATAGAGCACCGAAGGCACATCGGCGACCTTGGTGATCAGCGCGAACGATGCCAGCGGGTCGAACGATACTTTCGGGAACAGGAACTGGTTGATAACGAAGTTGTTTGTAGCTCCGAGGATCAACGTATGGCCGTCAGGGGCCGCTTTTGCCACGGCCTGCGCTCCGATTGTGCCTCCGCCGCCAGCTCGGTTATCGACGATCAGCGGCTGGCCCAGGCCTTTCTCGATCAGCGGCGACAGCAGCCGCATGATCGTGTCGCCTGCGCCGCCGGCCGCATAGGGAATGACGACGGCGATCGGCCGCTCCGGATATTCCGCGGTCATCGCGGCCGGGGCACTGGCCATGACTGCCACGGCGGCAAGCACCAAGTGTCGTCGGCTTAGAATTGTCATGACACTCTCCAGCGCGGCTGTGGCGCTACAGGTCGATCCTCATCAAGTCGTGGGCGATCTGAAGCGGTCCGCGGTACGCGCGGCGGATATCGGCGACGAAGGCATCAATCTGCTGCGGTCCCATCAGGTCGACCGGCATGTGCTTGACCGCCGCGCGCTTGAGCACCGGGCTAAGCGAGTCGACATGGCCGATGTGGGTCGCGATCAGATGCTTGACGCGGCAGTCCACCGCCAACTGGCCGAGCTCGCCCGGACTGGTGTGCGAAAAGGTGCCGACCTGCGACTTGCGCCGATGCTCGATGAACGCTTCGGTAAACGTGCATTCGTGGATCAGCAGGTCCGCGTCGCGTGACAGGCGCACGATACCTTCGCAGGGCGCGGTGTCGCCGCTGAAGGTGACGACCTTGCCCTCCGCTTCGATGCGGAAACCGTAGCAGGGCGATATCTCCGGCGGGATGTGGTCGACATGATCCGCCGTCACCTTGATGTCGGCATCTTCGAAGATGGCGCCCGCGTCGTATTCGGTGACCTTGGGTCGGATCGCCTCGATATTCGCCTGCCGCACCGGATAGGCCGATCGCGCCTTGATATCGGCGTCGAATGCCCCGCCCTCGAACAGATGGCTGACGAGCTGCTTCGTCCCTTTCGGCCCGCGAATGTCCAGCGCGCCGCTGCGGCTCAAAATCCAGCTCGAGATGACGAAGAACGGCAGTTCGCAGACGTGGTCGTGATGCAGGTGCGTCAGCAGGAGATGCTTGACGTCGGCGGGATTGGTGTCGACGCGCATCATCTGGCGCGTCGCGCCATGCCCGCAATCGATCAGGAAATGCCGGCCGTTGTTGAGCGTGAGCAGGATCGAGGTGTGGCAGCGGTCCGGGTCAGGCAATGCCGCCCCGGTGCCGAGCAGGATGATCCGCATGACACGCCTCCCTGAGCGAGATCAGGGTAGGGACGGCAAGCCATAACGTAAAATAGATTTCTGATATATTGTGATTACCAACTGGAATACCCCGTGACCCTGGCGCTCAAGACCCGACACCTTCAGGTGTTCCTCGCTGTCGCCAAGGCAGGCAGCATGCAGCGCGGCGCGCGCGAAGCGCATCTGACCCAGCCGGCGGTCAGCAAGCTCATCGGCGAGCTGGAGGAGACTCTTGGCGCACCGCTGTTCGAGCGGAGCCGCCGCGGCGTCGTGCCGACCGAATGCGGCCGGGCGCTGATCGGGCGGGCCGAGCTCGTGCTGAACGACCTCGCAAGCGCGAAAGACGAAATCGCGGCGATCGCGCGAGGCGTGGCAGGGCGGGTGCGCGTCGGCGTGCTGCCCGTCGCGGAAGCGCGGCTTCTCTCCACCACGCTGTTGGCACTACGCAAAACCGCGCCCGGGCTTGCGGTGCAGATCGAGGACGGGACGCGCGCCGTGATGCTCAACGCGCTGCGCCGCGGCGAGATCGATTGCGTAATTGGCCGGCTCGACGCGGACGCTGGCGGGCGCGATCTGCATATCGAGAAGCTCATTCAGTTGCCCGTCGCAATCGTCGTCAGCCCGTCGCATCCGCTCGCGCGGAAGCGGCGGTTGTCATGGCCCGATCTGCTGCCCTATCCGTGGGTCTTGCCACAGCGCGGTGCGCCGATCCGCACGGCGATCGACCGCGAGTTCACGGATTTGGGTCTGGCCCCGCCTCTGCCTGCGATTGAATCCACCTCATTCCGTCTGATCCAGGCGGTCGTCGCCGAGACCGACATGATTGGCGTCATCACCTACGAGGCGTCACTTGCCTATAAGCGGACCGGCGAGCTTGCCGTGCTGCCGATCAAGCTTGCGGGCCGGCTGCCGCATATCGGTGTCATCACGCGCACGGCGGTGGTGTCGAAGGCCCTCGGCACATTCCTTGCAGCCCTGCGGCAGCAGTGCAAGACCGCGTTCCAGGCGTAGCCACGGGCAAGCCTCACCGGCAAAACAAAAACCCCGCCTTGCGGCGGGGCTTTGCTTTCGTCTCTGCCTTTCGGCTTACGCCGGAATCCGCTCGTCGGTGTCGCTCGGCTCGCGCAGCACGTAGCCGCGGCCCCACACCGTCTCAATGTAGTTCTTGCCGTTCGAAGCATTCGCGAGCTTCTTGCGCAGCTTGCAGATGAACACGTCGATGATCTTGAGTTCCGGTTCGTCCATGCCGCCGTAGAGATGATTGAGGAACATCTCTTTCGTGAGCGTGGTGCCTTTGCGGAGCGAGAGCAGCTCCAGCATCTGGTATTCCTTGCCGGTCAGGTGCACGCGGGCGCCCGACACCTCGACAGTCTTCTGGTCGAGATTGACGGTGAGATCGCCGGTGTTGATGACCGACTGCGCGTGGCCCTTGGAGCGGCGCACGATGGCGTGGATGCGGGCGATCAGCTCGTCCTTGTGGAACGGCTTGGTCATGTAGTCGTCGGCACCGAAGCCGAGCCCCTTCACCTTGTCTTCGATGCCGGCGAGGCCGGACAGGATCAGGATCGGGGTCTTGACCTTGGAGACACGCAGCGACCGCAGAACCTCGAAGCCGGACATGTCCGGCAGGTTCAGGTCGAGCAGGATAATGTCGTAGTCGTAGAGCTTGCCGAGATCGACGCCCTCCTCGCCGAGATCCGTCGTGTAGACGTTGAAGCTCTCGGACTTGAGCATCAGCTCGATCGATTGCGCGGTGGCGCTATCGTCCTCGATCAATAGAACGCGCATGCCAGTCCCCTTCTTCGCCGCTGCGGGCTCAATGTGACGCGCCGCAGGGGCGGCCCGTGAAAACGCCTTGGGACAAACTGATTCGGAACGTTAACGGAGCATGGTTAACAAAACCTGATTCCCGGCCGCAACCGCCGACTGGCCAGAATTGGCCGAATCGCCTTAAGATGTTGCCCGAGAGTGGTTTTTTCGCCACGGTCCCGTTCAAGCTCCACGTGAAGAGTCGGGTCCAACCGACTCTTGAGACTCACCCCCCGCCCTCCTGGCGGACTGAGCGTCGCCAATCCCAACGACGGTGACGTAATGATTAACGACGCGAGTAAACAGCCGGTTAAAACGCGCCCTGAAAGGTTACCAGCCGAGCCAATTTTATGAGGGCTTTGCTCGAACAAATCGAGGAATTGGACGGAAACGAGGTTTACGGCCGGGTGGTCGGGGCCCGTGGCCTGATGGTCGAGGTGGCAGGACCGCTTCACGCGATGTCGGTTGGTGCCCGGGTGACGGTCGAGGCCCCGGGCCATCCCATTCCCTGCGAGGTGGTCGGCTTTTCCGGCGGTCATGCGCTGCTGATGCCGTTTGCGCCGCTCGAAGGCGTGCGGCGCGGCTGCCGGGCGGTGGTGTCGCAGGTTCGCGCCGCGGTGCGGCCGACCGATGCCTGGCTCGGCCGTGTGGTGGATGCCATGGGCCGGCCGATCGACGGCAAGGGGCCGCTGCCGTCGGGACCGCTGCCTTATCCGTTCAAAGCGCCGCCGCCGGCCGCACACGCCCGCCGGCGGGTCGGGCCGCCGATTGATCTTGGCGTGCGCGCGCTCAACACCTTCATCACCTGCTGCCACGGCCAGCGCATGGGCATCTTCGCCGGCTCCGGCGTCGGCAAGTCGGTGCTGCTGTCGATGATGGCGCGCAACGTCGTCGCCGACGTCTCGGTGATCGGGCTGGTCGGCGAGCGCGGCCGCGAGGTGCAGGAATTCCTGCAGGACGATCTCGGCGAGGAGGGGCTCGCCCGCTCGGTGGTCGTGGTCGCCACCTCCGACGAGCCGGCGCTGATGCGCCGCCAGGCGGCCTATCTCACGCTCTCCATCGCCGAATACTTCCGCGATCAGGCGAAGCAGGTGCTGCTGCTGATGGACTCGGTGACGCGCTTTGCCATCGCCCAGCGCGAGATCGGCCTTGCCACCGGCGAGCCGCCGACCGCGAAGGGCTATACGCCGACGGTGTTCGCGGAGCTGCCGCGGCTGCTCGAGCGGGCAGGCCCCGGCGCAGGCGAGGGCTCGATCACCGGCATCTTCACCGTGCTGGTCGAAGGCGACGACCACAACGAGCCGATCGCCGACGCGGTGCGCTCGATCCTCGACGGTCATATCGTCATGGAGCGGCAGATCGCCGAGCGCGGCCGCTACCCGGCGATCAATGTGCTCAAGTCGGTGTCGCGCTCGATGCCGAAGTCGGCCAACCCGGACTACCTCGACGTGCTGAGCCGCGCCCGCAAGGTGATGGCGACCTACGCCGACATGGAAGAGCTGATCCGGCTTGGCGCCTACCGGCCCGGCTCCAGCGCCGAGGTGGACGAGGCGATCGGCTTCCACCAGCCGCTGGAGGCGTTCCTCGGCCAGTACAAGACCGAGTCCACGGGCCTGCTGGACGGCTATCAGCAGCTCGAGCAGATCCTGTCCGCCCCGGGCGCACCCCCGCCCGGAACGCCAGCCGGCGCAAAGGCTTGACGTGCGGCCACAGAAAAATCCGGTTCCCTACCTTTTGAGCCCGGCTGGAAACCGAAAACTAACGTTATCGCGCCACACTCGGCCTCGGTTGCCCGCTGTTTGGGGTGCGGCTGGCGGTGTTCCGCCACGCCCGCGGCTTCGGGGGAGTAAGAGTCGATGAAGTCACGCGATACGCTCATTCGTCTGAAGAAGTTCCAGGTCGACGAAAAGCGTCGAAAAGTCATGCAGATCGAAACCATGATCGCCGAGTTCGAGCGCATGGCGAATGACCTGGAGCGCGAGATCAGGGTCGAGCAGGATCGGGCCAACATCCACGATCCGGCGCATTTTGCCTATCCAACCTATGCCAAGGCCGCGATCCAGCGGCGCGAGAACCTCAAGCATTCGGCCGACGAGCTGAAGGTCCAGCTCAACGACGCCAAGGATGCCCTGGCCGAGGCGTTCGAGGAGCTCAAGAAGGTCGAGTTGCTCGACGAGCGCGACCAGATGCGGGAGCGTGCCGCCGAGGCGGCGCTCGAGCAATCCGAGCTCGACGCCATCGGCCTGATGCGGACCCGCACCTCGCCGGCCTGATCCCGCCGCAACGGCTGCAAGGACTTCGATGCCCGGCTCGAGTGGCCGGGCATCGCCGTTTGTGGTCCTGAAACGACAATCGCGCGCCCGAAGGACGCGCGATTGGCCGTTGGCTGGAATTTCGTGACGGTTAGCGGATCGTAACCTGGTCCGCCTGGGTCCAGATGACCTCCTTGCCGGGCTTCAGCACCGGCGCGCGGGCCTCCAGACGCGTGCTCATGTCGGGCAGCTCCGGGCGGGCAGCGATGCCGACGCCAACCACCGCAATGCCGGCAACCAGCGACACAACCACGATCTTGATGTGGGTGAGGCGATCAGCCGTCTTGAGAGTGTAGTTGTTCATGACGCTTCTCCGGATTTGCCCCGTTTGTCGGGCCCCAGCCCTTAAAGGTTCAATACCGGTCCGCCCTTCCTTAAGCGTTGTTACAAATCCAGTTACCTGCTGACTGCAACCACTTGGGACTCTTCGTTGCAGGCGCTTAACACTCTATCGGCTCAAGGTCGGTCGGCGGCAAAAGGACAACACTCCTGCCCCATGTAACTGGAGCGCGGTGCGCCGTCCCCTCCATTCCGGCTTCGTCCCCACAACTAGGAAGAACCTGCCACAGTTCCAAGCTCGGCTCACAATTCGTTGAACGGGTTCCCGAAGGCCGGAAAAGCTAGATGCTGCCTACGGTCTTGAGCCGGACGCGGGGGTGGATTTCCGACTGCGACATCACACTGGTCTGGGCGCGGAAGCGCTCGATGATGCCGCGCACGAACGGCCGCACCGCAGGCGACGTGACCAGCACCGGTGCTTCGCCTTCGCGGGCGGCGTCCTCGAACCGCTCGCGAACCGCGGTGATGAACTCGGAGAGGCGCGAGGGCTGCATCGCGAGGCTGCGCTCGTCGCCGGTGCCGACGATCGACTCGGCGAACAACTGCTCCCAGCGTGCCGACAGCGCGATCAGCGGCAGGTAGCCCGCCGGCGTGGTGTGCTGCGCGCAGATTTGGCGGGCGAGGCGGGTGCGCACGTGCTCGGCGATCGTCACCGGATTGCGGGTGAACGACAGCGCGTCGGCGACGCCTTCCAGGATGGTGCCGAAGTCGCGCACCGAGACGCGCTCGTTGAGCAGGATCTGCAGCACGCGCTGGATGCCCGACACGGTGATGTGCGCAGGCGAGATGTCCTTGACCAGGTCGGCCTGCTCCTTCGGCAGTTCCTTGATGAGCTTCTGCACTTCGCCGTAGGACAGGAGCTCCGCGGTGTTGGACTTGAGCAACTCGGTGAGATGCGTGGACAGCACGGTCGCGGCATCGACCACCGTGTAGCCCTTCAGCGCCGCTTCCTCCTTCTGCGCGACGTCGACCCAGGTCGCCGGCAGGCCGAAGGTGGGCTCGGTGGTGTGGATGCCCGGCAGCTTCACCTGCGCGCCGGTCGGGTCCATGACCATGTACTGGTTCGGCCAGATCTTGCCGGTGCCGGCGTCGACCTCCTTGATCTTTATGATGTAGCTGTTGGCGTCGATCTGCACATTGTCGAGGATGCGCACGGCGGGCATCACGAAGCCCATCTCGATCGCCAGCGACCGGCGCAGCGCCTTGATCTGCTCGGTCAGCCGGTCGCCGCCGTCCGGCGAATTGACCAGCGGCAGCAGCGCGTAGCCGAGCTCGATCTTGAGATCGTCGATCTTGAGCGCCGCGGTGATCGGCTCGTCGGGGGCGGCGGCGGTTTTTTCCGCAGCTGCAGCTTTTTCCTCGGCCAAGGCGTTGGCCTTGTTCCGCTTGTCGGCGATGTAGGCCAGGGCCCCTGCGCCGCCGCCGAGCAGCAGGAACGGCAGCATCGGAATGCCGGGCAGCAGGCCCATGACCAGCATGACCGCGGCAGACAGGGCCAGGGCCTTCGGATAGCCGGAGAGTTGCCCGATCAGCGCCTTGTCGGCCGCGCCGGAGATGCCCGCCTTGGAGACGAGCAGGCCTGCGGCGGTCGAGACAATGAGCGCCGGCACCTGCGTGACGAGGCCGTCGCCGACGGTCAGCAGCGTGTAGGTGCGGCCGGCATCGGCGAAGGTCATGCCCTGCTGCATGATGCCGATGATCATGCCGCCGATGATGTTGATGAACACAACCAGCAGGCCCGCGATCGCGTCGCCGCGCACGAACTTGGATGCGCCGTCCATCGCGCCAAAGAAACCGCTTTCGTCCTCGAGATCGGTGCGGCGCTTGCGTGCGGTCTTCTCGTCGATCAGTCCGGCGGAGAGATCAGCGTCGATCGCCATCTGCTTGCCGGGCATGGCGTCCAAATGGAAGCGCGCCGCGACTTCGGCGATGCGGCCCGAGCCCTTGGTGATGACCACGAAGTTCACGATCACCAGGATCGCGAACACGATGATGCCGATCACGAAGTTGCCGCTCATCACGAACTTGCCGAACGCCTCGATGACATGGCCGGCGGCGGCGGTGCCTTCATGGCCGTGCGACAGGATCAGCCTGGTCGAGGCGAGGTTGAGCGAGAGCCGCATCATCGTCGAGATCAGCAGCACCGTCGGGAAGGCGGAAAACTCCAGCGGCGCCTGGATGAACAGCGCCGTCATCAGGATCAGCACCGACAGGATGATCGAGATCGCCAGAAACAGGTCGAGCAGGATCGGCGGCAGCGGCAGGATCAGGACCACCAGAATGGTCAGAACGCCGAGCGCAAGCGCGATGTCGCCGCCCTGGAACAGGCGGCCGAGATCGCCGAAGTTCGGTAGCTTGAATCCACCGGCAGACGAGCCGGTGGTGGTCACGTCGGTCATGGCCGGCGTCTAGTCCCTGTCCAACTGAAAATCGATGCAACGCAATGCAACGGCACTCGATGTTCGGACGATTTTGGCGGTCCGGACACGGCAGGCGAGCAACTCAAGGAACGCCAATGAAACTGCCCCTGTAGGCAGATTCTGCCCAGTGCATGGTTACTACGCGGTTAATGAATACCGATACACCGGCGGCGTGCTCCGCCGGTCACACCGGTTTCGATGCGTCTCCAGTGCAAATGATCCTGCTGCCGACCAGAAGCGCGATCGGGGAGCCGCGGTCGGCGGTGAACACCGCCGCTGACAGCGGACCGCCGTAGACCGCACCGGTGTCCAGGTTCAGCCGGTGGGGATGCTGTTCCGGCTGACCGGATCGAACCGGCGTGTGGCCATGAACCACGAAACGCCCGGGATTCAGTGTTTCGGGATATCTTTTCCGCGTCCACAGCATCGTATCTCTGTCTTGTTGATCGAGCGGGACCGCCGGGTCGATTCCGGCATGGACAAAGAACCTCAAGCCGTCATCGAAAGAGAGCGGGAGATTCCGGATCCATTCGATATCCTGGTGCGGCAAGCCGGCAGGTGTGTTGACGTCATAGCTTTCGAGCGTTGCGTCGCCGCCATTGTCGATCCAGTTCCCGATCGCGGGAGGCTGCTCAAGGGCTGCCAGAAACAGGTCCTCATGATTGCCCATGAGGCAGACCATGGCGTTGGGACGCCGCTCGCACAGTCCTCTGAGCCGATCGATAACAAGTCGGCTGTCGGGGCCGCGGTCGATATAGTCGCCGAGCATCACGAACCGGAATGATCTTGTTCCGGCGTATTCGATGCATCGGCGCATCAGCTCATCGAGCTTGTCGAAACAGCCGTGCACGTCGCCGATGGCAAAGGTCAGCGCGATCGTGTCCATGATGCATCACGGTCCGATACAAACGACTTTACGCGGCAGGAACCGGCAGGTCGTGCGTTTTAGGACGGAAATGTGACGTTAAATCATCAATCCGGGAAACATATGCCGACCGCCGGCGTCGAGCGGCAGCGGATCGATGCGCAATACGGCACTCAATTCCAAGTCGCCGTAGAGATGCGGAAACAGCGCGCCGCCCCGCGAGGGCTCCCATTTCAGCCGCGCGCCGAGTGCGTCGCCATCAACGGCAACCAGAACAAGGTCGCGTTGGCCGGCAAACCACTTGCTCGCGGTCTCGGGCGCCTGCTGCGCGGTCGAGAAATGGATGAATCCGTCCTTGTGGTCCGCCGCCGAGCCGCGATAGGCACCCGCGCGCATGGCGTCGTGCCATTCGGCCGCGGTGCAGATTTTGTAGATCGTTGTCATCTCTGGATTAGGTCAGGCGTCGGGCGCTTGCGCAAGCCGCCGGAATCTTTGGCCCGCCGCGGATGTCCACAGCGGGCCAAGCGATCGGCGTATGGGGGGATAACGCCGACCGGTGGTGGCGTCATCTTGTCAACCCGGCAGCAGCACGCTGTCGACCACGTGGATCACGCCGTTCGACTGGAACACGTTGCGGATCGTGATGTTGGAGCGGCCGCCTTTGCCGTCCCAGACCGTGAGCGTGTTGCCGGTCGCGGCGATCGTCAGCTCATCGCCTTCGACGGTCTTGAGCTTGGTCTGGCCGCCTTCGCGCGCCGCCGCGCGCATCAGATCGTTGGCGCTGTAGCGGCCGGCGACCACGTGGTAAGTCAGGACGTTGGTCAGCATCTTCTTGTTTTCGGGCTTGAGCAACGTCGGCACCGTGCCCGTTGGCAGCTTGTTGAACGCCTTGTTGGTCGGCGCGAACACGGTGAACGGACCGGGCCCCTGCAGCGTGTCGACCAGACCCGCGGCCTTCACCGCAGCAACCAGCGTGGTGTGATCCTTGGAGTTGACGGCGTTCTGCACGATGTTCTTCGACGGATACATCGGCGCGCCGCCGACCGTGACGGTCTTCTCGGCGCGGGCCTGCATGCCGGCCATCTGGGCGGAAGAAGGCACGGCCAAGCCGATCGCGAGCGCTGCGGCCGCGGTGGCGGAGAAGGCGGTGAAGCGGACGGGTTTCATTTTCAATCTCCTGTCACTCTCAATGACGTCCCCTCTGGAAGGGGCTGCGACAGGGATACGGAGCGGCACCAGAAGATGGATGCGGCAGGCCGCATCACAGGCCCGTGAGTGTGAGCATAGTGTTGCCACAACCACAGCGTCACCCGCAGGTCCATACGATCGCTCAACAAGACTGCTCCAGCGATTTGAGCTTGCCGCCCCGCTCATGGATTGCCGGGCCAGGCCGCTTGCGCGGCGGCCAGGCAATGACAGCGGAGTGTGTTGCGCGCTGGCAGTTCGAGCTTTGCGCTCGCTACGCCGCGCCGCGGATCTCGCCGCCGCCGGGCGGCGGCACCGGCACGCCGTCGGCGGTGTATTCGTTGAGCTTGTTGCGCAGCGTGCGGATCGAGATGCCGAGGATGTTCGCCGCGTGCGTGCGGTTGCCGAGACAATGCTTGAGCGTCTCCAGGATCAGGTCGCGCTCGACGTCGGCGACGGTGCGGCCGACCAGCGAGCGGGTCACCTGCTCGGCGGCCAGCGCCGCATGCGCCGCGGGGCCGGAGCGCGCCTGATCGAGCCGCGCGCCGTCCGGCGTGAGAATGCCATCGACGCCGATCTCCGGTCCGGTCGCGAGCAGCACGGCGCGATGGATGGTGTTCTCCAACTCGCGCACGTTGCCCGGCCAGCGGTGCACCGCCAGCGCCTTGCGCGCCTCGGCCGAGAGTGGCCGCATCGGCACGCCGTTGGCGTCGGCGTATTTCTTGCCGAAGAACTGCGCCAGCTCCTGCACGTCGGCCGGGCGCTCGCGCAGCGGCGGCAGCTTCAGATTCACGACGTTGAGGCGGAACAGCAGGTCCTCGCGGAATTTTCCCTCGCGCGCGGCCTCGGCGAGGTTGCGGTTCGAGGTGGCGATGATGCGGATATCGACCGGGACGGGCCGCGTGCCGCCGACGCGGTCGATGACCCGCTCCTGGATGGCGCGCAGGAGCTTGGCCTGCAGCCGCACATCCATTTCGGAAATCTCGTCGAGCAAGAGCGTGCCGCCCGATGCCTCCTCGAACTTGCCGATGCGACGGGCGACCGCGCCGGTGAAGGCACCCTTCTCGTGGCCGAACAGCTCGGACTCGAGCAGGTTTTCCGGGATCGCCGCGCAGTTGACGCAGATGAAAGGCCTCTTCGCGCGGTTGGAGCGGGTGTGGACGAAGCGCGCCAGAACTTCCTTGCCGGTGCCCGACTCGCCGGTGATCAGCACCGAGGCGTCGGAGCCGGCCACTTGCGTTGCGAGCTTCACCACCGCGGCGGTGGCATCGTCGCGGTAGATCAGATCGCGGGCATCGTCGGTGACGGCCGCGAGCACGGCCGCGATCAGCTCCGGATCGGGCGGCAGCGGGATGTACTCCTTCGCGCCGGCGTGGATCGCCTCGACCGCGGCGCGGGCGTTGTTCTCGACGCCGCAGGCGACGATCGCCACGTGGATGTGCTCGAGCTCGAGGCGGGCGACCAGGTCGCGGATGTCGACCGCGACGTCGACCATCAGCAGGTCCGCGCCCTTGCCCGAGCGCAGCACCGCCAGCGCCTGGTCGATGGATTCGGCGTGGGTGACCGCGGCGCCGCGATCCATCGCGATCTTGGTCGCGGTGGTGAGCTGCCCTTTGAGCGTTCCGACGATCAGGAGTCTCATGGCTGATTGTCCCTCAATTCCGTTCGGCCTTGATGACTTCCGTCATCGTCACGCCGAGTTTCTCTTCCACGAGCACCACCTCGCCGCGGGCGACCAGGCGGTTGTTGACGTAAATGTCGATGGCTTCGCCGACCTTGCGGTCGAGCTCCAGCACCGTGCCGGGCCCAAGCTGAAGCAGCTGGCCGACATCCATCTTCGCGCGGCCGAGCACCGCCGACACCTGCACCGGCACGTCGAACACGGCCTCCAGGTCGGCCGCGCCGCGCGTGACGCTTTCGGGCTCGGAGGCGACCGCTGCCGTGTCCATGGCGGCCGGTGGTGCCGATTTGTCGAGGTCGGGAAGCGGAACCTTGCTGTCTTCACTCATGCGATCTCTCCAAGCTCAGGCAGCACGGCCGTTGGCCGGGCACCGAGATAACGTGCGATGGTGGTGCCGATGGTCTTTTCCATCTCGGCCATGTCGCGAATGACGCCGCCGTCGGCCCATTCGATCTTGCAGTCGCCGAACGCGATCTCGGGCTCGGCAACGACCACGAGGCGGCCGTCGAAGCCGCGCGTGCGGGCGATCTCTTCGAGTTCCTTCTTGGCGGTCTCGTGCAGCGTATCGTTGACGCGCACCACGACGTGCGGCGCGGTAGACAATTGCCGAAAGCACTCGGTGGCGAGCGCGGCGATCTCGCCGAACGGCTCGCGCTGCAGAAGCTCCGGCACGAGCTTCTTGGCGATGGCGACGGCAAGCTCGATGGCTTCCGCCTCGATGCGCTGCTCGGCCGCGACGATGCTGCGGGAAAAGCGCTCGACCGCGCTGGCCATCTGCTCGAAGGCGGCCGCGGTGCGGCGCTCCGCGACCGAATGACCTTCGCGCTCGGCCGTCTCGAAGCCGTTGCGGTAGCCCTGCTGCTCGGCGTCGGCAAGCTTGAGCGCGTGCTCGGCCGCGGCAACGGCCTTCTCCGCCTGGGACGCGCCCGGGGCGAAGTCGTGCTCGAACATGAATTTGGCCTTTGGTGCCACGCCTTGCGTCCTCAATAGACCAGCTCTTCGTCACGCGTCTTGGAGATGACGATCTCGCCCTTGGCGGCGAGGTCCTTGGCGAGGTTGACCAGCATGACCTGCGCCTCGTCGACGTCGCGCAGCCGCACCGGTCCCATCGCCTGCATGTCGTCGAGCAGCATCTTGGAGGCGCGGCTCGACATGTTGCCGACAAAGAACTGCCGCACCGTCTCGGTCGCGCCCTTGAGCGCGATGGCGAGCTTGTCCTTGTCGACGCTGCGAAGCAGCGTCTGCGCCGAGCCTGCGTCGAGCCGGACCAGATCGTCGAAGGTGAACATCAGCGTCTTGATGCGCTCGGCCGATTCGCGGCTCGTCTCCTCCAGCGAGGTCATGAATCGGGTTTCGGTCTGGCGGTCGAAGTTGTTGAAGATTTCCGCCATCACCTCGTGGGCGTCACGGCGGCGGGTCTGCGACAGGCTCGACATGAATTCGGTGCGCAGCGTCTGCTCGACGCGCTCCAGCACCTCCTTCTGCACCGCCTCCATCTTCAGCATGCGGCTGATGACGTCGAGCCCGATCTCCTCGGGCAGGATGGCCAGCACGCGCGCCGCATGCTCGGGGGCGAGCTTGGACAGCACCACGGCGATGGTCTGCGGATACTCGTTCTTGAGATAGTTCGCCAGCACCTCTTCCTGGACGTTGGCGAGCTTCTCCCACATGTTGCGGCCGGCGGGTCCGCGGATCTCTTCCATGATGTTGCCGACGCGCTCCGGCGGCAGGTATTGCTGCAGCAGCCGTTCGGTGGCGTCGAAGTTGCCGAGCAGCGAGCCCGCGCTCGACAGGCGGCCGACGAACTCCAGCAGCAGATTTTCGACGAGACTGGACTCCACGTTGCCGAGCGTGGACATCACGATCGAAAGCCGCCGCAGGTCGTCGTCGTCGAGCAGCGCCCAGATCTTGCCGCCGTGCGACTCGCCGAGCGCGAGCATGAGGACGGCGGCGCGTTCCGGTCCGGTGAGCTGTTTGCCGCCCTTTGGCGCCTCGGTCTGGCGCTCGGCCAGCGTTGCGACCAGGCTCTCGATTTCTTTTTTCTGGCTAGCCATTGTTGGTCGCTCTCAGGCGTTCCATCAGGCGGCCTGCTCGTGCAGCCAGTTGCGGATGATGGAGGCGGTCTCGTTCGGGTTCCGGTCGGCGAGCTCGCCGACCTTCTGCACCGACTGGGCGTGCACCTGGCCCTGCACCTGGGCGATGTCGATCATCGCCGAGGTGCGGCTCGGCGGCGGCGGAAGCGGCGGCTGCTCGGGCGGGGCGGCGACCGCCGGCGGGCCGGGCACGGCTACGGCGTAGCCGTAAGGATTCGCAACGGCGGCCGGCGCGACCGGGGCCGCCGGCGTCATGATGCGCCGGAGCATCGGGCGCACGATCAGCAGCATTGCAAGGAGACCGAGCAGCGCCATCACGCCGAGCTCGATGCCGCGCATGATGTCGTCCTTGGTGAATTGCATTATGCCGAGGAAGCCCTGCGGCTCGGCCAGCGGAATCACCGGCGTTTCGGCCAGGCGGAGATTGGCGACCTCGACCTGATCGCCGCGCTTGGCGTCGAAGCCGATGGTGCTGCGGACGAGGGCTGCGATCCGGTCGATCTCGTCCTTGCTGCGCGGCTGGTAGGTCGTCTCGCCCTTGTCGTTCTTGGTGTAGGTGCCGTCGACCACCACGGCGACGGAGATGCGGTTGATACGGCCGCCTTCGATCACCTCGGTCTTGGTGGTCCGGGAGATCTCGTAGTTGACGACCTCCTCGGTCTTGCGGTTCTGGCTCTGCGCGCCCGTCTGGCCCTCCGGCCGCACGTTGCTGTTCGGCAGCTCGTTGCCGACCGACACCGCGCCGGCGCTGTTGTCGCCATTGCCGCTCACCTCCTCGCGGCTCTGGCTCGAACGCACCACGCGGCTTTCGGGATCGAACTTGTCGGAGGTCTGGGTGATGCGGTTGAAGTCGAACTCGGCGCTGAGCTGCACGCGGGCGCGGCCCGGGCCGACCACCGAGGTCACGAGCGATTCGATGCGCTCGCGCAGCGTCCGCTCGAACGCGGTCTTGCGCTCGTCGGCGGTGACGCCGGTGCCGGTCTCGTCGGCGCTGCCGTCGGCCAGGAGCCGCCCGGCCTCGTCCACCACCGACACCCGCTGGGGTTTAAGCCCATTCACCGCGCTCGCCACCAGATGGCGGATCGCCCGCACCTGCTGCGCCTCGAGCGTGCCGCGCACCTTGAGCACGATCGAGGCCGAGGGCTCGGCCTTGTCGCGCGAGAACAGCGGCCGCTCCGGCAGCACGAGATGCACGCGCGCCTGCTGCACGCGCTCGATGGCGCGGATGGTGCGGGCCAGCTCGCCTTCCAGCGCGCGCAGATGGTTGATGTTCTGCACGAAGCTCGTGGCGCCCAGCGCATCGGACTTGTCGAAAATCTCGTAGCCGACGCCGCCGCCCTTGGGCAGCCCGGCCTCGGCGAGCTTCATCCGCAGCCGCGGCACCTGCTCCTTCGGCACCAGGATGATCGTGCCCTCGCTCTTGATGTCATAGGGAATGCCCTGGCGCTCGAGGTCCTTGATGATGGCCGAGGAGTCGTCGACTGACAGGTCGGTGAACAGCGGCGTGAGTTGCGGTTGGGTGGCGCGGGCGATCAGGAAGGCGAAGAACGCCATCAGCCCAATGGTCACCGCACCCATCGCGATAATGCGTGTCGGGCCAAGGGTCCGGAAAAACGAAACGAAGGCTTGCACGGGATTCCTCTGAATCGGCGCGCGCGAGCGCCAACCCGGCAAGAATTGCCCAGTTTATGGTTACTGCGCGGTTAACGGAGGTTATCGGATGGTGCCGCGCGCTTATGGTGTCACCGCCAAGCCACGCTCAGCCAAGCCACGCTCACGGCACATCCAGAGGTGCGACCGCTCAACCAGTGCGTTTGGACGGGAACGCGCTCGACGAACAGTCTACTCGACCAGCGCCGCGACCTTGTTGTCCTTGGGATCGATGATCACGACCTTGCCGTCGCGCACGATGAACGAGTGCGCCTTGAGCTGCGGCACCTTGGCCGTCACCTCGACCGGCATAGGCTGAAGCGGAATGCCGGACGGAACGACCGCGCCGACACTGGTCGGCACCTTGGCGGCCTGGTCTGCCGGAGGCGCGATCTTCATATCCTTGACGATCAGCTCCTTGATCACATGCCGCTGCTCCATCGTCAGGTTCACGCTTTCGGCCGACGGTTGCGACGGCGAGTACATGGGACCGGAACCCGGCGTGCTCGGCGAGGGGCTCGGCACTTGCGCGATGACCGGCATCGACAGCGTCAGAGCGGCTGCAGCTGCAAGGAGGAACAGGCGCGCGCGAATGCGGTGATTTCCGTTCATGATGGCCTCCGCCGGAGATACGTCAAATGCAACGCTTTGTGCGCTGCGGGGTTCCGCCGAAGTGCGGTGGAATCCGCGAAATTATCGGCGTTGCGAAGGCGCGGCTTGCCGCCGCCCCTTCGCCTTGTTTTCCGGCTTAATCGATGTCCCGTCTAATAGCAGTGCTCGAAGCCATTGGTGTCGATTGCGCACGCGCCGCGTGACGAATAGGACGTGGTGACATAGCCGCCATTGCCACGCCAGGTTCCGCGATAGGCGAAGCTGTCGCGGGGCGCGCTGTACGCGGGCTGCTCGACGACTATCTCGCGCTCGCGTCTCGGCACGACGACGACGCGTTCGCGCCTTGGGGCGACGACGGCAGGCGGCGCGACAACGACTCTGCGCGGCTCGGCGACGATGTAGGAGCGGTCGCTCACCACGTAGTTCGGCTCGTTGTACACATAGCCCGGCGAAACCACCGTATCAGGCTCGGTCACATAGATCGTTTCAGCGCGCGCGCCGGCGGCGCCCGCCAACGTCAAGGCGGCCGCGCCCGTCAGCAATGCAATCCTCATGATCGGTTCTCCTTGCCTTCAGAAGAGCCCCATAGCCGTCAGGTGAACAGCGCCCCGCAAGGCGGTGTTCCTGCCGCATTTTGGGTTTTGCTCTGGCGATACGGAGATCGAGGAACAGGAAAAGAAAAACGCCGATCCCAAGGGACCGGCGTTTTAAGAATTGGTTAGGAGTTGCCGCTACTGCCGGTACTGCTGGATGCGCGTCGTGCGCAGCCCCGCCAGGCCGTGTTGATCAATGGAATATTGCCAGGCGAGGAACTCCTCGACCGTCAGCGTGTACCGCGCGCAGGCCTCTTCGAGCGAGAGCAGTCCGCCGCGCACAGCGGCAACCACCTCCGCCTTGCGGCGGATAACCCAGCGCTTGGTCCCCGGGGCCGGCAGGTCCGCGATCGTCAGCGGGCTTCCGTCGGGCCCGATCACGTATTTCACCCTCGGGCGGTGGGGTTCGTTCATCGACATACTCACGACTACTGACTAACTGACGCTGCGACGATACCCGCGGCGGCTTAAAATTTGGCTAAGCGCACCAGATAATTGGGTAAAAATTGCCGCCAGTTTTGAAGCGGGTTTGCTGCAAGTGGGTTTCGCCGCAAAGCCGCATTTTATATGGATTTGCGGGGATAGGAAGCGCGGCCCGCCCGGCGGTCAGAAATGAACGAAGCGTTACCGGTGACGCAGGTCCGGGACGTCAGGTCAGTTGCGGATGACCCGCTTGAGCTTGTCGATCGTGTAGTCCTTGCCGGCGATCGAAAGCAGCGGCGGCGTCTCCGTGAGATCGGCGGAATCGACCACCGCCTGGATCTCAGTCGGGATCGAGACCGACTGACCGTTCGCGTCCTTCGCGGTGATCGTGATCTTGTAGTTGCCGTCGGGCCATTGCTTGTCGCTCGCGTCCTTGCCGTCCCAGGCGAGCGCCTGGTTCTTGCCGGCATCGAGCGCACGGGTGCTGGTCATGACCGTCTGGCCGGTGGAGCTGGTGATGGTGATGGTGGCGGTCACCGGCTTGTCCACCGTGACCCACCAGGTGGCGCTGCCGCCCTGGAGCGGGGCGGTGTCGCCGTCGACCACCACCTTCTGGCCGACATAGTCGAGCGCCTGGGTCGCCTGCGCGGTCTTCTGCAGCGCCACCAGCGTGGTGAGCTGGTCGTTAGCCCGAAGCTGCTGCTCGACCTGGGCGAACTGCACGAGCTGGGCGGTGAATTGGTTGGTGTCGAGCGGATCGAGCGGGTTCTGGTTTTTGAGCTGCGTCGTGAGCAGCGTCAGAAAGGTCTGGAAGTTGCCGGCGATGGTGCCCTCGGCTCCGGAGCCGTTCGACGAAGAGTTGTTGTTCGTGGCCACGTTCGACGTGACGCCGGGGATAGTGGTCATGGTCGTGGTGCCCTTGTCGCGTTAGACCCGGATGTCGAGACCGCCGCCCATGCCGAGCAGTCGGCCGTAGTTTTGGCGTTGTGCGTGCAGCGGGGCGTCCTCGTCCGGCAGCACGAGCTGCGCGCCGCGGGACGCGCCCTGATCATCGTTCTGCTGGAATGCCTCCTGACGCAGCGAGAACTCCAGCGCGTTGTCGGAGGTCTTCAGGCCCGCCTGCTGCAACGCGCGCTCGAGCTGGCTTGAGTCGCGCTTGAGCAGGTCGAGGGTGTCGCTGCGCTCGACCACGAGGCGGGTGGTGGCGTTGCCGTCACCGTCGATATCAAGCTTGACGTCGATACGGCCGAGCTCCGGCGGATCGAGGCGGATTTCGAAGCGGTTCTTGCCGGCGAGCGCCTGGCTCGCGATCTCGACCGCGACGCCGCTGAGCGGCACGGCCGGGGAGGCGTCGGCGCTGGCCTGGAGCTGCGCCTGGATGCGGGCCTGGAGCTGGGTCGACGTCAGCGCCGCAGGCTGGGTATGCGCCGTGGCGACGACCGGTGCCGCCGATGCGGCGGCTGCGCCGGCATCGGCGTTCGCCGCAGATGCTGCGGCCATCGCGCCTGGCGCGTCGGCTGCCTGCTGCTTGGCCACGGCCGAAACCTCGGTGCCATGATTGGCTTGCGGCTTCACGTCGGATTTCTCGGCGTCGGGCTTTGCGGCGTAACGGACTTCGTGGCCCGGCTTGTCGCCGTTCTGGCCCGGTGCGCCATCACCGCCTGCGTCCTCTTGCGACGCGGCGACTTGTGCCTCGCCGCGGATCTCAGGCTCGGCCTGCGACGGCGACTTGGCGTCGTCCTTTGCGTCGGCCTTAACGGCTTTGACCTCGCCCTTCGCTTCGGTTTTGAGCGCTGCGGCGGCCTGATCTTCGGCGGCCTGGGGCGCTCCGCCCGGCGCGGCGGCCTGTTCGGCAGCCTTCAAGGCAGCGAGCGGATCGATGGCGGGCGTCTCGGCGGATGCAGCGGCCTCCGCGGACGCGGCGAGGTCGGTGGCGGCCGCATCGGTGGCCGGCGGCGTCACCGCGACGGCCACCCCGGTGGAAGCGGCCGGTTGTGCGGTGTCCACCAGCGCGGCAAGGGCTGCCGCGAATTCGGCGTCCTGGGCCGCTTTGGCTTTCTCCTCGGTGCCGGTCGCAGCCGTGCTGTCGCCGGCATCGGCGGCCGCAGCGGCGCCCTCGCCGGACTTGGCGGTTTTCGTGGTTTCGTCGCTGGCCTTCGCTTCGTCGGTGCTGGCGGTGTCCCGGGTGTCGCGCGCCGCTTTGGCCGGCTCAGCGTCGTCGCGTTTGTCGACGTTGCCGGTCTTGCGGCGGTTTTCCGCCGGCCGCGCGGTGTCGCTTCGCTCGGCGCGGGCGTTGCGCGCCGTAGGCCGCGGCTCGTTTGTGGGCGCAGCGCTGTCGAGCAGTTCGGCAAACGGCGAGGACGGTTCCCGGTCGGCACTGTCGCTTCGGGAGCGGTTGGTGGACTGGTGACGCGTGTGTTGGACGATGCTGTTTTCGGACGCGACGCTCGGCACGTTGGACCTCGCTCGACAAAGTTGGCGCAATGGCTTGCCAAGGGCTTCTGCAATCGCCGGGCCATCGGAACCAGGACTGTTTATTGTTTAATTTCAGTGGTTTAGGAAATCCAGCAGGGCGCATCGATCGGCAGGGCCTGCGCTCATGCGGCAAGAACTGCCGGGATGTGGCTGGGGCGCCCGCCACATTGCTTGGCCAAAGTCGGTCCCTATAGTAAGGGCCTGTCGCCGATCCCGGAAAAAAGCAAGGAGCGCGGCCCCGGGGCCGCTGCCGCAATGCGTAACAGTCTCGACCTCGAAGGGCGCCCGCAGGACACCCGCGTCGTCGTCGCCATGTCCGGCGGCGTCGATTCGTCGGTGACGGCCGCGCTTTTGAAGGAACAGGGCTACGACGTCGTCGGCGTTACGCTGCAGCTTTACGACCACGGGGCGGCAACGCACCGGAAGGGCGCCTGCTGCGCCGGGCAGGACATCCACGACGCCCGCAACGTCGCCGACCGGATCGGCATTCCGCACTACGTGCTCGACTACGAGAGCCGCTTCAAGGAGGCGGTGATCGACCGCTTCGCCGAGAGCTACGTCGCAGGCGAGACGCCGGTGCCCTGCGTCGACTGCAACATGGCGATCAAGTTCAAGGACCTGCTCGGCACCGCCCGCGAGCTTGGCGCGGAGGTTCTGGCGACCGGCCACTACGTGGCGTCGCGGGCGACGGCTTCCGGTCGCGCGCTCTATCGCGCCCGCGAGGAGGAGCGCGACCAGAGCTACTTCCTGTTCGGCACCACGTACGAGCAGCTCGAGCATCTGCGCTTCCCGCTTGGCGACATGACCAAGGCGGAGACGCGCGAGCATGCGCGGCGCTTCGGCCTCGCGGTCGCCGACAAGCACGACAGCCAGGACATCTGCTTCGTGCCGACCGGCCGTTACACCGATGTGATCGAGAGGCTGAAACCTGGTGCTGCGGCGGCGGGCGACATCGTCGATCTCGACGGCAATGTGCTCGGCCGCCACGACGGCATCATCCATTTCACCGTCGGCCAGCGGAAGGGCCTGAAGATTCCCGGCCCAGCGCCGCTTTACGTGGTGGGGCTCGACGCGGCGACCCAGCGCGTCATCGTCGGCCCGCGCGAGGCGCTGACCATGCGAAGGATCGCGCTGCGCGACGTCAACTGGATCGGCGACCGCACGCTTGGCCAGGTTCTTGAACGAGGCCGCCTCGAAGTGTTCGTGAAGGTGCGCTCGACGCGGCCGCCGCAGGCGGCCTGGCTGTCGCAGAGCGCGAGCGGCACCGAGATCGAGCTTGCCGACGGCGAAGACGGCGTGTCGCCCGGCCAGGCCTGCGTGTTCTACGACGGCGCGCAGGGCCAGGCCCGCGTGCTGGGCGGTGGTTTCATTCGCGCAGCGGCAGCGACCGCACGGGCCGCATAATCCGAAAAGACGAGGGGGAGATGGGGGCAGCGCTCGACCGCGGGCAGATCGCGAAGGCTTATGCGCGCTGGGCACCGGTCTACGACGTGGTGTTCGGACGGGTGTTCGAGCAGGGGCGGCGCGCCTCGATCGATGCCGCGGAGAACCATTGCGGGCCCGGCGGCGGCCGCATTCTCGAGGTCGGCGTCGGCACCGGCATCTCGCTGCCGGACTACAGCCGCGTCAACCGGATCGTCGGTATCGACATCTCCGCGCCGATGCTGCGCAAGGCGCGCCAGCGGGTGATCGAGCACAACCTCGCCAATGTCGAGGCCATCGCCGTGATGGACGCCAAGCACCTCGCAGTGCCCGATGCGTCGTTCGACGTGGTGGTGGCGCAATATGTCATCACTGCGGTGCCCGACCCGGAGGCGACGCTCGACGATTTTGCGCGGGTGCTCAAGCCTGGCGGCGAGATCATCCTGGTCAATCACCTCGGCGCGGAGGAGGGCTTCCGCAAGGTTTTCGAGCAGGGCTTCTCGCCGATCGCGCGCCGGCTCGGCTGGAGCCCGGAGTTTCCCTGGGCGCGGCTGACCGGCTGGGCGGCGCGCGCGGGCTTCCGCGTGATTGAGCGGCGGCCGATGCCGCCGATGGGGCACTTCTCGCTGATCCGCTTCGGCAAGCATTAGTTGCGAAACGAACTCGCGCGAATTGACGCGCCCGGAACTGGTCCGGCTGCGCGGCCGTTATCATGCCGAAAGACCAGGGACGTACGGCATGATGCGTTGCGCGAAGATCGTGGCCCTCGGCTGCCTGCTGCTGGGCTTCTCAGCGTATGGGATGGCGCAAACCGCGGCCGGGCCGCCGCGCGATCCGAAATCCTGCGAGCCCGGCGCCATGTCGCCGCAGCCGCCGACCGGGCCACCGGGCACGGCGGACCCGGGCACGACCACCGGCAGCGGCGAGAACCTCAGCGACAAGCTCACCCGCGGCGAAGGCGTACTGTGCCCGCCCGAGGTCGATCGGGATATGCACATACAGCCGCGCAACGGTGGCAAAACGCCGGTGATTCCGCCGCCAGGGAGCCCCGGCGGCGACCCCGGCGTGCGGCCGAAATAGGCCGGACCTGCGGCGTGCTTGACAGACTTTCCCAGCGCTTCCTATATCGCGGCATTCCGGCACAATCGCGTTGGAATGGCGGGGTAGCTCAGCTGGTTAGAGCGGCGGAATCATAATCCGTAGGTCGGAGGTTCAAGTCCTCTCCCCGCTACCACCTATCACCCCCCAATCGTGTCTTAGAGCCCGTCCAAATCGACAAATAAGATCGCCCCGTTGGGGGGCTGGTAGGATGTAGCGCCCTTCCGCTACCACGGCCCTGGCCTCGAAATTTCTTCAAGCCACGCTGCTGGCTTAGCCGACTGTCTCCCCCTGAAAACTGGTACCACGGCCCGTAGAGCCGGTCCCGGAAATTTGGGCAGGGCGCTTAGTGGAATTTCTGCCTGACGGCGGGCGCGCTGTGGCCTGCGAATCAGGAGAGAACATGTCGAGACGACCGCGCCGGAACCACACGCCGGCTTTCAAGGCGAAGGTGGCGCTTGGGCCAGCGCCGGCGTTGCGATCAGCATGGATGGCCAGGGCGCCTGGCGCGACAACGTCTTTGTCGAGCGGCTGTGGCGCAGCGTCAAATATGAGGAGGTGTATCTGCGCGCCTGTGACAGCGTCAGCGACGCTCGCGCCTCGATCGGCCGCGACCTGGACTTCTACAACAGCCCGAAGACCGCATTCGAGCCTTGACGGCATCACACCCGATCAAGCCTACTTCAACCCGCTGCCCGTCCGCTTGGCAGCCTAACCACGGCAGAGGCTCCGCTTATCGAGCGGAAAATCTGTTCAGACAACCGGGACCACTTCAGTGGGCTCCACGCGAAGAGGGGGAATATCGATGATCATGGACAAGAGGTTTGTCGCTCGTCTGGTTGTGATCGGGCTGTCGCTGCCAATTGCGGATGCCTTTGTGAGTCCAAGTGCAGCCGCTGATACAAAAATTCCTCCCCACTATACGGTTTCGGGAGGATGCCGGCCGGGAGGCGGATATTCATTTGTTGCAAGCGCTCCGGGCCATCCTTCCACGTATCCGAAGCTCATCTTAAGAGTGTTCAAGGGTGAGCTGATTGGAATGATCTTCGAGGCAGGCACCGAGTCCGGCTGGAAGC
Organism: Xanthobacteraceae bacterium; assembly: GCA_019746355.1. The sequence goes on along the minus strand of JAIESC010000096.1, from coordinate 45,578 downwards.
CTTGGTACGATCAAGCCGATGGAAAGCCGGTTTCCCATGGCAGCGGCCCCGCGCATTACTCCCAAGCCATTTGGTTGAAAACGCCACCCACTGCGGAGCAATGTGCAGCATCCAAGGGGCCAATGGAATAAGTGAGCTGGGTTGGATCGTATCGAGATCTGGCCCGGCTGGCCTGCCCAAACCGTGCACCCTGTGCGGATGGTGCCGCACGTGTGAGCGAATGGAAGAGGTGATGGTGAGTGTTGACGAAACCCGACATCACGACGAGGTCCCGCGCGTCGATCGCAACTTCGGCACTCCTCGGCATCTGTCCGGTCTCATCGACGGCGCTGATCAGCCCGTCGATGGCGCAGAGATAGCCCCCGGCAGCTCTCGGCGTCCATCGTCAAGACGACCTCCGCGGATCCGAGCAATGCGCCCTTGGAACGTTCACGCGTTGCGACAACCTGAGGCTTGCGGCGTCCAGACTGCGTAGGACAACCAAAGTCTGCTTGGTTTGCCGACCGCCGCTCGACGGATCACGATGATGCCAAAACCAGCTTCTTGGCGAGTCGGCTCCGCGTGATATGGCCGATCTGTTCGATTGCGGTGTCGAGCTCGGATTGCGGCTCGGCATCCACCCGGCGATCCATCTCCGCAATGACCGTGTCCCGCGTTTTGTGTAGCGCGAGCGCCACGATGCACGGGAAACCATGCCTCCCGCGGTACCGCCGGTTGATGTCGCTGACGCGATCGAGCTCAGCGCGCGTGAGGCGCGTGAATCCGAGGCGACCTTGCTCGCTGGCCGAGTCGTCGGTGAGCGTTCCGGCCGCGGCCTCGCGGCCGGCGAGCTCGGGGTGCGCCCTGACCAGGGCGAGCTTCTCATCCCGGCTCATGGCCCGGGCCGTGCGCATCATCGCGTCGTGCAGAGCATCCGCTGTATCGTGCTCGGCCGTGAGCCCGGCACGATGGGTCCGCTCGGCGATTTGTGGAGTGTGCTCGAAGGTGTCGCCGAAGCGCTCGACGAACAGGGCGCGCGGCAGCCGGGATGGGCGGTAGCCGCCAGGGGGCGAATGAGTCCTGATCCAGTGACGCGCGATGTCGAGACGGGTGGCGATCCATACCCTGTCATGGGATTGAACATAATCGAGAAACCGCCCAAGTGCTGCGGCCCTGCCCGGCCTGCCCCCCAGGCGGCAATGGAGACCCACCGACAGCATTCTTGGTTGATCGGCGCCTTCAGCGTACAGCACGTCGAAGCAGTCTTTCAGGTAGGCGAAGAACTGTTCGCCCGAGTTGAAGCCTTGCGGCGTGACGAAGCGCATGTCGTTGGCGTCGAGCGTGTAGGGGACGATCAAGTGGGGTCCGTGCGGACCGGCGACCCAGTAAGGCAACTCGTCGGCATAGGAGTCGGCGCTATATAAAAAGCCCTGCTCCTTCATCACAACATCCAGTGAATGTGCGGACGTTCGTCCCTGGTAGAAGCCCAGTGGCCGCTGCCCGGCGGATTCGGTGTGAATACGGATCGCCTGATCGACGTGCGCGCGCTCCTGCTCCTCGGTGAAGTTGCGGTATTCGATCCATTTGAGGCCGTGCGATGCGATCTCCCAGCCGGCCTCGTTCATGGCGGCGACGGCGTCGGGATGGCGCGCCATGGCGCTGGCGATGGCGAAGACCGTCACCGGCAGCTTGCGTTCGGTGAACATCCGCCACAGACGCCAGAAGCCGGCACGGGAGCCGTACTCGTAGATCGACTCCATGTTCATGTGGCGCTGGCCCGGCCATGGCTGTGCGCCGACCACCTCGGATAGGAACGCCTCGGACGCCTCGTCGCCGTGGAGGATGCAGTTCTCGCCGCCTTCCTCGTAGTTGATGACGAACTGGACCGCGATGCGCGCTTTGTTCGGCCACTGCGCGTGGGGCGGGTTGCGGCCGTATCCGATCAGATCACGCGGATAGTCGGCGGTCGTGGGTTGGCCAGTCACGGCGTTCAGCTCCCCCGATAGGTTGAGTAGCTCCACGTGGAAGCAAGAAGCGGCACGTGGTAGTGCCCGTCCGGCTCGGCGATCGAGAAGCGCAGCGGGACGGTGTCAAGGAACGCAGGGGTGGCCTGCGCCATGCCGCGCCGTGCGAAGTATTCGCCGATCTGGAAGCTCAGCATATAGGTGCCGGTCTTGAACTCCGCCCCGGACAGCAGCGGCTGATCGGTGCGACCGTCCGCGTTGGTGCGCGTCCGCTTGACGAGCCGCCACGAACCGGTGGTTTCCAGAGCGTGCAGCTCGATCGCGACATCGTTCGCGGGCGTGCCATGCACCGTATCCAGAACGTGTGTCGATAGCCTTCCCACGACTTCACCTCGTTGTGTGTCACGCCAGCTGGCACAAGAGATAGCGTCGCCGGTCAATCGCGATTATTCGAAAAATTTTCAAAGTGAAACGAATCTTATCAATCCTCCCGGAAACGCGGCCGGCGGCTAAGGTCGCGATGGACGATCTGCAACGGCAGTTCCAATTCAATCGCGCCGGATAGAAGCGCGTCAGCTCACAGGGGGAGAATACACGATGGCGGACACCACAGCGGAAGGCATGCATCGAGCACCCGCCCGAGTTGCCGTACATCCGGTGGACGAGGTGCTTCCACCTCACAAGCTCGGCGCGCTCGGCCTGCAACACGTGCTGGTGATGTACGCAGGCGCAATCGCGGTCCCGCTCATTATAGGCCGGGCCCTGAAGCTCTCGCCTGAGCAGATCGCAATTCTCATCAACGCCGACCTGCTCGCATGCGGTGTCGTCACCATCATCCAATCGCTCGGCATTCCGGGCTTCGGTATCCGTCTGCCAGTGATGATGGGTGTGACGTTCGCTGCCGTCGGCCCGATGCTGGCAATCGCCAACGATGCCTCGATCGGTGAGCCGACGGCGCGACTGTTGACGATCTTCGGCTCGGCCATAGCGGCCGGCATCTTCACGATCCTGATCTCGCCGGCACTGAGCTACCTGCTGCCCTTGTTCCCACCCGTCGTGACGGGATCGATCATCTTGATGATCGGCATTTCGCTGATGCGGGTTGGCGTCAACTGGGCGGCCGGGGCCAGCGTGCCTACGCTCCCGGGGTACGGAGATCTGTTCAATCTGGGAATGGCAGGCATGGTGATGCTGGTCATCCTGCTGATCACGCGTTACGCGCGAGGGTTCTTCGGGAACATCGCCGTGCTGCTCGGGATCATCTTCGGCTGCCTCGTCGCCTACTTTGCCTTTGCCACCATGTCGCTTAAAAAGGTCGAAGAAGCGTCGTGGTTCGCGGCTATCTATCCGTTCCAGTTCGGCATGCCGATCTTCAATTGGGTGCATATCGTCACGCTGTGCATCGTCATGATCGTTGTGATGATCGAGTCGGCGGGCATGTTCCTTGCGCTGTCGGACATCACCGGCAAGAAGCTGGACCGAGACGACATGACCCGCGGCCTGCGTACCGACGGTCTCGGCACCTTGATCGGCGGCATCATGAATACGTTCCCCTACACGTCGTTCTCGCAGAACGTCGGTCTGGTTGGTGTGACGGGTGTGCGCTCGCGCTGGGTCACCGTGGTCGGCGGGGCGATCATGATCGTCATGGGACTGATACCGAAGCTCGGCGCACTGGCGGAGTCGATCCCGCTGTTTGTTCTGGGCGGCGCCGGGATCGTGATGTTCGGCATGGTGGCGGCCACGGGCATCCGCATCCTGGCGGCTGTCGACTACGAGACCAACAAGTTCAACCTCTACACCGTCGCGTTGGCGGTTGGCTTCGGTCTGGTCCCGCTGGTAGCCCCGACATTCTTCAACAAGGTCGTGGCTGTAGTACCCTGGCTTGGTCCAATCCTGCACTCGGGAATCCTGCTGACGGCGATCATCGCCGTCGTGCTCAACCTCTTCTTCAACGGCCTCAAGAGCAGGGACGAAGCAGAAGCGCTGGCCGCGCGTACGTCGCATGGAAGCGAGTGAAGGTAGCTCTGTGACTTATCGCGCTCGCCGGTCACGAGAAACCTTGCCATTGAGGCCGGCGAGCGATGATGAGACGTGATCGCGGACGTCTTCGACGAGACTGTCCGCGAAAGTCCTGACCTTCACCGGCACCATTCGCTTGTAGGCATGCAGAACCGCAAGCGTCACAGGCGCCAGTGGACAGTCAGGCAGAACCGGGACGAGTGCGCCGGACTTCAGATGCTCGGCGACCTCGAACACCGGCTTCAGGACGATGCCTTCGCCGGCCACCGCCCAGTCCGTGAGCACATCACCGTCGTCGGCATCCATATTGCCGGCAACTGGAACCGAAACCAGACGACCATTGCGAACCAGGGGCCAGCGGTACTGCTGTGATCCGGGAAAGCGAAGAAGCAGGCACTGATGCCGGTCGAGGTCCTTGATCGATCTCGGAGTCCCATGGCGGCTCAGGTAGGCGGGCGATGCACATAGCACGCGGTCTACGTCCATGATCTTACGCACGATCAGGCTTGAGTCCGTCAATACGGCCATGCGTACAGCCACATCGACCGCTTCCGTGAAGAGATCGACGAGATAGTCCGACAGTCGCAGCCGGACGTCGATCTCGGGGTGTGCGGCGCGGAAGCGAGGAACGAATGGCGCAATCACGCGTCGGCCGAGGCCAAGCGGTGCCGTCACCTTGAGCGAGCCCGGCGGCGCGGCGCCGCCGCTCGCAACACGCGCCTCCGCCCGTTCCACCGCATCGCGGATTTCCAGGCTGCTCTCGTAGAAGGCGCGCCCCTGCTCGGTGGGCTGGAGCTTCCGGGTGGTACGGATGAGCAGCCGACATCCGAGATGCCGCTCGAGGCATTGGATGCGATAGCTCACCACGGCAGGCGACAGGCGAAGGGTGCGTCCGGCCGCCGAGAAGCTTCCGAGTTCAACGACCCTGATGAACACGACGATGTTCTCAAGTGTCGCCATGGCGCTCCACTCCACAAACGGATTTGAAAATCCATCCGTTTTTCGAATCTATTGAACCGGTTGCCTCTTGCATAGGGTGCTCTGGAGGGACGTTCTCTGGGAGGTCAGATATGGACGCCATCCTGCTCGATTGGGGCGGTCTGCTGCTGCGCTGGCTGCACGTCATTGCCGGCATCTGCTGGATCGGGTCGTCGTTCTACTTCATGCACATCGATGCCAGCCTCAAGCAGACGCCCGACATCCCGGCAGGCAAGGGCGGCGACACGTGGGAGGTGCACGGCGGCGGATTCTATCAGGTCAAGAAGTACCTGGTGGCGCCGGACAAGCTGCCGCCCGAGCTCATCTGGCACAAGTGGGAAGCTTACACGACGTGGATCTCCGGCTTCTTCCTGCTGATCTGGGTCTATTATTTCTCCGCGGACCTCTATCTGATCAACCCGGCGGTCGCTCAGATCTCGCCAGTTGTTGCGTCTGCCATAGGCATCGGCAGCTTGGCGCTCGGGTGGTTCGTCTACGACCAGTTGTGCAGGTCGCGGCTCGCCAAGAACGAGGTGGCGCTTGCCGCCGCCGGATTCGCGTTCATCATCCTGGTGGCCTGGGCGTTCCAGCAGGTTTTCAGCGGGCGTGGCGCGCTCATCCACATCGGCGCGTTGATGGCGACCATCATGTCCGGCAACGTGTTCATGAACATCATTCCGAATCAGAAGAAGGTGGTGGCCGATCTGATCGCCGGGCGGGAGCCGAACCCAGACTATGGGAAGCAGGCCAAGATGCGCTCGAGCCACAACAACTACATGACCTTGCCCGTGCTGTTTCTGATGATCTCGGGCCATTATCCGCTCACCTACTCGACGCCTTACACCTGGGCAATCGCTGGCCTCGTTCTGGTGGCTGGCGGTGTCGTGCGCCATTTCTACAACGAGCGCCATGCCCGCCGCGGTGATCCGTGGTGGACGTGGGGTGTCGCTGCAGCGTGTGTGGTCGCGGCTGTTTTCATCTCGATGCTGGGTTCGCCGGCTGGACGGACCAAGCTTGGACTGATGCCGCTGAAGTCGGTGGAGGTGACATCGGCAGCGAGGATCCCCAAAAACGTCGATGAGATCATTTTGAGCCGCTGTTCCATGTGCCACGCGAGGGAGCCCGTCTGGGCCGGCATCGTTATGCCGCCAAAAGGCATCCTGCTGGAGACGCCGGATCAGATCGCCCGGGCAGCGCACGAGATCAGAGTGCAGTCCGTGCTGACGACGGCAATGCCGCCCAACAATATCACGCAGATGACCCAGGAGGAGCGCCGCGCGCTCGCCGCTTGGCTCGCGAAGCGATGAGCTCTGATCTGATGCGATCGATCGCTATTGAGCCATTGACCAAGGCCGGCTTTGCTGCCTTCGGCGACGTCATCGAGACGCAGGGTGCCGAGCGTGTCGACATCAATCAGGGCTTTGCCGAGCGCTTCAACGGTCTGGCCGAGATCGATGTCGCTGCTGAAGGAGGGCGGCTCAACGTATCGCTGTTTTTGGCCAGGGCGAGATCCGGGCCAATTGCTATAGAGATGATGGAGCGCCATCCCCTCGGCAGCCAGCTCTTCTATCCGCTTCAGGACGCTCCTTGGCTCGTTCTCGTTTGCGAGAACCCGCACCAATGGAGGACGTACCGCGCCTTTCGCGCCACCGGACGGCAGGGTGTCAATTACGCCAGGAACATCTGGCATCACCCGCTGCTCGTCCTGAAGAGCAACGAGCGCTTCATCGTCGTCGATCGAGCAGGACCTGGAAGCAATCTCGAGGAAGTCTGGCTCGACGCGACGCGCGCGCTGCAGCTTGCGTCGGATCATTGAACAGCAGGAGAAGAATCATGAGCGCACGTCACTACTTCGCACCCCATGGCGGCCATCCGGCTCAAACCGAGCTGTTGACCGGCCGCGCGGTATTCACCGAGGCCTACGCCGTCATTCCCAGGGGCGTGATGCGCGACATTGTGACGAGCTACCTGCCGCACTGGGAGGAGACCAGAGCCTGGATCATCGCCCGCCCGATGTCTGGATTCGTCGAGACGTTCTCTCAATACATCATGGAGGTCGGTCCGCGAGGCGGCAGCGACAATCCGGAACCCGATCCGCGCGCCGAGGGCGCGATCTTCGTTGCAGAAGGCCAGATCGAGCTGACCGTCGGTGGGACCAAGCATACCTTGGAGCCCGGCGGCTTCGCCTATGTGCCGCCCTCCAGCAACTGGTCGCTGCGCAACGCGCGGGCCGAGACCGCGCGCTTCCATTGGATCAGAAAGCAATACGAGCCCGTGGCCGGGCTTTCGGCGCCGCCGGTGCTGGTCACCAACGAGAGGACCATCAGGCCGGAGCCGATGCCGGGCACCGAGGGGCGGTGGGCGACGACGCGGTTCGTCGATCCCAAGGACCTGCGACACGACATGCACATGACCATCGTGACGCTGGAGCCCGGCGGCGTGATCCCATTCGAGGAAACGCACGTGATGGAACATGGTCTCTACGTGCTCGAAGGCAAGGCAGTCTATCGGTTGAACAAGGACTGGGTCGAGGTTGAAGGCGGGGACTTCATGTGGCTGAGAGCCTTCTGCCCGCAAGCCTGCTACGCGGGCGGACCGGGCCGCTTCCGGTACCTGCTCTACAAGGACGTCAATCGGCACGCCCAGCTTCAGATGCGACACCAGGCGTAGTAAACGGTCCCTGGCCGCAAGGTTCGACAAGCCGTGACCAGTCTCTCTGGTGCGTCGTTCAATTGGGCCGTAAAGCAACAAAAGGGACCAGAAAAATGACGGCTGGATATTCACTGGAGCTCGGCAAGGAACCGCCCGCATCCCGTGGGCAGGTCATGCAGAACGTCGAGGTCGTCCCTGGCCAGATCACAAACCGGACCTTGCGATTGGCCCTGGCTTTTCTACTGGAGGTCACGGCACTCAACGGCTGCTCGTATCCCGAGGTGGAGGCCAAGGGCCGGTCCGCTCGTGCTGCGCGCCGTCGAACGTCATCAATGCACTTGAGGTCGCCACGGACATCGTGCGCGCGACCTATGCCTACCGCCATATTCGGGCGGCGGCTTGCGTGTCAGAAGTTCAATTGTCATCGAACACCCGACGAAGCTCACCAAGAAGCAGCGAGAGGTGGCTGAGGCCGGACCAAGCCTATGGATCGCTTCACGACGTTTCAGCTGTTCGTTCGCGTCGTCGAGACTGGCAGCTTCTCCAAGGCTGCCAGCGACCTCGGGCTGACCCAGCCGACCGTCACCAAGCATGTGTCGACGATTGAGCGCCAGCTCGGCGTACGCCTGCTGAACCGCAACTCGCGCGGAATCAGCCTGACCGAAATTGGCGCACTCTATTTCGAGCGCTGCAAGATCGTCCTGCGCGAGCTGGAGGCGGCCGAAAACATCGTCGGTCAGCGCCAGGGAGAGATCAAAGGAACGCTCAGGATTGGCACCTCCATGACATTCGGTCGGCAGGTGATCGCTCCGATGCTGATAGGCTTTCTCGAGCTGCACCCGGTCCTGAAGGTCGATCTGAGCTGCGACGACCATTATGTCGACGTAGTCGGGCAAGGCCTCGATATGGCGCTCCGGCTCGGCAAGCTGGCCGACAGTGCTCTGGGTTGCCGCTATCTTGGCAACAATCCATGGGTCATGGTCGCCGCAGACTCATACCTGTCGAAGCACGGCCTGCCTGATCGGCCGGAAGATCTCGCTGCACATCAATGCCTCGTGTACAGCACGGTCCAAGGCGATGACGTCTGGCACATGTGTACGCCACAAGGCGAGCATGTCTCCGTGCATGTCAATGGGAAGCTCAAATCCAACAATCTCTCGATTCTGCTCACGGCCGTGCGCGCTGGCCTCGGTGTCGCGATTGTGCCCAACTACGCAACCGCAGCGGCAGTCCGGGCGGGCGAGGTCAAGCGCATCATGACCGACCATGTGTTGCCGCAACAGGAGATAAATGCCGTCTTTCCGTCGCCTCGGTTCGTGCCCAGCAAGGTTTCCGCGTTCGCGTCCTACCTGCAGCGGCGTTTCGCAGGTGAGTGGTGGCAGCAGGCGTTACCCTGAAGAAATTGTACGGCGAGCATCGCTCCAGGCCATCCCCTGATTTTGCGTCCACCTGTCGGGGCGCAGCGGGGCACGGCTGATATCGCCGTCGGCTCCGAGCACAACGCGCCGCGTGTTGGACCGGGCCGCAGCGCTGACGACGCCAGTGATGATCAATGGCATCGAGACTGCCGCTCTGACCGTCGTCGGGCACTCCGATCACCTGGGCGTCAGACCCTCGGAACCCACCTCGACGTGCGGCACGTCCCAGCGACGCCGGCAGGCTGCGGGTCACGGCAACCGCCGAAGCCATAGGTGACGAGGGGCGGATGATCAAGTTCATGGCCGCGGCGCGGTGACGTGGTCGCCAGTGCCGTCGGCATCGACGAACGCATGTAGCGCAAACCGTGATCGGTGGAGGTGCGTTTGGAAAAGCATGCTCGATCGTGCATTCCCGGACGGAATAGTTGGTATTGCCGCGCCTGGCGTTCCGCGTCATGCGCACGATCGGTAGACCGTCCTCCAGCAACGGGATCAGAGGACAGGCCATGGCGCGCATGACGGCCGCACAGGCGGCGGTTCTGGTGATGGAGAAGGAGGGCGTCACGGCGGCCTTCGGCGTGCCGGGAGCCGCGATCAATCCGCTCTATGCGGCACTGAGGCCCCGCAACTCGATCAAGCATTTTCTCGCGCGCCATGTAGAAGGCGCCGCGCATATGGCCGAGGGCTACACCCGCGCGTTCCCCAACAACATCGGTGTCTGCATCGGCACATCGGGTCCGGCCGGAACAGACATGATCACAGGCATCTACTCCGCCACCGCGGATTCGATCCCCATACTCTGCATCACCGGCCAGGCACCGCGAGCGCGCCTCTATAAGGAGGATTTCCAGGCGGTGGAGATCGCCGAGATCGCCAAGCCGATCGCCAAGTGGGCGGTGATGGCGCGCGAGCCCGCGCTGGTTCCTCGGGTGTTTCAGCAGGCGTTCCATCTGATGCGCTCGGGCCGGCCCGGACCCGTGCTGATCGACCTGCCATTCGATGTGCAGATGGCTGAGATCGAGTTCGACATCGACACCTATGAGCCGCTGCCAATTTACAAACCGCGCGCAAGCCGGGCGCAGGTCGAGAAGGCGCTGTCGATGCTCAACGAGTCCGAGCGTCCGCTTATCGTCGCCGGCGGCGGCATTATCAATTCCAACGCGTCGGAGCTTCTCGTCGAGTTCGCCGAAATCACGGGTGTGCCGGTGGTGCCGACTCTGATGGGTTGGGGCGCAATCCCAGACGATCACAAGCTGATGGTGGGCATGGTTGGGCTTCAGACCGCGCACCGTTATGGCAACGCAACGATGCTGGCCTCGGATTTCGTGCTGGGCATCGGCAATCGCTGGGCCAACCGCCACACCGGGGGGATCGAGACTTATACGAAAGGCCGCAAGTTCGTGCATGTCGACATCGAGCCGACGCAGATCGGCCGGGTTTTCATGCCGGATTTCGGGATCGTCTCCGACGCGCACGCCGCGCTTGGGCTGTTCGTCGAAGTTGCCAAGGAGTTGCGCGCTGAGAAGAAGCTAAAGGACCGCAGGGCTTGGGTGGCAGACTGCCGTGAGCGCAAGAAGACGATGCTGCGGCGGACCCACTTCGACGACACTCCCATCAAGCCGCAACGCGTCTACGAGGAGATGAACAAGGCGTTCGGCAGAGATACCTGTTACGTCTCGACCATCGGCCTGTCTCAGATTGCCGCCGCCCAGTTCCTGCACGTCTACAAGCCCCGGCACTGGATCAATTGCGGCCAGGCTGGCCCGCTTGGGTGGACAGTGCCGGCTGCGTTGGGTGTCCGCGCGGCCGATCCGGAGCGCGAGATCGTCGCCATTTCCGGCGACTACGACTTCCAGTTCATGGTCGAGGAACTGGCCGTCGGCGCGCAGTTCAAGCTGCCTTACCTGCAGATTGTCGTGAACAACTCCTACCTGGGTCTGATCCGGCAGGCGCAGCGCAGCTTCCAGATGGACTACGCGGTGCAACTGTCCTTCGAGAATATCAACTCGCCCGAGCTGGGAAGTGTCGGCGTCGATCACATCAAGGTCGCCGAGGGCTTGGGCTGCAAGGCACTACGCGTCACCGACCCCGACAAGATCCAGGACGCATTCAAGAAGGCCAGGCAGCTGATGCGCGAACATCGCGTGCCGGTGGTTGTCGAGATTATTCTCGAGCGCGTGACCAATATCGCGATGGGCACCGAGATCGACAACATCTTCGAGTTCGAGGACCTCGCCAAGTCTGCGGAGGATGCGCCGACCGCGATTGCCCTTGTTGATTGAGCGCCTGCGAGCCGCCGCCCTGCATGCCGGACGTCGACAAGCGGGAACACAATGCACGGAGATGACGAGGATCGCCATGCCCAAGTTCGCTGCCAACCTGACGATGCTGTTCAACGAGGTTGAGTTTCTCGACCGGTTCGGCGCCGCTGCAAAGGCGGGCTTCCATGGTGTCGAATACCTGTTTCCGTATCCCTACCCCAAGGCCGCGCTCGCCGAGGCTTTGGCCGAGCACAAGCTGGTCCAGGTTCTGCACAATCTCCCGGCCGGCGATTGGAGCAAAGGCGAACGTGGTGTCGCCTGCATTCCCGGCCGGGAAGGCGAGTTCAAGGACGGCGTCGGTAGTGCGATCGAGTACGCCAAGGCGCTGCAATGCAAGCAACTCAACTGCCTCGTCGGCATCGCTCCGCCCGAGGCGAAGCCAGACGCGGTTCGCAGGGTGCTTGTCGACAACCTTGGCTTTGCTGCCCGCGCGCTCGACCGCGAAGGCATCAAGCTGCTCGTCGAGGCGGTCAACAGCTTCGATATTCCGGGCTTCTATCTCACACGCACAGACCAGACCGTGGCGCTGTTCGACGAGATCGGCGAGAAGAACCTCTGGCTCCAGTACGACATCTATCACATGCAGCGCATGGAGGGAGAGCTGGCGGCTACGATCGCAAAGCATCTCCCGCGGATCGCCCACATCCAGTTCGCGGGCAACCCGGGCCGCAATGAGCCCGGCATCGGCGAGATCAACTACGACTACCTGTTCCGTCGCATCGACGAGATGGGATACGGCGGCTGGATAGGCTGCGAATACAAGCCCAGGACGACAACCGTCGATGGACTTGGATGGCTGGCGCGTGCCGCCACCAATTCCTGATCAAGCAGCGATTCATCGAGAGGCAGCAATCATGGCAAAGGTCGGCTTCATCGGTCTGGGTATCATGGGCACGCCCATGGCGAGTCATCTCATCGACGCAGGGCACGAGCTCAGCCTGTTCAGCCTGCCGAGCGTTCCGGCATCCCTGGCTTCGCGCGGCAGGGTCTGCAAGAACGGCAAAGAGGTTGCCCGGAGCGCCGACATCATCATCGTGATGGTGCCTGATACCCCAGACGTCGCGAAGGTGCTGTTCAGCGAGGGCGGCGTCGCCGATGGACTGAGCAAAGGCAAGATCGTGGTCGACATGAGCTCGATCTCGCCGGTTGCGACCAAGGAGTTCGCCCAGCGGGTCAATGATCTGGGCTGCGAGTACATCGACGCACCGGTCTCCGGCGGCGAAGTCGGCGCCAAGCAGGCTACGCTCTCGATCATGTGCGGTGGCGGCCAGGCTGCGTTCGACAAGGTGAGGCCGATCTTCGAGGCGCTTGGCAAGAACATCAGTCTGGTCGGCGGCAACGGGGACGGCCAGACCTGCAAGGTGGCGAACCAAATTATCGTCGCTCTGACCATCGAGGCCGTAGCCGAGGCGCTGCTATTCGCCTCGCGGGCAGGCGCCGACCCGGCCCGGGTCCGTCAAGCCCTGATGGGCGGTCTTGCCACCTCACGCATCTTGGAGCTGCATGGCGAGCGCATGATCAAGCGCACGTTCGATCCCGGCTTCCGCATCGAGCTGCACCAGAAAGACCTGAACCTCGCCCTGTCCAGCGCTCGCGCGCTCGGCCTGTCGCTGCCCAACACAGCGACGGCACAGGAGCTCTTCAACGCCTGCTCAGCACACGGCGGCTCCCGGTGGGACCACTCCGGCATGGTGCGAGCGCTGGAAATCATGGCCAACCACGAGATCGGCGCCAAGGCCGGGAGCTGACGTCACACTGCAAAACCTGACCTCCATGCTCGCCAACGCCGACGCTTGCTGACCGTATGTGCCGGTGCGTGAGAGAGGAAACAGCGCCATGCGCGACGACGAAGCTCGAGCTCTGCTTCGCCGGATGTTCGATTCCGCGATCGCGGCGGCGGACCCGGCCAGGGCCATCCCCTGCAACCTGCCTGCTCCCCCGCGCGGGCGAACTGTCGTGGTCGGGGCCGGCAAGGCGTCGGCGGCGATGGCTCGAGCATTCGAGCAAAGCTGGAACGGGGAGCTTTCAGGTCTGGTCGTCACGAGCTACGGCCATGGAGTGCCATGCCGACGTATCGAGATCGTGGAGGCTTCCCATCCCGTGCCGGACGCCGCAGGTGAAAAAGTGGCCCGCCGCATTCTGGAGGCGGTGCAGGGCCTCGGACCTGACGATCTGGTTGTTGCTCTCATCTCGGGCGGCGGCTCGGCCTTGCTGGTGGCGCCGGCCGAGGGCTTGACGCTGGCGGACAAGCAAGCTGTGAACCGGGCGTTGCTGGCGTCGGGCGCCTCCATCGACGAGGTGAATTGTGTTCGCAAGCATATCTCTGCGATCAAAGGCGGACGCTTGGCGGCGGCGGCTCATCCGGCACGCCTTGTCACATTGGTCATCTCGGACGTGCCGGGCGATGACCCTGCCGTGATCGCGTCCGGCCCGACTGTTGCCGATCCCACCACGTTCGCTGATGCACTCCGGATTCTCGCCAAGTACGGCATCTCGAAGCCGAGGGTAGTGCTGGAGCAACTCAAGGCAAGCCATGAAGAGACGCCGAAGCCGGGTGATCCCCGATTGGCAAATACCGGCGCTCGCATCATCGCGACGCCGCAGGCCTCATTGCTGGCCGCGGCCGAAGTCGCCATGCGGTGCAACATCCTGCCCGTGATCCTTGGCGACGCGATCGAGGGAGAGGCACGGGAGGTTGCGCGTGCCATGGCCGGCATCGCACAACAGGTCGTCCGTTATCAGCAGCCTGTGCCGGCACCATGTGTCTTGCTTTCCGGGGGAGAGACGACGGTGACGGTCCGCGGAAGAGGACGCGGCGGTCGCAACGTCGAGTTCCAGCTGTCCCTCGCTCTCGCGCTGCGCGGGATGCCCAATATTTGGGGAATTGCGGCAGATACGGATGGCGTCGATGGCGCCGAAGAGATAGCCGGCGCAATTGTCGCTCCCAGCACATTGCAGCGGGCTGCAGCGCTTGGTATGCGTCCTGCGGAGATGCTGGCAAACAATGATGGCCACAGCTTCTTCGAAGCGCTGAAGGACCAAGTCATAACCGGACCAACGCTAACCAATGTCAACGACTTTCGCGCAATTCTAATCGCTGCACCATAATCATCACGGGCGATATGCGCCGCCGCCGCCGAGCGAAAATCGTCGCGATCATCGGATCGGCGGGTTCATCACAGGCCAAGCTCAAAAAGTTTTTCCTCGCTGGAGTCGACGCCGGGCTCCGTCTCAGTCCGCAGAGAGGTCCTGCTACGTCGGAACGAAATGGGCTATGAGCCCGCGCCGGGACGAGTTTGGGTGCGCGGCATCTACGTTTGCGGTTTTTCTGGCGGTGATGAGGTTAACAGACCGCCAAGGGGCCGTCTTAAAACAAGACCAAACGAGTTCGAGGACCGGCTATGGCGTTCCGCCTGCCGGTTGAGAATAATCGATGCGGCCTGCGCCGCCACGTGCTCGCGCGAACGGTCGGCATCAATGACATGGCCGTTTCTCAAACCTCTGACGAACTCCCGATATAGCGCGCGTTGGCGTGCTGTCTCGGCAAAAGGGACTTCCTGCTTGCGCGCCTGCAGCGTTTCCGCAGGAGCATCAAGCAGCAGGACAAGATCGGATCGCGGCATGAGCCAGGTGTTCAAGCGCAACGCCCAACGCGGGCCGCCGTAACGATAGCGGCGCGGATCGATCAGAATGTCGGTGAAGTGCCGATCGTAAAGCACCAGCGTCGAGCGCGCCCGCGCCAGGTGCAGGCTCAGATGAGACCATAAATTGTAAGCAACCCAATAGCCGGCACGCAGCAGCGAGAGCGGCCAGGAGCGAACCGGCAGCCCGTGCGGCTCTGCGGTGTTGCGGGGCTCCCGGTTCCACAGCCGCGACAGCGCTGGCGCGAAGCCGCGAACCTCCTGCCGAACGAATGCGTTCTTGAGGACGGCGCCGAGGGCTTCAATGGCGGATGATTTGCCGGCGCCATCGGGACCAAGCAGCACCACGGCGATGCCGGTCGGCCTGATCAGCCGCGACGTCCGCCGCATCGTGGAGCGCAACCGGCCCAGCAAGAATTTCAAGGGCGCGCGCCTCAAGCAGTTCAGGATCAGGTCTCGCCGCAGCCTTCCGGCATCGGCGCGAACGCGCTCCCATTCGGCCCGGCCCGCGGCCCGCGCGAGATGCTTCGACGTGCCCGGCTTCCAGAAATGCGTCAGCCCGGCTTCGGCCGCGCGCGGGTTCTCCTTGTAGAAGTCCTCGATTTGCTCGATGCGCGTCTGATCGAGCCGGCCTTTGTAGACCGAGCGGGCGAGATATGCCGTGAATGAAACGGCGGCTGCGGGGACCCAGAATTGTCCAAAACGCCGTCGCGACGCGAGGACCTCATCTCCGGCATACAGGACCAGGTCCTCGACCGCGCAGTCGCGCATCAGATCAAGGCAGAGAAAGATGGGCAAGCCATCCCCTGCTTGAGCGGCCAGAACGACATACGAGCCATCACGATGGACAATCCGCGCACCGATGCTGTTCCGGTGGCGGTCCAGCAATCGAACGACATCGCTCGTGTCCGCCGACACAACGCAATCGACATCCGACGGCGGGTGGTCAGGCAATGCCCGGTATCCATGAAGAATGCAGGTTCGGATCCCAGCCGTCTCCAATGTCGCAATCACTCGCTGCAGGATCGCGCCTGCCGCTTGGTCGTGCCGCCGGAGATCGTCAGCTTTTTGAGCGAGCATCATCGCATACCGTATGGCCTGTTATCGCGAAACCGCTTTGAGCGCGGGAGCCTGCGACCCGTTCTTCACCAGCACGAGAAACGTGGTCCAGCGCGCGAGACTTCCGATCAACTCAGCGCCCAGCGTCGCCACAGCCGCTCCGAAAAGACCTGTCTTGGGCAACAGCACGACGATCAAGGCCAGGTTGATCAGCGCGGTTATGCCCACCGCGAAGGCCACAGCGCTGCCGCGTTCGGCCGCCGCGAGCGCGATCGACGCAGGCACGCCAAGCGATCCGGCCCAGGCCGCCAGGCCAAGAATGACGAGAATCTGACCGTGGTTCCGGTACTCGGGAGGGTAGAGCAGGCTCATGAGCCATTCACCGCACAGGGCAAGTGCCAGGCAGAAAAAACCCATGACTACGGCAAGCTGCAGGGTCGAGCGCATGGCCTTTTGCCGCAACGCTGTCACGCCGCCCTCGTGAAGCGCGCGGGACGATTGCGGAATTAGAAGATTGAAAATGCCTTGCAGCAGCGGGTTGGCACATCCCACGATGCTGGCGAGGGCAGCGTAAACGCCAGCCATCGACGCTCCGCCGATCACGAGAGTGACCCAGGGCGTCGCATAAGCCTGGGCCTGAATTGCTGCCTGGGCTGCCAGCAACCATTTGCCGAGCCCCCAGCTCTGCCGCCACCCCTCGGCAAGATCGGGTTTCTGCAACCATCCATTTCCGGCAAGCCAAACCAACGCCGAAACCGCTGACGCAGCTCCGATCGCCGCGATCGCACTGGCGGCCGTCAGCGCATCGTTCCATCGCAGCAACGCCAACATTCCGAGCGTCAGGACACATGCCGGAGCGCTGACAAGAAGCGCGTCGCGAACACGCAGATGAGCATAGGCGTGTTTTCGCGCAAACTCACGCAGCAGCAGGCACGGACCGGTCAGTGCCAGGGCCAGCAACACATGCTGCATATACGGTTGCGCATCCGCCCGGATGCTCACGGCGAATGCAGTCGCGAAAGCCGCTGCCGAAACAGCACACAACGTCAGCGTCAGCCAGAATGCCTGCGAGGTCCGTTGGGCTGCCGGTATGTCCGCCCGGTGCAATCGAACGGTGTATGGCCTTATGACCAAGGCCTCGAGTGCGGCCAGCAATATCGCGACCAGGGACAGGCCGAATGCAAAGATTCCCAGTGCCGCCGAGTCGGCCCACCGTGCCACCAACACCAGACACAGGAAGCTCGTCGCACTGACCAGCCCCTGGTCGAGCCAACTCAGCGCCTGCGCGGAGCGAAGCAGGCGTCTCCCTCGGGCCAGGAGCGAATGGACGGAAAAAACCGACGCTGCGTCGTTCGAGGGAGAGGACGTCAGCATCATCCACCCCCCAAACGGCGCAGCCGGGGCTGGAGGCGCTTGAGATAACCACTGATGGGCTGGTCGCGCAGCGCCTCCTTGACCTCGCGTTTGATATCGTTCCAGCCCTTCAGTGCCGCCACGCGTAACTCAGGCTGCGTCGAGGAGAAGGACAGCAACAGATCAGCGACGCGTATGCGGTCCGTCCACAACTCATCGATCACGTGGGCACCAGCCGTTGCGGCATCAAGGCGGTCGGCCCAGCCCTCCTCACAAAAGCTGCGGATGACCTCCAGCTCGAGCAACAACCCCGCGCTATAGCCGCGGTAGCGCTCGTCGTAGGCGCATTTCACGGTAAAGCCGACACGTCCGGCAAACACCGCCACGCTCGCGGCGATGGGCACGCCGTTGAGCGTGAGCAAGTCCACGCGCGAATTGCCTTCGACGAAGGCCTGCTGGGCGAAGCGCTTGGTGTGCGGTTCATTCGCAAGTGCGGTTCCCTGCGCCCCCTTCCAGCCGCTCGCTTCAATGGACAAAAACGCTTCAACCGCCCGGTGCAGCCCTTCACCGTCGGAGTAAGCCCGGTGCGCGACGAGGCCCAGCGCCTCAAGACGCCGGCGGTTGCGCTGCAGATCCTTGCGGCGGCGCGTTGGAAAAAGCTTGGCAAGGTAGTCCGCAAAGCTGAGGCCGCGCGTCAACGCCGCCCGCTCGAAACCGGCGGAAAAGTCAAAGGGTATGCCTGCTTCGCGTAAAGCCGCCGCCAAGGCCTGACACGCCGGACCGTCGATGTTGAGCGTTGGAAAGTGCCACTCGCTACCGCAAGACCGCGCCAAGAGGTCAAGCAGCGCCCCGGCGGCATCCTGAGCCAGCTCACGGTCGAGCAGCGGCGTGCAGCTGAACGTATAAGGAGTGCGCCACGCTTCGGACGGGGACAGGGGCGACAGCGAAAACGAACTGAGGACCCCCGGCAGCAGCGCGACCAGACGCTGCCCTTGCCAGACCACGGCAACCCCAACGTCCTCATGTGGCAGGTTGTCGAGCAGGGCATGCGCGTATTGCGGCGTGTAGTAAACATTCTCCTCAACAACGCGTGTGCACAAGTCGTCCCAGTGCGGGCGGATTCCCCGCAATTCCTCGATACCGATCAGCTCTCCCCTCAGAAAGGTCTGGCTTTTTGCTTGCAACATCGAAGTTCACACAACCCAGTGCAATTTACGCTCACCAGCCTACGCAAAGCCTCCTCATAACACGTGAAGGTTCTTTGGTAGCTGCAACCAAAGTGAAGAAATCGTTAGGAAGTCGCTTCAAATTTTCGACGCTGGTCGTGCTTCTCGTAAACTGTGTGCATTGCGTGCCGTGCGACAACACCCATGCTTAACCGCACCGGCGTAAGATGAGCCACGGGTCGGAACTTCGGACCGCATGACAGAGCACAAGATGAAAACCCAATCACCTGGCCGCGTGCTTGTGTTTGGCGACGATATGCGAATTTTTCTCGCGGTCGTGCGTTCACTGGGGCGCAGCGGCAAGGAGGTGCATGCCGTCCCGTTCAATTGGCGCGCGCCTGCCCTGAAG
The DNA here is from genome assembly GCA_019746355.1 of Xanthobacteraceae bacterium. The sequence goes on along the minus strand of JAIESC010000096.1, from coordinate 26,616 downwards.
TCGCGTTACATCGCCGGGATACATCGGGTACCGCGCTATTCAGACGATCCAGAAGGGTGGCTCGGCGCGGTTCGGGGCCTGCTCGGGCGACAAAGCTTCGATCTGATCGTCCCCTGCTGCGACGACAGATCGATCCTTTGCTTCAACCGGCATCGCGACGAATTCGCCGAATTTCGGGTGGCGATCCCGGCATCGAACGCAATTGATCTGCTGTTCGACAAAGCTCAAACCCGCGCGCTCTGCGTACAGCTTGGCATCCCCATCACAGCCGGTGCGGTCCTCGGTCCCGCCGACACGGCCTCCGACCTGATCGCGCGCTATGGCTTGCCGCTCGTGATCAAGCCCGCACGCTCCTATTCGCTCGATCGGCTGGACGCATGGGGCAAGGTCTTCATTGTCGAAACCGAACCCGAACTGGGCCGGGTGCTGGCGCAGATCACGGAGCGCGAACGCTACCTCGTCGAGCAGTATTTCGATGGCGTGGGCATTGGAGTTTCAGTGCTCGCGCATGAAGGACGGATACTGAACGCCTTTCAGCATCGCCGCCTGCGCGAGGGGTGGGGCGGGTCAAGCTCGCATCGCATCAGCGAGCCGATCGATCCCGATCTCTTCAACGCGTGTAAGGAAATCGCGAGCTTCACCGCCTTGACCGGCGTATGCATGTTCGAGTTTCGCTTCAATCTCGACACCAAACGCTGGATCCTCGTTGAGACGAATGCGCGCTTTTGGGGGTCGTTGCCCTTGCCGATCTCACTCGGCATCGATTTTCCGCGATATCTCTACGACCTCATGGTTCATGAGAAAATGCCCCCGCAGATGCCGTACCGGGAAGGCGTGATGAGCCGGAACGTCACGCTGGATGCCCTCAACCTTGTCTCAAGCTTGAGGCGCCGAAGCCGTGGCGAGTTTGGTTCATGGCTCCGCGCCGCAGGCGGCTTTGTCACTCAGCCTGTACGATGGGCCACCGGAACGGAGCGCTCGGACAGCTTTGTTCTGGATGATCTACGGCCTGCCTTCAGTGAGTTCGCGCAGCTGACCGAGATCATTCGCGAAAAAATACATCGGGATCGCGTCGGCAAGCCGCGCCGCCGGCGCAATGAGCAAACAGCCTGATTGGGTTCAAAGGCGTCTCGTAAGGCGTCACCGCTGTTTCATAGCCTTCCAGTCCGCGCCGCCATGCTCGGCACGATCTTGCGCTTCACCTAAATTGGCCACGTTTGGCTTTGGCTCTTGGCCGTCCCATCGGCTCAAGGGGGCCATGCAAGGTTTTCGATGGGGATGGATCCACGAGAGTAACGATTGCGTCCGCCAAGCCGACCCGGCCGCGCACGGCTTCAATGGCGGTATCTGTGTCGGTGGCTTGGGTGAGGAAGTATCTGGCTCCGTCTCCTCGTAACCGGTTCGATCCCTCGCCCCGTTGCGCCAAATGCCCTCAAGTCCTGGATATACCGGAGGCGAAGGGATGCGGCCATCGGGTGCGGGGGGCAGCCCGACGGCCGCATCGCGCGTGCCCATCCATGCCCGAGGGGCGTCCGCAGGCTGGACCGTCACGCAACTTTCATTGTCATGTCCTGCCAGTCGCGCAGGGTTCAAGAACCATCTGGTTGCACCTCCCACCATGACTTCTTCGGATCAACGGGCAGGCCGGTTGCATTCTCACCCGAACGTGAACGAGGTGGCTGATACCCATCAAGACTGACGCGAGACGCCGGGAGTTGAGCTTGACCTCGGGCCATATCGGGTTGCGGAGCATGCGTTTTGGGCGTTATGGCCCGTCCGTGGGTGATTCAGTCTGCGTGCCCTGGGGCCAAACAAATGCGCTTTCCAACAACATTCGCAAAAGCAGCCCGGCCGGTTACAGGTTGGCGTGTTCACAAACGAAATTTTTTCTAATTGCCACGGCATGAACGAGGTCCGAGAATGCCCCGGCAAGCGCGCGAATCTATAGTGCGCATGTCATGTCCCATGAGTTCATCGGAATTCATCACGAAAAACAAAGCGCGCCGAGGCAGCGCAGACGAATGCCGGGCGCTTGCGGCGGCCTTTCGCAACCCCCAACACTGCAAAGATGATGCGGGTGGCCGAGAAGTATTCGCGTATACTTGAGGGCAGCCGCCAGGTTAGACCGCTGGAATATCGTAAAACGTGTCACTCAGGGACAACGCCTTAGCGGGCTGTTGAAGAGTCTTCCAAGGGCGAGCGGTCGTCCATTTCGTCGTTTCCGTCCCGGGAGAACTCGATGGCGTTGCCGTCACCGGCTCCAGGAGGCGCTAGCGGCCGGCCGCTTCGAGCAACTTTGTTCGCTTCTTCAAGAACACCAGGATCAGGTAAAAGAGCGTCCCCGTCCAGAAGAAGGCGGCCCAGGCAAAATCCCCGTCGATCCAACCAGACAGGCTTGCCCCCTCGGTCAGATCGTGACCAAGCTCGACCAATGTGAAAATTACGACGACGAGATAAACGCCGTGAAACTCACGCCGCAGTACGGTGCGGATCGAGAAAGTTCGCAGTGGTGCTTGCCACAGCCGGAAATTCGGAAAAAAGACCGGAGTGCTTCCAGCCCATCTTCTGTAATCCTCGCCGAACTTGGCCTCGAGAAACGACTCCTCTGCAAAAATGATGCGCTCGTAATACAGCGCGAAGGCAATCGCAGCAATGAGGACCACGCACCACGCTTTTGTGGCAAGCGCGATTCCAAGCATCACCATGAAGTTGCCGAGATATAGAGGGTTTCGCGTTACCGAATAAAATCCGGTCGTGTTGAGACTTTCGGCGATTTGGCTGCTCGTGTTTCGTCCCGATGTGCCGGCTGGGACGAAACCTGTAGTCAAGACGCGAACCAGGATGCCAACGAAAGCGATAGCGAGGCTGCCGAACTCCCAGATGAGCTCCGCTCGCCGACTGATCCAGTGGTCGAGAGCGGCCGGCTGTAACACCGCCGCAGCCAGAAGCGGCGTCAAGGCGAGCGGCAGATAGCTTCGACCACGAAACAGGAAGGAGCCATGCTTGCTCATCATGTCCTTCAGCAGCATCGATCCCAGTCCCCGTGCGGCGACAATCCGAACGGCCGCCGTTTTTCATCACACGCAAGCAAATAGGACTTTCTTGAGGCGCAAGTCCAGGCTCGCTGTTGGACGACTCCAGCCGTTGGGCAGCGTCGGATGTGCCAAATGCGCCACGTTAGCGGAGCGCACTGAAACCTCTTCAGCACCGGCAGAAACCGGTGCGCGCGGCGACGTTCGAAAATCTGGCGAGGCGGCTGGCATCGGACCCGTGCGCCGATTGCTGAGATGGCAGGTAGGTCATTGCAGGCATCGGTATCGGCACGCGCATGCGTTGCCGAGCGGGCGTCTTCGAAGGCTTCAACGGCGACCTCTGGTTTGCCGAATATAGCGTCGCCGTCAGGCGGAAATTCCACACTTGTCGCCCCGTCCAAATTTCCGGGACCGGCTCTCTAGCCTAGCATTGTGTCTGGCAGCTCCGGTTGATGCAGCTTTGATATACTCGGCGACCGCAGCCGAGACATTTGTCATGTTCGCTCCTGTCGTTCGGAAAAGGAGTGGCAAATGTCACAGCACACGCAAAATTATTTTTCCGTCGCCCTCATGCTGTCGATGAAGGCCTCGTCATACATTGATCAAAATATATCGTCAGAGGCGTCGCCCGGCAGTTTGTGGAAACAACACGGCGGGTTGAGAAAGCTTCCAGCATGTCATCTGAAGAAAACAATGAGGCCGAGGAGTGCCGCGTCGACGAATGGCATGCGCGCCTTCTGTCGTTGACATCGGACGCAGAAAAGATAGTTGCGGTTTTGCAGGCCGAGCAGCCCGATGTTTGGGGGCAGTACGTCTGCGCGATCGCTGAGGAAGACCAGGTATCCGACGAGGTTTCGTTGGAAATGGAAAAGGTGGCGCACAGATTGTTTCCAGAACGTACGTTGAATGATCTGACGGATCTGCGATTTCGGATGAATGATGTCGTCGCGGAACGGTTTGCTCCATCAGCTAAGGACTGGCGATGAACAAGTTGGTTTGCCTCGATGCTGATTTTCTCGCCTATGCCGCCGGGGGCGCGGGCACCGCTTCTTAATTCGATCGCAAGCTATTTTTCAGCTTTAGGACGTGACCTCAAGATTGCTGATGTCGTGAGGAGTGAAATTGCAGATAGTCCGTGGGCACTCGGATTTGCAGTTGGAGGCGCGGTAGGGGCGGCTGTTGGAGGAATTGGAGGAGCGGCGACCAAGCCGCTGGCGCCTGCCCGCTATGTGGGCTGCAGCAGCGCCACCAGGTAGAACGGGCGCCGGTGCTCGGCCAGGAGGGCGAAGCGCAACGAGCGGGCAAACGCACCGTGGATCTGGCGAGAGCGGCGCGATTGGGGGTCCATCCCGAAGAAGTAGTGGTTGGCCAACAGGCAGATGCCGCCCGGCGCCAGAAGGTCGGCGATGCGCGCTGCCAGAGCCGTCAGCCGCGCGTCATCCAGCGGCGAGAGATAGTAGAGGACGTCGGCCACGGCCACGAGATCGAATCCGCCGGCGAAGGACTGCGGCAAGTCGAGCAGGTCGTGCGCCTCGAATCGCAGGTTCGGCCAATCTGCATGCAGCGTGTGCGCGCGCGCTACGGCGGAGGGAGCGATGTCGATTCCCAGCACCATCTCCGCGCGGGCGGCAAGATGGCGCGACAGCAGCCCGAGGCCGCAGCCGAGATCGAGGGCTTGCTGGAAGCGCCGCGGCGGCAAAAGCGACGCCAGCACTTCGTACTTGCGGCGCTGGTAGCGATAGAGAGGCGAGGCGGATGCCCAAGGGTCTGGTTCGGCGGCATAGACGGCCTCGAGCGCCCCGGCCGCGCCGAGGGTTGGCCGCATCCGCCGGATTGCGGCATCAGTGCGCGCGCTGCGCAGGAACAAGCCGATATCCCGCAGGGACATGAAGTCTGGCAACGCGGCAATTCCCCCAAACCCGGACAAAGCCCTTGTCCAGCGCGCGACCGCGACAATGCCGGCCACCGAAATGACCGTCGGTCGAGCTTCGCGGGCGCAACCGAAGCGGAATCCGTCTCCGGGATGCGTCCTCCCGGGTAACGGGAACGCCGTCTGCTCGCTTGGTAATTCGAGCCAAGCCCCAGGAGGTTACAGGCGCGAGTGAAAATACGTTGTCGATTGGCAGTGTGGATGTAACGCCGGCGCTGGGCACCCCGAATTAGAAAAGACGGAGCGTCCGCTGTCACGCTTCCATCCGGCGATGTTGTCAGTGGAGCGGTTTCGACAAGAACTGAAGATGTAACGGCTCATCAGGGATAGCTCGGCTGTGGAAGGTACGAGCCGGCATGGATCGGTTGCTGCGGTGGCGGACGCCGCCGCCGCGAATGGAGTCGCCATGGTGAATTTGCGCGGCCGCGCCGGTGCAGTTGATCGTCCGATCCCTGCCAGAATACGCACGATCGGAGTCGTGGATCTCAAAAGCGCACTCGCCGACGGCGTCAGCGATTTCATAGCGATGCCCAGCCACGTCGTGTTTCTGAGTCTCATTTATCCCGTCGTCGGTCTGCTTCTGGCCCGTATGACATTCGGCAGCGGCCTGATACATCTCCTCTTTCCACTTACGGCGGGATTCGCATTCATCGGGCCGTTCGCGGCGACCGGGCTTTATGAAATGAGCCGACGACGCGAGATGGGCTTGGACGCTTCCTGGAAGCACGCCTTCGCCGTGCTGCACTCCCCGTCGCTCCGAGCCATCACAGTGCTCGCGCTTCTCCTCATCGGCATTTTCCTTTGCTGGCTTGTAGCGGCGCACCAGCTCTATCACCTTGTCGGGATCGGCCCCCCGAAATCGCCCGCCCATTTCATCGTCGACGTGCTGACGACTTCGCCCGGTCACAGGCTGATCTTCATAGGCGGTGCCATCGGCGTGCTGTTCGGCGCCATCGTGACGATCATTTCGGTCGTTTCTTTTCCAATGCTCCTCGACCGGCCGGTCGGAGCGCTTGAGGCGGTCGCGACATCGGTCCGTGCGGTCATTGCCAATCCGGTCATGATGGCGCTTTGGGGGCTTATTGTCGCTGTCGCGCTGACAATCGGTTCGCTGCCATTTTTCGTCGGTCTCGCCGTCGTGATGCCGGTGCTCGGCCATGCCACCTGGCACCTCTATCGCCGGATTGTGGAGTCATGACCCCGCCGCCGCCGCGGGGGCCGACGTCGGCCACTGTCACTCATTTGGGTGGCGACGGTTGCGGAGGAAGCAGGACGATGTCTCGGCACGCTCATCACCGCTGCGGCGACGGTCAAAGACCGAGGCGCGGAAGCAATTCGGGAACCGTGCGGGCGCCGGCCACCGCGCCGATCGGAAAGGCCTGTTCCAGCGCCTTGAGCGTCGCAGCCGAAATCTTGAGCGACACCGTCGCGGCGTTCTCCTCCAGGCGCTGCGGCTTGCTGGTGCCGACGATCGGCACGATCCAGTCACGGCGCGACAGCACCCAGGCGATCGCGAGCTGCGACGGGGTGCAGCCCTCGGCCTTCGCCAGTTCCCTGAGGCGGGCCACCAGCGCCAGGTTTTTCTCGCGGTTGGCGCCCCGGAAGCGCGGCATGTCGAGCCGGATGTCGTCCTTGTCGAGCGCGCTGTCATTCTGGATGGTGCCGGTCAGCAGGCCGCGTCCGACGACGCCGTAGGCAACGAAGCCGATCCCGAGTTCTTCGCAGGCGCCGAGGATTTCGTGCTCGACCTCGCGCGTGGCCAGCGAATATTCGGTTTGCAGGGCGGTGATGGGAAACGTCGCGTGAGCCTTGCGGATGCGGGCGGGTGCCGCTTCGGACAGCCCGATATGCCGAACCTTGCCCTGCTGCACCAGCCGCGCCATGGCGCCGACGGTGTCTTCGACCGGCACCGATGGATCCACGCGATGCTGAAAATAAAGGTCGATGACGTCGATGCCGAGCCGTTTCAGGCTCTCGTCACAAGCCTGCATGACATATTCGGGTCTTCCGTTCACGGCCGGCTTGCCATCCGGTGTCCGGAGATTTCCGAACTTGGTGGAGATGACATAGCGGTCGCGGCGTCCGGCGATGGCGCGGCCGACCAGCTTCTGGTTTTCGCCTTTGCCGTAGGCGTCGGATGTGTCGAGCAGCGTCACGCCGAGCTCGGCGCAGCGATGGATCGTCTTGATCGCCAGCGCCGGATCGGGGTTCCCGTAGATGGGCGTCAGCCCCATGCAGCCGAGGCCGATGCTTGAAACGCGCAGCGATCCCAATTGTCGCGATTGCATGCGGTCCGGTCTCGATTGTCCGACGGCGTTAACAGCAAAGAGAAATTTTCCGGCGGCATTTTGTCATGGGCTGCCCACGTCACGCACGCGCGTCGATGTATGTGTTCCGGAAAATCACATCTGTGATGCGCCCTTGCCATATGCTGGGCGGAACGGGGATGGCCAGTCGCGCTGATCGCCGCAGTTGCCGTGACCGGTGCGAAACCGGCCGGCCAATAAGAACTGTCGCGTGCCAACGATGGATTCCAGGGAGAACGCCATGAAATGGCAGATTGCAACGAAACACACGCTGCTCGGGGTGGCGGCGACGCTGGGCTTGGCCGTGAGCCAGGCGTCGGCTGCCGACCCGGGGCTGACGGACACTGAAATCACCGTCGGCCTGTTCGGTCCGCTGTCGGGGCCGCTGGTGGGTTACGGGCTCGATCCCGTGAACGCCGCCAAGATGTGGTACGACGACATCAACAAGAAGGGCGGGGTTCACGGCCGCAAGATCAAGCTGGTGATCGAGGACGACAAGTGCACGGCCAACGATCTGGTCGCGGTCGTCAAGAAGCTCGTCACTGTCGACAACGTGTTCATGCTGCATGGCGGCTCGTGCACTGCAGCGCTCACGGCGGCGCAGGAATACATCAACCGCGAGAAAGTGCCGTACTCCATGCTCAACGCAGCCGGCGACAACGCCGTGATTCCGCCGCTGCGCTACACGTTCGGCGCGTTCCACGGCACGCAGCGCGCCTATGCGGCGGCGCTGGCCGGTTACGCCATCAACGGGCTGAAGGTGAAGCGCGCCGCGGTGATCGTGCACGATGACGACTACGGCAAGGCAAACCTCGCGACCACCGAGGCGATCCTGAAGGCCAACAACGTAGAGGTGGTGGCGGCCGAGCGCATCGATCCGCGCATCACCGACGTGACCGCTCCGCTCCTGAAGATCCGCAGCGCCCGGCCCGATGTGATCCTGTCGGGTGCATATCCGGCGCCGGCGGTGCTGATCGCGCAGAAGTACGGCGAATACGCCATGACTTCGATCCCGCTGATGCAAGCGGTCCAGGGCATCCCGACTCCGTCGGTGTTCGCCAAGAACGTCGGCAATCCCGCGGCCCTGCAGAACTTCTATCACGGCTGGTCGTTCACCGACGTTGGCGACGAAGCGCTCAAGAAGAAGTACGCCGACATGTACAAGGCGCACTATCCGGATCGCGAGGCCGGCCCCTTCATGATCACCGGTCTGCCGTCAGCGATGGCGGTTGCGGCGGCGCTGGAGAAGGCCGGGCGCAATCTCACGCGCGAGTCGTTTGTCGCGGCGATGGAATCGCTCGACTTCAAGCCGGAGATCTTGGCCGGACCGCTGCAATTCGGCGCCAACCGCCGCGACGGCATGCGTAGCGGCTTCGTCGTGAAGTACGACGGAACGACGCAGAAGAGGATGCCCGGGGTCTACACCTGGAACGGCAAGGATGGGCTCTAACCTCGACCGCTAGCCTGCTCCATGTCGTTTCTGTTCCTCCAGGCGGCCGCAAGCGGCATCGTGACGGGCTGCGTTTATGCGCTCGTCGCGCTGTCGCTCGTGATCGTCTACAAGTCCACCGACGTGGTGAATTTCGCCGGCGGCGAAGTGCTGATGCTCGGCGGCTATTTTGCGCTGCTGGCCCTGGTGTTCTTCGAGGTCAACTACGCCGTGATGTTCGCCGCCGTCCTTGCGGTGATGTTTGCCGCGGGCGCGCTGTTCGACCGCATTGCGCTCGGCGCCATCAGCGGGCGGCGCTATTCCAGGAATGCCGAAGCGGACCTTGTGCCCATGGTGGTGGCGACCATCGGGCTCGGCTACCTGCTCAAGGGCGCCGTGCGCGTCGTGCCTTACACCGAAGAGGTGCGCCGCCTGCCGCCGCTGCTGTCCGGAGCGCCGGTGTTCGTCGGCGATGTCATCCTACAGCAGCAGGATATCGCCATCATGGTCGTGACGATGCTGGTGATGCTGGCGCTCACCGTGTTCTTCGGCTGGACCCCGACCGGCAAGGCGCTACGCGCGACCAGCCAGAATCCGCGTGCCGCGGCGCTCATCGGCATCCCGGTCAAGCGAATGCGGATGATCGCCTGGGGCCTTGCGTCGGCGCTCGCCGGTGTCGGCGGCATTCTCCTTTCTCCCAAGCTCCTGATGACGCCCGACATGGGCAATGTCGTCATGCTGGCCTTTGCGGCGGCCATCATCGGCGGCTTCTCGTCGCTCGCCGGCTGCGTGATCGGCGGCATCTTCCTCGGCGTGCTGCAGAACCTGGTCGGCGTTCTGATTTCGCCGCAGGCCATGTCGGTGACGCCATTCGTCGTGATCATGCTGGTGCTGGTGCTGCGGCCGCAGGGCTTGTTCGGCGAACTCGCGTTCAAGAAGGTCTAGCGATGTACGGCGCGCCGAACTTCAAGGTGTATTGCGGGATCGCGATCCTGCTTGCGCTCGGCTGCGCGCTGCCGCTCGTTCTCCCGGAGTATTTTCTTTATCTCGGCAACACGCTGATGATGTATGCGATCCTGGCGCTGGGCCTCGATCTGCTGCTCGGCTGGTCCGGCCAGTTTGCCTTCGCCCACATCGCGTTCTTCGGCATCGGGATCTACACCAGCGCGCTGTTGCAGATGCGGCTCGGCGTTCCGTTCGTGGTCGGCGTGCCGCTCGCGGCGGCGCTGGCAGGCCTTGTGGGACTCTTGATCGCAATCCCGGCGACGCGGCTTCGCACCGTCTATCTGGCGCTTGCCACCTACGCCTTCGCCGAGTTCGCTCAGTGGGTGTTCCGGACCTGGGAAAGCGTGACCAAGGGCCCCGACGGGCTTCGCATCGCCGCTCCCGACATCTTCGGCTACGTGGTCGGCACCGACCGGCGGGCCTTTCCGGTGATGGTCATCATCCTGTCGGCCGTGCTGCTGGCGATGTGCTACCTGGTCCGCTCCAAGCTCGGCCGCGATCTGTGCACCATCCGTGACAGCGAGCACGTGGCCGCGGCCTCCGGCATCGACGTCAAGCGCACCAAGGTCGTCGCCTTCGTGCTGTCCGCGGTGTTTGCGGGCCTCGCGGGCGGCGCCTACACGCTCTACCAGTCCTATGTGACGCCGGACTCGGTCGGGCTCGCGCAACTGATCCTGGTGCTGACCATGGTGGTGGTCGGCGGCTCCGGTTCCATCGCCGGTGTGCTGCTCGGCGTGGTCCTGATCGGACTTCTGCCGGAGCTGCTGCGCGCAGCGCCGCGCGGCCTCCTGGTCTGGCAGGAGTTCGCCTACGGGCTGATCCTGGTGCTGGCGGTGATGTTCATGCCACGGGGCATCTGGGGTATCCTGCAAGCACGGTCCGCCCGCGTGCAGCCTGCTGCGAAAAGCGTGTCGAACACCGCCGCGGCGAGTCCCGCGCCGGCCGATACACGGTCCGCATCATGAGCGCGCTTTTGTCCATCCGGGATCTCACGGTCCGGTTCGGCGGGCTTTGCGCGTTGAACGGCTTTTCCATGGACGTCGAGGAGGGCTCGATTCATGCGCTGATCGGCCCGAACGGCGCGGGGAAATCGACCGTGTTCAACTGCATCTCGCGTTTCTGCGAGCCGGCGGGCGGGGCGATCGAGTTCGCCGGGCAGTCGATCCTCGCCTTGCCGTCGCACGGCATCGTCAGGGCAGGGGTGGCGCGCACGTTCCAGAATCTCGAGCTGCTGCATCGCATGACGGCGCTGGAGAATGTGCTGGTCGGTCTGACCGGCCGGCTGCCGGGCTACATCCCGTTCGGGCCGAGCCCGCGGCGCAGCCGGGTCGAGGCGCAGGCAGTGCGCGACGCCGAGGAAGTTCTCGATCAGACCGGGCTCGGTTCCTATCGCGATCAGCTGGCGGGCGAGCTCGACTTCGGCCGGCAGAAGCTGCTCGATCTGGCGCGGGCGCTGGCCGGCGGGCCGCGCCTTCTTCTGCTCGACGAGCCGGCGGCGGGCCTGCGCAATCGCGAGATCTCATTCGTCGATTCGCTGCTGCTCGATCTCGCGCGCAAGCGCAAGGTCACGATCGTACTCGTCGAGCACGTGATGCAGCTTGTGATGTCGGTCGCCGACCGGATCACCGTGCTGAACTTCGGCCAGAAGATCGCCGAAGGCCGGCCGGACGACGTCCGTACCGATCCGCGGGTCATCGAAGCCTATCTGGGCAGGTCCGACCATGCTTAGCATCGCCGGGCTCAACGCCGCCTACGGCAAGGTATCCGCGCTCGAGAACGTCTCGCTGAAGGTCGAGGCGAAACAGATCGTCTGCCTGCTTGGCGCGAACGGCGCCGGCAAGACCACCACGCTCAATTGCGTGTCCGGGCTCGTCGCGACGACCGCGGGCCGCATCGAATTTGGCGGCGAGGACATCGGCAACCTGCGCGCCGAGGACATCGTCAAGCGCGGCGTGGTCCAGGTCCCCGAGGGCCGGGAGATTTTCGCGGCGATGAGCGTCGAGGACAATCTCACGCTCGGCGCCTGGCAGCATCGCGACCGTGTGCGCAACCGCCAGGAGCTTGACCGCGTCTACGACCTGTTTCCGCGGCTGCGGGAGCGCAAGGCGCAGTTTGCCGGCACGCTGTCTGGAGGCGAGCAGCAGATGCTGATGATCGGTCGCGCGCTGATGGCCAAGCCGAAGCTGCTGATGCTTGACGAGCCGAGCCTCGGCCTCTCGCCGATCCTGATTCAGCAGGTGTTCGACATCATCAAGACGATTCATGCGAGCGGCATCGCCATCCTGCTGGTCGAGCAGAACGCGCGGATCGCGCTCAACGTCAGCTCCTACGGCTATATCCTGGAAAACGGCGAGGTCATTTTGCACGGTCCGGCGGACACGCTTGCGCAGAATCCCCGCGTGCATGAGGCTTATCTCGGCGGCGGGGCTGCAAGGAGCTGAATGAGGCAGCGATGAGCGAACTCTCCGAATACGCCACCCGATACGATGCAATCCGGATGGAACGCCGCGACGGCATTCTTCAGGTCACGTTGCACACCAACGGCGGATCGCTGCAATGGGGGCTTGGCCCGCACCGCGAATTGCCGCTGGCGTTTTATGAGATCGGCAACGATCATGAGAACAAGGTCGTTATTTTCACCGGCACCGGGCCTGAGTTCAGCGGGCCGCGCGTGACCAATACGGGGCATCCGCTGTTCCCGACCCGGCCGTCGGTCGACGTCGTCGAGCGCATTCTGACCGAGGGCAGGCAGGGGCTGCTGAACTTCCTCGACATTGGGGTGCCGATCATCAGCGCCGTCAATGGGCCGGCGTGGCGGCATTCCGAGCTGCCGCTCCTTGCCGACATCGTGTTGGCATCGGACACCGCGCAGTTCCAGGACTCCGCGCATTTCACCGGCGGGCTTGTGCCGGGTGACGGCATGCACGTCGTCTATCCTCTGCTGCTCGGCGCCAACCGTGCGCGCTATTTCCTGCTGACCGGCCAGACGCTCTCGGCGAAACAGGGCCACGAGCTTGGCCTCGTGGCCGAGGTTCTGCCGCCCGAAAAGCTCATGCCGCGTGCCTGGGAGCTGGCGCAGGAGATCGCCAAGCGGCCGAAAAGCCTCGTGCGCGCCACACGGGCGGTGCTGACCGAGCATCTCAAGCGTCATATGCAGGATCTTCTCGGCTTCGGTCTCTACGCCGAGATGCTCGCGCTGATGGATCGGCCGAGCGCCTAACCCCGACCCGATCGAAAGGACATCGTCATGCTGTTCATGGTGAATATCGAAGTCAGCATTCCGGCCGACATGCCGCAGAAGGAGAAGGACGACCTGCGCATTCGCGAGAACGCCCGTGCGATGGAGCTCATCCGAACCAACAAGATGCGCCGCATCTGGCGGATCGTCGGCCAGGTTGCCAATTTCAGCATCTGGGAGGCCGACACGCTCGAGGAGCTTCACGCCAACATCGGCTCGCTGCCGATGTATCCTTATATGAAGGTCTCGGTCACGCCGATCATCCAGCATCCGGGCGCGGAGGCCTATATCAAGGCGCACGGGGCGATGCCGCCATTCTGATCGTAGCACGGCTCAAGAAGAAATGGCTTCAGGAGGTCTCCCATGAACGAGATCACCCAGACACAGTTTTTCGGCGACTTCAGCCGGCTGCAATCGCGGGTCGATATCCTCGAGCGTTTGAAGCCGGAGTTCTACGCCAGGGAAGTCGAGCAGATTTTCCGCCGCGTCTGGCTGCCGGTCGCGAGCGCGACCGATCTGCCGGAGAACCGCTCCTACGTGGTGGCGGAGGTGCCGCCGCTGAAGGCATCGTTGCTGATTGCGCGCGGGCCCGACGGCGAGGTGCGTTCGTTCTATAACGTGTGCCGGCATCGCGGCGCCAAGCTCGTGAAGAACGAAGGCGGCTGCCGCAGGGCCCTGACCTGCGGCTTCCACGGCTGGACCTATGCCACTGACGGCCGCCTGATCGGCGTCACCGACAAGACGCAGTTTCCCGATCTCGATCCGGAACAGCACGGTCTCATCCCGGTCAACACGGAAGTCTGGGAAGACTACGTGTTCGTCAACTTCGATCCCAGGCCCGCGATGTCGCTGCGGCAATGGCTCGGCAAGTTCTACGATCAATACCCGGGCTTCTTCTCCAACCGCCAGCGCATCGCGAGCTACCGCATCCTGGTGGAGTCGAACTGGAACGTTGCGATCAATTCGTTCAGCGAGGGCTATCACGCGGCCTACGTGCACCGGAAAACCGTGCCGGACTATCAGGGCGGCCAGAAGAATCCGCAGCGGCACCGCGCCTATCTGGAGATCACCGAGCATCACGGCCGCTATTCGGCCCAGGCCAATCCGAACCGGCGCGTGACGCCGGTCGAGGAGATCGCCTATGGCCACGGCCGTCCGCTCTATCCCTCGTTTCCGCTGTTCAGCGAGGAGGGATTGCCGTTGCCGCCGGGCGTCAACGCCTCGCGCATCGAAAACTGGGGCTTCGACGTTGTCGAAATCTTTCCGGTGCTGATCTGGATCATCGGCGCGCACTGGCACGCCAATCTCTGGTTCTGGCCGGTCAGCGAGGACAAGACCGACGTGCGCGTCGAGTTCTTCGCCTACAAGGCTGAAACCGTTGGCGATTGCCTGGCGCACGCCTATTTCCGGACGCGCTTGCGCGAGGTGTTCCGCGAGGATGTCGGGACCATGGAGCAGATCACCGGCGCGTTGAAGTCGGCGGCGATGCAGGACATCGTGCTGTCGCGGCAGGAGTTGCTGCTGCAGCAGCATTATGCCGTGGCTGACAGGATGGTTCGTCAGGTGCGGCCATGAGCGAACGATCGCTTCCTGCGCCATTCCGCGACCTGGAGCCGTTCGTTGCCGAATGGGCGCTGTCGAACGAGGCCGAGCGGCTGTCCAAGCTGACGCGCACGACGGTTGCCGAATTGCAGAGGTTCTATGACGCGGTGTTCGGCCGCGCCGAGGAGATGCGGATCTATCTTTCGGATTTCAGGCTCGACACCATGCCCGCGGACGCACGGGTCCTGTTCGATCTGCTGCTCACCTTCATCGAGACCGCCCATCCGATCGAGCTGAAATGGGCGACGACCGATATCGACGATGCGTTCGCGCTCGAGCGTATGACGATCCGCGATCTCAAGGTGTATCCGCCGCAACGGGCCGGTGAATGAGTGGCGGCCAGGAGCAGCGCCAAGTGTATCGCCAAGTGTATCGCCAAGTGTATCGCCAAGTGTATCGCCAGGTGCACCGCGGTTCGGTGCGGAGCGAGTTCTTCAGTGACGGGATGATGGTGACGTTCGACAAGCCCTGTGAAACGATCGCGTTGAGCGACACGTTGGATGTCCGTACGCCCTGCGGGCTTGCGATGGAGATCGTTCCGGCGGCGATCAGGCCGGATGGTGCCTTGTCGGTGTGGTACGCGCCGCATCCGCTGCTGCGCCACTGGCTCGGCTGGATGGCCCGGGTCGACGACACGCAGTGGACCTTTCGTATGGAAGCGCTGCACATCGGCATGCTTGCGGAAATTCCGGAGCTCTGTGAAGCGAGCTAAGATTGTCCTGAATCACGGCGGTGGAGGATCGACGATGAAGCCCTGGGACGGAATCATTCCAGCCGAAGAGCAGGAGGCCTACCGCGCGGTGGGTTTCGGCCGCCCGACCGGCATGGGGCGCCAGCCGGCCCTGCTGATCATCGACGTGCAATATCGCACCGTCGGCACGGTGCCGCGGCCGTTCTGGGAGGCGATCAAGGAATTCCCCACCGCATGCGGCGACGTCGGCTGGGCGGCGGTAAAGAACATCGAGCGGCTGCTGAAGCTGTTCCGCGAAAACGGCTGGCCGGTGCTCTACCCCTACGTTTCGCAGAAGGAGACCTTCGATCAGGGCAGGCTCTCCGACAAGGTGCCGAGCATCATGGGTGTTGCGGCGCGCGGCTATGATTTTGTGGCGGATGTCGCCCCGCGCGAGGGCGACGTGCTGCTGCCGAAAAAACACCCGAGTGCGTTTTTCGGCACGCCGCTTGCGAGCTATCTCGTCGGGCTTGGCGCCGACACGCTCATCGTCACCGGCTGCACCACCAGCGGCTGCGTCCGCGGCACCGTGGTGGACGGCTTTGCGTACAATTTCCGCTGCATCGTTCCGCACGACTGCGTGTATGACCGCAGCGCCGTGTCGCACGCGGTCAATCTGTTCGATATGAGCGAGAAGTATGCCGACGTGATGAGCTCCGACGAAGCGATCCAGCGGCTTCGCGCGATCGCGCCGGCCGACGCGGCGCGAAAGCGCGCCTGACAAGCCAGGGACGCGCATGGCATACGATCTCCTGATCCGCGGCGGCAGCGTCATCCTGCCGGGTACCGACGGCGTTGCAGCGGACCTCGCGGTCGAGGGCGGCCGGATCGCGGGTGTCCTTGCGCCCGGCGCCGCCGCCGATGCGCGCGAAGTGCTCGACGCAACCGGGCTTGTGGTGTTTCCCGGCGCAGTTGACGTGCACCTGCACCTGGGCCACGGTTCGGATATCGCGCGCCCGCGCGATCCGCAGGATGCGGCCGGCGAAACCGCCGCGGCCGTGGTCGGTGGCGTGACGGCGTTCGTTCCCTACCTGATGGCGACCGAGCCGTTCGAAGTGATCTTCGACGATGTCCGGGCGGTGACCGAAGCCGGATCGCGGATCGACTTCGGCTATCACTTCATCATTTCGACCGAAGCGCAGCTCGCAGGCGTGCCGCGCTATGTCCGCGAGATGGGTGTGCCGTCGTTCAAGATCTTCATGAACAACCGCCGCGGCGAGGGGAAGCGGCTCGGGCTTCCTGACATCGATGACGGCTTTCTGTTCAGGCTTTGCGAGCAGGCGGCGGAGCATGGCGCGCTCGTATGCCCGCACCCGGAGAACATCGAGGCGGCCTGGGTGCTGCGCGACCGCCTCATGGCGCAAGATCCCGAAGGCAAAGGCGGGCTCGCCGCGTGGAATGCGAGCCGGCCGCCGTTCCTCGAAGCCGACGCGGTGCAGCGCGCCGGCCTGTTCGCCCGCCAGACCGGCGCGCGTCTCTATATCGTGCATACGTCGTCGCGGCTGGCCCTGGACGAGGCCAAGCGCGCTCGCGACGCCGGCACCGACATCACCATCGAAACCTGCCCGCATTATCTGACGCACGCTGTCGATTGGCCGCGCGGCGACATAGGCAAGATCAATCCGCCGCTGCGTGAGCGGGCGGATTGCGAGGCGCTGTGGGCGGGCATCGCCGAGGGTGTGATCGATACGGTCGGCACCGACCACATCCATCGCGATCTTTCCGCCAAGAAAGGCGGCATCTGGAAGGCCTCGCCGGGATGCCCAGGCATCGACACGCTGCTGCCGGTGCTGCTGAGCGAGGGCCATCACAGGCGCAAGCTCCCGCTCGGTCGCATCGCCGACATGGTGGCGCATGCGCCGGCACGAGCGATGGGGCTCGCGCACCGCAAGGGGCGGGTCGCGGTTGGACTCGACGCTGACTTGGCAATCGTCGATGTCGCAGCCGAGCACACCGTGCGCCGCGACCGGCTGCATTCGAGCGCCGGCTATTCGATCTACGAGGATGTCACCTTGCGCGGCCGCGTGCGTCACACGCTCGTAAACGGACGGTTTGCGCTGCGCGACCATGAGCTCGTGCCCGACGCCGTCGGAAAAGGCCGGTTCGTGCCACGAACAGCGGCCTGATCATCGGAGCAGAATATGCGCATCTGGCACCAGAGCTTCATCGTTCTCGACGATGTCCCAGCCTACACCGCGCGGGTGCGGCAGCACATCGACCGCATCAAGCGCCCCGATACGGTGGTCGATCTGCATGGCCCAGCCCCTGGCACCTATTCGACCGAATATCCCGGCGTCGACCTCGGCTACTCGTTCCTGTTCGGGATGCACAGCCTGCAATGGCCGGCGAATGCGCTGATCGCGCAGCGCGAGGGGTACGACGCGTTTGCGATCTGCACGATCATCGACCCGATGTATCGCGAGATCAAAACCATCGTCGACATTCCGGTGGTGGCGGCGGGCGAGGTGTGCTTTCATGTCGCCGCCATGCACGGCCAGCGTTTCGGCCTGATGCTGTTCATGGACCGCGTCATCCCGCGCTATGCGCAGCTCATCGAGTGGGCCGGGCTCACCGGGCGCTGCGCCGGCATCCGCCAGAGCGGGTTGCAGTTCGGCGACGTCGCCAATGGCTTCGATAATCCTGGACCGGTGATCGACAAGTTCCGCGAGACGGCGCGCGCGATGATCGCCGCCGGCGCCGATGTCATCATCCCCGGCGAGATCCCGATGAACGTCCTGCTCGCCTCCGAAGGCATCCACCGCGTCGACGGCGTGCCGGTGATCGACTGCCTCGGCGTGACGATCAAGATGACCGAGACCATGGTCGATCTTCGCGACGGGTCGGGTCTCGCCCACAGCCGGCACGGCTGGCACAACGCGGCGCCGCCGGCCGGCCGTGTCGCGCAGGTGATGGACTTCTACTATCCGGACCACCTCAATCCAAGGAAACGCTAGCGGCGCAGACCGCATCGGGAGGGAAAAATGCACCGTTGGTTTGCAGTTGTGAGCCTCGCGGTAGCGGGTCTCGCCGCCGCGACGGGTGCGGCTTTGGCCCAAGCCTATCCGTCGCAGCAGATCCGGCTGATCGTACCGTTCGCCGCCGGCGGCGGCTCGGACATCCTCGCGCGCATGATCGCCGAGCCGCTCAGCAAGAGCCTCGGCCAGCCAGTGGTGGTGGAAAACAAGCCGGGCGGCGGCGCCACGCTTGGCGCCGACCTCGTCGCGAAGTCGGCGCCTGACGGCTACACGTGGCTGTTCACCACCGCGGGGCCGCAGATCACCAATCCCTATCTGATGGGGAAGCTGCCCTACGATCCGTTCAACGACTTCACACCGGTCGCGATGCTGGCCAAGTCGGTCAACGTGCTGGTGGTGACGCCGAGCCTGCCGCCCAAAACCGTGCGCGAGCTGATTGACCATGCGAGGGCCAATCCCGGCAAGCTCAACTATTCGAGCTCGGGCATTGGCGCGAGCTCGCACCTTGCGGGCGAGTTGTTCCGGCAGATGGCGGGTGTCGAGATCACTCACGTGCCGTATCGCGGCACCGGACCGTCGACGGCCGATCTGCTCGCCGGCCATGTGCAGATGGCGATCGACTCTGCCAGCACGTTGTTGCCGCACATCAAGTCCGGCGGATTGCGCGCGCTCGGCTTTGCCACGCTGGAGCGGCAGCCGGCCATGCCGGAGCTCGCGCCGATCGCCGACACGTTGCCGGGCTTTGACGGAAGCTCGATCAATTACATCTCGGTGCGGGCGGGCACGCCGCAGCCGATCATCGACCGGCTGAATAAAGAGATGAACGCCGTGATCTCCGATCCGGCGATTTCCGCGCGGATGACCGGGATCGCCATCATGCCGATCGTCGAGACGCAGGCCGATCTGGCCAGGCGCATCGCCGACGAGCAGCAGAAGTGGAAGCGAGTGATCGAGCGGATGGCGAAATAGCCGGCCGGATAGCCGGAACGGTGGCGACGGCTGTCAGCCGCGCACGTCCTATTCGTCAATCAAGGCGACCACCCGCGACCAGCCGGCAGTGCCGTGCTCGATCTTCACCGGAAAGGCGACGACGGTGAAGCCGGTCGGCGGCAGCGCTTCGAGATTGGCCAGCCGTTCGATCTGCAGATATTCGCGGTCGCGGCCCACGAGGTGCGTCGGCCACAGCGAATTCGGAATTCCGTACTTGTGGTCTGCGGCCATGTCGCGCGGCGCGCGGTCGAGACCCCAGGCGTCGATGCCGATCATGCGAATGCCCTGGTCGAGCAGCCAGTGGCAGCCCTCCGGATGCAGGCCCGGCTGCAGGTTCGGGAATTGCGGGTTGTCGAAATGCTTGGAGGCATCGGTGCGCAAGAGCACGATCTCGTTCGGCTTCAGCTTGTGCGGAATCTTGTCGAGCGCCGCGATCAGGTCGGCCTTCATGATGAATTCAGCCGGCTTCTTGTGCGAGCAGTCGATGACCACGCCGGGGCCGTAGCACCATTCGAGCGGCACCTCCTCGATGCTCTTCGAGGGCTTGCCCTCGCACAGCGGCCCGTAATGCAGCGGCGCGTCGACGTGGGTGCCGCCATGCGACGAAAGCGACACCCGCTCATGCGCCAGCGCCATGCCGTCCGGATAGCCGCTCGGCAGGAAATTGAAGTCGGCGGCGCGCCGCCTCGCCGCTTCCGCGTGGGTGAGCCGGGAAATCTCCGGGCCGCCCGGTTCGAACGATTCATTGCGGATGGTGACGCTGAGATCGACAAATCGCATGGCTTGGTTTCCTTGAGCGGCGATGCCCGCGCGCTATTGCAGCTTGGCGCCGGAGATTTTCACGAGCTCCTGCCACTTGCCGTATTCGGACTTGATCTGGGCCGAGAACTGCCGGCGACTCGACGTACCGGCGATGTAGGCCTGCTGCTTCAGGAACTTGTCCTCGAATTGCGGGTCTTTCAGGATCGCGGCGGCATCGTCGTGGATCTTGTCGAGGATCGCCGGCGGCGTGCCGGCCGGGGCCGCGAAGCCGAACCACACGCTGATCGAATAGTCCTTCACGGTCTCGCCGATGGTGGGCAGATCCGGCCGCGCCGGAAGCCGCTGAGCGTTTGCGGTCGCGACGATCTTCAGCTTGCCCTCCTTTTCGTAAGCGTCGAACACCGAATAGGTCACCATGTACATGTTGACCCGACCGGCCAGCAGGTCGGTCATCGCGGGCGTCGAGCCGCGATACGGCACGTGCAGGATGTCGATGCCGGCGAGATGCTTCAGGTACTCCATCGCGACGTGGGTGTGGGAGCCGACGCCGGGGCTCGCATAGGTGAGTTTGCCGGGGTTCGCCTTGGCGTAGGAGACAAGGTCAGGAATTGTCTTTGCGGGCGCGTCGTTGGCCATCGCCAGCACCGGCGCGAGTTGCACCGACAGCGACACCGGTTCGAGATCCTTGAGCGGGTCGAACGGCATGTTCGGATACATGTGCGGATTGATGACGAACGACGAGCTGTCGGAAAACAGCAGCGTGTAGCCGTCGCGCGGCGACTTCGCCACGGCGTCCGCACCCAGCGTGGTGCCGGCGCCCGGCTTGTTCTCCACTACAACCGGCTGGCCCCAGGCTTCGGAGAGCTTCTGCGACAGCGCGCGGGCGACCGTGTCGGTGCCGCCACCCGGCGTATACGGCACGATCACCTTGACGGACCGGTCGGGAAACTTCTGTGCCTGCGCCGACGATGGACAGAGCGCAGTCAGCACTGCAATGGCCCAACGCCAAGCGAAGGTCGGCATCCGAATTCCTCCCGGTCTTTGCGGCACAAGCGACGGCGCCCGCTTCGGCGGCATTCTAGGTTCAATCCGGCTACAGCGCAGGACCGGCCCGCCAAATCACGGATGTGAAATTCCGCGATGCCTGAAAGGGCCGGCTATTCGGCCGCCTGCCGCAGCGGACCGGGGGAGGAGAGCTCTTCGGCCCAGGGGTTCTTGCGCTTGCCATGCTTCGCAATAGCGGCGCGGATGATCGTGATGATTGACTGCATGTTCGGCTGGATCCGCCCGATATATCCGCCGGCACCCACGGCGAGAGGCCGGCCGTACATGCTCCACGGCAGCAGCATGCTGACCGTACCGGCGCCCTCCATCGGCAGGTTGGGAATGAAGCAGTAGCCGAGCTTCCTGACTTCCTCGATCTTCTTTATCAGCGCCGGAATGTTCAATCGCGCCTTCGGATCGGTCTCGGCCGCGTTGATGCATCGCAGCGTGCGCTCGGCCGTGGCGTTGGAGGCACGGCTGAGAAACAGCAGCCCGAAGCTTGAATGGGTAAGCGGCCGCATGCTGCCTTCGGGAATATGGAAGCGGATCAGATGCTCGGAATCGATGACGCGCAGATACTGGATGTAAAGGTCGTTCTGGACGGCGAGGCCGATCGTTTCGCCGGTCTTCAGGCTGAGCTCCTGCATCAGGTCGAGGATCGGTCCGCGCGGCACGACGTGCTCCGCGATCCACGATCCGAGCGTCGCGAGCTTCAGCGACGGCAGGTAGGTGCGGCTCTTGCGGTCATAGTTGAGGTAGCCCAGCACGATCATGCTTTTGAGCAGCACCGTGGTGCTCGACTGCGGGTAGCCGAGACGTTGCGTGATTTCCTTCAGCGAAAGCGGCCCTCGACGTTCGTTGAAGAACTCGAAGATCTCGAGAACACGGGCGGCAGATTTGACGGGCGCACGGCGCATGGAGGCTACGGGCCAGAGATCACAGACGCCGGAAGTATATACAAGCGGAAATGCGTGACTAGGCTGACGCAGCTTTGCCGCATGCCGCGATTTTGCAGTTACGCCGCAATACAGTTTCAAAAATATCGGCAAGTACAAAGAGACAATATTTTCCGGCCCGATGTTTTGATTGCGGTTGCCGCGGCGCTCCCGGAAATAGTCCGAAGAGCTGTCAGCGAATAAATGCCCCTTGCGCTGCGTTTCGCTCGCGAACTTGCTCGCCTTTTGGTGTCCGGGACGGCCGAAATCGCAGATGTGATAAATTGTGCTTAGCAGGTGATGAAATTGACTACACGAGCACCTCTCCACATGATCGTCGCAACAAGCCGCACAGGCGCGTCGCGCAACCGCCGACCGCCGCGCAAACCGTGCCTGCGGCCGGCTATTCCCGCGAAACGGGACTGCTGAAATGACGCCGGGGCGGCCGTCGATGCTTTCCGGCGCACTCCGGCAGGGAGGAGCGATCAATGCGTTTCTGCTGGTTTCATTTGATGCCCTATCCGGATTTTCCGTCGGACTTCAAGCAGAAGCACAACAGCGTGTGGGTCGACGTCGATCCCAAGCTGTTCGATCCGGTGCGGGCGCACGGAATCTACAACGAGTACATGGACGAGTTGGAATACGCGGCCGAATGCGGCTTCGATGCCATCTGCGTCAACGAGCATCACGCCAACGGCTACGGGCTGATGCCGTCGCCGAACCTGATTGCGTCGTCGCTGGCGCGGCGCACCTCTGACGCGGCGATCTGTGTGCTCGGCAGTTCGCTCGCGCTCTACAACCCGCCGACGCGGATCGCCGAGGAGTTTGCGATGGTGGACTGCATTTCCGGCGGCCGCCTGATCGCCGGTTTCCCGGTCGGCACGCCGATGGACACGTGCTTTGCCTACGGACAGAACCCGAGCATGCTGCGCCAGCGCTATCTCGAAGCGCATGATCTGATCAAGGAATGCTGGATGCGCGACGAGGTGTTCCAGTTCAATGGCCGGTTCAACCAGCAGCGCTATGTCAACACCTGGCCGAAGCCGGTGCAGAAACCGTGTCCGCCGATCTGGGTGCCGGGCGGCGGTTCGGTCGAGACCTGGAACTGGTGCGGCGTGCAGGACTACGTCTACTGCTACACATCGTACTACGGCCACGTCTCCGCGGCGGCGACCATGCAGGGCTACTGGAACGAGATGGCGGCGCAGAAGAAGGACCGCAATCCGTTCCGGGCAGGCTTTCTGCAATTCGTTGGCGTCGCGGAAAGCACCGACGAGGCGATCAAGCTCTACCGGGAGCCCGCGGAGTATTTTTACAACCGGAGCCTGCACGTCGACCCGCGTTACGCCACCCCGCCGGGCTATGTCACCGAAGCGACGCAGCGCATGAAGCTGACGTCGCAGGTCAAGATCGCGGCCGACCGCTCGCAACTGTTCGGCTCGCTGCAAAACGAAATGGCCGGCATCCTGAAGGAAGGCTACGTCGTGATCGGCTCGCCGGACGAGGTGGCCGATCAGCTTCGCGGGATCGCGACCGAGTTTAATTTCGGCAACATGCTGCTGCTGCTGCAGTTCGGCAACATGGACAGGCAGACGACGATGTACAACACGCGCATGTTCGCCGAGCGGGTGATGCCGCAGATCGCCGATCTGTTCGAGAACGAGTGGGAGCACAAGTGGTGGCCGAGGCCGCTGGCCAAACGGGCGTCGGCAGCGCCTGTCGCGGTGGCCGCCGAATGAGCGCGTATCAGACCCGGGCCGTGGAGGTGTTCGGCCGTCCCTGCCGCGTGACCGAGTGCGGACAAGGCAGGCCTTATTACTACATGCCCTCCAGCGTCCTTTCGTTGAAATGGACGGCGTTTCACGATGCTCTTGCCGCGCACGGCCGGCTGCTCGCCTGCCATCTGCCGGGTTTCGGCGGCAACGATGGTCAGGATGCGATCGACGATCATCTCGGCTGGTGCTTGGCCGTCCGCGATTTGCTTCTGGGGGCGGGCTTCAAGCCCGGCGATACGCTGATTGCGTCGTCCGCTGCCGGCGCAGTCGCCGCCGACGCGGCGGCGCTGTGGCCGGACCTCGTTCAGCGGCTGGTGCTGATCGCTCCGTTCGGCCTCTACGACATCATGCAGCCGACCCGGGACATGTTCGCAGTCCAGACCAAGGAAGCGCCCGGCGTGTTCTGTGAGAACCCGGATGCCTATGCGCGCCAGATGGAGGCGCCGCCCGGCGAAGAGGCGGTGGTGTGGTCGATTGCGGTCAACCGTGCGCAGGAGGCCGCGGCACGCATCCTGTGGCCGTTCGGCGATACGCGGCTGTCCGGGCGCCTGCACCGCATCAAGGCCGCGACATTGCTGGTGTGGGGCGAGGGCGACAAGGTGGTGCCGCCGGCCTACGCCAGGAAATTTGCCGCCGGGATGACGGCGCAGGTTGCAACCCGCATGATCGGCGGCGGCGGTCACCTGGTCGAACTGGATCGCCCGCAGGAAACCGCCGAAGCGGTGCGGTCGTTCGTGCATTGAGGAACCCATGAAGCTCGCGACGTACCTTCGCAACGACGGGACGCAGGCGGTCGGCGCGGTCGACACCGCGCGTGGCCGCATTCTCGATCTCGCTCGCGCGGCCGAGCGGCTCGGCGGCAAGGCCGAACCGGCGTTTTCCTCCATGCTGTCGCTGATTGAGCATGGCGAGCAGGGACTCGCGCGGGCGCGAACCGCGGCTGAGCGCTGGCCGGCGGCATGCGAGCAACTGCTGTCCGGCACGCGGCTCCTCTCGCCGCTGCCGGTGCCGCAGCAGATCCGCGACTGCCTCGTATTCGAGCAGCATCTCGTCAATGCGATGAAGACCTGGGAGAAGGTGACGGGACGGCCGTCCGCGCCGATCTCGCCGCTCTGGTACGAGCGTCCGACCTGGTACAAGGGCAACCGCTTCAGCTTTGTCGGGCACGAGCACGACGTGAGTTGGCCAAGCTACTCCGAGATGATGGATTTCGAGCTCGAGCTTGCGTGCGTCATCGGCAAGAAGGGACGCGATCTGACCAAAGCCAACGCACTCGAATACGTCTTCGGCTACACGATCTTCAACGACTTCTCCGCCCGCGACACCCAGATGCAGGAGCGTCCGCTCAGCATGGGGCCGATGAAGGGCAAGGACTTTGACACCGGAAACGTTCTCGGCCCCTGGATCGTCACCAGCGACGAAATCGGCGACCCGCACACCCTGAACATGCAGGTTCGGGTGAACGGCGAGCGCTGGGGCGGCGGCAATTCGCGGGACATGCACCACAAGTTCAATGACATCCTGGCTTTCGTCTCGCGCGAGGAGACGCTGCATCCGGGAGAAGTGATCGCGTCCGGCACGGTGCCGACGGGCTGCGGCCTGGAGCTGAACCGGTTTTTGAAGCCAAACGACATAGTCGAGCTGGACATTGAGCGCATCGGGATTTTGCGGAACCGCATTGTTCGCTCAAATGCGGAACTCCAGAAACGGATGTGAAAAAATGTCTTCGAGCATGGCCTCGGTGACGCGCTCAAGCGTCTCCTTGAACGGTCCGAAGTCGCGCTGCAGCGACTCCAGCCAGGGGAGGGGCCGGCGCAAACCGGTTCAACGTCCGAATGGCGGCAGCCTTGCTGGCGCACAGGACACGGGGCGATCCGGGACCTCTTAGCCGGTCGGCTGCCCCTGGGCTTCGGCCTTGTCCGCGAGCTGCCGCCAGTGCTGCGCCATCTGCAGGAGGTGCGTGCGGTCTTCTGCCGTCGTGGCTTTCTGCGCCAGCGCCAGGCACTCGGTCGCGTAGCGCCGGTATGTCTCGGCCGGACTCATGCAGCCGCGCTCCCGCCCATCCCGAACCTGCTCCTGCCCGAGTTCCGCAAACGCAAAGCGGCCGGTTTGGTTCCAAATTTCACGTTGTTCTGAGGACGGAAACCCAGGTTCCGCCCCCTGCGTTTATTTTCCTGAACAGGGTTGCTGAGGACTTTGATGCAGGAAGCCAAAACATATCGTCAGTACGCCGCCGAATGCCGGCGCATGGCCAAGACGATGAGGGAGGCGGCCGACCGGAAAGCGCTGCTGCAGATTGCCGAGGCTTGGGAGAAGCAGGCCCAGGAGGCGGAACGCCTGGAGAGGAGATATTGAAGCCGGGACTTCGTGGGCGAGCGGCTGTTTACAGATCCGGCCAAAGGTTGGTGCGCGCGATGGCGGCAGCGGCGAGTTTGTCTTCATCGAGGATGCCGCTCGCGACGCCGGCACCGATTTCCTTCACCAGGCGCTGCGTCAGCGCGGTGGTTGGCGTTGCCACCGGCAGCTTGTCCAAGGCTTTGAGATAGGCTTCGGCCATCACGTCGAGCTCATCGGCGCTGTACATCCGCATTTCGGAACTGGCCTCCGTTTCCATTGAGCCCCCGATAACGCCTGCTGCAGCGCAGCGTTCCCGGCTTCAATCCGGATTTCTTTGCGGTTCCCGCATGGTAGCGTTCCACGACAAAGCAGAACCGGGATGGAACACCATGAAGGCGACCCAATGCGGCGCGCTGCTCGCCTGCGTCCTTGTGCTCGGAGCGCCACAGCTCGCGCAGGCGCAGGAAACCGCGAAGGAGTATCCGAGTAAGCCCGTGACCTTCGTCGTGCCGTTCGCGCCGGGCGG
>JAIESC010000240.1 GCA_019746355.1 Xanthobacteraceae bacterium | reverse complement strand
CACGATGCCCGTGTTGCAGAGTTCCGAACAGAGCTATGATCCGTCCACGCAAGTAGTTCTGACGCAGTACGACTAGCGCCTTGACGACATCAGGATCAATCCTGGCGGACAGGTTCTTGATGATAAGGTCGCGCATATCAGGTCTTGGCGTTCCGCAGGTATACCCACACGTTCTTGCCCGCGACATCTGCTTCCTTACGCGCGAGGCGACCGCTGCGAACGGCCTTGAGCAACAATTGCGGGATGCTCGTTCGGGCGATGATGATCCCTTCTTCACGGAATTTGTTGCCCACGTCGCCTAGGGTGCGAGACTGATCGAAAAAGCCGCCGTCTATCCACCCCTCGAACTTCGCGGACTGGCTGCTCGTCTTGCTTTGCTTAGCCGCACGTTTGCGCCCACCCTTTTCTTCACGTTCTCCACGTTCCTCGCCCTTCGATTTTGTGCGAGGCGATGCTGCTGCACGTCTGGTCGTGACACGACCCACGACTTCCCCCGCAAGCTCTTTGGTGATCGAGGGAAGGTTGGCCGCGCGCACGAGGTATCGTCCGTCCTTGCCTACGATCAGGTGACGGTCGGCCAAGTCCATCAATAAGGGGCGCACTGTTCCTCCCGGTAGCCCTAGTTGGTCGGCGATGTGCGAGGGGGAAGCATCAGTCGCTACTGTCTCGTCCGTTACGAAAGGCCAGCCCTGCAAGGCGACCAAGTAGACGAGCAGCTTCTGCTTCGTGCTCAACGCCGCACCGGCTGGCGTGAGTACGACTTCATTATGATCCACGTCGTAGTGCACGTACTTCGCAACGACAGCTTCAATCGCCTCTTCTGCAAGCGTGGCCTTCGAGGCAATCAAATCTTTAAGCGCCATGGCCCACCTCCAATAAACAAATAAACAAATAATGCAATACGAGGGCAGAAGCAAGGTCGTTCCCGAAAAAGTTGTGCGCTCCTCACCAGCAGGGGAAACTCACCTTAATGTCAGTTGCGCGGGCGCGTGCACAAACTGCCCGACCTATGGGCCGAGTTCGACCTGCCTGCGGATTTTTCGACTAGACTAGAAGGGCTACTCCGCCGGATGCGGCGCGCGAGCGCATCCGCGACGCGCGCTCGGCAAGCCAGCGCGTCACGACGTAGAGAGGCGCTCCAGCCACTCGGCAAGCTTGCCAAGCTTCCGTGCCTGCGCAAGCGCCGCGGCTTTGGCCCATGTCGGCTGCGTTGGCCGCACC
Organism: Xanthobacteraceae bacterium; assembly: GCA_019746355.1. The sequence goes on along the minus strand of JAIESC010000240.1, from coordinate 74,935 downwards.
GGCGGCAACGGTGCCTTGGCATCCATCGTCGCAATGTGGCGAAACAACCGGAGTTGCTCCGCCTCGCGGGCAAAGCGCCCGGCCCTCAGCACGCCTTCCAGCGTGCCGAATTCGAGAAGGAGCGCGGCCGCGCCGATTTCGCCGACGCCTTTGGCGCCCGGCACGCGGTCGGAAGGGTCGCCGCGCAGAGCGATGAAGTCCGGCACCTGTACGGGCAGTACGCGATAGCGCTCCACGACTTGTTCGGGGCCAATGCGCGCCAATTCGCCCGCGCGGACCGGATAGAGAATGGTGGTGAACTCGGAGGCGCGTTGGAAGCTGTCGCGGTCGCCGCTCGCAACGACGAGCTTCATGCGGCGCTTCTTTGCAAGCGTTACCGCAGCGGCGAGAAAATCGTCGGCCTCGTAGCCGGGGGCGCGCGCATTGACAAAGCCACCGCGGACACGAACTCCCGCAACAGAGGAAACTGCTGCAGCAGCTCCTTGTCGAACTGGCGTCCCGATTGATAGGCGGGGAAGGCCTTGTGCCGATAGGTCGGTGCTTCCAGTGTATCCCATCCAACGACGACCGCTCGGCCTCGTGGAGCCGCAGGAGGAAATTTGCGAAGCCAACGATCGCGCCAGCCGGCTTGTTGCCGGCCATGCGGATGGTCTTGGGCAACGCATGATAGGAGCGGTGCGCGAAGGAATCGCCGTCAACCGCCAACAATGCCCAGCAGGCTTCGATGGTGCAAGGCGTACGCGTCTGCTCGCCGAATTCATGGGCACCTTGTCAGCGGGTGGCCAGCGGCGGCGCCAACGATGAGCTCTGTCACTCTGCCGGATGCGCCGCCGCGCCCGCCCGCCGGCGCGACATACGGCCGGCAAGCCAGCGCGTCACCACGTAGAACACCGGGGTGAAGATCAGGCCGAACACGGTGACGCCGACCATGCCGGAGAACACCGCGGTGCCGAGCGTCTGGCGCAGCTCCGCGCCCGCGCCGACCGCCCACACCATCGGCAGCACGCCGAAGATGAAGGCGAGCGAGGTCATCAGGATCGGACGCAGCCGCAGCTTCGCCGCCTCGATCGCCGCGGCGAACCGATCGCGGCCCTGCTCCTCGAGCTGCGTGGCAAACTCGACGATCAGGATGGCATTCTTGGCGGCAAGCCCGATCAGCACGATGAAACCCACCTGCGTCAGGATGTTGTTGTCCTGGCCGCGCAGCACCACGCCGACGATCGAGGCGATCAGGCACATCGGCACGATCAGGATGACGGCGACGGGCAGCGTGAGGCTCTCGAACTGCGCCGCGAGCACCAGGAACACGAACACCACGGCGAGCACGAACGCGAACACCGCGGTGTTGCCGGCGCGAAGCTGCTGGTAGGCCAGCGTGGTCCATTCGTAGGAGAAGCCGTCCGGCAGCGTCTCGGCCGCGAGCTTCTCCATGATCTGCATGGCCTGGCCCTGGCTGTAGCCCGGGGCGGCGGCGCCGTCGAGCTCGGCCGACTGGTAGAGATTGTAGCGCGGCACGCGATACGGGCCCGAGATGCTGCGCACGGTCGTGAACGAGCCGAGCGGAACGGCGTCGCCGTTCGAGTTGCGCACCCGGATCGCGAGCACATCGTGGGGGTCCATCCGCTCGTCGGCCTTGGCCTGGGCGACCACGCGGAAGGTGCGGCCGAACAGGTTGAAGTCGTTGACGTAGGACGAGCCGAGATAGATCTGCAGCGCCTGGAACACCTCGGTGACGTTGATGCCGAGCATCTGCGCCTTGGTGCGGTCGATGTCGAGATAGAGCTGCGGCGTCGAGGTCTCGAACAGCGAGAACACCTGCAGGAGCCCCGGCGTCTGCGCCGCCTTGCCCATCATGGCATAGGTCGCGGCCTGCAGCGCGCCCGGCCCGCGCCCGCCGCGGTCCTCGACGATCATGCGGAAGCCACCGGCGTTGCCGATGCCCTGCACCGACGGCGGCTGGACCACGAAGATGCCGGCCTCCTGGATGTCGGCGAATGCGGCGAACAGCGCGCGCTGGATGGCGGCCGCGGACTGGTTCGGATCCTTGGCGCGCTTCTCGAACGGGTCGAGCACGAGGAAGGCTGCGCCGGCGTTCGGCGCATTGGTGAAGGTCGCGCCGGAGAAGCCGACGATGTTCACGGCGCCAAGCACGCCGGGCACCTTCAGCGCCTTGTCGACGATGCGGCGCTGCACCTCGTCGGTGCGCGCCAGCGACGCGCCCGGCGGCAGGTTCGCGACGACGATGAGATAGCCGCGGTCCATGGCCGGAATGAAGCCGCGCGGCGTCTTGGCGAATTCGTTGAGGCCGAACAGGATCACGCCGGCATAGACGACCAGCATGATGACCGCGTAGCGCACCACGCGCGTGGCGAGCCAACCGTAGCCCGCGGCAAGCTTGTCGAAGCCAACATTGAACCAGCCGAAGAACCGGTGCAGCGGACGCTCCCACCAGCGCTCCACGCGGCGCGCCTCGTGCGATTTCAACAGCAAGGCGCAGAGCGCCGGCGACAGCGTCAAAGAAACGATCAGCGAGATCACGGTGGCGCCGGCGATGGTCAGGGCGAATTGCCGGTAGAACTGGCCGGAAATGCCGGTGATGAAGGCCGACGGAATGAACACCGCGCAGAGCACCAGCGCGATCGCCACCAGCGCCGCGCCGACCTCCTCCATGCTCTTTCGCGCCGCGTCGCGCGGGCTCAGGCCCGCGGCGATGTTGCGCTCGACGTTCTCGACCACGACGATGGCGTCGTCGACGACGATGCCGACCGCCAATACCAGGCCGAACAGCGACAGGTTGTTCAGCGAGAAGCCGAACATCGCCATCAGGAAGAAGGTGCCGATGAGCGATACCGGGATCGCCACCAGCGGGATGATGGCGGCACGCCAGGTTTGCAGAAACAGAACGACGACGATGACGACCAGGAGGATCGCCTCGAGGATCGTCTCCATCACGGCGTCGACCGATTCCTGGATGAAGGTCGTCGGATCGTAGACGATGTCGTACTTGATGCCCGACGGAAACCGCTTGGCGGCCTCCTTCATGGTTTCACGAATACCCTGCGCCGTGGCGAGCGCGTTGGAGCCCGGGCGTTGGAATACGGCGATGGCGACCGCCGGATCGAGATTGAGATAGGAGTTCGACGAATAGTCCTGGGCGGCGAGCTCCACCCGCGCGACATCCTTCAGCCGCACCACGGCGTTCGAGGTCTGCTTCACCACGATGTCGGCAAATTGTTCGGGGTCGGCCAAGCGCCCGAGCGTCTGCACCGAGACCTGGAAGGCGCCGGCCTTGTCGACCGGCGGCTGGTTGAGGATGCCCGAGGCAACCTGAATGTTCTGGCCCTGCAGCGCCTGGGTGACGTCGGTCGCCGTCATGTTCAGCGACTGCAGCCGCGCGGGGTCGAGCCACACGCGCATCGCATAGTCGCGGCTGCCGAACACGATGATCGAGCCGACACCGTCGACGCGGGTCAGCGCATCCTTGATCTCGAGCAGCGCGTAGTTGGAGATGAACAGCGCGTCGCGCGACTTGTCGGGCGAGAGCACGTGGACGACCATCATCAGGTCGGTCGAGGCCTTGGCGACGGTGACGCCGATGTTGCGGACGTCGGCCGGCAGGCGCGGCAGCGCGGTCGCGACGCGGTTCTGCACCTGCACCTGGGCAATGTCGAGGTTGGTGCCGATGTCGAAGGTGACGCCGATCGAGAAACGGCCGTCGCCGTTCGAATTCGACGACATGTAGAGCATGTTCTCGACGCCGTTGACCTGCTCCTCAATGGGAGCGACCACGGTTGAGGCGACCACCTCGGCATTCGCGCCGGGATACTGGCCGGACACGTTGATCACCGGCGGCACGATGTCGGGATACTGCGCAACCGGCAGCCGCGTGAACGCCACCGCACCCAGGATCACGAACACAATCGAGACCACCGACGCGAAGATCGGGCGGTCGATGAAGAAATGCGAAATACGCATGGACGCTGCGATCGCTCGAGTCTGATTCAACTTCGTTGAATCAGACCCGTCGCTCCCTCTCCTGTTTGGGCATCATGCCCCTATCTGGGCATGATCTTTTCCGAAAACGCTTCACACTTTTCGGGATCATGCCCCTACCCTTTGGCCTGCGGCCCGCTGGCCGAAGGGGCGGCGCCTTGCTCCTGGGGCGTGACTTTCTGGCCCGGGCGGACGCGCATCAGCCCGTTGACCACGACACGGTCGTCCGGGCCGAGCCCGTCCTTGATGATCCGCAGGTTGTCTTCGGTCAGCCCGCCGAGCGTGACGTACTTCGCGGCGGCGACGTTGTCCGTGCCGATCACCAGCACGAACTTCCTGACCTGCTCGGTGCCGACCGCGGCATCGGGCACCAGCAGCGCATTGTAGGACGCGGAGCCCGGGACGCGGATGCGGCCGAACATCCCGGGCGTCAGCACGCCGGTCGGGTTCGCGAACACGGCGCGGCCGCGGATCGTGCCCGACGACCGCTCGATGACGTTGTCGACGAAATCCAGGTTGCCGGTGCGCTCGAAGCCTTTCTCGTCGAGCAGCTTCAATCCAACTTTGACGTTGGCCTCGCGCCCGGTGACCTCCTTGCTGTTCTGAGCCAGGCGCTCGTAACGCAGATACGAGGCCTCATCCATGGTGAACTCAAAACGGATCGGATCAAGCGACACGATGGTCGCGAGCAGCGTCGTGGTCGGGATCGAACCGCCGGCAACGAGATTGCCGGGCGACACGCGCCGGTCGCCGATGCGACCCGCGACCGGCGCGCGCAGCTCGGTGAACTCCACGTCAAGCGCCGCCTGACGGACCAGCGCCTCGTTCGCGGCAACCGACGCCTGCGCACTGCGGAACGCCTGCGTGCGCTGGTCGAAGGCCTGCTCGGTGATGGTGCGCTCGCGCACGAGTTGGCGGGCCCGCTCCAGGTCGGCTTCGGTGAAGGCAAGATTGGCTTTAGCTTGAGCGAGTGTGCCGCGCGTCTGGGCGAGCATGTTCTCGAACGGCCGCTTGTCGATGCTGAACAGCAGGTCACCCTGCTTGACCATCTGACCGTCGCGGAAATGCACCTGGTCGAGGTAGCCGGAAACGCGGGCGCGGATCTCGACCGAGTCGATCGCGACGAACCGCCCGACATACTCGTCGAGGTCGGTCACGGTTCGCTGAGCCGGCTTCGCCACCGTCACGGTCGGCGGCGGCGGTGCGGCGGGCTGCTGGGACTGGCCACAGGCGGCAAGCGCCACGGCGAGCGGCGCCAGGGCACTCGCCAGCCGGATACGGAATCGCATCGTCATGGCGGCTGTGCTGCCAGCAAATCGATCATGTTGCAATGCGGTATACCCCTCGACCCCGATTGTCCCTAACTGGCGCTTGGTTACGGCCGTTCAAGGACTGTTTTTCCGAGAATTTTTCTATTCAGGGTTGCTGGATGGCCAACCCGACTTTGCCCGGCCGGAAAGGTCCGTGTTAGCAAATCGACCCGATGCCCCCTGCGTCCACCCAGCAACCGCAGCAGGCGCCGGTCCGGGCGGCGGACGAGGCCGCAGGCCGGGCCATCGACCAGGACAAGGGCAAGGAAATCGCATTTTTCGACAACCACGCAGCGGCCGACCCCTATGACGTGTTCGAGTCGGAAAGCAGCGCCCGCCTGATCCAGACGGTCGCCAGGCTCGGCCGGTTTGCCCCGGGTGCCCGGGTGGCCGACCTGGGCTGCGGGTCGGGCGTGTTCAGCGGCCTGCTGCGGCAGCACGGATGCCGCTGCACCGGGCTCGATATCAGCCCGAAGCTGATCGAGCTCGCGCGCCACGAAAGCCTGATCCGTAGCATCAACGCCGTGTACGTCCAGGTGGGCACGGCGCTTCGCGCCTTGGCCCACTCTACAGGATTGAGGGCCTTTCCGCGTGTTTCCGAAAAAAGTTGCCCGCGCTGCCGGCACCGGTGGCAGTGTCCCGGTCGAGTGCTGCCAGGTCTGCGGCTCCGAGAAGCTCGAGACCGTGCTGTCGCTCGGCTACATGCCGCCGGTGAACCAGATGGTCCCGGTCGGCGAGGTGCAGCGGCAACTGCCCTGGTTCCCGACCAACCTGCTCTACTGTCCCGGCTGCGAGCTGGTGCAGCTCGGCCTTGCGGTCGATCCAGTGATCATCTTCCCGCCGGAATATCCCTACACCAGCGGTATGACCAAGGTGCTGCGCGACAACTTCGCCGAGCTCTATGCCGAGTCCTCGAAGATGCTCGGCCTGACCAAGGACAATCTCTGCATCGACATCGGCTCGAACGACGGCACGCTGATTGCGAACTTCCAGAAGGGCGGCCACCGCATCCTCGGCATCGAGCCGACCGACGTGTCGAAGATCGCCAATGCGCGCGGCATTCCGACCATCCAGCGCTACTTCGGCAAGGAGGTGGCGCGCGAGGTGAAGGCCAAGCACGGCGCGGCGAAGGTCGTCACCGCCGCCAATTGCTTTGCCCATATCGAGGACGTGCACGCCATCGTCGACGGCATCCTCGAGATGCTCGCGCCAGACGGCGTGTTCGTCTCGGAGTCGCACTACCTGATCGGCCTGCTCGACCGCCTGCAATACGACACGATCTATCACGAGCACCTGCGCTACTACTCGGTCGGCAGCCTCAAGCATCTTCTGGAGATGCACGGGCTCGAGGTGTTCCACGCCCGTCCGATCCCGAGCCACGGCGGCTCGATCCGCGTTTACGCCGCGCGCAAGGGCGCCCGCCCGGTGCAGCCGAGCGTCAAGCAGATGATCGACGCCGAGCCGCATGGCGACGCCATGCGCAAGCGCCTCGCCACCTTCCGCAACGAGGTGATGCTGACCAAGCTGCGGCTGCATGCGCTGGTTCGTGACATCAAGGAAAAGGGCGGGCGCATCGTCGGCATCAGTGCGCCGTCACGCGCCTCGACGCTGGTGAATTACGTCGGCCTGGACGAGGCGATCATCGACTATGTCTGCGAGATCGAGGGCTCGCTGAAGATCGGCAAGTGCATGCCGGGAACGCTCATTCCGGTGGTGGAAGAGAGCCGGATGCTCGCCGACCAGCCGGAATGCGCCGTCATCTTCTCCTGGCACATCGCCGACGAGTTGGCGCCGAAGCTGCGCGCCAAAGGCTACAAGGGCATGCTGCTGACGCCGCTGCCGGTGCCGCGGGTGCTGTGAGGGTCAGTCGATGGTCGGCGGCGGCGTTGCCGCTCCGCCGCGGCGGCGGAGCGCCGTCAACAACTGCCGCCCGAACAGGACCGCAATCATTCCGCCATAGACCGCGGCGCTGCCAAGCACCACGACCGCGAGAGCGATCTCGTCGCGGAACGAGGTGCCGGCGGGTATGACGCGGAACACGGTCCATTCAGCGGCCCATATCGCCGCGGCCAGCGCAACAGCCGCCCCGGCAAGCTTCAGCACGGCCTGACGCAGCCCCGCATCGATCACGATCAGGTTCTTCCGGAAAGCGAACCAGACCAGCAGCAACAGATTGACCCAGGCGCCGATCGAGGTCGCAATCGCGAGCCCAACCTGCGCATAGGAGCCCATCAACACGACCTTCAGCGCCACGTTGACGGCGACGGCGACAAACAGCGCCTTGACCGGCGTTATCGTGTCGCCGCGCGCGAGGAATGTCGTCGTGGCGCTCCGCATCAGCACAAACGGCAAGAGACCGACCGCATAGGCGGTGAGCGTTGCCCCTGCGGCCGCCGCATTTGCCGCCGTGAACGCACCGCGGCCGAACAGGGCGCGCATGATCAGTTCCGGCACCATGATAAAGGCGACGAGACACGGCACCGCCAGCACCAGGGTGAATTCCACCGCCCGGTTCTGCGCGTGCTTCGCGCCGCTTTCGTCGCCGGCCGTGATCCGCCGCGCCATCTCCGGCAGCAGCACGGTGCCGGCGGCGATGCCGATCACGCCGATCGGCAACTGGTTGAGGCGGTCCGCGTAGTAGAGCGCGGAGAGCGATCCGGCGACCAGAAAGCTCGCGATGATGGTGTCGGCGAACAGCGCAATCTGGGTTTCCGCCGAGCCGACGGTGGCAGGCCCAAAGCGCTTGAGGAAGGTTTTGACGTCGGTGTCGAATTTCGGCCAGCAGAAGCGCGGCAGCACGCCCTGCCGCGCGACGTCGCCGGCAACCAGGAGGAATTCGAGGATGCCGGCGATCAGCACGCCCCAGGCGGCGGCATGCCCCGCGGTCGGGAAGAAGGCCGCGAGCGCCAGCGCCATCATCATCGACAGGTTGAGCAGGATCGGTGCGGCGGCCGCCGTCGCGAACCGGTCGAGGGCGTTGAGAATGCCGCTGTAGAGCGTGACGAGGCTGATCAGCAGCAGATAGGGAAACGTGATGCGGGTGAGGTCCACGGCGAGCGCAAAGCGCGCCGGATCCTTGCCGAAGCCCGGGGCAAGCAGGTCGATGACCGCAGGCGTGAACAGCAGCGCCGCCGCCAGCAGCACGACCTGGCTCGCCAGCAGCAGCACGAACACCCGGTCGGCGAACAGTTTCGCGGCGGCCGCGCCATCCGAGCCCCGGACGCGGGCATAGGCCGGGATGAACGCCGAGTTGAACGCACCCTCGGCGAAAATCGCGCGGAAGTGGTTCGGCAGCCGAAGCGCCACGAAAAACGCGTCCGCCACCGGGCCCGCCCCCAGGATCGCCGCCAGCATGATGTCGCGTGCGAAACCGGTCACGCGCGAGACGAGCGTAATGCCGCCGACGGTCAGGATGCGGTCAATCATGCTTAACGGGCCGGTGTCCTCATCGTTTCACCGGAAGCGACTCGCGCGCCGGCTGCGACAGTCTGGCTATCACGGACGGTTTTTGGAATAGTGCCGCCCGCATGACCAAGATCGTTCCCGTTTTGCTCGCCGGCGGCGCCGGGACCCGGCTTTGGCCGGTGTCGCGCGACGCGCTGCCGAAGCAGTTTCTGCCGCTGGTGGGCGAGCGCTCGACCTATCAGGAGACGCTGCTGCGGGTCGCGGACGACAAGCTGTTCGGCCCGCCGATCGTCATCACCGGCGCGGATTTCCGCTTCTTCGCGCGGCGGCAGGCCGAGGACCTGGGGATCGATGCCATGGTGGTGATCGAGCCGATGCGGCGCGATTCCGGCCCGGCGCTGGCCGCCGCCGCGGCGCTGGCGAGGAGCCAGAATCCGGATGCCGTCGTTCTGGCGCTCGCCGCCGACCACATCATCCTCGACGTGGAGGAATTCCGCGCGACCTGCCTCGCCGGGCTGAAGGCCGCCGAGGCGGGCAAGATCGTCACCTTCGGCATCACCCCGAACACGCCCAAGACCAGCTACGGCTACATCCGCCGCGGCGCGGGCATCGGCGGCGGCGAGGTGTTCGCGGTCGAAGCCTTCGTCGAGAAGCCCAATGCCGATACCGCGAGCCGCTACGTCGCCGAGGGCTATCTGTGGAACTCGGGAAACTTCCTGTTCCGCGCCGACGTGCTGCTGAAGGAGCTGGAGCGGTTCGAGCCGTCGATGGCATCGGCCGCCGAACGGTCGGTCGCCAGGGCGCAAACCGACCTGCAGTTCCTGCGGCTCGACACCGAGGCGTTCGGCAGCGCGCCGCAGAAGTCGATCGACTATGCGGTGATGGAGAAGACGGACCGCGCCGCCGTGGTCGCCGGCAACTTCGGCTGGTCGGACATCGGCTCGTGGGACGCGATCCTCGACATCGCGGAGCGCGACAAGCTCGGCAACGCGGTCCAGGGCACGGTCGTCACCGAGGACGCGCACAACTGCGTCATCCATTCCGCCGACCGGCTCACCGCGGTGGTCGGCGTCGACGATCTGGTCGTGGTCTCGACGCCCGACGCGGTGCTGGTGGTGCCGCGCGAGCGATCGCAGGAGGTGCGTGAGCTCGTGGCCAAGCTCAAGAGCGCGAAGCGGCCGGAGGCCACCGACCATCGCCGCGGCCACCGGCCCTGGGGCTATTACGACTCGATCGACCGGGGCGAGCGGTTCCAGGTCAAGCGCATCGTCGTGCATCCGGGCGGCATGCTGTCGCTGCAGAAGCACCATCACCGCGCCGAGCACTGGGTGGTGGTGCGCGGCACCGCCGAGGTCACCATCGGCACCGAGGTCATGGACGTGCACGAGAACGAGTCGATCTACATTCCGATCGGCGCGGTGCACCGGCTCGCCAACCGCGGCAAGATCCCGCTGGAGCTGATCGAGGTGCAGACGGGGAGCTATCTCGGCGAGGACGACATCGTCCGCATCGAGGACGTGTACAAGCGGACCTGATTTGGCGCGTCCCGCCTGGGCATGTTCAGCGCGCCGGCGGATTGTTCATCTCGGTCTGCCAGTCGAACGGCGCATATCCCTGAACTTCGCACTGATCGATCAGCACCGACAATCGAGTATCGACCATCTGGCCGCGCTGGAAAAAGATCGCGTAGTAGCGCGGCAGCAGCGGAAACTTTTGCGCCTTCAGGCAGACCCGCCAGGATGCGCCCTTGAGCGAGTCGATGCGCGCGGGACCGGAGATCTCAAGCCTGTCGCTCGGGGCGGCATCGCCGAGCACCTCCTTGAGCTTGTTGGCGATGATGAAGCGGTAGGGCGGCTCTGGGCCCGCGACATCGGTCGACGTCCAGTCGGGCAGCAGTCCAGACACGGCGCAGCCGCCCAAGAGCAGCGCCGAACACAGCGTCGAGACAATCGCAAGCGCGCGGACGAGCATCCATCCCCAAGGAAGATCGAACCGGAAGACCGGACTGCGGCGCCCCCTTCGCCACAGGACCGCGCCCCGACGCCAAATCTAGGGCCGGAGCGCGGCGCGAACCGCCTCAATCACCCGATCTTGGGTCGCCGCGTCAAGATAGGCATGCATCGGCAGACTGATCACTTCTTCGGATAGTTGATCGGTCGTCGGAATGCCGTTGTCGGCGACCGGAAAGCGCTTGTAGGCCTCCAGCCGGTGCAGCGGCCTGGGATAGTAAATCGCCGTAGGTATCCCCTGCGCCTTAAGCTTAACGGCAAGTCCGTCGCGCGCTCCGGGCTTGAGGCGGATGGTGTACTGCGCCCAGATCGAGGTCATGCCTTCAGGCACCACCGGGACGATGCAAACGTCCCTCAGGCCGTCGGCGTAGCGGCGCGCGGCCCGGTCGCGGGCCGCGATCTCATCGGCAAAGATCTTCAGCTTCTCGATCAGCACCGCGGCCTGCATGGTGTCGAGCCGGCTGGTCATGCCGATCCGCACGTTGTCGTATTTGTCGGTGCCCTGCCCGTGCACGCGCAGGCTTTTGAGCACCTCGACCAAGCCCGCGTCGTCGGTCAGCACCGCGCCGCCGTCGCCGTAGCAGCCGAGCGGCTTGGCCGGAAAGAAGCTCGTCGCGGTCGCAGGGGCAACGGTGCCGAGCTTGCGGCCCTTGTAGGTCGCGCCGAAGCCTTGGGCCGCGTCGTCGAGGATGAACAATCCCGCCTCTTTCGCCACCGGCAGCAGCGCGTCGTAGTCGGCCGGCAGCCCGAACAGATCGACCGGGATCAGCGCCTTGGGGGTGAGTCCCTGGCGTTTCGCGGTCGCGATCGCGCGTTTGACGCTCGCGGCGTTGAGATTGAAGGTGTCGGCATCGACGTCGGCGAACACCGGCGTCGCGCCGAGCAGCACGACCACCTCGGCGGTGGCGCAGAAGGTGAAGGCCGGGCAGATCACGGCGTCGCCCGGGCCGATGCCCTTTGCCATCAGCACCAGCATCAGCGCGTCGGTGCCGCTGGCGCAGCCGACCGCATAGCGCGCGCCGCAGAATTCGGCGAGCCGCGCCTCGAATTCCGCGACCTCCGGCCCCTGGATGAACTGACAGTGTTCGGTGACCCGCGTGATGGCGTCGTCGACGGCGCGGCCGAGCCTGCGGCGCTGGGCGCCGACGTCGATGAACGGGATGGGCGCAAAGGAGGGGCGGACGCTTTGGTTCATCAGCGTGTCAAATACGTTTCAGAAAACTCAAGTGGCGTCAGCCGGCAACCCGGCGCGGACCTTTGAGCGGAGCACCCGCCGCAAGCGCCGGCCGGCTTTCGAGGCAGCGTGTTGCAATCTCGAGGCTCGCCACGCCCTCCTCGCCGGTCACCGCCGGCGGCTTGCCGGTGCGGACCGCCTCGATAAAGGCGAGAAGCTCTGTGCGCAACGGCTCGTCGTGGCCGACCGAGACATGCCGCATCGAATAGGCGCCGTCGGGCTGGAAGCCGAAGCACTCGGTGACCTGACGCGTGAGCAGATCGCCGGTGACGTACTTGCCGCGGGTCGCGACCGTCACCTGGCGCGCCTTGAACGGGGTCAGCCAGTTGGTGTTGATGTGCGCGAGCACGCCCGAGGCGGTGCGGAACTGCAACAGCGCGATGTCCTCGCGCTCGGCGACCGCGCTCGAGAGCTGCGGCTGCACCTCGACGATGTCGGAATCGGTGAACCAGCGGATCAGGTCGATGTCGTGGACCGCGAGGTCGATGACCACGCCGACATTCGACATGCGCGGCGGGAACGGGCCGACGCGGGTGATGCCGATTGACAGAATGTCCTCGCCGCGGATCGCCTGCTTGATCGCGGTCACCGCCGGATTGAACCGCTCGACGTGGCCGACCATCAGCGTCACGCCGGCCTTGCGCGCGGCGGCAATGATGTCACGGCCCTCCTCGACGCTCGAGGCGATCGGCTTCTCGACCAGCACGTGAATGCCGCGGGCGATGCAGTGAAGCGCCATCTGGTGATGCAGGTGGGTGGGCGCCGCGATGGTCACGGCATCGACGCCGAGCGCAAGCAGCGCATCGACCTCCGTCACGGCGGGACAGCCGAGAACGCGGGTGACCAGATCGCGCTGGCCGCGATCCGGATCGGCGACCCCGACCAGCTGGATGCCTGACACCCCGGCCAGAACCCGCGCGTGGTTTGCACCCATGGTGCCAACGCCGACGACGCCGAGCCGAAGCGGCGTGCTGGTCTTCACCGCCTGCACCATATTTTCCGTCTTTCGCCCCAAAATTGCCGCCCCAGCAGCGCCCGGCCTGTCCCTAGCATGGTCCAGAGCGGCTGGCGATTATAACCTTCACAAGGGCTTAAACACGTTTTGCGTCAAAGCGTTACAGACCAAATTCAGGCTCCGGAGCGGACTATTCCGCGGCCTGCGGCTTGCCCGGAATCTCAAGCGTCAGCCCCGCCGCAATTGCGTCATCGCGGAACGCCCTGACCGCCGCGAGCGAGATTTCCACAGGGGTCTGGCTGCCGAGCGCCGGCAGCTTCTTCAGCACATCGGCGGGCGCCGTGATGATGTGGCAGCCCATGCCGTCGGCCTCGACCACATTGTAGACCTCGCGGGTGGAGGCCCAGATGATTTCGACATTGGGCGTCTTGCGAGCGCGGGCGATGGCGTCCTGCATGATCGGCCGGTAGTCGATGCCGAGATCGGCGAGCCTTCCTGCAAACACCGAGACGCAGGCCGGCGCGCCGCCGGCCAGTGCATCGACCGCCTTCGCGACCTGCTCCGGCGCAAAGATCGCCGTCATGTTGATCTTGATGCCCTCGCGGGACATGGCGCGAACAGCCTCGTAAAGCGGCTCGCTCTTGGTGTTGGTCACCGGCAGCTTGACGTGGACGTTCTTGCCCCAGGTCGCGATCACGCGACCCTGCGCCACCATCTCCGGAATGTCGTCAGAGAACACCTCGAACGAGATGTGCCGGTCGGGAACCGCGCGAACGAGGTCGCGGCCGTATTCGGCGTAGTTCTTCACGCCGGCCTTTTTCAGCAGCGAAGGATTGGTGGTGAAGCCCGCGATCCAGGGCTGCCTGGCCATGTCGAGGATTTGCGCCTTGTCGGCGCCATCTGTGAACAGCTTGACCTTGAGGTCAGAGAGGCGCGGCATGGGCGGAAACCTTCCTCGCTGGAAACGTGCTTTCGATGCTCGCCTACAAAACTAGCTCTTGGGCGAGCCAAGCCGTCCGAATATGGTCTCGTGGGCGGCAATAACCAATCGATTTCTGGGGCCAGCTTTGCATTTCCGCAGCAATAATGATTGGGTGCGGCCCGTTCGGTTCCACCGGATTTGACGGATTTCCATGCGGCAGTGGGCCCTGATTGCGTTGAAAATTGCGGTATCGGCAGCGCTGCTTTACTTCGCCACCCGCCGCATCCACGTCGACATGATCAGCGAACGGCTGAAGGATCTCGATCCCGCCTGGCTGATCGCCGCGGTCGGAATCGGCCTCCTTCAAACCGGGCTCGGTGCCGCCCGCTGGCAACGGATCACGAGCCACTGCGGCGCGGCCATGCCGCAAGAACAGGCGCTGCGTTTCAATCTCATCGCGGCGTTCTTCAATCAGGTTCTGCCGTCGACCGTCGGCGGCGACGCCGCCCGCATCGTGCTTGCCGCGCGCGCCGGCAATGGCTGGCGCACCGCAACCTATTCCGTGCTCCTCGACCGCTTTATCGGCGTGTTGGCGCTGGCAATGGTGGTCACGGCAGGGCTCTACTGGTCGTTTGCCCTGATCGCGAACCCGCTCGGCCGGCTGGTGCTGCTCGCGGTCGGGCTTGGGAGCCTCATGGCCGCTGCGGCCTTCCTGGCGCTCGGCAACCTGCCACTTTTGGCGCGCTGGCGGCTGACGCGCCGCCTCGCGGATCTGTCAAAGCTTGCCCGCGGTCTGCTGTTCTCGCGCGCCGCCGCGCCAAAGGTGCTGCTACTGTCGTTCGTGATCCACCTGATGACCGCGGCACTCGCTTGGAGCGCCGCGCGCGCGGTCGCCGCGCAATTGAGCTATCTCGATGCCCTGCTGCTGGTCCTGCCGGTGATGCTGATCGTCACCATCCCGATCTCGATCGCCGGCTGGGGCGTGCGCGAAAGTACTCTGGTGCTGGCATTCTCCTATGCCGGGTTACCCGAAAGCGACGGGCTCCTGGTGTCGGTCCTGATGGGCGGCGCGATGTTTGCCGTCGGCATACTCGGCGGTCTGGTCTGGCTCGTCGGATCCGACAGCGTGATCGATGCCGGCCGCACCGAGCAGGCGGATGCGATCGTTGCCGCCCGCGGGGACGGCAAGACCGGAACATAGGCCGAGAACGACCTTACCCGAGGGCCTCGGGACGCCGGTGCAGCCGGGCCCATTCCTGGAAGGCGAGCACGGTCCACAGTTGCCAGGACGTATCGCGTCCGTTGGCAAGCTCGTGCCGCCACACTTCGACCTGGGCGGGATCGAAAATCCCCTGCCGCTTGAGCGCGGCCGGATCGGTGGCCACCGCCAGGCGATCGGCCGCATGGCCGTTCAGCATTGCCGCCACCGGCATCTCGAAGCCCCGCTTGGGGCGGCTGAAAACCTCCGGCGGCAAGCGATCGCGAAATGCGTTGCGCAGGATGCGTTTGCCAACCGCACGGCCATTTTGCAGGGCAAGCTTCGCGGAGCCCGGCAAGGCAAAGGCCCACTCGACCACTCGTTGATCGAGAAACGGTGTCCTCGTCTCCAAGGCATGCGCCATGCTGGCACGGTCGACCTTGGCCAGCATGTCACCGGGAAGTCCCAGGGCGACATCGCAGGCGAGCATCGCGTTGATCGGATCGACTTGGCCGTCATTTTGGCCGGAGGCTCTGCGGCATTCGGCGACCAGAGTTTCGGCCACGATCGGATCGGGCGGTGCCCAGCCCAGCAGCCGGTCGAGTTCGGCTTCGCTGGCCAGCCGCATCCAGGCGGTCTGACGCCGCACCGGATCGGCGTCTGCGGTCACGGCAAAACGGCGCGCACGCCTCACCCATTCCAGCACCGTGCTGTCCTTGCCTTCCGGCATCCGCACCAGCAAGGCGGTGAGCGCCCGCCGCAGCGGCGCGGGAACCCGGTTCCAAAAGCCGGCGTGCAGCTCCGACCAGTAGCGGCGGTAGCCGCCGAACACTTCGTCGGCACCGTCGCCGGTGAGCACGACCGTCACCTTGGCGCGCGTAGCCTCGGACACGAGATAGGTGGGAACGGCCGACGCGTCGGCGAACGGCTCATCAAACGCGAGGAAGACCCGATCCAGAACCTCGCGGACCCGGGCGGCGCTGACGCCGATTTCAGTGTGCTCGGCTCGCAGATGGCGGGCCACGGCCGCGGCCTGCGGGCGCTCTTCGTAGTAGTCGCTCGCCCCCTCGAAACCGACCGTGAATGTCTTCAGGCTTGCGCCGGACGCGGCAACCGAGGCCGCAACCAATGCGGAATCGATGCCGCTCGAAAGAAACACGCCGACCGGCACGTCGGAGACGAGCCGGGCTGCGACCGCAGCGTCGAACCGCTCGCGCAGGCCCAGATTGGCTTCGCCTTCGCCAACTGAAATCTTCCGGTGCTCCCGCGCGAGATCGTACCAGCGCTCGACCATGAGGCGTTGCCCGTCGAATTTGAGCCAATGACCGGGCGGAAGCTTGCGAATGCCCGCAGCGATCGACCACGGCTCCGGCACAAATCGCAGCGTAAACAGCGCGCGCAGCGCCGCGGGATCGACCGGCCTCGTTTCGCCGAGCATCACCTCGCAGGCGGTGAGCGATGAGCCGAACGCCAGACGCTCGCCATGTCGGGCGTAGACGAACGGCTTTTCCCCGAAGCGGTCACGCGCCGCATAGAGCGTTCGCGCCGCAGCATCCCAGATCGCAAAGGCGAACATGCCGACCAGGCGCGGCAGCAGCCGCGGCCCCCATTGCCGCCACCCGGCGAGCAGCACCTCGGTGTCGGAATTGGAGCGGAAGCTGTGGCCAAGGCTTGCGAGCTCGTTCCGCACCTCGGCGTAGTTGAAGATCTCACCGTTGAAGGTGATGAGGAGGCCGTCGCGGTGCATCGGCTGCGCGCCGAGCGGGCTGAGCTCGATGATGGCGAGGCGGGTGTGGACCAGCGCACAATGGCTGTCGTTCCAGGCCCCCTCGCCGTCGGGACCACGCGCGCGGATCGCGGCGAGCCCCTGCTGCGAGCGGGCCGCGGCTTCGCTGCCATCGAGGCCCTTGAGATCGACGAGGCCGGCTATGCCGCACATGGGATCAACGCTGGGACGCTCGCGAGGAGCCATTGCAGCGGCAGCCGCGGGCTGCCGGACGCCCCATTGTTAGCCCCCACAAACCCTTGGCACAACGCGATTTTTTCTTGGCGCGAACTGCCGTATCGCTGCACTTTTTCGTTCTCATCGCCGCTTGGCCACGCTATCACCTTGTCGCGCTCCATTCCGCAGTCGAGCCCGCCACAATCTTCATGCCGGCCATCGAACCCGCCTCCCTGCCCGCCCCCGCATCCGACCGCGGCCGCCGGCCCTACAGTGAGCGTAAAAAGCAGATCCTCGCCGAGGCGGAGCAGCATGCCGACGAGCGCATGGCATGGATGGAGCGGCATCGGTTCTACTACGACGAAGACTGGAGCTACATGCGCTTCCTCGTCCCCGAGGGAAAGCGCGTGCTCGATCTCGGCTGCGGCACCGGCGAACTCCTGAACGCCTTGAAGCCCGCCGAAGGGGTCGGCATCGACTTCAGCCGCGCCATGATCGACAACGCCCGGCGGACGCATTCGCATCTGACCTTCCTTCACGGCGATGTCGAGGAGCTCGACGACATCGCCGGCCTTGGCGGACCATTTGATGTGATCGTGCTGTCCGACGCGCTGGGCTCGCTCGACGACTGTCTGCAAACGCTGCGAAGCCTGCACCGCTACTGCGCCCCGCATACGCGCATCATCGTCAGCTATCCGGCGTGGTTCTGGGAACCGCTGTTCAAACTGTATTCCTGGTTCAGCGGCCGGCGGGCACGTCCGCAGAACTGGCTGTCGAGTGAGGACATTGCCAACCTGTTCTATCTGGCCGACTTCGACGTCATCAAACGTGAATGGCGAATGCTTTCGACGTTCCGGATGTTCGGCCTCGGCCACGCTATCAACCGGTTCGTGGCGACCTTGCCTCTGCTTCGCACCCTCTGTTTGCAGAACTACGTCATCGCGCGGCCGCAAACCAAGCCTCTGCCGGAGCTGCCGTCGGTTTCCATCGTCGTGCCCTGCCGCAACGAGCGTGGCAACATCGAAGCGGCGGTTCGGCGTATTCCCCAATTCGCCCCCAAGCTCGAAATCATATTCGTCGAAGGCGGCAGCAAAGACGGCACCTGGGAGAAAGTCCACGAGATGATCGCCGCCAATCCGCAGGCGGACATCAAGGCTTTCAAGCAGACCGGTAAGGGCAAGGGCGACGCGGTGCGCAAGGGGTTCGCGGAAGCGTCGGGCGACATCCTGATGATCCTCGATGCCGATCTCACGATGCCGCCGGAGGATCTGCCTAAATTCTACGACGCGCTCGTATCCGGCAAGGGCGAGTTCATCAACGGCTCGCGGCTGGTCTATCCGCTGGAGAAGGATGCGATGCGCTTCCTCAATCTCTGTGCGAACTATTCCTTTGCCCTTGCCTTCACCTATCTCCTCAATCAACGTCACACCGACACGCTCTGCGGCACCAAGGTGTTGACCCGGAACGATTACAACGAGATCATCCGCAACCGCGGCTATTTCGGCGACTTCGATCCGTTCGGCGATTTCGACCTGCTGTTCGGCGCAAGCAAGCTCAACCTGAAGACTGCCGAGGTGCCGATCCGCTATGCTGCGCGCGAATACGGCGAGACGCAGATCTCGCGGTTCCGGCATGGGCTGTTGCTGCTGCGCATGGTGATGTTCGCGTATCGAAAGCTGAAAGCGCTGTAACGATGCCGCGAGCGCTTCAGCTTGGGCTGCTGTGGCTTTACCGGCGTGTTTTCGCGGAGGGCCTGCTGCGCTACGGATGGGGCCAGCGGCTGTTTTTCCAGCTCTACGACGCCTACAAGCTTTGCTTCGAAGCGGGACCGATATCGCAATTGCAGAGCTTGATCCCGCAAGGCGCGCTCGCGGTGGATGTCGGCGCCAATGTCGGCTTTTTCACCCGAAGGCTGGCGCGCTGGGTGGGCGAAACAGGCCATGTCTTTGCGATCGAACCGGAGGACGTCAATTTTGCCGAACTGACCCGGCGGCTTGCGAGCGAAGGCCTGTCGAAGCGCGTCACGACGATCAAGGCTGTCGCGGACCGGACGCCGGGCGAGGCCCGGCTGGCCATCAACAAGGATCATCCCGGCGACCACAAGATCGGCGGTGACGGCGTGCCGGTTCGCGCGGTCGCGCTGGATTCGCTGCTGGCGGGCGAACGACGCAAGACCGCCTTCATCAAGATCGATGTCCAGGGCGCAGAAATGCGCGTGCTTGCCGGCGCACAGGACATTCTCAAGCGCGACCGCCCTGCGTTGTTCGTCGAGGTCGACCCAGCGGCGCTGAGCAGCTTCGGCAGCAGCACCGATGAATTGCTCGATGTCCTGTCCCAGTTCGGCTACGAGCCCCACACGCTCGAACACAGCGGCCCCCGGCGGCTGGACGTCCGCGCGCTGCCTGCCCTGTTGGGCCGCAGGAGCTATGTCGACCTGTTGTTTATCGCCAGCGGGGTGCGATGAAATCGTCATCCGGGCCCAATCCTGAGCACGACCCGCTGCGCTATCGCAAGGTGTGGGACAGCAAGCCCGCGCTCCGCCTCGTCTACTCGGACATGTATCGGCGGATGGTGGAATGTTGCGCGCCGGGTCCGATCCTGGAGATCGGCGGCGGCTCGGGCAACTTCCGGACCTTTGCGCCACAAACGATCGCGACGGACATCGTTGCCGCGCCGTGGCTCGACGTGGTCTGCGACGCCCAGCGCCTGCCGTTCAAGGCAGGCTCATTCAGCAATGTCGTGATGTTCGACGTGCTCCATCACATCGAACATCCGCTCCGCGCGCTCCGGGAAATCGCGCGTGTGTTGCGGCCGGGTGGAAGGCTGGTGATGTGCGAGCCGGCCATCACGCCATTGAGCGGGCTGTTCTACCGGCTGCTGCACCCGGAGCCGGTCGATATGTCCGCCGACCCGATGGTCGAGGGCGCGATCACGCCCGGCAAGGACCCCTACGATTCCAACCAGGCCATTCCGACCCTGCTCACCGGCCGCTACCGCGACGCGCTTGCCAAGCACGTGCCTGAGCTTCAGTTGGTTTCGTCCGAGAAGTTTTCTTTTCTGGCCTATCCGTTATCAGGCGGGTTTCGGCCATGGTCGCTGTTGGCCGCCGCGCTGGCGAAGCCGCTTCTGGAAGTGGAATGGAAGGTGCGCAACGTGATCGGCGGACTCGCGGGATTTCGGCTGCTGGCCGTTTATCAACGACATCTTTGAGCACTGGCATGCCGATCATCTTCCTGCGGTCCCGCCCCCTGCTGACGGTCTTCCTGATCGCCGCTGCAGTGCGCTGGCTCTATGCGTTGATTTTGTATGGCGCGCTCGGGGATGCAGGGTTGCTGGTCGCAGATTCCTTTGGCTACCTGCAATTTGCAAACCAGGTTGCCTCAGCGGTCTCAACAGGTTCGCTCGATGGCTGGGGGTGGCTCGGGCCCGAACTTTCAGTGATGCCACTGATCACGTGGCTTTGGGCTGGCAGCGTGCTGGTTTTCGGCAAGTCTGGCGCGCTCGCGTTCATCCTTTTTCAGGGGCTTGCCGACGCCGCCACCTGCCTTTGCATCTACGCGATTGCAGCAACCATCCGGACCGACTATGCGCTGCCGGCAGGGATCGGCGCAGCGCTCAACCCAACCCAGATCGTGCTGACCGGGCTGTTCTACACCGATACGTTCTTCCTCTTCTTCTCCGCGGTCGCGCTGCTCGCCATGGCGCGCTGGATGCGGCAGCCCTCTTTGCGTATGGCGCTATTTGCGGGCGCGGCGGTCGGTTGCGCGGCGATGACCCGCATCCTCATCGTGCCATGGGCCCTCTGCGCGCTCGGCCTTCTGCTGGGCGTCGCCGTCATTCGCAGGCATTCGTTTGCAAGCTCGGTTCGGCAGCTCGTCGCCGCAGCGGCTGGCGCCGGCCTGCTGATCTCGCCGCTGCTTGCGCGCAACGTCATTCACTACGGCGCGTGGTCGTTGACCGCGCAGACCGGAGCTCACTCGGCGTTCTGGATTGTGCCGCTCGTCAGGCAAACGAAGGACGGCACCCTGTGGGAAAAGGGGGCGGAAGAGATGCAACGGCGCGAGCAGAGCACCGTCGCCGTCCGAAGTGAAAACCCGTTCCAGGAGTCGCGCCGCCTTTCGGAGCTGGCCCGCGAAGCGATGGAGGAATTGGGCACGGCGGCCGCGGTCAGGGCCTGGGTCTTCGGCGCCGCGGTCAACCTCGGCGCACCGGCCGCCACGCTCTCGCCCCCGGTGATAAGTCTGTCTCGTACCGGCTTTTATGCGACGCCCGGAGCGACACCAATCGAAAAGATCGGAAACTTTCTGTTCCGCCCGGACAACGCACTCTACGCTTGGATCGTTCTTGCCGGCATCGCCGGTCTTGCCGCCATACGCCTCGTGCAGCTGATCGGTTTTTTCGCCTTGCTGCGACAGCCCGAGCACTGGCCGATTCTGCTGCTGCTCGCCTCGTGGATCGTCTACATCCTTCTGGTCAACGGCCCGGTGGCTTCGCCAAAATACCGGCTGCCGATCGAAGCGCCGCTGATGGTTCTTGCAGGTGCAGGCTTCGCATCGCTATGCCATTGGCGCAGACGCCGCACCGCCACGCAGGAAGGTGCATCGCCGGTCTAAGCCGCGCGCCCCAGCGGGCGCTTCTTCGTCACCGCGCAGTACAGGTGTTCGTAAGCATCTACCGAACGCTGCAGGCTGAACTTTTCCTCGATCCGTGCCCGGGCGCGCCGGCCCAAGGCCGTCCGCTCAGCCGGCGTCAGCGCGGCCGTTTCGCGGATAGCTGAGGCCAGAGACCGCACGTCGCGCGGGGCGACGACATGACCGGTTTCGCCGACAATCGGCCTGGCGTCGCCCACGTCGGTCGCGACTGGAACAAGCCCAGAGCTCATCCCTTCTGCGATCGCATTGGAGAACCCTTCGCCGAACGCCGACGTGGATATGACGATGTCCGCCATGGCGTACAGCCGTTCGACGTCGCGTCGCATGCCGAGCGCGCGTACGTTCGGCGGCAGTGGAAGACTGTCGGTGCCGGCACCGAACAGGATCCCGAGCACGCCGGGTGCGGCCGCCAATGCGGCCAGACATGTCGGATGGTCCTTCATCGCATCGACCCGCGCTGCGTGGACCACCACGGTCGCGTCGCGAGCAATGCCGAACTCGGCCCGGAGGGCATCGCGCATCGCCACGTCGGGTTTGAACTTTTGCGTGTCGATGCCGTTGGCGATGACCTTGGAGAGCCTGGGCTGATAGCCCTGCTCGCGGTGAAATGCCTCGCCCGCTTCCGAGTTCGACACGATCACGTCCGGCCATTGCGACAGCATCGCGCCCCAGCGGACGACACGCGCATAGCGAACGGAATCCATGTTCGAAGCGCGCAGGTTCCAGAGTAGCCGCCGCGACGCGCGCCCGGGCACCAGACGATCCACCAGCGCCGCCATCAGATTGCCGTGATACATCCAGCCTTGGATCACCGCGGGCTTGAGCCTGCGCACGAGGTTCGACAGCTTCAGAACCCCGGCGGGCGCCTGCATCGGCGACGACAGATTGAGGGCACCGACGGCAATGCCGGCGCGCTTCAGCTCCTCGCCATAACGGCCCTCTTCGCTCAGGCTGACTACATGCTGAGGGAGGCCACGCTCCTGCAAGGCGCGGGCGAGCGTCGCGAGCGACAATTCCGCTCCGCCGGTGCCGAGGCCGGTAATGATATGCAGGACCAAGGTCATGCGTCGGGGCCTACTTGCAATTTTTCGAGGGGATCATCGTGATGCCCGCGCCCAGCGGGCAGCACCGTCGCGGAATAGCCCGCCGGCGAAAAAGATTTGCAAGTCTGCAATTAGTTCCTGCTTACGAAAGATTCTGCAATGTCGAGCGCCGCGGTGCGGAGCGCGCTTCTTCGAACAGAGAATAGTACAATTGGGCGATAACCGGCGGCGCGTAACGCGCGGCGTCCGAGACCGCCGCGCGTCGCAGGCTAGCAGCGAATTCCGGTTGATTCAGCACACGGGTCAGCGCGGCGACCAGTTGCGTAACGTCACCCTCAGGAACCAGCAGGCCGTTTTTTCCGTCGCGTAGAATATCGCGCGGCCCATGCGGACAATCATAGGCCACGACCGGCACACCCGCCGCCATCGCCTCGACGATGACATGGCCGAAGCCCTCCCAGCGCGACGACGATACAAATACGTCTGCGCGGGCGAGCCACTGTTCCGGATTAGGTGCGAATCCGGGCAGGGTCACGCGTTCAGCCACCCCAAGCCTCGCCGCAAGATCGGTCAGCATCGCGTGATCCTCGCCTTCGCCAACAATCGCCAGCCGGGCACCCGGGATAGACAGCCGCGCAAACGCCTGGATGAGACGATCAAAGCCCTTCTGCCGAGTGAGGCGGCCGACCGAAACCACAAGCGGCCCATCACCTGGAATTGGCGGTGGGGCACGACGTCCTGCGGCCACGCGAGCCGCGATATCCGATACTGCAACCGGGTTTGGGATCGTCATCAGGCGGGCGCGGTCAAGCCTGTAGAGAGAAGCGATCTCGTCGGCGACTCCGCTAGAGAGCGCCACGACACGGTCGGCGTTGCGATAGGCGCAGCCGATCAGGCCGCGGCGCAGCCGACCCAGATCGCCCCGCGCGAGGTGACTGTTAGTCTCGCGAAGCACGACGCTGAGGTTCGGCACTGCAGCGAGTCGAGCCCCCGCCCAGGCGACGATATTGGCGTCGACCATTGAGGCGAACAGGATGTCGGGCTGTCGCGACCGCAGCAAACGCGTGAGGGCGACGAGGGAATAGCGGGTTCGGCGCGCGCCGAGATCAATCGTTTCGACGCCGGGCGCGACCCATTCCTGTGCCTTGCCGTCCGTGCGGGTGGCGCAAAGCTGCGCGTCTTCTCCCATTTCGACAAAGGCATTGGCGAGATTGATCACTGTGCGCTGCGCGCCGCCGGCATCGAAGTCCGGCAGAAAACATAGAATTCTCATAGCGGCGCATTCAGGTGCAGATGCATTGCCGTTCCCTCGTCGCCCGCCATCAGCCGGCGCAACGGTCGATGGTCGATCGGCCGCTGATCGTAAATCGCGGCCTCAAGGGCGGCGACATCGAACTGGGGACGGTGATCGGCATCCCAATGTACGGGCACCATGGTCACGCGCGCCTGAACCAGCGGCGCAATATGAGGATCGAATTCGGCAAGGCCGACGTTCATTAATATGACCGAGCAGTTGGACGTAACGGCAACCCAGAAGGTGGTCGAGGTTGGTTCATCGAAAATCACCACGTCGGTTTCGTTGAACGCTTCCTCGAACATGCGGGTCTCGACACGTCCCAGGCGGCTCAACGGATGGCTGCGGCCGCGAAACAGCCCCTCCGGGTGCGGCTTGAAGGTGACCTCGACATCAAGCGCCTTGAGCGCTCGCGCAACACGAAGCTGCCAATCGAGATAGACGAAGTCGGGAACTCTCGGCGGCCAGATCCGGCGAAATCCAAGAACCGCGCCGGTGACATACATCACCCTTGGTCTTTGCCTCGGCGCGCGCACAGGACCAGGCGACCGGCGGTAGTGAGGATCGCCCGCGCCGGCCTCGATGCGCGCGGGACGGTCCGGGCCAAGCTGTTCGCACACGATCGCGGCAAGCTCAGGCGTCGCCGTCACGAACTCCGTCGAGACGCACAGCTCGATCAGCCGCGCGCCGAGCGGATCGAGGACTGTCGCAAAGCCGCAGCCGTGATCGAAGCGCCGCACGCTCCCGCCTCGGCGCATCACCTCAATGCCGAGCGCCCGCGCCGGCCAGTTGCCGCCGGTACCGGACCAGAGCACGTTCGGCAGCCGGGCGCCTTCGAGCGCCTGCACGTCGCACCATGCGGTTTGCATCAGCTCATCAAGGCGCGCCGCAAACAGCCGCGCGACGCGGGCTTCGAGACGCGGGCTGAGGCCAATCGCCTTTGCCGTGTCGCGGGCTACGGCGTCGGCGAGTTCACGCCACGGCCGCCCGCCCTGCAAGCCCACGGAGGACTTCGCGACAATCGCCGATAGCCACTCGTCGGCATGCCGAAACCCGATGGCGAGGCCGCTTCGGGCGGCTTCGCTGCGCAGAAGATCGTTGTGGGTCACGGCCACGGCGTCCGGCGATAGCAGAGCCCTCGGCCATCCCGTCGGCTGCGACCAGCTTGCGGCGCGCGCCGCCCGACCCGCCTGCCGTCGGAGCCACGACGGCGGCTTTGGCTGCGGCCGTGTCGTCGCGGGCGCGGGAGGCTGATCGGATGTCCCGCGCAACCACTCGATCTCCGACACGCCGGTCAGGACGAGTCCGGTCTCGCCCTCACGATCAATCGCGAGAGCCACCTCGGCGATGGCGGTGGCCATCACCGAGAAATGATAGGCCGCAAGCCTGAGCGCATTGCTGAGCCGGTCGCCGGGCCGAAAGGGGATGTGCGCCAGGATGGCAAGGCGCTGCCCAACCATGGCCGTGTCGAGCCGTTCGAGCGACACAGGCCAAGGCGCGCCCTCGCCCGCGCCGAGCTGCTCGCCGCTCCAGCCTTCGGGGCGGACGATGCCGGCGATCAGGACGTCGTCGGTCCGGTTTTGGTTATGCGAAGGCTGATCGAGCACGCGCACGCTCAGCCTTTGCGCGCAATCAGGCGCCATTCGGCGTGTTCGGTGCCATCGATGGCGTTCGTCACGGCCAGGTGCTCGAGCGAGACGATGGTCCAGCGCGGCGCGGCGAACAACGCGCTGAGATCGTCGCGGCCGTAGAACCGGATTTGCCCGACGCCGACCAGTGTCCCGGCGGAAATGCCGTCGGTTATGCCGTCCGGCCCCGGCCGCCCGCTGGCGCGGCTCGAATGGCGATCGCTGTAGACGTTGCAGAACACAAGCCCGCCAGGGCGGAGCACGCGGTGAAGCTCTGCGACCGCTGCACGCACCACCGTATCGCCGACACAAGTCAGCGCCGCGCGGTCGATGGCGAGATCAAAGGTTTCGCTGTCGAAGGGAAGGTCGGAAAAGTTTCCGACCCACAGATCGCCACGAAGTCCGTCCGCCGCAAAACGCGCCTTCGCGACGACAATGGCCGCCTCGCTGGCGTCAATGCCAGCCACGCGAAAGCCTTCGTGTGCCGCAAACCAGAGATTGGGTGCAGTGCCGCAGCCGACCTCAATGATCGACGTATCGGTCGGGGGCTTTTCGCGCGGGCGATAACGAAAGACAAAGCTGACCACTGCATCCCAAGGATAGCGGTTGGCATGCTGGCCCGACCGGTAGATTTCATCCCAGACGGGATCGAAGCGCTTTGTTCTCTCGTTCGGCAAAACTTTGGATATCATGACCGATTCGCAGAAGCGAGCGGGCGCTTATAGCCGCCTCGCAACCAGATTCCAGGATGAGAGATCGCGGCTGCTTTCAGGCACAATCGTCGTCACTACCTTGTGCTGGAGGTGAACAACCTCGAAGGCCGCAAACAGCAAGCGGAGCTCGGCCTCGTCGAAGAAGTGCGCAATCCCCGTACCGGCCAGCGGCCCGTCGACGAAGTTCACTTGGGTGCCCGCCTCGGGGCCGGGCTTACCCGCTCTCGCCGCACCCGATGCCGTCGAAAACAGATCGATGCAGATCAGCATACCCCCGGGTTTCAAGCGGCAGTGAGCTCCCGTCAGAGCCGACATAACGCCCTTGATGTCGTTGTGCGTGATGGCGGCACGGTCAAGGACGAGGTCGAAGCTGCCTTCGAACGGCCACGATCTGGTGAAATCGGCTACCGCCAGATTCGATGCTAAAGCCGGA
Organism: Xanthobacteraceae bacterium; assembly: GCA_019746355.1. Next base: position 48,204 of record JAIESC010000240.1, on the reverse strand, counting down.
AACGTATCGCGCAACTGCGCGATCACCGTCGAACTGGCATCGATCCCGTGATAATCGACGCCTAGCGCCTCGAAGAACGGGATGTTCGCCCCCGCGCCGCAGCCAAGCTCCATAACGCGGAAGCCCGTTCGCCCGGGCTGCGGCCGCGCAAACCGCATCACAAGCGAAACAACGTCGCTCCACGGCCATACACTGTTATGCCGGCCGCTGGCATAGAGATCGTCCCACGCCTTGGTGCCCAATGCGGTCATGGACTGCCTTCCTTGAGCACGCGCATCGGGTCTTCAACGTTCATCATCAGGTCGATCGCTGCCATGTGACTTTCAAAGCCGCCGTGAACCTGCTGATAAACCGGATGGCGGTAGTCGTCATAGCGCAGCTCGATCCCCGCTGAAGCGAACGACGCTTCATCGATGTAACCGCGGCCCTGCGGCCCGGAAATGTAGGCCGTCGCGCCGAGCTGACGGCAGAGGTCGAGAACCAGATGGCTCTTGCGCTCCCCGTGATCTTCCATGTCGCGGGCGCGCACGAGCCTCGTCGTGATGCCAAGCTGTTTCAGGTGCGCTTCCAGCATCGCCCAGCAGAGATCGGCGAGCCTGCTCCACTCCTGCCCATAGAACGGGGCAAGCCACGACATGACCCGGTCGTGGAACGGCGCGCCGGCGTAGCTTTGGGCGATGGTTGCAAGGTGCTTGCGCTGCCAATGCTGCACCGGATCGATCGCGATATCCGCCAGCACGCCCCCAGTATGCCCTTTGGTGAGAAGCGGCACCGTCAGCCAGGTCCAGCCCTGAGCGGTGCGGACCTTGTTGCGGTTTTGAAAGCTGTTGCGCTGAAACTGCACATTGTCGAGGAACACGAACACATCCGAGCGCTGGATGCGGTCGAGATAGCCGAGCCACGGCAGGTATGCCGGTTGATGGATGGAGACAACGAGCGGCATCACCGGCCCACGGCCGCCGGCTCCGAGAAGTCGATATCAGCCATGTCTATCCCGCGGTTGCGCGCGATCGGACGGCGCAGCCTGCGGCCCGCAAGGCGGTCCCAGTCGCCCACGAATGCGCCCTCGCTCGACCGCTTGAAGTCGACAGTGCCTTCATCGAGGACGGCACCTACCGCTAAATCGGTCTTCGCCACCAGCCTGCGCCGCGCGACCTTCTTGTAGCTCTCCTCGTCCGGCGCCGGGCTTACCTCGCCACTGCCGAGCGCCTTCTCGGCAAAGCGGATGTCGCGCATCATCTGGCCCATCTCGGTCGGGTCCATCGAGAACCAGTGATCGGGGCCTGGCAGATTGCGGTCGAGCGTGAAGTGCTTCTCGATGATCTTGGCGCCGAGAGTCACCGCAAGCGTCGAGGCGAGCGGCCCCTGGCTGTGGTCGGAGAAGCCCCACACGATGTCGGGATAGAGCCTGCGCAACGTCTCGATCTGCCGGATGTTGAGCAGCTTGGCGTCGGTCGGATAAAGCGAGACGCAATGCAGCATGGCGAGCGCGGAGGCCCGCGGCCGCAGGAACCGAACCACCTTGTCGACCTCGCCGAGCGTCGCCATGCCCTTGGATACGAGCAGCGGCAATCCGGTGGCGGCGAACAGCTTCAGGTTCGCCAGATGATCGAAGTCGTCCGAGCCGATCTTGATGCCCTTGAGGCCGAGCTCCAGCATCAGCTTGAGGTCGGGCGGGTCCTGCACCGTGGTGAGGAACAGGATGCCGATCTTGTCGCAATAGGCCATCAGCTCGGCCCACTGCTCGCGGCTGAACTCGAGGCGCCGGAACAGATCGATCATCGGCTCCTGAACTTCGCGCCCCTGGCTGCGATAAGTGAAGAGCTGCTGCGGATCGGCGCAGAACTCCTCGGCCGTGAACGTCTGGAACTTGATGCAGTCGCAGCCCTGCTCCTTAGCGACGTCGCACATCTGCTTCGCAAGCTTCAGGTCGCCGTTGTGGTTGGCGCCCGCTTCGGCAATGACGAAAGCCGGATGGCCTTCGCCGATCAGCCGCCCGCCGATGTTGATGACCGCGTTCACCATGCCGTCCACCCTCCGTCGACCAGGAGGTCGGCGCCATTCACGTAACTTGCCGCGTCGCTTGCGAGAAACACCACCGGCCCCGCGACCTCGTCCGGCACGCCGATCCGGCCCAACGGCACCTTGCCTTCGAGCGTGGCCTTGAACTTCGCCGGCAATGCGGCCGCCGGTGGGATCGGCCCGGCGCTCACCGTGTTCACGCGAATGCCTTGGGCGCCGAAGCGCACCGCGGCATAGCGGCTGAACTGCGAGAGCGCCGCCTTCGCCACGCCGTAGGCCGCCGATGAAACGTCTTCCGGCGCACCATAAATGCGATGGTCCGGGCTGACATGGCCGTACATCGAGCCGATGTTGATCACGGAGGCCTGGCCGTCCGCCTTGACCGCGTTGAGCAGCAGCGGCATCGCCGCGGTCAGGCAGCGTGTCGCGGAGCCGACCGCCATGTCGGCGGCGCGGCCGATATCGCCGGGCGCGGTCGCCAGGATATCGCCGTCAAACCCCAGGTTGGCGTTGTTGACCAGAACGTTGAGCTTCGGCCGTCGATCTTTCAGCGCGCCGAAATAGCCGTTCACGGCGGCCTCGTCGGTGACATCGAAGATCGCGGCTTCCGTGGTGCCGCCGACGTCGCGGATCGCCCTGATGGCGCGCTCCACGGTGTCGACCGTGCGGCCGTTCACTAGCACGGCCGCGCCTGCCGCCGCAAGCCGAAGGCAAATCGCCCGGCCGATATGGCCCGCGCCGCCTGTCACCAGCGCGACGCGGCCTTCGAGGCTGAACATGCGATCGGTCGTCATCGGTTGCTGGTCCAGGTCGATGGATCGAGAAAAGCGTCTGGAACGCGCGGCAAGCTCGCCGCGATCCGCGCCGCCTGTGCGGGATCGAGCGCCGGCTCGTTGAAGCGCACCAGATTGGCCGCAAGCTGTGCCGCATTGTCCACGCCGATGGCGATGCCGCCGATCCAGTCGCAGCTTCGGGCATAGGCGAGGCAGAGCGCCGCGCGGTCGGCCAGGCCGGTCTCACGCGCCGCGGTGTCGAGGCGGTCGATGATCTCGGCCGGCTGCACGCCGTCGGTGCGCGGCCAATCGTCCGGTCCTCCGGCGGCGAGCAATCCCTGCAGATAGATGCTGCGCGCGTGGATGACGCAATCAGGACGCTGCCGGGCAGCTTGCGGAACGCCCGCCGCGTCCCAGCGATGATCGAGGATGTTGTAGGGCATCTGGATATGGCCGATCGCGGGATTGCGGAGCGCCAGCAGCGCCTCCTCCGGCGATTGCGCCGACAGGCCCAGCGTGCCGATCAAGCCTACGTTGCGAAGCGCCACCATCCGGTCCCAGAACGCGTTGGCTTGCCGAAACGGCCAACCGTCGCGCAGCATCACGACGTCGAGCCGGTCGGTCTGCAGCGCGTGCAGCGAGGCGAACACCTGCGCATCAGCCAAAGCCACCATTCCGGCGGTGTCGAGTTCCGCGGTTTGCGCCGGCGGGTCGACCTTGGTCAGGAGCCGCACGCGACTGCGCCAGCCGCCGGACAGCGCCTCGCCGATGGTCTCTTCGGCCTCGCCGTAGCAGCGCGCCGTGTCGATGTCGGTGACGCCGTGCGCGACCGCGGTGCGGATGATCTCGCGCGCCTCCGCACGTCGCGGCCGGCCGTGCGGATTGACGCGCCCGTAGTCGAGGCCGAGTTGCACGGTGCCGAGCACCAACCGGCCGATGGCCTGCTCGCCGTCCATGCGGAATGGAATGCGGAACCTGGGCGCGCCTGCCGCTTCGGCGAGGCGTTCGAGGATCTCGGCGCTGTCGCAGCCGACCGGATCGCGCACCGCCGAGACTGCACCCGCCACGGCCTCGTAGTCGTCGAGCGTGTCGATGGTGCAGCGGATGTGAGCGCCGAAGCGGCTTGTCTCGGCATAGATCGCAGCCTGGCTGTTGCGGGTGATCCAGGGCGTGACGTCGCCGCGATCGTGAGCCGTCACGGCCTCGCGATCGGCCTGCCGTAGCTCGCGGACGCGAAACGCTTCGGCCGAAAGCCCATAGGGCAAGCCATTTTGCGGCGAGGCGGTGCCGACATAATCGTGGTTCGAAGCCGCAAGCTTCGCCACCACCCGGCCGATGAACGCTGCGTCCGGCACGACGTTGTCTGCGGTCAATCGCACCGCGATGTCGCCATCGTCCATGTCCGCCGTCGCCATGATGAACCGCTTCAGCACGTCATCGAGCGGGCCGCGCACGACCCTCAACCCGGCGCGCGTCACGGCTTCGGCCACAAGATCGTCGCCCGGTTCAACCGACGTCGCGACGACCACCGGCACGCCGTCGCGCGCAGCGCGCAGCGCCGCCAGCACCACCGCCGGATGGCCGCCGAGCGGCAGCAGCGCCTTGCCCGGCAACCGCGCCGAGGCAAGCCGCGCCTGCAGGACGTAACGGACCTTGGTCATACTCGTCAGCGAAACGTTCGAGCCTCAGGGCGTGGCCCCCGGCCGGTCCGATCGGAAAAGTTCTGTCGGCTGCAAACCACCATGTCGTCCCCTGATCGTGTGAACCGGCGTGGATGCGGTTTCTCGTTGCCGCGGCGCGGGGCGCCCGACCTTTGCAACGTTTCTTCTTGTTGCCACCTCCCGGCGAGGGGAAGTGAAGCGCTGGTGCGGAAGCCGCCGCACCCGTGGCCCGCCTTGCGGTAGGGCCGGTCCCTTCAGCGGAAGGGACCACCGGCCCTTGACGCGGGCCGGCGCGCCTCACGGCGCTTCACCACGGCGATTTTCGCGAGGCCTGGCCTCAGACACCTCGGGCCACGCTTGCTTTCCGGTCACAACCGGCGACCGGAAGTACAGCAGGCTCCCTGCACATGGGTCTTATCATTGCCCAGCAGTGGGGTCCGAGGCGCCCCGAGTGTCCGGTTGATGAGACCGAACCCGCGGGCGCCTCCCCCCCGCTCCACCAAACGCATCACCGGTTGACGCCCTCGAATGAGCAGAGGTGATTGTTCACTAGCCCGGGAATGACGCAATCCCAAATTTCAACCACAGGTTGCGGAGACGCGACCCACGACGCTAGTCTAGCGCGCCGTCTCGTAGCGGCCGGCCCAGGCCATCTTGATGCGCTCCGCGATCAGCGGCGCGCCCGGTCCCGGGAACAGCGACTGCTGCGCGGCGCGCATCGTGCTTCGCGCGGCGCTGTCGCGGAGCAGGCGGCGCAACGCGTCGCCGGCCCGTGCCGGATCGATGTCGAAGCCCATGCCGAGCGACACGCAGGCACCGCGCGACGCAAACGACGCGATGAGCGGCTCCTGATGCGGCTCGATGCCGAGCGCCAGCATCGGAACGCCAGCCGCGGCGAGTTCGTAGCAGGTCATGCCGCCGGCGGTGATCGCAAGGTCGGAGCCAAGAATGTGCTCCGTCAGGTTCGGCGGCGCGTCGAGCACCGTCGCGCCGATCCGCGCCGCGGCGGCTCGCGCCGAGGCAGCATCGGGATGCGCCGGACCGATCACGACCGTCACCCGAAGGCCGGCGAACATCGCGGCGAAACTGTCGAGCACCCATCGCGTGTGATTAAACGGGTCTTCCCCGCCGAACGTCACGAGCAGGCTTCGCGCCTCCGGCGCAAGCGGCCGCGCCGCAAACAGCGCCGGATCGATCAGGTTGAAGCGCGGCCCGAACAGGTCTGGACGGCCGTCGCGTCCGGGATAGCGGCTCGCCGCACCGTCGAGCGCCGTGTTGATCACCACGTCGGCCTCGAGCCCCACCATGCCGTCGTCGTCGATGACGACCGTAAAGCCCTGCTTCGCCAGCGCATTGACCGAGCGCGGCGTCGAGCGACGGCTGTCCACCACCAGGATGTCGCGCGCGAGCCCGCCGAGCTCCGCGATGTCCGCCGGACTGCCGCAAGGCTCATCGGTGTCGAGGCAGGCGAAGCCCCGCGCCTTGACCCGCGCGGCACCCGCCATCTGCGACCCGACCCGGGTGCAGAAGCTCACGATTTCGCCACGCGCCCGCATCGCGTCGGCCAGCGTCAGGCAGCGCATCACGTGACCAAGGCCGTCTTCGCGCCCGGCATCGCAGCGGAACAGTACCGCCAACGATCAGCCCTCCAGCCCGCGGAGCAGCTGGAAGCCCTCGGCGTACATCACGCCGGCCTGGCTGCCGCGCATCCGCGCCAGCGCTTCGAGGCTCTCGATCGAGCGCGAATGCGGCGGCGCCGGCATCTCGCTGCCATAGGCGGCAGCAGCCGCAAGCTTAGTCTTGATGGTCTCGCTGATATCGACGAACAGCGTCGGGGCAAACGGCGCCGATGGATTCCAGTCGGTGCTGGAGGGAACCTCGAACGCCGCGATCTGCTTCAGGCCGGGCCACAGCGGCCGCGCCGCGGTCAGCGCCGCCCAATGGACTGCACGGTGATCCACATTGGTGTCGGAGGCCGCGTGGGTATAGAGCCGGGTCGGGCGGAACTCGCGCACATGACGTTCGATAGCCCTGACCAGCTCGACCTGCGGCATGGTGTCGAGCTCGCAGCACACCCGCCAGTCGAGGAACAATTCGCCATCCACAACGCCGAGCAGGGCCACCGCCTTCTTCGCGTTGCCCTCGCGTTCGGCAAGCGCCGCCCTCGCTTTCGCGCCTTCGATCTCCGCGCGCGGAAACCGCACCGAGGTGCCTTCCGCGAGACAGACCACGCGCACCGCGGCGCCGGCCTGCCGGAACCGGGCGATGGTGCCGCCGCAGCCGAGCGTCTCGTCGTCAGGATGCGCGGCTATCACCAGGAGCCGCTCGGAGGAAGAGAAGCTCATGCCCGGTTCTCCTTGCGCCCGCTGCCGCCTGCGCGGTCTGCATCGCGCTTCATGCGATCGATCCCTGAGGCCACCGTCGGGATTGTCCGTCCGGGCAGCAGGGCTCGCAGCCGCGCGACATCCATCCGCATGTCCTTCGGACGGACCGCCGCGAGCTTGAGGTTCTCGACGGAGCCGCGGCTCGCGCTCGCGGCCGATATACCGAACCGCTCCGCCAGCGCATAGGCAAAGGCCGCCTTGCTCGGCCCCTCGCCGTCCGCGCCGAGGTTGACCACGCCATGCGCGCGGGCGCGGATCAGCTCGATCAGCAGATCGGCGTAGTCCTCGAGATAAAGCGGGTTGAACAGCACGTCGTCGAACACCGTCACGGGCTTCCCTGCGGCAAGGCTCTCCAGCAGCCAGCCGGCCAGCCCCTCGCCGGGCTTGCGTCCGATACCGAAGAAGTTGCTGCGCAACACCAGCGCGCCCGCCGCGCGCAGCACGATGCCTTCGGCCCAGAGCTTGGTCAGCGCGTAGACGTTGCGCGGGGTGACCGGGCCGTCCTCGGCGTGCGGCCCGGCGCCGTCATAGAACTGGTCGGTCGAGACGTAGACGATCATCGGTGCGGGCGTGAGCGCGGCGCAGGCTTCGACCAGGTTCAACGTCGCCATGACGTTCTGCGCATAGGCCTGCGGCTGGTCGCGCTCGCAGCCGTCGACCGAGGTCCAGGCCGCGGCGTGAACGACGATCTCCGGCCGCGCCTCGCGCAGCGCGCGCGTCACCGCCGCAGCCTCTGTCAGATCGGCCGCAACAAAGCCCGCCCCGCCTCGGCGCGACAGCGGCGCTACCGCGAAGTCCGCCGCGAGACGCGGCAGCAGCGTCGCGCCGAGAAAACCCGACGCGCCGGTCAGCAGCAATTTTGCGGGTGTTGCCACGCGGCCGTCGGCGTCAGGCGGTGATGACGGTGCTACTGGCGAGCGCGGTGAGCTCGGCCGCGCCGAGCCAGCTGTCGTTGCGCTCGCTGGTGTAGCTGAAGCCCTCGGGCACCGCCTTGCCGCCGCGATCGCGGAAGCTCTTGCGCTCGGCCGTGGCAAAGCTCGGCTCGATGACATAGCGGTCGCCGAGATCGAACGTGTGCGGCGCATCGTCGACGGTCACCATCGCCTCGTGCAGCTTCTCGCCGGGCCGGATGCCGACGGTCTTGTGCGGCAGTTGCGGCGCCACCGCCTTGGCGAGATCGACCACGCGCAGGCTCGGGATCTTCGGCACGAAGATCTCGCCGCCCTCCATCAGTACCAGGCTCGACAGCACGAAATCGACCGCTTCCGGCAGCGTGATCCAGAACCGCGTCATGCGCGGATCGGTGATCGGCAGCTCTTTCGCGCCGTTCGCCGCAAGCTGCTTGAAGAACGGCAGCACGCTGCCGCGCGACGCCGAGACGTTGCCATAGCGCACCACCGAGAACCGCGTCGGCCGGCCGCCGCTCAGGTGGTTCGCCGCAATGGTGATCTTGTCGGCCGCGAGCTTGGTCGCGCCGTAGAGATTGATCGGGCTGACCGCCTTGTCGGTCGACAGCGTGATGACGCGCCGGACGCCGCAGGTGAGCGCCGCCCGCACCACATTCTCGGTGCCGATGATGTTGGTCTGCACGCATTCGAACGGGTTGTATTCGGCGATCGGCACATGCTTCAGCGCCGCGGCGTGGATCACGGTGTCGATGCCGTGAAACGCCATGTCGAGCCGCGACTGGTCGCGCACGTCGCCGATGAAATAGCGCAGGCTCGGGTGCGAGAAGACCTGTGCCATCTCGTACTGCTTCAGCTCGTCGCGCGAGAAGATGACGAGGCGCCGCGGCTCGAATTTCTCCAGCACGCGGCCGACAAAGGCCTTGCCGAACGAGCCGGTCGCCCCGGTCACCAGGATGGAAGCCCCGTTCAGATCGGGAAATGGCGAATAAAAACCGGTCATGCCACCGCTCTTGTCTTGAAGATTGTTCATTCAGTCGAGCCTGGTTTTCGTCAAGCCGGAGGATCGGCGAGCTTCTGCGGCACGAGCTCCTTCGCGCCGCGACGATAGGACGAGCCGCAGGCCGTGCAGCTCAGCGCGTCGCCGGCCGAGGCGAGCCGCGCCTCGGGGAGCAGCACGCCGCACAGGCAGACGAAGTTGGTCTGCCGCGCCGGATTGCCGGTGACGACGGTGAACGCCGCGACATCGCGCGTGACCACCGAGCCCGCGCCGATCAGCGCCGACGGGCCGATCGTCACGCCGCAGACCACGACCGCATTGGCGCCGATGGTCGCGCCCTGCTGCACCACGGTGTCGCGGAAGTCATGCTTGCGCGGCCAGCGGCTGCGCGGCGTCAGCACGTTGGTGAACACCGCGCTCGGGCCCACGAACACGTCGTCCTGCAGCACCACGCCGTCGTAGAGTGAGACGTTGTTCTTGACCTTCACGTTCCTGCCGAGGCGGACCTTGCCCTCGACGAACACATTCGCTGAAAGCTGGCTGCCGTCGCCGATCTCGGCCCCCGCCATCACCACGCAGTTCTGCCAGACGCGGACGCCGTCGCCGAGCTTCGCGTCCGGCGACACGTCGGCCGAAGGATGGATTTTCGCGCCCCGGCTCATGCCCGGACCAGCTCGATGACGTTCGTGGCGACCCGCTCGACCTGGGCGCGGGTCATCTCCGGGAACATCGGCAGCGACAGGATGCGCCGCGCGGTCGCCGACGTGACCGGGAAATCCTCCGGCCGGTGGCCGCGGTCCTTGAAGGCGGGCTGCTCGTGCAGCGGCACCGGATAGTGCACGCCCGCGCCGATGCCGCGCTTCTGCAGCTCCTCCAGCACGCGGTCGCGATCCTCCACCTCGATCACATAGAGGTGGAACACGTGCTCGGCGTCGCGGTGCGTGGTCGGGCAGACGATCGAGTTGCCGGCCAGGAGCTCGTCGTACCACGCCGCCACCTGCCGCCGGGCCTTGTTCCATTCCGGCAGGTGACGGAGCTTCACCCGCAGGATCGCCGCATGCAGGCCGTCGAGCCGCGAATTGCGGCCCTCGAACTCGTGCAGATACTTGTCGGTGCGGCCGTGATTGGCGCGCATGCGAAGCCGCTTGGCGACCGCGGCGTCGCGCGAGAACACCGCGCCGCCGTCACCCCAGGCGCCGAGGTTCTTGCCGGGAAAGAAGCTGAAGGTCGCAGCATCGCCCCACTGGCCGGGCCCCTTGCCCTTCCATGACGCGCCGTGCGCCTGCGCCGCGTCCTCGACCACCTTCAGGCCGTGCTTCTGCGCGAGCGCCATGATGGTGTCCATCGGCGCCATCTGGCCGAACAGATGCACCGGCAGGACCGCCCGCGTCTTCGGCCCGATCGCCGCGGCGAGCGCGTCCGGGTCCATCACCTGGGTGCCCGGCAGCACGTCGACGAACACCGGCCGGTAGCCCGCCGAGGTGACCGCCTCGGCGGTCGCGATGAAGGTGTTGGACACCGTGACGACCTCGCCGGTCCCGTCGCCCTGCCCGAGCAGCGCCTGCAGAGCGAGCTCGATCGCATCGGTGCCGTTGCCGCAGCCGACCGTGACGCCGCCGCCACAGAACTTCGCGAACTCCTCCTCGAAGGCCTTGAGGTCCGGACCGCCGACGAACGACGACGCGGTGAGCACGCCGGACAGCGCCGCATCAAATTCCGCGCGATGCGCCTCGTACTGCGCGCGGAGATCGACCATGGGGATTTTGGATTGGGCACTCATGAATGGATTGCTACCTCAGCCAGTGATGCTCGGATATTCGATGTCCAGGAACTTGCCGTCGGCCGCCATCGAACGCGACGCGCATTCGAGGACGGTCACGACATCGAGGCCATGAACACCATCAGTGATCGGCTTCTTGCCCTGCGCGATGCATTCGATGAAATGGGCGATCTCGACTTTCAGCGGCTCGACCAGCCGGATGTTGGGAATGACGAGATCGCCGGCGCGCAGCCGCGTGGTGAAGTCGGCGAAGTCCTTGAGCTCACCCTGATGCTCGGCCTCCGCCTTCTTGTCGTAGAGCTGGATGTGCGCGTCGGGATTGCCGTCGTCATAGACCAACATCTTGTCGCTGCCGACGATCACCATCTCGCGCCGCTTCTGCGGATCGAGCCAGGACAGATGCAGGTGCGCCGAGCGCCCGTCCGGATACTCGAGATGCACGAAGGCGACCTCGGCCACGCCGGACTTCGGATAGATATACGAATAGCCGCGCGCGCTGACGCGGACCGGCCGCGCGTCGAGCCACATATTGAGGATCGACACGTCGTGCGGCGCGAGCGTCCACATCACGTCGGAGTCGGTGCGGAAGCGTCCGAGATTGAGGCGCTGGGCGTAGATGTAGCGCACCGTGCCGAGCTCGCCGCCGTCGATGCGGCGTTTCACGTCGCGCACGACGTTGTTGTAGAGGAACGTGTGGCCGACCATCAGCACGCGGTTGGCCTTGGCGGCGAGCTGCACCAGCTCGGTCGCCTCCTGCGCGGTGTGCGCGAGCGGCTTCTCCACCATCACATGCTTGCCGGCCTGCAGCGCCGCCTTGGTCTGCTCGTAGTGCAGGCCGGACGGCGTCGCCAGCACCACGGCATCGACGTCGGGCCGCGCCAACGTCGCGGCAAAATTGGTATCGGCGAACGCGCCCTGATGCGGAGCCGCGGCAGACTTGGCCCGCGCGCCGTCGCGGTCGCAGACGCCGGCAAACCGCGCACCGGGGCATTGCCCGATGTTGCGGGCGAGGTTCGGCCCCCAATATCCGACACCGACCAGCGCTACGCGCACCTTGTCACTTCCACTCATGCAATCCTCTTACCCGGCGCCGGTTCAGTCCTCGGCTCAGTCCTCACGCCGGCCGCGGCCAGAATGAGCGAGATTTCGTGTGCGACGCGCTCGTTCCAGCCCGAAACAAGCGTCGCCGCAAGCTTTCCGGTCGCCTCGGCGCGGCGGGCGATCTCGCCCGGCCGGTCCAGCAAACCGGCCAACGCCTTCGCAAGCCCGCCGGCCAAGTCCTGGCGTGGCACGCGCTCGACGACCGACGCCGGCACGAGCCGGTCGGTGACGTCGTCGATGTGGTCGCGCGGCTCGCCCGCGACCACCAGCATGCAGCGCCCGGCCGCCATCGCTTCGAGGTTGGCGTTCGACAGGTTGCCGAACAGGTTGAGCGACACATACACATCGAACGCGCCGAGATGGGCGGCGACGTCCTGGTGCGGCACCGCGCCGGCGAAGCGCACCCGCGACGACAAGCCCGCCTCCGCGACGCGCCGTTCGAGCTGTTGCCGCATCGAGCCGTCGCCCACGATCAGGCCTGCGAAGACGCCAGGCCGCAGCGCCTCGAGCCGCACCAGCGACTCAACGAAATCGTCGCAGCCCTTGGACGACTCGAGCCGTCCGAGAAAACCGATCACCGGCCTGCCGCCGAGTCCGTACTTCGCCTTCACCGTCGCGACCGCATCGCGATCGATATCCGCGCGGTCGACGCCGTTGAGCAGCACGTCGTGAGGAACGCCGGGCTTCAGAAGCTTCGGCAGGTAGTATTCGGCGCCGCTTCCCTCCAGCGTGCAGATCGCCCGCGCGAACGGCGCGCGGTAGAACCAGCGCGCCAGGCCGTGCCCCTGACGCTCCGCCATCCGGCGATGCACCGGAAACAATCCGAGGAAGCGCAGCAGCACCGGCGCGACGCCGAACCGCGCCATCAGGCTCGCGCCGACGAACGCCGTGTTGGCGCAGTAAGCCACATCCGGACGGAGCCGCATCGCGATCAGCAGCACGCGAAGCGCCTGCTCGATCTCCCGGAGCGTGCTTCCGAGTCCCAGCCGGTCGAACAGCGGCCAGCGTCGCCACGGCAGGATCCAGACGCGGTCGCCGAGCGGCGCAAGGCTCAGCCGCTTCGCCGCGGCAAACCGCGGATCGAAGTCGCGCGACAGAAACACGAAGCCCGGCGCGAGGTCGCGCCGTGCCGCGAGCCCTTCCAAGAGCCTGTACACCGCCGGCACACCGCGCGGCCGCCACTGGCCGGACGCCAGCGAGTCCGCGAGACCTGAATAGACACCGACGACCACGAGAACCTTCACGGCGTTCAGGCGGCAAGCGAGTCGAGCGCAATGCCGTGGCGCGCAAGATAGGCCTCGGCATGCCACGAGATCGGGTTGCGAAAGCCGCGCCGGTCGCTTGCGACGCGGCTCCACGGCACGACCGCGTAGTTCGCGACCGTGTCCATGTGCCAGGCGAAGTAGCGGCGCTCGATTCGGTGCCAGGCGTCACGGCCGAGCGGCGCCGCCGCAGCCTTGGCGGCCAGCCGCATCGGCGCAAGCCAGAGCGGCCGGACGTTGCGGCGGTTGACCGGCAGGTCCCACACCTTGCCCCAATCGAGCTTGCGCAGCGTGTCCTTGTACAGGGACTGCGACTTCTTCGCCGACAGCGGCGCAGTTTCGTAGAACGAGATCAGGTCGCGATCCCACAACGGCAGCCGCCAGTCTGCGCCGAGGTGCTCGTAGCAGCGCTGCCCGGCGACGACATAGCGCGACTGCCGGTGGATGAATTCGGACGACTCATAGAGCGCCCAGTCGTTGGCCGGATCTTCCGGCAGCCCGCCCTCGCGCTCGAGGTCGGCCCTGAATTGCCGCTCGATCCGGTCGAGGTTGGTCCTGGTGGCGATGTGCTCCCACAGGCCGAAATGCTTGGCCCGCCCGGCCGCAAACAGCCGTGACCAGCGCGCCTCGCGATCGGACGACGGCGGCGGCGCCCACAGATCCTTGGGAACGTGGTTGCCGGTGATGTAGTCGCCGCTTTGCCCGTTGACGAAGATCGCATCGCGCGGCGCATATCCGCTCGCGATCAGGCGGCGCGTGGCGTCGTGGTCCTGGTTGAATGGCAGCGCGGTCAACGTTTCGGAGTAGCGCACGAACTCGTCATGGGCGGCGCTCGCGAAGTAGTTGCTCTGGCTTGCCGGCGTCACCGGGATGAAGGTCCACGGCAGGCCGAGCCGCTCGGCGATGGCGCGGCTCGCCGCCGCCTCGTGATTGCCGGGAATGCCGTAGGCGTAGCAGCGCACGTCCGGATATCGGAACTCCTTGAGCGCGGCGGCGACCAGCCGGGAATCCAGGCCGGCGCTGAGCGGCACCATGATCGGCCGGCCTTCGGCGCTGGCGATCATCTTGGCAAACACCGCGCGCAGCACTTCACCGAGGTCTGCCGCGAGCTTCTCGCTCGGACGCTCGACCACGTTCCATGGCCGGTAGGAGAAATAGAAGGAGAACTCGGGATCGCAGCCGGGGCGCACGATCGCCGCCTGCCCGGCCCGCAGATGCCTGACGCCCTGAATGAGCGCCGTCTCGCCGAGCGTGAAGCCTGCGATGCCGAGCGCCAGCACCGCCTCCGGGTTGGTCGCGGCAAGGCCCGCTTGCGCGACCAGCGGCAGCGCCGCGCCGCCGATCAGGTGACCGCCGCCTGGCGTCTTGTCGTCCCACACGACGAAGACCGGGATCGAGCCGATGCGGTCGGCCGCGGCGAACACGCCCTCTGGCGTCTCGACGATCACGGCAAAGCAGCCGTCGAGATCGGCCACCGCCCGCTGCAGCGCCCGGAGGCCCTGACGGCTCGCGTCCACGAGCGTCCGCTCGCCCGCGCCGAACAGGTGGCCCTTGAGCCAGAGCGTCGCGGGCGCGCCGACGAGCTTGCGCCAGCCGGGCAGCGCATTGTCCAGCACCAGCGCGGGACGCGCGTCGGACCCCGGAAGCGCCAGTGCATTGCCCATTTCAATCAAGCGGACACCCGCAATACGGCCGCCAGTCTTTCGGCGATAAAGATTTCCGTCGCCGCCATCGCATCAAGACTTGCACCGGCAATGTGCGGCGTGATGAGAAGGTTTTCGTGGCCTCGGGCCCATTCGATCAGCGGATGACGTGCGAGCGCTTCCGACGTCTCGTCGGCGAGGACATCCAGTGCAGCGCCCGAAAGCTGCCCGCTCTCGAGCGCCGAAAGGAGGGCGTTTTCGTCGATCACGGCGCCCCGCGCCGTGTTGACCAGAACCGCGCCGCGTTTCATCGCGCTGAACTCGGATGCCCCCACCAGATTCCGGGTCTCCGGTGTCAAACTCACATGCACCATCACCACATCGGCATCATCCACCGCCGCGGCGATCGTCGGCCGCCGCTCTATGCCCGACGGAAGCTCGGACAGGTACGGGTCATAAGCAGCGATCCGCATGCCAAAGGCTCGTGCATAGGTCGCGGTCTTCTCGCCGATCCGGCCGCAGCCGATGATCGCAAGCTGCTTTCCGGCGAGATCGCGTCCACGCAGAGCGTCACGGTTCCACTGTCCGCTCCGGCCCATATCCACCGCTGCCGGAATCCGCCGCATCAGCGCCAGCAGAAGTCCCCAGCCGTGCTCTGCTGAGGCTGATATGCCCCGGAGAAATTCGGTTTCGCCACGCAGGCTGATCACCTTGATACCGCGCGCCATCGCAGCATCGACGTCAATGTGATCGGTGCCGGTCGCCGCGCAGGCGATGACGCGGAGCTTTCGCCCGGCCTTGAGAACCGGATTGTCGATCCGGTGACCGAACCTCACCACCACGGCGTCGTAATTTCCAATGCGCGCGAGCAGAGCGCCGCGATCGAGCGGACCGTCGTCCACCAAGGCCACCGCTTCCAGCATGGCGCGCGCCTGCGCGCAGTAGCCGTCCGGCTCCAGATTGAGAACCGCTGCCTTCACGCCTGCTGGCCGTCGTGTCTTTGCTTGGTCAGAAGGTAGTCGGCGACAACGAGGTCGATCTCCTCGTCGATGTTGACGGCGCGCTCCGCGGGCATCACGTAGCCACGCAACCGCGGACCGAACAAGGAATTGGTGGCGCACAACTGAGCGGCCGAGCAGATGTAGATCGCGCCGTTGCGGATAAAGATCGGCTCAAGCTGCTGGCGCAATCGCCCCGCCGGCTCCGGCAGGATTGGATTCATCAGCCCGTCCGCCAGCCGGTACATCCGCGACGGATGCCTATCACCGACCTGAGTAATGCCAATGACCGTGTCCGCTCCGCCGTTTGCGAACAGCTCAAGCGCCGCATCTATATCGTCGCTGCTGCGGAGCGGCGTGGTCGGCTGCAGAAGCGCGATCGTGTCGCACTCGTACCCGGCCTTGTCGAGCGCGTGACGGATCGCTCCGTCCACTGGACTGTCGTCGCGCGCGAGTTCGCTCGGACGCTTCAACACCTGCGCCCCGAACCGCTCTGCGGTCTCGGCAATTTCCGCATCGTCCGTGGAAACGACGAAGCGCACCAGGCGCTTGCTGTTCTGTGCGGCGCGGATGGTGTGGCCAATCAGCGGAATGCCGCCGACGATGCGGACGTTCTTGCGCGGGACGCCCTTGGAGCCGCCGCGCGCCGGAATAATGCCAAGCGCCTTCACGGCTAGAATGTCAGCCGCTTCTCGAACGTGAGCGGCACGGTCGCAAGCACATTGGCGATGCGCGGTCCTGCCCCGCCGTCGCCGAACACGTGATCGGGGGTGTAGTGGCCATGAGCGATCTGCTGCTCGATCGCGCCGCGGATCGTCTCGCGCTCGTGCGGCACGTCGATGACATTGCCGCCACGATCACGGCCACGCTGGCGCGTGCCGATGTTGACGACCGGCACGCCGAGGAAAGAGCATTCGCGGATGCCGACGCTGGAATTGCCAACGACGCAGCGGCTGTTGACTGCAAGCCGCAGGAAATCCTCCGGCTCCATGTTCTTGAAGAAATGCAAACTGCGCGGAGCATGAATCTCGCGGAACGAGCGAATTTCCTTGGATGTCCCGTCCGACCCGGCGTCGACATTCGGCCAGAACCACAGGGTCGGCAGGTCGATCCTGGCCACGGCGTGAAGCGTCTCGGCCACCTGCTTCCGCGACTGCTCGAACTCGGTCGTCACCGGATGCTGCATGGCGACGACATAGCCGCGCGACAGATCAATCGGCGCGCCAACGCCGACATATTTCTCGAACGGATCGAAATCGAACTCGGGCCTCGCCGCAACTTCGGCCGCAAGATCGATAGACGGACAGCCGACATTGAACACACAGTCCGGCTTTTCGCCCATGCGGATCACGCGGGCTCGGGCGCTTTCGCTCGCCACCAGATGAATATCGGCGAGCTTGGTCACCGCGTGCCGGACCTTCTCGTCAATCGAGCCGGTAACCTCGCCGCCCTGAACGTGCACCAGGGGGATGTTCATGTAGGCGGCGGCGACCGCCGTCGCGATGGTTTCGAATCGATCCGCGATGGTCACCACCAGATCGGGTCGGAGATTGTCGAACACAGTCGCAAGCTCGGCGAGACCCATGCCGGTCGACTTCGCAGAGGTGACGAGGTTCTCGCCCTCCACGATCATGTAGACGCGGGCATCGGCCTTGAAGCCGTCGCGGGCGATGACGTCGACGGCGTTGCCGTAGCGGTCCAGCAGCGCAGAGGCTGCGACCACCACGAAAAGCTCCAGATCGTTGTGCCCGCGGATCGCTGCGAGCGCGCTCTTTATTCGCGCATAGCTCGCACGCGCCGTGATCACCACCGCGACTTTCCTGGACATGACTACGACAACAGGTCCTCAGCGATCGGATCATCGGCCTTCAGCGGACGCGTCAAGCGGCGGCCGATGACCGCATCGATTTCTTGCGGTGGCATTCCGGTGCCGGGCTTCTTGATCGCCAGGTGCTCGCGGGCCAGCACGGTGCCGCCTTCGAGATCGCAAGCCGCGACAATGCTCTTGTTGAACAACTTCCGCATCGGTGCGAGTTCCTCCGCCATCGCATCTTTGTCGACCGGATGCTGCCTCGCGCTTTCCACGAAGCGAACCATGCGCACCATCTCGGCCAGTTGCTCAAAGGTCAATGACGCCGGCACGTCCGGCCCGAACATTTTCGGATGGAACGTGACATGAACCTCGACCAGATCCATGCCGATCGCAGCAGCAGCCACCGCCGTCTCGGGACGGCCCGTGTGATCGGAGAGCCCGACCGGGCAGGCATAGCGCCTGCGCATTTCTGAAAGCACGTTCAAGCCGACCTTCTCGGCCGGCGTCGGATAGATCGACGTACACTGCAAAAGCGAGTACGGCAGATTCAGGTGCTGGGCCGCCGCAATCGCTGCATCGATCTCCGCCCACGGCGACATGCCGGTGGAGATCAGAAGCGGCTTGGGCATTCGCGCCATGTGCTCGAACAGCGCCATATTGCCGACTTCGCCCGACGCGATTTTCCAGGCTGCGACCTCGACCCGGTCCAGAAGATCAGCTGCACGCTCGGAAAACGGCGTGCTCAGGAACTGCAAGCCCTTCTCTCTGGCGTGCCGACTCAAGCCCAGCCATTGCTCCTCGGAAAACTCCATGCGGCGCCAGTAGTCGTAGCGCGTATCGTCCTGGTGCGAGAACCGCACGCGCCACTGCTCGGCCCGCGTGCTTTCGGCTGCGGCGATGTGGGTCTGGAACTTGATCGCGTTCGCCCCTGCTGCAGCAGCGGCATCGATAAAAGCATGCGCCATGTTGACGCTGCCGTCATGGGACTGCGCCACTTCGGCGATAACGAAACAGGGGTGGGACGGACCGATCGCCCGCCCGCCGACGACGATATCCGTCACGACACAGCCTTATAGCGGGCGTCAGACATGGTGGATTGTAGAGGCAGCTGTCCGGTTAGGGACGTTTCGAGCCCTTGTACCGCGTTCACAACCCATTCGGGAAGGATCGTGATCTGACCGGGACGCACAATCTTGAATTGACCGAGGTCGAATGCCGAATCGGCAATCGCTCTCAGAAATCTCTGGCCGTCGGCCTCGGCCTTGGCGCGGTCGAACTCCGGGGACAATGCCGCACTCAACATCTTCGAAAGATCAGATTCGTTTTTGACGGTTTGAACGTGTGGCAACATCGACATCGGATGATGTTGTGCGAACGATATGACCGGCTGCCCCATCGCCGCAGCCTCGATCCCGGCCGTGCCGGTAATCGTGGCAACGGCGCTGGCGCGCCTGACGCACTCGATGCCATCCTCGTTGACGTCCAGAAGTACCACGTTCTTAAGCGCGGCAATCTGCCGATAGAAGTCACGCGGCCGGCGCGCGATAGCGTAGGAATTTTCTTTGATTGCCAGCAACGTGCCGGCGGGAAGCGATCGCGATAACGACGCGATGGCGGCGTGCTGGCTAAAAAATTCCGGCGAACGCAGCAGAAACGACTCTTCGGGCTCCTTGTGCATCGGAAAATAGACGAAAGGCTTGCCCTTCAGATCGTCCAGGCGCGCGGAGAACCATCGCTTCACCTCATGCAATCCGAGATATTGCCGCGCCGGCCAGCTAATGAATTCCCAGTAGTTATAGGCCCGCCCCTTGGTCAGCCTGCGAATACGCCAATAGGTCATCGTCGCAATCGCATAGGCGGTGTGGAAAGGAAGCTTCCGCAAGCTGATCCAATCGGCAAACTCGGCTCTCTTTACGTTCGCGCCGACATAGGACTCGTCGACTTCGAACAAAGGCCCTGGCCGCGCGGCGGCCCACGCCGCCGGAAGCAGCGGATTGCTCTGGTACTGATCGGACGCCCAGAACCACAGCGACTTGTAGCGCGCCCCAATTAAAAACCGCGCCGGCACTTGCCGCGACGCCGCGACCGCCTGGGCGACGTTGTCACCTTGCAGCAACAGCGTCAGTCCGCGTCGATCCATCTCGCCATCCCAGAACTCAAGCTGACAGACGTAGGCATGGATGGTCTGCAGATAGCCAGCATCGTCATACGTGGCCGCGTGCGGATGCCTGAAGCCGCCCAACGCGTAGCCCCGGCCGAGATGGCGATGCGAGAACGTCAGCTCGTTGACGGTTCGGCCAATCCTGGTCTCCCATTCCTTAGCGCGCGCAATGGTGCATGCTTCGTCGATCTCGGTTTCAAGAATCGCCGATGGGATCTTTGCAGCATCCGTGACACTGTCCCAGCATTTGTCGCCGGGCCAGTTGTTGAAAAATCGCTCCTCCTCCGGGCCACGCGTGTAGAGATGGATGCGCGCGCTGTGCTTCGCGCGCAATTCCCTTGCCACCGCCAGCATGATATCGCGCGTCTTGGCGCTGATCTGAATGCCGACGTCCCGGAAAACCTGACTCATGTTATCGATCTGCGCTGACCGTTAGTTAAGATCGCTCGATGAAAGGTTGATATACGTATCAGCGGCGCACAAAGACACTATGCTGATGCATTGCAATGGCTGGCAGCAAGGTATTGCGCTCGAAACACCAGATCATCTGCGGAAAGAATTCGTAGTCCGGCGTCATCGTACGCAAAACGTCGACCCCGGTGGTCCTGCCATCGACGCAAATGACCTTGGGGCGCAAACCACGCTTCAGCATGTGAGGCACGTCCATGCCGGCGTCTTGGGTCTGATGATACGGGCCGTCGACAAAAACAAAATCCGCCTCTGGCAGATCGATATCGTAATGCCATCCATTCGGCGGCTCGTGGATTTTCTTTGCAATCCGGAACTCGACCCCGCCAATCTTCTGAGCAATCCGTGTCTCGCGGCTTTGCCATTCCGGCCATTCATCGATGCTGAGAACTCTTGTGCCAGGATGCTTTGAAGCATAGGCAGCGAACCATCCGCTGCTCTCTCCCGATCCGAGTTCAACGATTGACTTCGGCTGGTGCTTCTCCAGCAGCGCAAGGATTGCAACAGCCCTACGCACATAGACCGTTGCTGGCAGCCGGCTGTCGTACTTTCGCAACGTAAGCCGGTTGATCGGCGCCTGCGATTTCTGAATGAGGTTAAGACCGCGCCACAGAATTGATGCAACCGGATGCATATGTCGATCCAACAAGCCTCTTTTCGATCGCCGTCTGGCTAACTTGTACCTGAAGCCAACCGGAGATGGCTTGCCTCGCCGTGCTGGCGCTTGAATGCAGCGGCGTACCAGCCACGACGCAACATCAGCTCTTCATGGGTGCCGTCTTCGGATACGGTGCCCTCCTCGAATACCAGAATCTTGTCGGCATCGGCGATGGTTGCAATTCGATGCCCGACGACCACGATGGTGGTGCCGGTTTCGCTGCGGATGCGGCGCAGCGCCTCGCGGAACTTCCGCTCGTTCTCCGAATCGAGCTGGCTGGTGGGCTCGTCCAGGATCAGGATCGGCGCCTTGCGCACCAGCGCGCGGGCGAGATCGAGCCGTTGCCGTTGCCCACCGGAGAGCTTGCTGCCGCCCTCGCCGAGCAGCGTGTCGTAGCCTTCCGTCAGGCGCTCGATGAACTCATCGGCACCGGCAAGCCGCGCCGCCGCGCGGATGTCCGCGTCGCTCGCGTCGGTCCGGCCGTAGCGGATGTGGGTTGCGACCGGGACGTTGAAGATCTGCGCGTGCTGCGGCACGAAGGCAATGCCGGCGCGCAGGCTCGCGACCGCGAAGTCGGCGAGCGGCACGCCGTCGACCCAGATGCCGCCGGCGTCGGGGTCGCGCAGCCGCGGCAGCAGGTCGATGAAGGTCGACTTGCCAGCTCCGGACGGCCCGACGATCGCAGTCATGCGGCCTGCCGGTATCTCGCAAGTGACGTTGAACAGGGCGGGCGAGCTGCCCTTGTAGCTGTAAGAGACGCGCTCAAGGCGGATGCCTTCCTTCAAGGCCTCGAGCCGCTGCGGGCCGCCCTTGGATTCCCTGAAGTCCTGCATGTATTGCAGACGCTTGTCGATCACGGAAAGACTGGCCCACAGACCGGCGCTGACCTGATAGGCGTTGATCGCTTCCTTGGTGACGGGCAAGAGCCGCATCATAACCACAAGAAACATACCGAGCGTTCCGATCGGCATGCTGAAATGCGCGAAGCCGAGATAGAGCACGGCGAAGCCGATGAAGATCGCGATCGGCTCTATGAAAGCGTCGAGCTTGGCGGCGACGATCCGCAGCCGGATCTCATGATCGCGCTGCCGGGCGCTCAGCTTGTGGAAGTTCTCCGACTCGGCCGCCTCGATGCCGGACAGGCGGATCAGCCGCAGCGAACCCAGCCGCTCGGTGAGGAACGCGGCGAACTGCCGGTTGGCGCTGGTGATAGCCGCGCTGATGTTGCTGCTCTGGCGCAACAGGCCCGCCAGCATGATGCCGATCAGTCCGATGACAATCAGCGAGGTCAGCGTCATCCAGCCGGACAGGAAGAACAGGCCGACCACGTAGACGGCCATCAGCAGCGCACGGCTGAGGAAATGGATGGTGCCGTAGAGCGCCTGGATCGCCTTCGGCAGCTCGATCGCCACGTCGTTGACGGCTTCGCCGAGCAGCGTCTCCTGCTGCTGTGCGGTCTGGGTCCGCAAGAACAGGTCGAACGTCCATTCGCGGAGCCCATGGATCGACTTGAACAGCACCTGCGAGTTGTATCGCACTCGCAGGAAGGTGAAGACCTGGCGCAGGATGATCGCCCCGAAGCTCACGATCAGCAGGCTTGCGAGGTTGATCGTCACACCGAGCCCCTGCCCGGCCTCGATCAGCCACGACCAGTAGCGCCCCCGCGCGGCGAGCCGCGACAGGTCGCCGCCCGCCTC
The DNA here is from genome assembly GCA_019746355.1 of Xanthobacteraceae bacterium. The sequence goes on along the minus strand of JAIESC010000240.1, from coordinate 25,878 downwards.
GATGTATTCGAAGATCGGCAACAGCATCGCAACGCCGACGCCCTCGAACACGATCGAGCCAAGGTTCAGCGCCAGGATGATGGAGGCCGCGCGGAAGCTCAGTCCGAGCCGGCGCGCCCGCTGCATGCGGCGATAGAGGTTGGTCAAATACATCGGAATTTGAGCGCGAGGCGCCCGGCCTGCTTCAGGGCGCGGGCGCGTTCGCGCGATGCGCCTCGATAAACGTGTCGACGATCATCGCGACCGAATCCTCGCGGACGTGGCGGCCGTCCTCGCGGAAGATGTCGTCGCGCGTCGCGAGCTCGTAGGACGGCCAGTACGACACGTTGGAAAATTCGCGGCATATCTCCGCCGTGACGGCGCGCAGGATCGACTTCGCCTCGACGGTCGCCACTACCACGTCCTTGTCGGTGTGGGTGCGCCCGAGCCCCACCGGCGACACGGTGAGGATGACCTTGCGCTCCGGATAATGCTGCTGGATCAGCGTGCAGATGCGCTTGAGGTTGTCGTAGTTCTCTTTGTAGGTGCTGAGATAAAATTCGAACTTCTTCACCTTGTCGAGCCCACCGCGCCGGTCATCATAGGGCGGGATGCAGAAGTGATAGCCGGTCTCGGCGTTGCGCCAGGTTTCGATCAGGCCGAGCGTGAGGATATAGATGTCGGACTGGCGGATGCCGTCCTTCACGCATTCGTCGATCTTGCGGCTGATGTCGAGGATCGAGGCCTCGTCGGCCGCCATCACCCGCTTGCGGTGCGGGTCCTGCCACGAGGTGCGCCCGCCGGTCGCGAAGTGATTGGTGAGGCGGTGGGTGTGCTGCAGGAAGTCCTTGAGCTCGAAGTGGCGGTTGCCGAAGGCGAACTCGAACTCCTGCAGGATCGTGAAGGTGTCGTAATAGGGAATGTCCTCGACGTCGGGCAGCGACGAGACCTTCTGTCGCGACGGGTCGATCTCGAGCTTGTCATACTTCGGAAACACCTCGAAGCCGCGCCGGGTCAGCGCGTTGCGGATTTCCATCGCAAAGCAGCTACCCATCGTGAAGATGCGGGTATCGTCGGTGAGGATCGGATTGCGCGTCACGGTGATGCGCCGTCCGCGCGCTGAATGCCGCCAGATCGCGTTCGGCTCGCCAACCACGTCGAAACGGCCGGTCAGCGTCGGCAGCGGCGCCGCAGGCTCGGCCGGAGCCTTGGCGCGGGGGGCGAAGCGGCGGAGAAAGCTCAGATCGGTGATCGACATGGCTGCATCACGTCCGGATAAAGAGGCCTCGCGTCAGGCGCGTCCCATGACCATGCGGCGGGTCGGGTTGTCATCGGGAATGGCGACGTTCAGCACCGGGTCGTTGCGGAACAGCGGACGGTGCGACGGCGTGTAGCGCAGCACCAGCATCACGCGGTCGCCGCTCTCGCAGCGCGAGCCGGCATGCATGCAGGCCGAAGTGTCGCAGAACAGCGCGGTGCCGGGGGGGCCGACCATGCTCATCGGGCCGGTGCCGGTGTGGCGCTCGACCACGTCGTCCTTCAGGCGCCCGAACTCCTCGCCACACACCTCGCCGCTGACGAGAGACCTGCGCTCGTAGTCGGTCTCGCTGCGAAGCTTGCGGGTGGCTTCGCCCGAATAGAAGAAGAACGGGCCGTTGCCCGGGCCCACGTCGGTGACGTTGATAAACAGGCTCAGCATGCCGGTGTCGGGCTGGTCGAGATGATAGAGCTGGCTGCCGAGATGCGCCTCCTGCATCGGCCGCGAAAGCCACAGCCCGACGTGATAGAGCCGCGGCAGGTAGCCGAGGTAGTCGGCGGCGGCCTCCAGGATCGGACCTTGTGTCGCGATCTCGATGATCTCGGGATGCCGCGTCAGCTCCTCCGCCGTCATCATGTGCACGAACGTCGCCGGCGGCTTCACCGGGGGAGCGACTGGGACCTTGCGCGCCGCGATCTCCTGCGCGGCGGCAAGCAGCCGGTCGATGCCCGGCATGTCGGCGGGCTTCATGATGCGATAGCCCTGTGACCGCGGGATGAAGTTCTTCCACGGCGACTGCTTGCGGATCTCGTTGGCGAGCATCCGGCGCTTCGCGGTCTGCACCGGCCGCACCGCGATGTCGATGCCTTCCGCAACCGCGGCGAGCGCGGCATACGGCAGGTTCAATCGCAGGCCGCGGTCGAGCAGCACCTGCTTGGCGCGGTGGCGGATTTCATCGACCTGCATTTCAGTCTCCTGTCGGCCGGAATTGTTGCCGGGGTTCGCGGGACAAGGCAATCACCGCGACGGCGGATGGGCGAGGCCCGCGAACAGCGGATCGAGCCGGGCCGCGAGCGTCTCGGCGATCCGCGCCCGCGCCGGCGCGTTGATCATGTCGGTGTAGTCGAGCGCGCCACGAAAGTGGAAGTGCTGCTTCTCGTCGGCGGCGAATTGCCATTCGCGCTGTTTCTGCTTGTCGAAGCTGAAGTAGGCGACGGCTTCCTGCATCACCGGCTCCGGCAGCGACACGCCGAACACCGAGCGGGCCATCACCTGGAAGCCCTTGAGCGGTTCGCGCCGCAGGTCCTCATAGTGGAACACCTCGAGCCGGGCGCCCGGACGCCGGGAAAACGCCGCCCACGAATTGTAGAACCGGACGACGCGGTCGAGAACTCCGTCGGCGATCACGTCGTCGAAGCTGCATTCGGTGCGCCGGCTGCGATAATAGCTGAACAGCGTCGACGGGATGTTGCGGGCGACCACGATGGTGTTGGCCCGGTCGAGCCCCCAGAGCGGCGACTCCCGCCAGAAACCGTGGGTGTGCAGGCAGAGATCGATGTCGAGCGCGGGGATCTGCTCGCGCACCAGCGCCTGGTTCCGCGCCCGCGCATCGGCCGGCACGAACAGCGACAGCTTCTGCTCGCGGTGCTTGAGGTCGCCCTCGCCCCCATAGGCGATGTCGTAGCTGCCGCGGAAATGCCGGAACAGCGCGTAGTCCAGCACGTCCGCGCTCCAGTTCCAGCCTGATTTGGGGAACGTCGCAAACAGCACGCATTTCGACTTGTCGCGCAGCGCCAGCCGGAGAAACGGCAGGTTTCTCGCGTGCATGTCCTTCTTGTTCGACCGCGTCGCCAGATGGCGCGCGAGGCGGCCGACACGCATGTCGAGAAAGACCGAGGCGCTGAGCATGTTTTCGGAGCGGACGGGTCCCATAGCTACCGCAGTTTGGGTGAGTCCGCCGGACCCCATCCCCAACCACCGCCCGGAAAGGAAAAAACGCAATTTCCGAGGTGACCCGCTGGCTGCGTTCATAGTATGAACACATCACCAGGGTCAAGCCGGGAAGAACGCGGCGGCGCCCGATGATTGCCGATTGGTTGACGAACCCGATGCCGACCGCACGCGTGCTCAAGCCCAATATTCGCCTGCACCAGCAATGGCTTATGGATAGATCCCTTCTTTACGGCAAGGCTGGATCGCGTTCCGGCACGGCGCGGACATCCGCACTCGCAGCGCCCGCCGCGCCGCTGTTGATATGCATCGGTCACTTGCTAGAAAGCGCGCAAACAGGACCAACGAATGACTGACATCCAGGAAATATCGCTCGACGACCTGCCGCGCTGGACCAACTGGCCGTCGCGCATGCTGGGGCTGGAATCGTTCGTCCCGCCGGTGCGCACCACCGAGAAGATCGCGCAGGAATACGGCCACGAGAAATGGCAGTCGATGCTCGATGCGTTCGAGAAGTCCGGCCGCACCGCCGACGCAACCGTGCTTCGCAAGACGTACTACGCGCTGCCGGGCGAAGCGCAGCGCGCCGCCGTCTACCGCGGCAAGCTCGTCGCAGCCCACGCCACGCCGACCATCATGGACTGGTATGACGGCCTGCTCGCCGAATGGATGGGGCCGTCGATCGGCAAGGCGCGCACCGTGGTGGAGCTCGGCTGCGGCTTCGGCCAGGTGCTGTGGGAGCTGCGGCGGCGGTTTCCGGGCAAACTCTATCGCGGTGGCGAATACACCGACAGCGCCGTGAAGCTCGCCTCCCTGCTCTACGCGAAGCACGCCGACATCTCGGTCGAGCACGTGAACTTCTACGACAAGAGCTACGCGGTGATCGAGAAGGCGGAAGGGCCGGTGGTGGTGCTCACCAGCCAGGCGATCGAGCAGATCCCCGACTGCAGCAACATCATCGATACGCTCGGCAAGTATCGCGACAAGATCGCGGCGGTGTTCCACATCGAACCGGCCTATGACCTGCAGACGCCCGCGACGCTGCTCGGGCAGTTGCGGCGGCGCTATATCGAGATCAACGACTACAACCGCAACCTGTTCAGCACGCTCAAGAGCCGCCAAGACATCCGCATCGTCCGGCTGGAGCAGGACGTGATCGGCTGGAACCCTTTCAATTCGCTCGGCATGGTGCATTGGGAATTCGTCAAATGAGCACCGCGGCGATGGACAGCGAGGCGATCTACCAGAAGCTGAACCGGATCTTCCAGGACGTGTTCGACGACGACAGCCTGACGGTGAAGCCGCAGACCAACGCGGCCGACATTCCCGACTGGGACAGCGTCAACCACATCCGGCTGATCGTCTCGATCGAGAGCGCGTTCAAGGTCCGCTTCGCGGTCAACGAGATCGAGGAGCTGAAGGACGTCGGCGACCTGGTGAAGCTTCTGCAGACGAAGGCATGACGGTGCGCTCCCTTGAATTCCGCAAACGCCAAACACCGGAGCTTTGCCTCACTCGTTGAGGGCGAGCAGGTGCGCCTGCCGTTCGCCGTGAGCGACGGCGACATGGCGTCGTTTGCCGAGATCTCCGGCGACTGCAATCCGCTGCATTGCGACGATGCGTTCGCGCGCTCCAAGGGATTTCAAGGCCGCGTGGTCTATGGGGCGCTGATCATCGCCAAGGTATCGCAATTGATCGGCATGGAGCTGCCGGGCCGCGACGCGATCTGGTCGGGTGTCGATATGCAGTTCGCCGCCCCGCTGATGGTCGGCCAGCCGGCCGAGATCGAAGCTTCGGTGGCGCATATTTCCGCCGCCGCCCGCTCCGTCGAGCTGACCTTGCGCATCCGCGCGGACGGCAAGCTGATCGCGCGCGGCAAGGCACTGGTCGCGGTGCACGGCGATGCGTAGCGCGGTCCTGGTCAGCGGCGGCAGCGGCGGCATCGGCGGCGCGCTGTGCGGGCTGCTGGCGAAGACGGGCTTTCGACCGATCGTCGGATATGGGCAGTCTCGCGCCGCGGCGGAGGCCGTCGCAGCGGCCTGCGGCGGCGGCGTGCTCGCGCTTGATCTGCGTGATCCATCCGCCATTGATGCGGCGGTCGCAGCGCTCGGCCGCGACACGCCAGAGCTTGCCGGCATTGTGCTCGCCGGCTCGCCGCCGCCGCGCCCCGGTCCGTTCGCGCGCATCGCCGATCCCGACATGGCCGAGCAGTGGCAGGTCAACGTCGCCGGCCCGCAGCGCCTGCTCGCTGCGCTCACGCCGAAATACTTCAAGCGGGATCGAGGCGGATTCGTTATTGGTGTATTGACCCGCGCGATGGGCGAAGATGGACAAAAGGCCGTGGCCGGGATGGGCGCTTACACGATCGCCAAGTTTGGAATGGCCGGCATGCTCGCGGTGCTCGCGGCAGACTATCCATGGCTGCGCGTGCGGACGGTCAGCCCGGGCTACACCGAAACCGCCATGCTGAACGCGTTCGAGCCGAGATTCGTGGAGCTGATGCGCACCCGCGTCGCCTTCCAGCGTCCCGAACAGGTGGCATCCGAAATCATGGCGCTGATCACGGCGGAGAGCACCGCGTGAGCCGCGAACTCCTGACCGGGCTGATGTGGCTGCCGCCCGCGCCGGAGGACTTCCGGCCGCGACTCAGGGCGCTGACGACGGACACGAAGGCCGCGGCGCGGGAGCTGCGCTTCCTGGCAAGCCACCGCCTCGACAACAACCAGCTTGCATCGCTGGCGAAGGCGCTGGCGCGGCTCGACGTGGCGGGCGCCGACCTCGGCAAGCTCAAGCGGGTCCGGCTCGGGCTGATCAGCAACAGCACCACCTCGCTGATCGCGCCGGCGCTGGTCGCAACCGCGCTCCGCCACGGCATCGCGCTCGATCTTATCGAGAGCGATTACGGACAGGCGATGCAGGAGGCGGTCGATCCGCAGTCGCGGCTCAATCGCACGAAGCCGGACCTTGTACTGCTGGCGATCGACTGGCGCGGGCTGCCGCTGCGGCCTGCGGTGGGCGACGCCGACGCCTCAACCGCGGCCGTCGCTGAAGCCACGGGCTATCTGTCCGGCATTGCCGCGGCGTTGGAAAAAAACTCCGGCGCGACCGTGATCGTGCAGACGCTGGCGCGTCCGGCCGAGCACGTGTTCGGCAGCCTCGACCTCCGCGTCGCCGGCACCGCGCGCGGGCTTGTCGATGCCTTCAACCGCGCGCTCATCAACAGCCTTGCCGGCACCTCGCGGGTGTTGTTCGACGTGGCGGCGCTCGCCGAGAACGTCGGACTTGCCGAGTGGCACGACCAGGCGATGTGGCACACCGCGAAGCTGCCGTTCTCGCAGGCCTTCGTGCCGCTCTACGCCGACCACGTCGCGCGGCTCCTCTCCGCCATCAAGGGCGGCAGCCGCAAATGCCTGGTGCTCGACCTCGACAACACGCTGTGGGGCGGCATCATCGGCGACGACGGACTTAGCGGCATCGTCATCGGCCAGGGCTCGCCGTCGGGCGAGGCCTATCTCGAGCTTCAGGCCACCGCGCTTGCGCTGCGCCGGCGCGGCATCGTGCTCGCGGTGTCGTCGAAGAACGAGGAAGCGACCGCACGGCTGCCGTTCCGCGAGCATCCCGACATGCTGCTGCGGGAAAACGACATCGCGGTGTTCCAGGCCAACTGGACCGACAAGGCGGCGAACCTTCGGGCAATTGCCGAGACACTGTCGATCGGCCTCAATGCGCTCGTGCTGATCGACGACAACCCGGCCGAACGCGAGCAGGTGCGGCAGGCGGTGCCCGAGGTCGCGGTGCCGGAGCTTCCCGCCGATCCGGCGCTCTATTCGCGGACGCTGCTCGCCTCGGGCTATTTCGAGAGCGTGGCCTTCTCGAAGGAGGACCGCGAGCGCGCCGACTACTACCAAAACAACGCCACGCGCACCGCCATGCTCAGCGGCGCCTCCGACCTCGATTCCTTCCTCGCCTCGCTGAACATGGTCATCACCTTCAGCCCATTCGACGCAACCGGACGCGAGCGCATCTCGCAGCTGATCAACAAGTCGAACCAATTCAACCTGACCACCCGGCGCTACACCGCCCTCGACGTCGCCCGCCTCGAGGCCGATCCGGATGTCTTCACCCTGCAGATCCGGCTGGCCGACCGCTTCGGCGACAACGGCATGATCTGCGTCGTGATCTGCCGCCGCGCCGGCGACGCCTGGGAGATCGACACCTGGCTGATGAGCTGCCGCGTGCTCGGCCGCCGGGTCGAGCTCGCGACATTGCAGGAGATCGCGCGCCACGCCCGCGCCGCGGGTGCGTCGGCGTTGCGCGGCCGCTACATCCCGACCGACCGCAACGCGATGGTGAAGGACCACTACGCCAAGCTCGGCTTCTCGAAGGTCTCGGAAGACGGCCGTGGCGAAAGTGAATGGCTGCTCGATCTTCGCGACTTCCGGGAGACCGAGCTGCCCATGCAGGTGCACAGAATGGCCGCTGCCCACCCGGCGGAAGCGCCGCCTTTGGTATCGCGCACGGCCCCGCCCGCCGCCGGCCGTCCGGTGTAAGGCGCGATCATGGGCCTGGCTCGAGACATTCGCGACCGATACCGCTTCTGGTCGACCTGCGACCGGATCGGCCCCGATATCCCGCTGACCCACTGGCGGCTGCACTTTCCAAGCCTGATGGAAAAGCTCTGCAAGAAGATGTTCCGGTCGTTCGGCGAGGACGCCGTATTCCGTGCCGGCGCCTATGCGCTGGGATGCTCGAAGATTTCCATTGGCGCCCGCGTGATCATCCGCCCCGGCACCATGCTGGTCGCGGGCCATCCCCACAACGCCCCCAACGAGCAGGAGGGCGCGATCATCATCGAGGACGACTCCATCCTCGCCTCCGGCGTCCAAATCTACACCAACACCCACAAATTCTACGACACCAGCCGCCCAATCGGTCAGCAAGGCTTTATGCCGCCCAAGGATGTTGTCATCCGCAGCGGCGCCTGGATCGGCGTCAACGCCATCATCCTGCCAGGCGTGGAGATCGGCCACAACGTCGTGGTCGGAGCCGGCGCCGTGGTGCGCAAGTCGGTGCCGAACGGCTCGATCGTGATGGGCAATCCGGGCAAGGTGCTCGCCACCCGCTGGGAGTGACCCGTCAATAGACCGGCCCGACAGCCGCAATCGGCACCTGCACGGTGACCTCGCGTCCCAAGATCCGCAGCAGCGCGATCACCCGCGACTCGTCGCGCCTGGCCTTGAAGATCGCAAGGTGCGACGACAGCGGGCCGTTCTCGATGCGGAACGCATCGCCGGCGGCGAGCTGAAGCGACTGTCCGAGCAGCACCAGGCCCTTCTCGTCCTGGCGGCGCCTGATCTCGCTGATGATGGTGTCGGGCACCGGCACCGGGTCGAGCCCGTTGCGGACGAGATCGATCACGCCGCGCGTCGATCGGATCGTCCGCCACGTGCTCTCCAGCGCATCGAAGGCGACGAATACGTAGCGAGGGAACAGTGGCGCTGGCACCTGTTCCACTTTGCGCGCGTGGCGACGCCGCTTGAGATAGCGTGGAAAGAAGACGTCAAAGCCCTGGCGCGCAAGATTCTCGGTTGCGATGTCTTCCTTGCGCGGATGCGTGTAGGCGGCATACCAGCGGTTCATTCTGCAACAACCTTGCCGATTGGAACTGCCGGCAGCTTCAGCCGCAGCAACCGCGGTGCAAAAATTCGCTCGCGCGCTATCTCCTGCGCCAAGGTTTCGTAGATCAACTCCGGCTTGATCAGGCTGGTGACGATCACGGCATCGACCGGCTTCCCCGCGCCGAGCGTTGCGAAGACCGGAAGCCCGTGAAAGCTTGTTCCGGCCTGCGACGCATCAACGATGCCGACCAGTTCGATCTTATGGTCGTACGCACACAGCCTGCCGACCTCCGCCAAATCCGATACGCCGGCCAGCGCTACCCGACGGTAGCCGCTCGTCGCGCAGCTGGCCAGGATGTCCGACATCTGCTCACGCGCGGTGCGAAAGAATGACAGCGACGATGACAGATACTCGCCCGTCAGCCTCGCCTTCTCGGCAAAGCCCTGCGGTGTGAGATAGTACGCGTAGCGCCGCTTGGGCACCTGGCTGATCTTTATGAAGCCTTTGCGAACGCAGCGCTTCAAGTAAGCGTTGGCAAGCCCCAGTGCCACGCCAAGTTCCCGTGAGATCACGCGCTGCGAGGTCTGCGGATCACGCTCGACCACGTTGAGCACGCCAAGCAACGTCTCGTCGAAGCGTTCCACGGCGTCAGAATTTTTGCCGGCCTTGCCAGGCAATTGATCCATATTCGACAGGACCTAAATGCTGTTTCCCTAGCGTTCATATCATGAACAGCGCGGGGAGTGCAAACCCTGCCAACCCCTGGCCGTTGGCGTTACGCCCTGTACATATTGCGCTTTCGAACTTGTACCGGCGCGCCAGTACACCCCCCGACAGCATGACCGTTCACCACGACGTTAGCCAACGATGAGGTTTTGAGCAGCTCAATACAGCCGATCAAGCGATCTGATTATCGCTTTTTTTCGTATTCGCTGTCGCGACAACAATCGCGCTGATCGCGGCGATCCCGGCGGCGACTTACGCCGTCGAGGCGCCACGTATGGACTGTTCGCCTTGCGGGAAGCAGCGATTCGGATTTCGCCTTGTTACTGTTGGCAATTCTGGCTGGTATGATTTGACTTTCGGGGTGATCATCATGTTTGGAGGCTTCCGCATTAAGTTGGCAGCCTGGTGTTTGCGGCAGTTGACTCGCTGCGTGCGCCAACGCGCGCCCACCCGGAGCTATTCGCAGCGCCACTTTTCAACTTTGCCGCGCGATCCATTTGACGTTCCGGTCGCGCTAGCGATCCGAGCCGCAACGGCATTCAGTTCCGTCGTCGAAATAGGGGCGGCGAGCGGCGACCGAATACGTGCGATCAAATCCGGGTTGCCGGCAATTGAAGCGACCGCGATGGATATCGGCCCGGACTATTCGGTCCGCCGTGTTGTGAATGGTATCGAGTTCCGGCCCTATGCTCCCGCCGATTTTCCCGCAGGCGCGCTGGTGCTGAGCGTGGGTACACTGGTGTTTCTTTCTCCACCGGAGCTCGATGCCCTCCTATCAGCCGCTGCGCATCGTCAATGCAGCCTTATGATATTTGAGCCAGCCCCGCCATTCGACATAACGCGGGCGATCACGCGTCCGTCCGGCGGCTGGTATCATCCATACGAGCAGATCGCGGCTGCGCATGGCTTCCGCGATGCAGCGTCGAATTCGCGGTGGCGGCATACAAGTTCCCTGAAAAACTTTGAGAACTGGCGCTGCGCCATGCTCGCTCCTGGGTGATGGTTATTGGGGAGGGCACCGGGGAAACAGAACAGCGATCGCGCCCAACGGGGCAAATTGGCGAAAATGCCTGTTTTGCCGCACCGGCGTTTAGTTCTCGTTCATGTCGGTATTTCTACCTTTACACCAGCAAGGAGAAACAACCACATGTTTCGGCTCTTCCTGTTGTTTGCCGTTGGCGCCATGACTGCAGTGGTCACACTCTCGACCGCCGAAGCCCGCGACGGCTGCGGACGCGGCTGGTACTTCAATGGCCGCGCCTGTGTGCCGATGGACGGACCTCGATACGGGGGCTACTACGCGCCGAGATTCTACGGGCCACCGCGCCCGGTCGGCAGTGTTCACTGCAATCGCTACGGTGATTGCTACAGAAGCCGCCCGCACTCATGCAGCGTGCCGGGCTACACGATCCAAGACGGTGTCTGTAAGCCGTATCGAGGATACTGAGATCCAAAGAGTGCCTCAGCTGGCGGCCTTTTTCACTTCGGCGCGTCGGAATGCTTCTCAGTGCTGGCCAATATCCACCCCCCAGGGACAGTGCTGGTTATTCTGGTAGCCCGGGAGGACATCAATCCTGGACAATCGCGTGATGCGCGGCCATGGCGTCGCAAAGATCATCGTTTTCCAACAGCCTCCGTACTGGCAAGCCCGCATGTGTCGATCATCACGGCACGCGGTAGGCTTAAGGATTGCGGCGGGGGAACGTCCTCGCAGCCTTGACTTTTCGCAATAGCGCCCCCGGACGGGGGATTGGCTTGTTTTTGGCAATATCCCTGTTCTTTATTGACCGGGGGCGGCAGTGGCCTTAGGGCATTGAGAGCCCTCCGGGCGGCGAAAAGCTTAGGCTCGCTTTGATTGCCCGCGAACTGGAGCAGGGTATCTCAAGCAGGAGCCCGGGAAACTTGTGCTGCGCTAAACGGCCCGACGCTCGCGCACGAGCAAGCTTTTCCACAGAACGCGACCGGCTGTCGTCGTGAGCTACGACGCCCTTTATTTCGCGTTTTTCCTGGGCGCGGTCTGGATTGCGTTCAGCATCCTGCCCTGGCGCGGATGGGTGCTGCTTATCGCCAGCGTCGTATTCTATTCCGTTGCAGGCCTGCGCGACTCGCTGCTCGCGACCGCTCTGATCCTGTTCAACTTCGCCATGCAATTTCCGGTCCTGCGCGACCGCAAATGGCTCTATGCCGCGCTTGCGGTCAATTTTGGTTGCCTTGCCTATTTCAAGTACAGCGCGTTCCTCGCAGACGCTGCCGGCTTCGACCTTTTCACCAGCACGATCGTCATCCCGCTGGGGATCTCATTTTACGTTTTTCAGCTTTCGGCCTTCCTGGTCGACCTCACGCGCGGCCGCGCGCAACCTTTCTTGTCGCTGCCGCGCTTTGTCCTATTCAAAATGTTCTTCGGTCAGTTAGTCGCCGGCCCGATCATGCGCTGGCGGCAGTTTGGGCCACAGGTCCATCGGCTATTCAAAGGCACCGTGCGCCGTCATCGACTGCTGGGCCTTGGCCTGGGCCTTTGCCTGCTGGGCCTGGTCAAGAAGGTGATGCTTGCGGATTCGATCGGCCCAATCGCCGACGCGGTCTTTCGCGACGGCCCCGCAGACGCGGCCGTCGCGTGGCTCGGCCTTTGGCTATTTTCGTTTCAGGTCTACTTCGATTTTTCCGGCTACTCCGATATCGCCGTGGGCCTTTCTTACCTTTTCGGAATTCGCCTCGCCATCAACTTCCGGCAGCCCTATCTCTCGCGATCTCCGCAGGAATTCTGGCGTCGCTGGCATATCACGCTGTCGGAATGGATTCGTGACTACCTCTACATCCCATTGGGCGGCAATCGTGGCGGCTGGCTCAAACCCGCCCTGGTGCTTGTTTGCGTCATGATGCTGGCTGGCCTGTGGCATGGTGCCAATTGGACCTTCGTGATCTGGGGCCTCGGGTGGGCCTTGGTCATCCTGATGTGGCGCGCGTTCGGCAATACGCTGGCGAAGCTCGGCTTCATACAATGGTTGCTGACCCTGTTTGTGGCGACGCTCTTGTGGACGTTCTTTCGAGCGAGCAGCCTTGAGTCCGCCATTTCTTACATCGGCACCCTCTTCGGAAGCGTCGCCTCCGGGACAGCAACGATTCCGGACGACCATTGCGGCAGGGCGCTCATTGTCGCGGGATGCGCAACCCTGCTGCTGCTCCATTGGGCTGAAAGCAAGTTATTCACGCGCGCCTGCGTCCGTGTCATTCGCAGAGTCGACGGCATTTTCCTGCGCTGCCTATTTGTAGGCCTCTGCTTCTACATCCTGCTGCTGCCCAAGGTGCAGGACGCACCGTTCATCTATTTCCGGTTTTGATATTCATGCGCAGGCTTCCAAAACTCTTCCTTCGTGCTCTGTTGGGACTGGCGGCCGCCACGCTCGCCATGGAAGTGCTTATGCAGATGATCGAGCGGACGCCGCTCTGGCGTGTCCTGCCCGTTTCCGAAATCTCTGCATATTCCAGCGACCCCTTTAGCGGCTATCGTCACCGCCCGAATGCGGAAGGCTATTGGCTCAAGGAGAATCGCGCGCCGATCCGCATCTCCAGTCTGGGACTTCGCGACCGAGAAAGACCTTATGCTCCCGGCGACGCACCGCGCACCGTCGTCGTCGGGGATTCGATCATCGAGGCCCTCCAGGTCGAGCAGCCGAAGACCGCCGTGGCGATCGCGGAAACAATCGTCAGTACGCGAACTCCAGGTGCGGAGGTTGTCAATCTGGGCTTGGCGGGCTCGACTCCACCTGTTGAGGTGGCGCGGCTCCAAACGCTGGGCAGTGATCTCAAGCCCGCCTTGGCGGTTGTGTTCGTTTCGATGACGGAGTTTCTCAGCCCCGTGGTGACTGACGACAGTATGTTCACCGCATACCGAGCCGACGATTCTGGTGAGATGCGGCTATCTTACCGCTTCCGTTCGACACGCGGCTACGAGTTCCGGAATTCCACTAGCGGAACGATGTTCTATTGGCTGCTCGACCGGAGCGCTGCGGCCCGGATTCTGAATAGCCGAAAGAACATCGGCTTGTTCGCCGAGTTGATGCAAGCGCAACAAGCGCCTGCGGTCGCTTCGCAAGCGCCGCTCCACTGCGATGACGTACCGTACAACAACGCGCTTATGCTCTGGCGCGACAATGAGCCATCAGTCCCAGGCGCCGTGCTCACTGCTTTCATTCGCGACCTCGCGCAAACCCAATCTGAACGAAAATTTCCCGTCATCATCGCCGCACGCGGCATTCCGTTCGGCTGCCCGGCGACGCCCGAAAACCGGCGCCGCCTCGCGAATGTTATGGAAGCACGCCTTGGCGCGTCGAACATCCAGATGGTTGATTTCGAAGGGATCATTGTCGATCGCCTCGGCCGCGATGAAATGCGGAAACTTCACGGATTTGAGACGACGCTCGGTCGCGGGCATTTGAATTATCGTGGAAACCGAATTTACGGCGAAGTCCTGGCTGAAACAATCGGGACCGCGCTTGTAAGCCACCCTCTACGGCGGGCGCAGCATTGAACCGAGCTGGCAGGTCTAAGCGGCCGCCCCACGGAAATCCGGCACCGCGTCCTGCAGTACAGCGTAGATCGCCGCTCGCTCCTCCTGCCGCAGTCCCTGCTCCAGCGTCGCAAGCCATGCGTGCATCGTCCCGAGCGACGGGCTGAGCGGCCGCGCTGCAATCACGCCACTGATGCCGACCTCGGAATTGGCCTCCTCGCGGGCGAACAGGATTTCGTTGAGCCGTTCGCCCGGGCGCATGCCGGTGTAGACGATCTGAATGTCGTAGCCCGGCTCGAGGCCCGACAGCCTGATCATGCGTTCGGCCAGCTCAGCAATCTTCACCGGCTGCCCCATGTTGAGGACATAGACCGAGACGTCGTCGCGTTTCGGCCCGAGCGCATGGCTTGATGCCGACACCACGAGGTCGCAGGCCTCGCGGATGGTCATGAAGTAGCGCACCATGTCCGGATGCGTGACGGTCACGGGCCCGCCAGCCTCGATCTGCGCCTTGAACTTCGGCACCACCGAGCCGTTAGAGGCGAGCACGTTGCCGAAGCGCACCGAGATGAAGCGCGTGTTCGGACGGATGACGTCGCCGATCCGTGCCGTTTCAGCGTCGAGCGCCTGGCAATACATCTCGGCAAAGCGCTTGGTCGCGCCCAGCACCGACACGGGTTCGATCGCCTTGTCCGTCGAAATCATCACCATCGCCGCAGCACCGGCCTGCCTGGCAGCGTCGGCGACGTTGACCGAGCCGAACACGTTGGTCTTGATGCCCTCGCCCCAATCTTCCTCCAGCAGCGGAACATGCTTCAGCGCCGCCGCATGGAACACGATGTCGGGCTTGAATTCCGACAGCAGGCGAGCCATACGCTCGCGGTCCCGAACATCGGCCAGCCGGCCGGTGATCTGGGTCTTGCGCTCCTTGCCGGCAAGAACCTCCTGCACGTTGTAGAGCGCGGGTTCCGAGTTCTCGATGATGAGCAGCCGCGCCGCACCGAAGGTCACCACCCGGTCGCAGATCTCCGCCCCGATCGAGCCGCCTCCGCCGGTCACGACCACGGACTTTCCTTGCAGGAAGACTTCCAGCCGCGCGTAGTCGATCTTCACCGTCGGCCGCAGCAGCAGGTCCTCCACCGCTACCGGCGCAAGCTGCAGCGTGCGGCCGGTTTCATCCAGTGACGGCAGCCGGCTCGCCGCAAGATTGAGCCGCCGCGCCTTGACCAGAATTGATTCCGCCCCGCTGCCCGGCTCCAGGACAGACGGCGTCAGCACCAGTCGGCCCACCCGGACTTTGCGCTCGCGCAGCATTGCGATCACCGGTTCCAGGTCGTCGAAGCCGCCCAGCACCGGAACGCCGCGCACTACGGTACCCTGGTCGGAGCGCGCGGGCGACAAGAGGCCGACCGGCCAGATGCTGGTCATCGCGCCGCTCTCGATCGCTCGAAGCGGAACCTCAACGTCGGCCGCGCGGCCAAGGATCAGGGTTGGCGTGGCGTTGTCGTGGCGCGCTCGGCGCTGGGTCCGCGCCTCGCGAAAATAGCGGTAGGCGATGCGCATTCCGCCGAGAAACGCAGTTTGAACCACGAAGTAGAGAGCAATGGTGATTTTGCCGAAGAAGAACGTGCCGTAGAGATTCGGTGACACCAGGATGTAGTCGAGAACCAGCAGCGAGATCGCCAAGAGCGCCGAGGCCTGGATGATCCGCAGCAACTCCGGCAGCGACGTGAACCGCCACTTGGATTCGTGCAGGCCGAAAATGAAATAGACGACCGCCGCGAACAGCACGAAGCCCAGCAGCAATTGTGGCAGCCAACCCAGCCGCTGCACCAGCCGCGCATCCTCAAATCGAAGATAGAGAGTCGCAACCAGCGCGGCCGCGGTCACAAGGAGATCGTGGGCCACGATCAGCCATTGCCGCCGCGTAAGCCGCTGAAACGAAATCATGAGCCGGCCACCCGGAGCGCCATCGGGATTTCCATACCGGCCTTTGCCGACCGGCGCCACCCTGGCATGGCGAAACTGTTGAATTTGCTCAAGCCTTTAGTTTAACAGCGGAAAACCTCGTCATGGCAACCCGCCCACCGCTCGCTCCCCTGAGGTTCGGTGCTATCCTATCCCATTGCGAGCCCGGCCACCGAGCATGGCAAAATCGAACCTGCGCGACAGTCCGTCGCCAAACCACCATCGGCTCACGATCGATTCGGCGCTGCGTAGACTTGAGGCCGAGGCCGACGGGGTCGCCGCGGTTATCGCTGCGGTCCGCGACGGATTGAGGAAAGCCCTGATTGCAGCAGCCGAATTCCCCTCCATCTTAGGGCGGTGTCTCAACCGCGGGCTTCGCCGAAACGGCGAGCAGCGTCCCCGCAATCAGCCAGATCGAGCGTTGGTACATCATGTCGTGCACTGCGGCCATGGTACAGAAACCCGCCGTCGCCAAGAGCAGCGCGGCAGCTTCGGGCGTCCGCGACCTCCATAAGTGCTGTATCAAACGCCACCCGAACCACGCAAAGGCAACGAAGCCAACCACACCCATCTCAGCCAAAATCCAAAGTGGCGTCGAGTGGATAACCAATGGATCGCCTATATTCGTCTGCGCATTCATGTAGGCGCCGAGGCCTGCGCCCCAAATCGGATGCTCCGTAAACAAGGCAAGTCCACCGCTTAAGCTCTTCCAACGTTCCGCCAGCGAGCCACTAGAATAAAGAAACACAGAAAGATCGGCGCCAGGACCTGGGGTACGCCCTAATAAGATCATCAGCGGTCCGGTGTGGGCGAGAGCGAAGACGATCGCTGCACCAGTAGCTAACGCCTTGAGCGCCGTGCTCAGCGCAATACTGCCTCTGACAAGTCCCAAAAGCACAACGACGGTGGCCGCCCCGAAGCCAGCAAAAGATCCAGTATACCAGACGCCGGCGCCAAGGACTCCCAGCACAAGTGGATGAACGCCGATGAATGGCAAGCTGGCGATAGCCATAACAATCAGAAACGCGAATGCATTGCGATTGCCAGACAAGCCTTCAAAAGGCAGGATCGAAATACCCGCCGGCATCGTGATACCTGACCGGAGGCACGCGAGCATGAGAACATTTAGGACCACGATGCCAATCAAGCCCCCGACGAAGGAGCGTAGCATTGCCTCCCCGCCGAGCCGCCCCGCCCTGCACACGATAATCGCACCGGTCGCTGCATAGGCAAGCAGCACAAACCAGCCAAGCGCACGGTTGAAGACAGCCCAGTCCGTCGGGCCAAACGCTGCGAGGCCGATGGCGAAAGAAACTATCAGAGCAGATGTCATCGCAATGACATGAGCGCCGAGATAGCTCAATTGCCACACGGGCCAACCGCCGCGTTGCACGGCATGAATCAGGAGCGCCGCGCCAAGGATGGCGAATGGATCAGCGGGATTCACATTTAACAATCCCGTTGTGGTAGGTGCTTTCACTTGCATAACGACAAGGGTGGCAACGATCAGTGGCACCAACCAGGCGAGCGCTGCGCCAATATCAATGGCTTGCGTGGTTGGGGTCCCCACCAAACGCGCGGGCGCCGATTTCGGCATCACCATCGTTAGCGCCGCAATCGCAGCGACCGCGAGCAACGATAGAATGCCGATCGAGATTGCCACTGCGACTGCCGTACCGGCGGGAATACCTGCCGATGTCAGGACGAAGACTGCGGTCAATTCGCGAACGCCCCAGCCCGCAAAGCTAATCGGGATACTTGCCGCAAACATGATAACAAACGCGGCAGCAACGAGATCAGGCAGTGCGACGGTGGGCGCCAGAGCCTTTGTAGCCACGACGTATGCCCCGGCTGTGCCGATCTGCATCGCGATTGTAAAAGCTATGGTGACAAGCAGTGGCTTTATGAACTCGATGCGCGCGAGCTTGCGCCCTTCACACAGGCCAAGACGTCCCCATCCGAACACGGCGCCGCCTGCGGTCGCAAATGCGGTGCCCAGCGCCAAAAAAAGAAATTGTGCTCCCCCCTGTTCTAGCTGGAACGCGACCTTGCCGAAAAGCCACAATACCCCTCCAAACGCGAGGGTGAGTGAGACCCCAAATGCGGCAAACTTCTCGACCGACGCGATCGCGATATTGGCCGGCAACTGCACTCCTTGACGACGCAACAGCGCGGTACGCACTGCAATTTGGCCGAAAAATTGCACTGACAGCGCGCCGCCAATCTGCCCGAGAGCCATCGCCTGCATCGCCTCAACGAGTCTCAGGTGGTGACCCAGTTGAGCTGCGACCACTTGCAGGCGGGGACCTGCCAGCGCTGCGCTGGCGAATAGAAGTACTGCCGCAGTTGCGAGCGACCATGCCGGTATTCCAAGCAATGCAATGCCAATGGTACTTGGGTCGACATGCCAAATTACCGCGGCGAGCAGCAAAGTGGAAACGAACAACGCGCTGCTTGAGAAAACGGCGCGAGCGAGCCCAGACTTACGAATCCTTCCTGCTCGGCTCACTTTATGCTTTCCGTCAAGTCGTCTTTGCATCGGATGTACTACTTCCGATTGCTGAAAATTGGAAGTGGCGTCGGCTTGTCTTAGACGGTTGGAACCTTTCCCATTCGACCAGTGGCCAGAACGGCGGCATTGTCGGTTCGGCATGGGCTTGACCGACGTAGTCAGGCAGTTTGCTCCGGCCGCACCGGGCGTGCCGATCACTACTGGGCCTCGACGATCCCGCGCGCAGTCATGGCCTGGACCACCTGCTCGGCGAGCTCCTCCGCTTGGTGACCGCTCGTGTGCAAATGGACCTCGGGCGTCTGCGGCGCTTCATAGGGCGCGTCGAAGCCGGTGAAGTTCTTGATCTGGCCGGCCTTGGCCTTGGCGTAGAGGCCCTTCGGGTCGCGCCGGACGCATTCCTCGATCGGTGTATCGACGAAGACCTCGATGAATTCGCCGTCCGGAACCAGGCCGCGCACCATGTCGCGCTCCGCGCGATACGGCGAAATGAACGAGCACAGCACCACCAGTCCGGATTCGGCCATCAGCTTGGCGACCTCACCGACGCGCCGGATGTTCTCCACGCGATCGGCCTCGGTGAAGCCTAAGTCGCGGTTGAGGCCATGCCGGACGTTGTCCCCGTCGAGCATCATCGTGTGGTGACCGGCCGCGTGCAGCTTTTGCTCCACGATATTGGCGATTGTCGACTTTCCGGCGCCTGACAGGCCGGTAAACCACACCACGGCGGGCCGCTGATGCTTGAGCGCCGCGCGCTCGGATTTGCCGACCAGCAGCGGCTGCCAGTGAATATTGGTGCCGCGGCGCAGGCCGAACGAGATCATCCCGGCGCCGACCGTATGGTTGGTGAAGCGGTCGATGATGATGAAAGCGCCGGTCCGCCGGTTCTGCGCGTAGGGGTCGAACGCCACCGGTACGCTGGTGCTGAGATTGCAGACCGCGATGTCGTTCAGGCCGAGCGTGTTGGCGGCGAGATGCTTCCGGGTGTTGACGTCGATCTTGTGCTTGATTGCCGTGATGGTGACCGGCGCGGTCTTGGTGCCGATGCGGGCGAGATACGACCGGCCGGGGACGAGCTGGCTTTCGCTCATCCAGATCACATGGGCGGCGAACTGGTCCGAAACTTCCGGCCGCTCCGTCGGCGCCACCAGGAGGTCGCCGCGTGCGATGTCGACTTCGTCGGTCAAGGTGATGGTGACGGCATCGCCGGCCTGCGCTTCCCGCTGCGGGCCTTCGTAAGTGAGGATTTCTTTGACCTTCGAGCTCTTGCCGGAGTTCGCCACCACGATCGGTTCGCCGACCTTGATCGAGCCCGAGATGGCGGTGCCGGCGTAGCCGCGGAAATCGAGGTTCGGGCGATTGACCCATTGCACCGGAAAGCGGAACGGCTTCTCGGTTGCGTCGCTCTCGACGTCGATGGATTCGAGATACTGGATCAGCGCCGGTCCACGGAACCAGGGGGTGTTGCCCGAGAGCTCCGTCACGTTGTCGCCATAGCGGGCCGACATCGGGATCGGCATGATCGAGGTGAAGCCGAGCTCCGCGGCGAACGTGGTGTAATCGTCGACGATGCGGTCGAACGTTTCCTTGCTGTGGTCGACCAGATCGATCTTGTTGACCGCCACGACCACGTGGCGGATGCCGAGCAGCGAGCAGATCAGCGAGTGCCGCCGCGTCTGCACCAGCACGCCCTTGCGGGCGTCGATCAGGATGATGGCGAGATCGGCGTTCGACGCGCCCGTCGCCATGTTGCGGGTGTACTGCTCGTGGCCGGGCGTGTCGGCGACGATGAACGAGCGGCGCGGGGTGGTGAAGAACCGGTACGCGACGTCGATGGTGATGCCTTGCTCGCGCTCAGCCTCGAGGCCGTCGACCAGCAGCGCGAAGTCGATCTCATCTCCGGTCGTGCCATGCTTGACCGAATCCTTGGCGAGCGTCGAAAGCTGATCCTCGAAGATCAGCTTGGAATCGTGCAGCAGGCGGCCGATCAGGGTCGATTTTCCGTCGTCGACCGAACCGCAGGTCAGGAAGCGCAGCAGGTCCTTGGCTGGTTGCTCTTCGACACGGACTTTGGGCAGGGGCGTGTGCATCAGAAATAACCCTCGCGCTTCTTCTTCTCCATCGAGGCGGCTTCGTCGGTGTCGATCAGGCGGCCCTGTCGCTCGGAAACGCGCGCGGTTTTCATCTCGTCGACGATGTCTTCGATGGAAGCCGCGTCGGATTCGATCGCGCCGCTCAGCGGATAGCAGCCGAGCGTACGGAAGCGCACCAACTGCATTTGCGGCTTTTCGCCGGGCTCGAGCGGCAGACGATCATCGTCCACCATGATCCAGGTGCCGCTACGTTTGACGACCGGACGCTTCTTGGCGAAGTAGAGCGGGACGACCGGAATGTTCTCCAGCATGACGTAGTGCCAGATATCGAGCTCGGTCCAGTTGGACAGTGGAAACACCCGGATTGTTTCGCCCTGGCGAATGCGGGTGTTGAACAGGTTCCACAATTCCGGACGCTGGTTGCGCGGGTCCCACGCGTGACCTTGGGAGCGGAACGAGAAAATGCGCTCCTTGGCGCGGCTCTTTTCCTCGTCGCGCCGCGCGCCGCCGAAGGCGGCGTCGAAGCCATGAAGGTCCAGCGCCTTCTTCAGCGCTTCGGTTTTCATCACGTGCGTGTGCACCGAGGAGCCGGATGCGATCGGGCTGATGCCGTTCGCAACGCCTTCCTGGTTGATATAGACGATCAGGTTGAGACCAAGCCGTTTTGCGGTCTGGTCGCGAAACGTGATCATGTCGCGGAACTTCCACGTGGTGTCGACATGCATCAGCGGGAAGGGCAGCGGCGCTGGATGAAATGCCTTCACCGCGAGGTGCAGCATCACACTCGAATCCTTGCCGATCGAGTAGAGCATCACCGGGTTCTTGAACTCGGCGACCACCTCGCGAATGATCTCGATCGACTCGGCTTCGAGGCGCTTGAGATGTTTCGGAAGAATGCTGGTCGGCGCGGCTGCCGCGGCGATGCCTACCTCTGTCATCGTCGAAATATCCGATCAGTTAATGATTCTATTGTTTTAGGCTCTCGCCACCAGCGCTGCCCAAACAAAGATTTCGTTCGAGGCCGAACACCACCTCCCCGGACGAACAACATCTCTCAACTGCTGACGTTTGCGCAGTCGGACGACGCCGCCGTTCTCGTCGATGAATTCAATGCCTGCCCTTCTCGCGAAACTTGAGATTTAGGATTTCTACGCCGCGCTGAGGTCGCCATATTGGCCGAACAAAGCCAAGTAAGCTTGGGCAACCCAATCACTGCAGCTCCGCCCGTTCCCGCCACCCGGAGCGCCATCGAGATTTGATACCGGCCTTTGGCGGACTGCGCCACCCCGCCGCGGCGAAACTGTTGAATTTACTCAAGCCTTTAGTTTAACAGCGGAAAACCGACTTCCGCCACCCGCCCTCCGCTCGCCTCTCCCACGGTTCGGTGCTATCCTCATCCTGGCAACATTCCAATTACGAGCCCCAACCACCGAGCATGGCAAAATCGAACCTGCGCGACAGCCCGTCGCCGAACCAAGATCGGCTCCTGATTGATTCGGCGCTGCGAACGCTTGAGGTCGAGGCCGGCGGGGTCGCTGCGGTCATCGCCGCGGTCCGCGACGGGCTTGGCGGGCCTTTCATTGCTGCTATCGAATTGATCCGCCAGGCCGAGGGCCGGGCCATCGTCACGGGCATGGGCAAGTCCGGCCATATCGCCCGCAAGATCGCGGCCACCCTGGCCTCCACCGGGACGCCGGCGTTTTTCGTGCATCCGGGCGAGGCGAGCCATGGCGACCTCGGCATGATCGCGCCGAGCGACGTCATCATGGCTCTGTCATGGTCCGGCGAGACTGCGGAACTCAAGAACCTCATCGACTATTCACGGCGGTTCAAGATCGGCCTGATCGCCATCACCGCAGACGGACAAAGCACGCTCGGCAAGGCCGCCGATGTGGCTCTGGTGCTGCCTCAGGCGCGCGAAGCCTGCCCGCACAACCTGGCTCCGACCACATCGTCACTGATGCAGCTCGCGCTCGGCGATGCACTCGCCATCGCGCTCCTCGAAAGCCGCGGCTTCACCGCCATCGATTTCGGTCTACTGCATCCCGGCGGCCGGCTCGGCGCGATGCTGAAATTCGCCCGCGACATTATGCATACGGGCAAATCGGTGCCACTCGTGTCAGCCGGGACAAAAATGTCGGACGCAGTGCTCGAAATGTCGGCTAAGGGCTTCGGCTGCGTCGGCGTGATCGGCAGCGGCGACGAATTGATGGGCATCATCACGGATGGCGACCTTCGCCGTCATATGGGCGATGCGCTTTTGACCGCACGCGTCGAAGATGTGATGACGCACCGGCCGAAAACCATCCGCCCCGATCAACTCGTCAGCGAGGCGCTCGAGCTTCTCAATGCTATGAAGATTACGGCGCTATTCGTCGTCGATGCTGGACGGCCTGTCGGCATCTTGCATATTCACGATGCATTGCGCATAGGCGCCGCCTAGCAGCCGCTCCTCGACGCCGCACTCCAGATCTATAAGAAACCAACAAGCTAAGCGCAGCAGAACACTGGGTCTTTTCGAAGGTTACCGGCAACGCGCGAAGCGGCCTTGCCACCCGAACCCAGGCTCGCTCGCTCGCGGACGACCGCCGCCAGCTGCTGCATGTTGGGCTGGTGTCCCTCACCTGCTCAACCCGCTGCAGCAGCCCCAGCAACTCCGGAGCGTCGGCGACTGCTAGCTGCCACGCCCTTCGTATGGCGCCATCCCTCGGAAATTCCGCGCCGGGACTGGCTTTATGGGCACCATCTTATTCGACGATTTCTGAGCGCCACGGTCGCGCCTGGAGCTGTCGGTAAGAGCTCGCTCTTGCTCGTTGAGGCATTGGCGATGGCAAGGCGAATCTCGCACCGCCCGAGAATGCTCGATGGCACCGCCTCTCGTCTGTCGATCTCGGCAATCGCGGCGACGGTGTTGCCTCAGACCAGGTCGCTGTGGTGGCAAGCTGGACATGGCCCGATCCGTTCGCTGAGGTTACAGCCAAAGACCTCGGTGAGGTCCAACGGCGTGTTGCAACGGCCGACGCACGCCTCGACGCGCAGGCGAGGTCCTGGGTCGGAAACATCGTAGCAGATGTCCTCGGCCTAGATCCTCGAGACGCGACAGCGAAAGCAAGGATCAAATCAATCGTAAAAGCATGGATTGCAACCGGAGCCCTTCGCGTCGTTGAAAGAGCGGATGAACGTCGCCGTATGAAGCAATTCGTGACGATCGGTGACCGGCTCAACCCTGATGGGGTGGGTGGAGCAAGGTGAGGCCGTGTCCTCTGCTCAACCCCTCCACCTCCTCTATAGAGGTGGAGGATAGTGGACGTGGAGTCCAACGATACAACGTGGAGCGTTTCCACGGGCGCGCCGCGCGCGGCGCGGAAAAATTCAGCGACAAATGGAGAGGCACATGTCAAATTCCACTCCCTTGCTGCTTGTCTCGTCGGGCGACCCGACAGCCTATCAGGTCCGCGCTCAGATCGACGCCTCCGGCGTCATGACCTTCGAGGTTGGAATAATCCCGCCCAGGCATCGCCCCGATCTCAAACCGGAGCGCACCCGGCGGTTCACGGCTGAGAAGCTTTGCGAGTCGAAGACGATCAGTTGGCTCAAATTCATGAATTGCAACGACCGGAATATCTATTGCAGGCCGGCGCCGCTGGGCGACGGGCAGTTCTCTCCCCTCGTGTTCGTGGATGACCTGTCGGCTGTCCAAATCGCGAAAATGGAAGACTCGGGTCTGCCGCTGGCGATCGCTGTGGAATCGAGTCCTCAGCGGTTTCACGGCTGGGTGCGCGTCGCAGCGCGGCCTGTCATGCGCGATGAAGCTCAATGTCTGGCCCGGATGCTCGCGCGGCGATTTGGAGGCGGTGCGGCGGCATGGAACCAGTATGGGCGGTTGTCCGGGTTCACCAACAGGAAACGCGAGCACTGGAAAGAGGCTGGGGCCCCATTTGCGAGACTTCACGCGGCTTCAAGGCAAGTGGCGCCCGAAGGTGCGGCGTTGCTCGCCGAGGCACGCGCCGAATTGGCGCGCCGTGCCGGTCACCCGATGCTGCTAAGCCGGGCGGCCACGGGCGCCTTCGACACCTCTATAAACGGGGCCGATCTCGATCACGTACTTTCCGCGTTCCGCGCGGCTCGCGCAAAGGTCAGGGCTTGCAGGCCTGATGGAACCCAGGACGAGAGTGCGAGAGACTTTGGCGCTGCATGCAAGCTGATCGAGCAAGGTTATGGGCTCGCACAGGTCGGGGCGGCGATTCTGGAGGGATCACCAGGACTTTGCGAGCGCCACAGCGATCCGGAGGATTATGCGCGACGGACAGTTGATGCTGCTGGTCGCCGTGCGCTTCGTTAGTCATCTCGTCCTCTTTTTTCTCCGGCGCGCGCGGCGCGCGTGGTGAGAAACTTCACGCCGACCGCTCGTCGCTTGGAGCTTGTCTTCAATTCTCAGCCAATACCTGGCAGATCAATTCAAGTTCCAGATCACGGTGCGCGCCGGGACCGGGTCGTAATCCGGGAAGCTGATTGGAACCGGCGAGGCCTATGTCGGCTCGACGGTCGGCCCATGCGCGGGCGCCGAAGATGGCGGCAACCATGCGCCATCGACCCGGTTCAACAACGCGCACCCGGAACGACATTCCGCTGGTCGGCTGGGTCGCGCAGGCGCCCGCAACCTGCAGCGGATGACGAACGGATGTGGCTGCTGCCGGTCGGGCACGCAGCCAACGGCCGCGAGCGGAAGAATTAGCACATCCACGCCGGCTGTCTGACGAAATTGAGTCCTATCCGCCCGGCGCCGACATGTCGCCGCACCAGTGGCGCGCCGCTTTCGCAACCTACGGGTCCGAACACCTGGGCTGGGAGGACGGGCCAGGAGAAGTTTATCCTGGACCACCTCGAAGGCCACCAGACGGACGACGTGACGGGCGCAGGTACACCACCTACCCGCAGATGAAGCGGACACGCGAGATGATGGCGCAGTGGGTGGCCTTCCTCGACAAGCTAGCGGCGGAGGCGATCGCCGCCGATCCTATGCTCAACGACGTCGAGGCCCTGCCAGAGGCGATATACCGCCAGCGCTGTGGCGAGGAGGCCTGGAAGCGCGCGGTCGAGCGGTCGAAACGCCACGGTGTGCTGCACAGGAACGACGTCGAGAAGCTGACGGCCTGACCGGCCTGACGGGGTGTGCGCATCGCGCCGGCTGGACTAGAGCGTTTTCACGAATGGTGGAATCGGGGGATTCCTGATCTGGCCGATTTCTGATTCCTGGTTCTCATGTTTG
>JAIESC010000081.1 GCA_019746355.1 Xanthobacteraceae bacterium | reverse complement strand
CACGATGCCCGTGTTGCAGAGTTCCGAACAGAGCTATGATCCGTCCACGCAAGTAGTTCTGACGCAGTACGACTAGCCCCTTGCCGTTTTCCGAATGAGCCTCAAATAAAAGGAGAAACAATGTGCACATGTAGATCGAAATCGGCAGTCCATCGCCGCACCAAACGAATGCATCATCAACTGGTATCGACTTCAGCTACTCGGTCGGACATTCCAGCGGACAGATTGGTAATTTCGTCGGTCATCGTCGCGTACGTGGCTGCACCGGACCCGCAACTTACGCTGGGAGATCTGACCGCAACCGCCTTTCAGTTGTTGAAGGACAAGGGCTACAAACGTGATGGCATTGAGACCGCCTTCAAACAGCTTGCAAACAGTTACTTTGCGCCGGATCAGTTAGAATTGAGTGCAGCTACTCAAGCGGACATCCCGGACGACATTTCGGTAATTTCGTCGATCGTGGTCGCGTACATGACCGCACCGGACCCGCGGCTGACGCTGGGCGGCCTGACTGAAGCCGCCTTTCAGCTGCTGAAGGACCAGGGGTACAAACAGGGCGGCATCTCGATCGCCTTCAAACGGCTCGCAAGCAGTTACTCTACGCCGGCGTCAATCACCGCTCGACGTTCCGTCTGATTGACAGCTTCTTCCCCTCGCTTTGATGCAGGCGGTCCAGTCATCAAGAGCTCCCGACCTACGAGCGGGCCGTTATGAGCGGTTAAGTCTATCCGAGAAACTCAACAAACATCGCCATTTTTCATCGCGTTCAAACACGTTTGTTCGCGTCTGTTCACGGGGTTTCTGTGGTCAATCTGTGGTCCGTTCTCATATGCACCGGTCGACTGAGACGTGGTGAACAAAAAATCCAACCAGGATCTAGATCGCCGACATCATGGCCTGCAGGCAATAAAAGCGGGCCTTGGGATTGCCGGCGGGAATCGCTCGATAGAGTCGCGCCAGCGCCGCCGCATCCGTACGCTCCACGGTAATTTGTGACAGGGATGATAGCTCGATGTTGTTACCTTTTGAATTCTTTACGAGTTCTATGAGCCGATCCCACTCCCGTGCCTTCAATGCAGCGGCAGTTTGCTTGTTGAAAACAGTCTGGCGGTGAGAAGCCATCTCCTGCGCGCAATTTGCAGGGCTCGCATATCGCATCGAACGAAGCAGATTGCCGACCTCGGGGTCGCGGCCGGCCTTCAGCATTTCTTCAGCGATCGAGCAAATGGACTTCTTGTAGTATTCTTCGTCAGTGATCGTGTTCGCAACGTCTCGCGCCCGGTCAAACGCCTGCACGCTGGCTAACGCCTCCACAATCGTGTTCTGGTTAAATTTACGCATCACCTCGCTGTTGCCGGGCTTGTTGCTCGCGTTGGTGAATACCCACATCCCGGGCTCCACGTATCCCGCCCTAATCAGATTTGCCGCCGCATATGCACTTCCCCCATCAATGCGCATAGCCTCTTCCGTAAGCGTGTTAGCGGCGTTTCTGTCAAAAGAGGCTATCAGTTCCACTATTTCAGCAAGCGCTTCCTGCCGGGATTCCGGACGGCCAATATTGCGCGCGAAGCGAATCCCGAGATCGAAAAAGCCTAGACCAACGACTTGCTCCGCGAGCCTTTTTGCCCTTAGTGCACGCGAAATATCCTCAAAGCCCCTCTGATTGAGATGCCGCATGCGCGATGCTTGCTCGATCGCTTCAGACAGAACGTTGAGGCCGGCATCGACGTCGCCACCTTCGACGAGTTTCATCGCGATGTCGGACAAACGCTCTGAGCGCTTGGAGTCTTGGGACAAAAGGGTAGCGTCTCCAGACGGTATCGCTTTCGCAACCTGGATGGCCTCATTGAACACTGCAGTTGCTTGGCTGCGAAAGCCGCGTCTAGCAAGGCTTGCGGCAACATAGGCCAGCGATTCGGCCGTTTCGTCGGCGTCGGATTGCCATGACTGTCGACCTCGGCTCAGCCGAGCAAACAGAATGGCCTCGGCGTAGACTTCCAACGCTCGCCGCCGATGACCGTTTTGCGCCAGATCGTTGGCTATGCTGATTAGCGGCCAAACTCGCCTTGAGTTTGTGTTGTTGAATTCGTTTTGCTCAGTCTGCCGTGCACGTGCCAGCGCTTGCTCAAGATATCGCTGTCCGGCGTCGTTATAGCCTCGGTTGAACAGTACACTAGCGATTTCCGTCAGACGGTCGTGCCGGTTGTCGAGGTCACTCTCCCCGAGCAAGTTGTCGATCAGCCCTAGGACGCATGCTGACCGGGGTTCATCGATACATTTGCCCGGATTGTCCGAAACGGCGGTCAGTGGTCCTTTTTGATCCGCGGCAGGGTTGGTCACCCCTTTGAAAAATGCCTCGTTTGGATTGGCGCGTTGGACCAGGTCTTTCGGAACGAACCCTGTCGCACTGCCGTTGGAGACCTTAAACCAATCCCCCTCCTCCCCAACGACAGTCAGGACCTGCTCCTCGCTTACATCAGCAAAAGATTTCGAGCCTTGCTTGGGCGCCGACAGCATCTTTCCGGATTTCAGAGCGACGGCAACGCCTCGCCGGCGAATCTCCTCGAAGGACGGAGACTCGATACCTTTTGCTGGAGCCTGCGGCGCGACCTCCGGGTTTGCCGGCAGGCTGGAGTGACCGCGGTTTTGTCCGCCGATCTCGGCTATGCGTAGCTTCGCGAGCGCTGCCATGGGACTCGCAGGAAACTTGTCTACGAACTCTTGCAAAACCGTGACACTAGAGGAATCACGGATGGCCCTCCACGAGATCACATCCGGGGGCAAGCCCGACTCTGATTGCGCCAACGCGGGCTGCGCCGCGTAAGCGATCGACAATCCTAGCAATGTGGCGACCAGAAGCTTCTGGCTCGCTCGGCTAGCGAATATTGAAAACATTGCTCCCATCCGCGCAAAAGGATGCCGATTTTTCACAAGACTTGTTCCTCTGAATGCAGGAGTCGCGAGCGGCGCTCAGAGCGGTGTTGATATCGTTGCGGACAGCCCAGCCCCATCCATTGGGCTTTTTTCGATAGAGGGCGAAGCATTGCGGTGATCGGAGCGTTACCACCACCTGGCATTTCGATGAACTGCATGTATTGAGTATTCCGGTCTTGGCGCTTTCGGCGTCGCTTGCATTCCATCGAAACCAAAAGACCGTTCCGGCTTGCCCGACGGCGCCATGCTTGACGGATTGCAACGCCGCCTCGCGTTGTGATGCATCGGAATCAAACAAGGCGACCGATCGCTGGAGTCGTCGCGTCGGCTCGGGCCCGCCGGCTATCGGGTTGGCGGCTTCGATTGCGGCCCGAGGAATAAACTTCGAGCTTGAGCCATATCGGGTAGCTCGACGATCGAGAATCCGATACCAGCTTCCATCGCCAACGCCCCCCAAAATCAGGATTTGCCGCCCGGCGGCAATCGTTCCGGCCCCTTCCGCGTTTGAAGCTGGCCGATCCCAGACTCGGACGCGCTTGTCCAGTTGGACAATCCAAGGCGACGGAAAGCGATCGCGAAACTCGACGTTATCGGACCTTAGGGCCGCCCGGCCTTTCAGGGCTGCGATTTGGTCCTGCGCGGCCTGCGCAAAAGAGCCGGAAGGGAAGACCGCCAGATATTCCTGGTAATAATCAGGCTTGTTCTGATGCTTTACATACTCCCAGAACTCGGATTCCGCGGCAGCGTCGGCGGTGGTTCTCTGTCGCTTGATGCTGCTGCGCGCTTCGCCGTTGGCCGATCGTTGCTCGACCGACTGAAATCGAGTGCAGGATTTCTGATAGGTCACGGCAACGCAATCCTGTTGGCTTCTGCATAGACTTTCGCAAGCGTCCAGCGACGTGGCCGTTGGCTCATCCACACCCGTCCCTGAAAGCGACAGGCCGAGCTGCCTTTGCATGACCAGCGGCTCGGCGGTGATGGAGGGAAACGAACTCGCCTGACGCAGTCCGGCGATGACCCCGGGATCAAACCTGGAGGCCGCCACGCTTTTCTTCAGCGAGCATTGCCTGGTCCATTTGTCGAATACAAATGCTTGGCACTGGCTCTCGGACGTGCAGCTTTGCGAGCAGGCCGAGACGTCCAAACTCTCAAGCCGGCGATATTCGTCCCCGGTCAAGTCATAATTGTCATAGGCCTGAAATGGGCTTTCCGCCTGAGACGCACCGGGCAGTGTTGCCGACATCTGAACAACCAACGACAGCAAGAAAAGTACTATCGACCGAGCCATCACGTGCGTCCGCTTGGTTGTTCAGCCATTGCAAAATGTCACTTCGTCTCGCCGGCGAAATAGCCGGTGACTGCCACCGCAACTCCGCGACGTGAAGCTTGGCGGATTTTGGCCAGAATATTCTCGGTGAACTGCGGGTCGCGCGTTCGCGCTTCGATGCTGGCCCTCAGCGGCTCAAGCATGGCTTCACAATAGTCGATCGAATTGTTCAGAAGGTTTGGATCGAATTCACGGGCACTGCGCGAATATTGCGCAAAGGCCAGAAGCACGCACCGCTGGTGCATGGCGATCAGGCTCTGATCGTTTGTCGGCTTACCCGCTTCTTCGCCATAAGCCAATTCTGCCACAACGAGTACCGGGAGAAGCAGGAGAAGCAAAAGCCTGTACATCATTAATCACCCTTGAAATTCTTGATCTGTGTCATCAGACCATCGACCTTCGCTTTGAAGTCAGGAATGATGTCGGATGTCAGTTCCTTAATTCTGTCGATTGCGCCGGACAGCGTCGGTGGATGCTCGAAGCTGTGATGCAGCGCCTTCCAGTAGGTGTTGGCGGAGTCCTGGAGCGGGTCGACGCCTTTCGGAAGCGCCGTGGTCACGAGGCCGTCAGTTAGCGCCGACACTGCGCCATATCCGAGATTTCTTTGGAGCGTCTCTTTCGTCAATTCTCCTTCTTTCGCGGCGTCCAGCGTCAGGTCTTTGAACACCTCCGCGCCGTGCTTCATGTCCTCGACGAATTCCGAAGCTCGCGTTTGAAAAAACGAGATCGTCTTGTCGGCGATATCCGTGATCTGCTGCTTCTCCTGATTCAACACTTCTTGGCTTGGCTCACTCGATGACAACTGAGTGTCGGTAGGCTCTGTGGAAGCAACAGGTGTTTCCGACGGCGGTGGCGAAGCCGGCGGTGGATCGGAAGCGTAGTTACCTTGCTGCGGCGGCGTGGCTGGCGGCGGGTCGTCGGCGTAGTTGCTCTGTTGCGACGGCGCGGCCGGCGGCGGGTCGTAAGCGTAGTTGCCTTGTCGCGCTGGCCTGGCGGACGATGGAGGCCTATCCGAATCCGGCGCGGCCGGGACATCATTGTTCTGAGCGAATCCGGAGATCATGTTGGCTATCGTTTCGACCGCGGCCGAACCGCGGGTCGGCGCGCCGACACCGCCGCCACCGCGACCGGAAGGTGCAGTTGCAAAACCGGCACTGGTCCCGGACCCAGAACAGGCGTTGCCGGCGCAAGCCACGACCTGCCCGTTCATCGTCATCACTGAATTCTTGTTGTCATCCCAGTACTGGCAATTCCCCGGCGAGGTGCAGATGGAATGCGGCCAGTTTCGCCCCCCTGCCTGTTGCCCCGAGTTTATTCCGGGCGCAGATCTGCCTGCCGTGGGCGGAGATGTCGTCGCACCGGGCGGGGAAATCGGCCTGGGCGCAGGACGCGGCGTTGTACCAGCCGAATTCGGCGGCGCCCCCAGGGCGACTCCGCCGGGGGACGTCAGGGTATTGGGTGATGACGGCGGCGCGCCGTGAGCGACGCCCGTTGGCGGCGTCATCGGCTTGGGCGCCGGGGTCGCGATCGGGCGCGGGGGCGGCACGTTGGGAGGCGTATTCGCAATCGGAGTCCCGGCGTTGCCAGGCGGTGTCATGTTGGCCGTCCCGCTGGGCGGCGTCAGTGGCCGCGGCGCGGGTTGCGGCATGGCAGCAGGTGGCGGCGCCACGGGCCGCGGTGCGGGAATTGACGGCGGTGCCGCAGGCGGCGTGACATTGGCCGTCCCGCTGGGCGGCGTCAGCGGCCGCGGCGCGGGTTGTGGCATGGCGGCGGGTGGCGGCGCCACGGGCCGTGGCGGCGGGATCAACGGCGCTGCCGCGGGCGGTGCAACATTGGCCGTCCCGCCGGGCGGCGTCATCGGTCGCGGCGGCATGGCTGTCGGAGGCGGTGCCACGGCCGGCCAGTTCGGGCGCGAGGGACTGACGTTTGACGGTGGGGGAGCGACCGTGGCGCTGGGCGGCGGCGTGAGAGGCCGCGGCGCAACGACGGCCGGCGGGCTGCTGAAAGGAGGCGGAGTGGTGACGGCGGGGCGCGGCGCGACAACTGCCGGTGGCGGAGCTGGCGCAACGCGAGGGACGACCTGTTGAACCGGCGGCCGCACTTGCTGGACGGGCGGCTGAGGCACGTATCGCGGCGCGGGCGAAACGACCGGAGCCGGTCGCTGGACGGCCGGCGTATGGACATTGCGAAAATTATTCCAGTTATTCCAGTTGTTGCGGAAGTTGTTCCAATTATTGCGGAAATTGTTCCAGTTGTTCCAGTTCCGCCAATTATTCCAAGCGACCTTGTTCGGATCCAGCTGATCCCTGGTTACGCCACCGTTGTCGATAGGCTGGTCGAGCGTGTCCAAGATCGCCTTTGCGCGATCCAGTCGCGCATCGGTGTCTAGCGGCTGTTGAGTGTCGGCCGATTGCTTGGCTGCAGCCGGAAGAGAAATGATAAACGCAGCAAAAAAACTAAAAGCACGATTGAACATGGCCACCCTACCAAGGCCAATGGTACGCCAGCTTCCAGCCTACCCAACGTCTCAGAGGCACCACAAGCATAAATTGTGGATCTAACAGCAAAAATCAGGCTTGGAATTCAGCGAACCAATCGCGACTCGATGGTGTCCAAGACGAAATCGACCACACGTTTTTTGGCAAGCCTGCAATATGTTGTTTCTGTCGACGCAAAGCTGCCGTTCTCGAAAAGCTTGTTTGACGGGGCGCCACCCCCGCAAAGTCGGAAGTACTTGCATTCCGCCCGGCATCGTTCCACGCCTTCGTTGATCTGTGCCTCCATTTTCTTCAGCACAGCCGAGCTCTTTATTTCATCAAATGTCATCGTGAAGATGTTTCCGATGGAAAATGTCGGAAACTGGTCGGACGAGTATCCCGCCAGTTCAGGAGAGAAAGTGAAGACCTCGCCATTGACATCGATCGTCAGTATTCCAAAGGACATTGTCTGGTTGTTCAAAGGCTCTTTGTCGAGAGCGCCGATTGATGCCAGCGTTTCTTCGAGCTCCCGGATCGCAATCGGAAATTGCCGCTCAATGATGAGGTCGCTGAAGCGCTCGAAGAATTTCAGAACGCCGTCATCCGAGGACATGTGGCTGAGACTCGACGCCCGGTGTATCCCTTCTTGCTCTTCGAAGTTGAAACCCACATCGCGAATATCAAGGTGCTGATAAAAATCGAACATCTCGTCGGGTTGAAGCAGCGCTTCCTTCGTCAACACAGAGATAACGTAAAATGGAATGTCGTTCTTTTGCAGAAGAGCGATCCCGGCGACTACCTTGTCGTATGTTCCCTTTCCGGATCGCGTCTTGCGGTACAGATCGTGAATGGGTTGAGGACCGTCTATACTGACACCTATTCCAACATCCCAGCGTTTGAAGAGATCGCACCACTCCTCGGTGAGAAGTATACCATTGGTCTGCATCGCGTGGTCGAACTGAACGGTCGCCGGACTGACTGCGCGGATGCGTGAAAAAGCTTCGTCGTAGTATTTGGGGCCGAGCACCAGTGGTTCGCCCGCATGCCAAACCACGGTAACTCGTTCGGGAATTGTAGGAAACGAGGCCAGCCTTTCGAATAGTACGCCGACTTTGTCTATGCTCAGGCTCTTCCGATCAGTCCGATGCGGCAAATAGCAATAGGTGCAATCGATGTTGCAGAACGGCGTCGGCTGAACGATGACGAGCGAGGTGACCTGCTGCATGAGCTGGCAGCCTTATTGTAGGGCCCCCAGCTTAGCTTTTCTGCTTCTCGCCAAACAGAGGCTCTTGAGGAAGATGCGCCACGCGTAAGCCCAACATCGGTTGCGGTGATTGCCATCGCGACCCAAAGCAATAGAATAGCCTGCAGCCGTCGATTGCGACCTACGTGAAGATTGTCACCGCAAACGTGCCGTACGATGAACGCGTTGAGGTTGGGCACCTTAATTCTGATCTGGACCGCGCTAGGCGGTCCCACACTTGCGCATTTCGACCCTGAAAAGG
The DNA here is from genome assembly GCA_019746355.1 of Xanthobacteraceae bacterium. Next base: position 62,905 of record JAIESC010000081.1, on the reverse strand, counting down.
GTTTGCTGCATTCTCGGCCCGCTGTTTCGGAACGGCAGAATTTGCGACAAATGGCTCAGGCAGAGCCCCCGCTGCAGCCTTACGACAACTACGACGTTGTCGGATCCGAAGTCGGCAATGTCATGGATGTGGATCTCCAGGCGTGCTCAGCAGCATGCCAGAACGAATCGCGGTGTGTTGCGTACACCCACAACAAGTTCAGTAAGCTCTGTTCCCTGAAACGGTCTCTAGAGGCGTTGCGGTTTGACCCAGCATTTGTTGTCGGGCTGGATGCAAAGAAGCCGATGCCTTCGATGTCAGCCGAGGCAGTCAGCGTCGAACGCCGTGCAGCGACATTGTTCACGGGAGAGGTCATCGTCTCACGCTCCGCGGATGACGTTGCGACCTGCGAAAAGTTTTGTCATGGCGAAAAGGAGTGCGTCGCATTCACCTATCAGCAATCCTGCCAGCTTTTCCAATCCGTCACCGGAACAGCGAGCAATCAATCGGCTACAAGCGGATTCAAATATCAGTTGAAGGCAGCCGTCGGCCCGCGCAGCACGCCACCGTCGACGGCATCTTACAAAATCGACGAGTGCGATCGCACCGCGGCGTCCCCCCTCGATCGTGGACTTCCACCCGGGCTCAGTGGAGTGGAATTCAGTCAGATCGAAGCGGAGAAGGCCGTGTCGGCATGCCGCGACGTTGCCGAAGCAGGCCAGCCCAGTGCGCGCACGATGTTTCAGCTCGGCCGCGCCTTGCAGAAGCGGGGCAATTCGAATTCCGATGACGAGGCGATCCGCTGGTATCGAAGGGCGGCGGACCTCGGAAATCCTCTGGCGATGGCCAACATCGGCTTCATGTACGACGCCGGACGCGGCGTGCAAAAGGACTTGCAGGAAGCTGCGCGGTGGCATCGCCGGGCCGCGGAAGCCGGCGCGCTCAACGGAATGACCAATCTTGCGCGAGCCTACCAGGAAGGCATCGGCGTTGAGAAGAACCTAGCCGAAGCTGCCCGCTGGTATCGCAAAGCGTCGGATCTTGGGTCGGCCGACGGCACGAACGGTCTCGCCCTCATGTACCTGAATGGAACCGGGATGACGAAGGACGCCGGCGAAGCTGCACGCTTATTCAGGAAGGCGATCGACGGGGGCTTGGCGGTCTCGAATTACTATCTCGGCATCATGTACCGCGACGGTGCCGGCGTCGAAAAAAACGACGAAGAAGCGGTCCGACTGTTTCGCGTAGCTGCCAACTCAGGAATTGCGGACAGCATCAATGCGATTGGTCTCAGTTACCAAGGCGGACGAGGTGTAAGGCAGAGCGCCGTCGAGGCCGTGCAATGGTATCGTAAGTCCGTCGACGCCGGCTCATTGCTGGGAATGGTCAATCTGGGCTTGGCCTACGAAAATGGGGTTGGCGTTCAGAAGAACGAGGCGGAAGCGGTCCGGTGGTATCGAACGGCATCGGAAAAAGGTCTGCCGTTAGCCCTGCAATATCTGGCGACGATGTATCGGGACGGTAAGGGCGTGCGGAAGGACGAGAACGAGGCGTTCCGGTTGTACAGCCGCGCAGCCGATGCAGGAGCTGCCGACAGCATGAGTCAGGTCGCCTACTGCTATCAGTTCGGCAAAGGTGCCCGGAAGGACGTCTCGCAGGCCATCATCTGGTATCGCAAGTCCGCAGACGCCGGGTCTTCGCTGGGTATGGTGAACCTGGGCATGATGTACCGCGATGGCGCTGGGATCGCGAAAGACCTGAAAGAAGCAGTTCGCCTGTTCCGGCGGGCGACGGACGCCGGTTCACCGGCCGGCATGACGCGGCTTGCCGGTATGTATGAATTCGGACTGGGTCTGCCGAAAAACAAGGACGAGGCAATTCGACTCTATCGCCGGGCCAGTGCCGCCGGTGATGCCGATGGCAGCGCAGCCCTGCGACGGTTGAAGGCACAATAGGTTGCGTGGTGCGGTCTGGTTTTCGAATCCAGGCAGGGTCGCCAGTCGCAACTGATAAGGAAAGGCCAATTTCCTTGCCAGTCGCGAACTGAATAGGATTCTACGGAAAGCTTATCAGTCTTGAGCTGGATCGTTCGCCCCGATCAATCTGACCGCGGCAACGACATTTCGGACGCTGACCGCTGCACGAGGTGCGGTGCGTGCTCCGCGAGCAACGCTCGTGTTAGCTGCTCACCGCGTCGGCTTAGTCGTTCGACCCATTCGGGACTCATTGCAGAGAAATCTGTGGGATAGGCATAAGCACTTTCGCGCGTCACGAGATCGGCGGGCTTGAACTTGAGGCGGGCGTCATCTTGGCCAAGGTACGGCATCACGACTGAGGCAAGCCGGCCGTGGGCGCGAAGATCGAAGAGACGCTTGGTCGCCGCATTCTGCGCGCGATCGAAGATCGAAGCGAATGAGCTCTTAATTCTCGCGATCATGAACTGAGATGGCGGATCATGACGGAGACCATACCCGGCCCGACAGCAGATAATCGTGTCTACAGATTGGACGTTCAGACTGATCGAAGGATCGCGGTCAGGCCAGAGTGGTGCGAGTCCGAGATTGTCATAGACGCCGCCATCGGAGAGCGAGACGCGCTCCATTTGTCTTGAGCCGTCGCGCTTGTTGAACGGCAACACCTGATCGAGCGTCGGAAGAAACATGGGGTATGCGGCCGAGGCCGTCACCGCATGCGCGAGCGTCACGTCGCCTCGCGCAAGACGCCCCAACCGCCATGACCCGGATTCCTGGGCGGTAAAGTAGAAGGCGGAGCCGGTACGAAGCTCCGCAGCGTTGATGATAAGGAGGGGCTTCGTCGGTCCCAACGCATCGAGCCGCATGCCGCCGAAGAGCTGATCATCCATCGCCTGGCGGAGAATGGTCGTTCGGCTCGCAAAGCGGCGTATCGGCGGGTGCCAGTGGTCGATGCGGAAGGCACCCCGATAACGGGATGGCAGGAGGAGGCTGACCGCCCACAGCGTCCACGACAGCATCACGAACACGATGTTAATTGACCCAGTGAGGGCGGCGCATACGAACGCCTTCGGGCCCTCCAAGGTTGAGAACGCGGCCGTTACCGTGGGTACCATCAACCCGCGCGCGAGCATGGCGCGCACCTTCGCTTCGAATTCGGGAAACGGCGCGTCGGTGGCCGCGTAGAGCGCGCCAATCACGCTGCCGCCCGATACCGTTGAGAGCACCTTCACGCGTGCAAGAATGCCGAGGTCGTGCAGGGCGCGCAGGCAACCGAGATGGAAGGCAATGGCGCGAGAGCCGCCTCCAGACAGTGCGAGTCCGATCGTTGGCGATTGTTCAGACTGCGTCATTCGGCGCGCCCAGAAGGTGATCCAGCGTCGGCGCGCTTCGCATGCTCACTTGCGAGAATAACGGCGAGCTGGGTGTCCGCCGCGATCACCATCAAGCCCGGCATCGAATCCATCCCCATCAGCGCTGCAAGCCAATCGAGTTGCATGCCATCCACGGCACTGGGGCGTGCCGAATATCGCGGCGGATGGGAGTGCCACTCGCCGACGTAGCGGATTTGTCCGGCCGTCAACCGCTGGACCTCCTCCATCATCTCATCGACGCCTTCCATACCGCGCACGAACTGGCCCGGCTCTTCGATGCTGCCGGAAGGCGCTGGCGTCGCCTCGACGAGATGGATCCACCTCGCCGGAATATCAACGAGCCCAAACAGGATTCCGCCCGTCTCGCGCGGAAGCTTGGCCTGCCGCATCTCGTAGGTGCGGTGAATGACGCCGGCGTCAATCGCGATAGTCCACCCTTTGGCCAAGTAGCTGATCACGGGTTCCAGCGCCGGTGCGTCGAGAGTGACCTCGCCCGACGCCGATAAGGACCAGACTCGGATGGCGCCGGCGTCGCCATCGACGATCGAAGCGATGCCGTTTGCAGCGATGCCCGAGAGGATTGCCGCGCGCGACGCTGGAATCCGGTTGGTGATGGCGCGACACGCACCCGTATACGCGACGGTCTGAGCCAGCTTGCCGAGATGATCTGCAAGGCGCGGCGTGCGCAACAACAGCCCGTAATATTGCGCTTCGAGGTCGCGCAAGGTGACGGATCGATCATGCGGCTCTGCGAGGAGGACAGCCGCTTCGCCCGTCGGATTGAAGAAGGCGCTGATACGGCGGGCGGCAAAGGGCCCGTCAGACAGAGCCCGCGACGCCACCACAGAAGCAGTCGTGTCAATGATGATCTCTGCGTTGTCGAGCGCGGAACGCGCGGCTTCTGCCGTGGCGCCGGTGCTGAACAGGTTGGCGTTGATCGGCGCTGCGATCGGCGCGCCTGAAATGATCGCGTTCACGCGCGCCGCCACGGCCTCGGCCTTGGGCTTTGTCACATCGGCGCTGACGGCGGTGTGGCGCGCAAGATTGTGCGGCAGCACATGGTCGTCGTCGATGACGGTCCACTCGAAGCGCCCTTCGCGCGCGAGGTTGTCAGCGATCTGCGACCCGATGGCGCCCGCCCCGACCAACACCGTGCGGCGCGCGTCGACCGCCTGTCGGCCTGCGAGCCGGGTCGAGAGGTCACGTTCAAACTCGAGATTCACTTCCGCGGGCTGGACCACGATAGCCGCGAGTCCCGCCATGTCTGGCGCCGTTGCAGGGATCGCCTTTACGTACCCAACCCGGCTGCCCTCGCTGGAGGCTTGCTGCTTGAGGGCGATGCCGAGGCTGACCGCGATATCGCCCGCGGATCGCGCAGTGATGAAGGCCCGCATGTCGACGCCGATCTCGCGCGCATCGCGCGGCGACTGGATCGGAATTTCCACGATCACGGCCGTGCGGCCATGGAGCAACCACATTGCGGCCGTGCCCTTGTCGATCGCATCTGCAAGGCGGGTGCGCAGATCGGCGATCAGATCGACCCCACGGTTATTCAGCCATGTTGCAAGGCCTGCGAGGTCGCCGGGTGCCCGGCGCATCCGCTCCATGCGCTGGGGCGGGATGCGATACGCCATGACCGTGACAGGGTCCATTCCTACCGCGGAGCCGCCAACCTCAATGCGGCGCCTGACGCGCAGCATGCTCCTGAAGGTGGGCTCATACTCGCCGACAAGATCGTGCGCGCCATCAGCGTCAAGGATCGAGCGCGCCATAATGAAGCTCAAGCCGCTCCCCATCAGGATGGGATCGAGCGGCTGGCGTGCGTCCTGCAAATCGCCGCGCGCCGCCCGGCGGAACCACCACACAATCCGGTCCACCAACTCGGCGGGGGTCCAGGTCAGCCTTGCTTCCGACCACGGGCGGTCGTCAATGCAGATGACGAACGGGTACCCTTCCGGCACGATTTGCTGATGCTCGGTGTCGGGAAATGTGTCGCGCAGCATCACGACGAACGGGAGCCGATCCTCTCGGTAGAAGAGAATGCCGATCCGCTCGCGTTTCAGGATGGGGTAGACCGGCGCCTGCGGCGCGCCGGTTAGCATGTCTACGATAATAAGGTCGCGGTCGGCGTCCTTGCGAAGCTCCACGACCGTCGCGAACCCCGAGGCATGGCGCTGCAAAAACGCCAGGACATCGCGCGCCTGAGCGTTCCCGAGGCCCGCGGCGTCGGTGACCTCAAACGCCGCAAGCCAGTCCTCGACCGCCATGTCAGCCTGCGCGCGGAGCCGTGCTCGCGGCCGCGGCGCCGATCATCGGGGCGCCGATAATCAGTGCGACGCCGAAGGCCGTGATTTCGTACCCGAACGGCTTCGGCGCGGCCTTCGACGGCTCCTCCATGGTCACGACGAAAGTCCCGTCGAGGTCGCGGACGACGCGGCGGTGATGAACCGCTGCCTGGCGGTGCGGCGGCTGGTCGTTGTCCTCCTTCGAACCCTTCGCCGGGATCGGCCAGCTCGGCGAGATGATCACACCGCCGCGCCGGCCCTGCGTCTCGAACAAGAACTTGACGTCGGGCACCGCCTTGGTCTCGTCCACACCGCGGTCGGGGCTGAGCGACTTGTAGGAGCAGTGGTGGAACAGCTTCATCAGGTCCCACAGCAGGCGATGCTCATTGCCGTGAGCGCGGCTGATCTGCACGATCAGCGAGAGTGCTTCGTGGTCGACGTCCGAGCCGAGGAAGAGGTAGGAGTCGCGCGCGCCTTCGCGGAACGTGACCTGCATCACGATGGAGTCGCCGTTGCGGTCGATGATCGTACCGTCGTTCTGGCGGTGGCCGAACGGGCTGTGCACGAAGAACTCGGCGCGCGCGGCGCCTTCCTTGGTGTAGCCCGGCACGAGCGTGCCCGCGTTGACGATGAGGTGCTTGCGGCTCTCGTAGTCGATGCCGTTGGCTTTCGTCCAGTCCTTGAGCCGCTCCGGCCGGGAGAAGATCAGCACGCCCTTGCCTTCGCGAAGGCGATAAATGGCCTCGGCGCGCACTAGGCGCGCATCATCGGTGAGACCCGTCTCAAGTAGGACGCACGCGGGAACCCAAAGCTCGTCGAGCGGCGTGCGATCCTTGCTCTGGTAAGCGACGGCGTGCCGGAGCCAGAAGAACTCCCCGAAGCCCTTGCAGTGATCGTCATCGACGTGGGTGATGCAGACCGCCTTAAAGTTGTTCTTCCGCACCTTGGCGAGAAGCCGCCGGAGCTCGGCCGAGCAGCTATCGGATCATCCGTGGGTGGTTGTCACCTATGTCTTAGGTACGTTCTGTCACCCATGTGTCCGGGCTGGACAAGGGTTAAATGGTAGCGGGGAGAGGACTTGAACCTCCGACCTACGGATTATGATTCCACGTGTCTAACTTTCGGTCGGCAAGACAAGGACCACGCGAAAAGCAACGATCCAAATAGTCTGACAGACAGCGAGGCTAGATTCCTTCATCGGGTATCAGACCACTGCTGCCGGCTCAGCGCTTTATCAGTTGGGATTGACATCGGCTCTCTCTGAAATGCGTCCGTATTTTATGAGCAGCGCATGGCGAGCGGCCGCAAAGCTATGTGTTCCCTTGATCTCATATTTCCGAATGTCCTCCAGCCAACTCTGGTAGGCAACTAGCGCGACATCATTGAAACAAGGTTCCACTTCGTTCCGCTTCGCGTGGAGAAGATCAGCCACGTCATCGAAACGAAGCCCAGATGATTCGTTCGATACCGCTCGCGGCCAACCAGACAGCCCGTCGCGGTCGATCCAGCTACTCAGAAATTGCTCTTTCTCATTGTATATCTTGAGCAGTTCCGGTGCTTTCTCCTCCCAACGCTGTACGCGCCACTGCGCAGATGTTTTGAGATCTCTTTTCCTCCTGCAAAACAAGTGGCGAACTGATTTTGGCGATTTCGCCTCCGCGGCAGCACACTGCTTGAATAGTGGATCACACGAACTGACGATCATTTCCACGGCCTCGGCGGCCAGGGAGCGGCTGCTGATGACCGTCTGCAGCAAAGAAGGAAACAGGCGATGCAATTTGCTGGACGTCAAAAGGCCCAACAGATCGAAATGGATGTCCCGCACGATGCAGGAAACCTTGGCCCCTGCCGGCGAACGAGCCTGTTCGTCCAGGAACGATTCAAGCCCGTGATCGGAGGCGAAGACATTGACGACCTTGCGCTCAGAGATGTCGGCCAATAGCGGACGATAACGACCAGCCAGTCGAACACGCGCAATTCCCAATGCCTTGGACAGCGTGGCGACTTGTGGTGTCGGCCCGCCCGCGAAGGAATGGAAAAGTCGACGCAAAAGCGCGTGGTTCATTCCCGCCTGTTTCGCGATTTGGGCAAAGTTCTTGGTGGCGGCCTCGGTCTTCACCCATTCGGCGAACCTGCTCGTGATGAAATGGTTCTTGTCGAACGAGGGATGTCTCTCATTTGAAGCTCGGCCGCATTGATCGCAGCGGTAGTGCTGCCTCCGCCAGTCGATCAAGCGCGGCACTCCGTCGAGAGGAATGTCTCTGAACCGAACGATGCGCCACCCGTTCGGGCGACATACAGAATTGCAATACGGGCACGTCAAATCTGGCGGCCGAGTCGACGATACGACTTCGATCTCCGCTTGCTCGCTGTCCGCGCAGGAGATCGAGATCGATTGGGTGTCGGGGGGTGGGCTTGATCGCATCAATTAACGGCTCTCGTCCGGGAATTAACCTTAGATTGCTCCTACGAAAGAGTATCAGTTCACAGAGGATTGACAGTCCCGATCCGGCAGCTATCATACGATAAAGTGACATATTATATCACTTTGTGCGTCACAGAGGCCATGGAAAGGAGCCCCGAGATGGCGAGTACGGATTTTCTCACGAAGCTCACGGGTGGCGACCGCGATCGTGCCTTTGCGATCGCGGCGCGCCGCCTCGGCCTGCTGATGGCGGCGGCAGATACGGGCCGGATCACCCAGGCCCAATTCCAGCTGCTGTGTCAGCTGTCCGACGGCGTCGACACCTCCCGCGTCTGTGATGCCAAGGCCCACATGCTGGGGGCTCTGCAGGTCGTGCTCGGCGACCAGGAGGAATTCCGGGCCGACATCGCCGACAAACACTTCGCTGGCGACACGCCCGCGAGCCGGGCCGCTTTCGCGCGGAAACTAGACGAGGGCGCGACCGGCTCCACGAGCTGCGCACCGTTCTCGAAAGTCTCGATGACCAAGCCTCGCTCGCTCTCCTCTATGGCGTCGAGGAGGTCTACGCCAGCCGCGGAGACAACCTCCATGCCCATTGCGAGGCCGTCTACGCAAAAATGCAGGCTCGGCGTCAACCGTAGTCCGAAGTCTTCGCTCTGACGCGGCGACGTGTCAGCGCGCTGGCTCTTTCGACCGACAACATTCCCGTGCAGAGCCCCCATGACTTTCCAAGAGTCGCTGTTGCCCGATTCTGGCCGCCTCCGCTCCGATGCCCGTTCGGCTCGAATTGATTGCGGCCAATGTTGCTCAGCAACATCCTGAACTGGGCAGTCCTTCACCGACATTCGTTGAGCGCGCCGACAAATCTGTCGCTACTCTGGATGAGATCGTCACGGTTATGCTCGGCATCCTGCCGCACGACGGTGATGCCATGGTGCTGGCTGCTGCAGCCAACGAACAACCATAAGGCGGAAACTCTTGGCAGAGCCTAAACCGGGCCGAGATTGCCGGCACCCAACTCTGCCTTGCCAAACCCGAGTTTAGTGTGAGGACCAAGTGATGGGCTTTTCTGATCAACAGGTGAATGCGTTACGGCGAAAGCTTGACGAATGTTTCATTCATAGCCGGGAGGTCCAGGGCCGGACGCTATCTTATATCGAGGGCTGGCACGCCATTGCCGAAGCCAACCGCATCTTTGGTTTCGACGGCTGGGACCGCGAAACGGTGGAGACCAAATGCGTGCTCGGCCGCGAAAACCGGGGCTCTTATCACGCCGTCTATGTGGCCAAGGTCCGCATCACGGTTCGCGCCGAGGACCGCGTCGTTGTTCGAGAGGGCTACGGGACCGGCGAGGCACACGGGGCCTCGGCCGGAGAGACTCATGAGCGGGCGCTCAAGACCGCGGAGACCGATGCCACCAAGCGGGCGCTCGCCACCTTCGGCAAGCCCTTTGGGCTGTCACTTTACACCTCGACGGCGCAGCCGCGTGAGGCGACCTTCAATCCGGTCCGCACGCCTCCGATTGCAGACGAGCATCGAAGACGCACCGCCCAGAGGCTGGGCGCCAACGGACAATACTATGTCCCGGCCCGGCCAAAGGTGTCGATCGATCCGGATCTGGTGAGGCCGCCCGAAGCATCGCAGACCGCTCAACCGAACGGGCGTTCGCGGGATGGAGACATTGGGTCTGCTGACACCGACGCGCCTCCGGTTCCGCAAGAAGAACGCGCCGCCGAAAGCCCTACACCGATCGAACCAGGCGTTCCGTCGCACCGGTCCGAACAACTTGAAGGGTCTGATCGCCGGCCACACGCGACCGGTTCGGATGAAACCCCTCCCACAGGTCAAACGGAAGCCCCTCCTCTGCAGCCTACCGCGGATACGGAGCAGGCGCAGGGAGCCGCCACTGCCGAGATCTCGAAGGCGGAGCTGCAGCGGCTGCTGATCGATTGGCCGAAACGCCGGCGCGAGCCCGCCCACTTAGAGTATGTGCGGTCTCAGCCTTGCCTGTTGTGCGGCCGTACCCCGTCGGATGCCCATCACCTGAAGTTCGCGCAGCCCCGCACCATGGGCCGCAAGGTCAGCGATGAATTCACCGTGCCGCTCTGCCGCACGCACCACCGGCAACTGCACCATTCCGGTAAGGAGGTGGAGTGGTGGGCCGTCGCCAACCCAGATGTCGATCCGTTGCAGATCGCAAGACAACTCTGGGAGGAATCTCAGGCAAATCAATCTGCTCCGGATGGGACAGCAGAAGATTCTCGAGAATGACCTCTGAGCGACCGATTGCTGTGAACCGCCAAAATACCGAGAGAAGCGCGCAGTCCTTACGAAAGGCTATGGATCGTACTGTGCGGCATCTGAACGACCGGTTGGCGCTTCAGCTCTCGCCCAAACGCATTGGCGCCAAGATGAATTGATGATTTCGGCGAGTGCCGAAGCCGGACGGCGGAACTCCGGACATCGTCTGCCTTTTCTGCCCGGTTATCCCTTTGAAGCTTCAGCAAAACCCGCTAGAAATCAGCCTTTGCTGAGCCCTTCGAAGCACAATTTTCCCTGCAATTTTCCCGGTTAGGAGCGCAATGGCAAAGGCACTGGACCAGTCTCGCCGGCGATCGGCTTAGAATGGCCATGTGTTGACCGGGGGCCCACTTGCGTCTGCTCTACGTCGTCACCGAGGACTGGTATTTCCTGTCGCACCGCCTGCCGATGGCGCGCGCGGCTCGCGGGGCAGGCTTCGAGGTACATGTCGCAACACGCGTGGCCGATGGCGCCGAAGCCATCAGGGCGGAGGGCTTTGCGCTGCATCCGGTGCCGTTCACGCGCGGCCGGATTTCGCCAGTCGGCACGATGGCAACGATCCGCGCGCTTCGGCACGTGCATCGGAGCGTCGCTCCCGACATCGCCCATCATGTTTCGTTGCAGGCGTCGGTGCTCGGCGGGGTGGCGGCACTCGGGCGTCCGGTCGCCTGTGTCAATGCACTCACTGGGCTTGGTTACGCCTTTACATCGGACACGCCGAAAACCCGGCTGCTGCGTCCGGTGTTCGGCAGCCTCCTGCGCGGACTGCTCAACCGGTCCCGCCAGGCCGCCCTGGTGCAAAATCCCGACGACCGCGCCGGGCTTGCTGCGCTCGGCATCGACGCGGCGCGCATCGCCCTGATCCCAGGCTCCGGCGTCGATGTCGACACGCTGAAACCTCAGCCCAAGCCGGCAGGGCCCGTCACCGTCGCGTTTGTCGGGCGGCTTCTGGCCGACAAGGGCATTCACACGCTGGTCGCCGCCCAGCGCCTCCTTCGGCAGCGAGGGTCGAACATTGCGCTTTTGATCGCCGGCACGCCTGATCCGGCCAATCCGGCTTCGCTTAGCCCTATCGAGGCCGAGGCGCTGAACCGGGAACCGGGCACGACGTGGCTTGGGCACGTGACGGATATCGCCGGCCTCTGGGCGCGGGCGCATATCGCGGTGCTGCCGTCGCGGCGCGAAGGCCTGCCCATGAGCCTGCTTGAAGCCGCGGCCTGCGGCCGGCCGATGATCGCCGCCGACGTGCCCGGCTGCCGCGAGGTGGTCCTGCACGGCGAAACCGGGCTCCGGTTCCCGGTCGATGACGCCCGGGCGCTGGCGGACGCCATCGAAACACTGGCCAACTCGCCCGAGCAACGCGCACGCTATGGCGAAGCCGCGCGGCGGCTGGCGGTCGAGCGGTTTTCCGCACAATCGATCGGCCGCCAGACGGTTGATCTTTATCGGCGTGTCGTGGGATCAGATGCCGTGACCTCGCAAGTCGTTTTGAAGGCCGAGCGATGAGGCGCTGATGAGCAATTTGGGCCTCGCCATCGTCGTTGCAGCGACGGCAGCGATCAGCGCCGCCATGATCCTGGCGCTGTTGCCGGCGCTCACGCGCCATGCGCTGGCGCATCCCAATGGGCGGTCGTCGCATCACAGACCGACGCCGCAGGGCGGCGGCATCGCCGTTATCGCCGCGAGCCTCGCGGTCGCGGCCGGCGCGATCGCCATTGCCCCTGGCGATCCGGCGTTCCACCTGCCCTCGCTCTGGGCGCTGTTTGCCGCGACCGCGTTCATTGCCGTGGTCGGGATGGTCGACGACATCCGCACCATCGAGGTCGCGCCGCGGCTTCTGCTCCAGGCGCTTGCGGTCGCAATCATGATCGCAAGCCTCCCGGGCGAGCTCCGCGTCGTCCCCGCGCTGCCATGGTGGCTTGAGCGCGCCTTGCTGTTTGTCGCCTGCCTGTGGTTCGTCAACCTGACGAATTTCATGGACGGCATCGACTGGATGACCGTTGCGGAATTCGTACCGATTGCCGTGGGCATCGCCTTGATCGGCCTGCTCGGTGCCTTGCCGATGCCGGGCATCGTCGTGGCGCTGGCGCTGTGCGGCGGGCTGATCGGGTTCGCGCCGTTCAACCGTCCGGTGGCGCGCATTTTTCTCGGCGACGTCGGCAGCCTGCCGATCGGGCTGGTGTTCGCCTGGCTGCTGGTCCAGGTCGGGGGCCGCGGACACTTCGCCGCCGCGCTGCTTTTGCCGCTCTACTATCTCGCCGACGCGACGCTCACCCTGCTGCGCCGGATGAGGAACCGCGAGCCGGTCTGGCAGGCGCACCGCACGCACTTCTACCAGCTCGCGGTCATTCGCGGATTCAGCGTGTCCGAGGCGATCGCCCGCGTGTTCGCCGTCAATGTCGCGCTGGTGGCGCTCGCCATCGGCACCGTCCTGTGGCCCGGACCGTGGAGCGCTGCGCTGGCGCTGGTTGCGGGCTGCGCCGCGGTCGGCTGGCTGCTCGCGACCTTCGCACGAGGCAAGCCGTGACCCGCATCCTGGTCACCGGCGCGTCGGGCTTTGTCGGGCGCGCGCTCGTCACCGGTCTCGCCAACGCCGGACACACCGTCCGCGCCGCGATGCGGCAGCCGGCCGACGTGTTTCCCCGCTCGGTCGAGGTCGTGGCGGTGTCGGACCTCACCTGGCCGGTCGAATGGCGCGCGCTGCTGAAGGGCGCGGAAACGGTCGTGCACCTCGCCGGCATCGCCCATGCCGGCCCGGGCATTGCCGAGGAGACCTACGACCGGGTCAACCGCATCGCCACCACCGAGCTTGCGCAAGCGGCCAAAATCGCCGGCGTGCATCATCTCGTCTTCGTGTCGTCGATCCGGGCGCAAGGCGGCCCGGCGTCCGGCACCGTGCTGCGCGAGGCCGATCCGGCCCGTCCGACCGACGCCTACGGCCGGTCCAAGCTTGCCGCCGAAGACGCCGTCCGCACAGCCGGCGTGCCGTTCACGATCCTGCGTCCGGTGCTGATCTACGGCTCCGGCGTCAAGGGCAATTTCGCGCGGCTGATGCAGCTTGCGCGCAAGCCCTGGCCGCTGCCGTTGGGCCTCTGCCGCAACCGCCGCTCGCTGCTGGCGCGGCAAAACCTGATAGACGCCATACACTTCACCTTGGCGACGCCCGCGACACAGGGCGAAACCTACATCGTCGCGGATCCGGATGCGCTCACGTTGGCCGAGATCGTCGCGGCCTTGCGCGCCGGCGAAGGACGCTCAGCGGGATTGCTGCCGGTTCCGCCGGCCTGCATCGCGCTCGGTGCCAGGGCCATGGGCCGCGGCGAGGAGTGGCAGCGTCTCGGGGGCGCGCAGGTCGCCGATCCGTCGAAGCTCCTGAACGCCGGCTGGAAACCCGCGGTCGGCACGCGCGAGGGCCTGTCAGTGCTGGTTCAGGATGAAGCGTCTCGCACTTCGGCGGCCTGACGCGGCCCGGTCTGTTGCAACACCATGCCGGCGGCGACGCCGACGCCCATCACGTAGCCCCAGCCCTGCGTGAAATCGAACAGGTGCGAGTTGAACAGCGAACCGACGACGTTCTGCGTCACGATCACCAGCCCGACCCACGCCGCAAGCCCTTCGGCCCGAAACAACAGCAGATGCGCGATCCACATCGCCCATAGCACCACCGTGCCGACGACGCCGAGCTGGATCGCCACCGCCAATGTCTGATTGTGCGGGTTGGACGAGGCCAGCGCCGCCATCCCGGTCTGGTTCACGACCGTCTGCCGGAACTGATCAGGGATCGAGCCGATGCCGTGGCCGATCACCGGTGCCGCCGCGATGAAGCCCACCGACTTTTTCCAGAACTCGATCCGCTCGCCGGCCCGCGTGCGGTCGCCTTGCGACTCGAAGTTCCGCACTTCGTTGATCAGGCCCGTGACGTTTTCCCTGGCTGAATGCGAAAATGACCACGCCAGACCGGCCACGACGACGCCGCATAGAACAACGGCCAACGCGCCTTTGCGTGACAGACAGCGAAATCCAAACAGCAGCAGCAGAACCGGAAGCACTACAAATGAGGTGCGGCTGATGGCGGGGAGCGCAAGTATATTGGCCAAGAACAGCAGGATCAGCACCGACAGAAGGATGGTCCACGCCGGCCGCCGGTTTTTCCAGGCATCGAGTGCGATGGTTGCGAACACGAAGATGCACACGATGAACTCGCCGCTCTGCGCAATGGGGTCCCGCACCGGCAAGCCCGGTCCGTTGCGCCCCTGCCAGGGAAAGCCTGGGATCAGGGTCAATGCCGACACCACCAGCAGCGCGCCGCAGGACGCGAGATAGCCGATCAGCACCCACGCGCCGCGCTTGGATGTGAGGAAATGGACGATCAGCAACGGGATAAACAGGAACTTGTAGAACGACTTGAAGCCGTCCCATCGCTCCTTCATCGGCACGCCGAACGCCCACAGCATGCCGATCAGTCCGAGCAGCAGCAGCAGGATCGGCAGGCCGCCGGCCGGCGTCTTCAGCACGCGCCGCAGCGCCGCTGGATCGAGCAGCGGAACGGCCGCGATCAGCCACAACCAGACCAGAATTTCCGTCACGGAGGTCGACCAGGGCAACGCGACGACGACGCCCGTCGCAAGGATGTCGGCCATCAGCATCTGCCGGTCGCGCGTCGGCCAGCTCAGCAATCGCGCGCGGTCGGCCGAAGCTGTCATGGCGCAGCAACCGCATTCGGGTGATTGCGCGGGGCCGGCGCGCTCGCCGGACCGTCGTCGAGGCTGGACAACCCCTGCTCGGCGCGAACGCGCCGGTCCTTGATCACATCCGTGAGCTTCTGCTCGTTGGTGTTCAACTGCGAGCGGTCGGCGGGCGGATGCCACAGGTGCAGCACGCCGGTCGCATAGGCGCCGTCCTTGCGGCGGACGCCGGCGTGCAGGAGCCGCACCAGCAGGTCGGAATCCTCCTTGCCCCAGCCGCTGAAGCTCGCGTCGAAGCCGTCGACGCGGTCGAGGTCGGCGCGCCAGACCGCGAGGTTGCAGGAGCGCGCACCCTCCCAGGCCTGCGGCCGGAGCTTGCGCAGCGGGCCGAGCGGCAATTGCAGAACGGGGGCAAGCCGATTGAGCCCGCCGCCGATCCGTTCGCCAATCCAGTTCGACAGCCCGAAGCCTTCGATCTCGATATGGTCGCGCAGCACTGCTTCGGTCTTGTCCGGCGTCAGCAGCGCGCGGTTGCCGGTGACGAACCAGCCCGGCTCGGCGAGGCTGCGGTGCACGGCGACGAAATCCGGCCGCGCCAGGCAATCGCCGTCGAGGAACACGCAGTAGCTTCCCCTGCTCGCGCGGATCGCCCGGTTGCGCATCTCGGCGGCGCGGAAGTCGCGATGCTGCTGCCAGACCTGCGTGAGCGGCGCGCCGAGCCGCGGCTGCCACGCCTTGATCAGCGCCGCGGTCTCGGGCCCCGACCCGTCGTCGGCGACGATCACCTCGAACCGGCGGTCCTGCTGCCGCGACAGCGAGCGCAGCACCGCGTCCAGCGCGTCAGGCCGGTCGTAGGTCGTCACGATGATGGAGATCAGGTCGGCCACGGCCCCTCGCGAAATGCCCAAGTCATGTTATGCCGTCCCGCGCCGGACATCCGCAATGGTCAAGCGGACGGGGGCCGGGTAAAACACCCTCGCCGCGACCAGCCGACCCGCCGAGGGCATGCCGAAAATCACCGCCTACATCATCGCCTTCAACGAAGCCGCCAAGATCGAGGCCGCGGTTTCCAGCGTGCTGTGGGCCGACGAGGTGCTGGTCGCCGACTCGAACTCGACCGACAACACCGCGGCGCTGGCCACGGCGCTCGGCGCGCGCGTGGTGCAGGTGCCGTTCCACGGCTTCGGCGACCTTCGCAACCGAACCCTGGAGCACTGTGCCCACGACTGGATCTTCAGCCTCGATTCCGACGAGCGCTGCACGGCGGAAGCGCGCGATGAAATCCTCGCGACGGTCGCGGGCGCGCCCGCACACGATGCCTACCTTGTGCCGCGGCGCTCCTACATGATGGGCCGCTGGATCACCGGCTCCGGCTGGTATCCGAACTATCGCCAGCCGCAGCTCTTCCGCAAAGGCGCGATGCGCTACACCCTCGATCCGGTCCACGAGGGCTACGAGATCCTCACCGCCAAACCGGTCGGACATCTGACGCAAGCCATCCATCAGTTCCCGTTCCGGAACCTGGACGAAGTCATCCGCAAGATGAACCGCTACTCCACGCTCGGCGCAGCGAAGCTCACGCGAAAGCGTGTGTCGATGGCGAGCGCGTTCGGTCACGGGCTGTGGGCGTTCATCAAGCACTACATCTTCAAGCGCGGCTTCAAGGACGGCTGGGCGGGCTTTGTCATCGCGTTCGGCAACTTCGAAGGCACGTTCTACCGCTACGCCAAGCGTTACGAGGAAACCCAGAACTGGCAGCCGCCACCGAGCGAGAAGCTGACGCGGCCGGAGCGGTGACCACCGCCATCAGCGATTTCAGCTGTCAAACCCAACCCGCATAGGCAACGCTATGCTGCCCGGCCGCTTCACTTTTTCGGGCTGCCGGGCTCGCCCTTTCCCCTTTTTCCGTGTCCCTCGAAACGAGGGAATGGAGCGCCGGGAGGCGCCGGGCCCAGTAACGTAGGGCCCTGCGGACCAACGGGTCCGCCGCGCGCCTTTGCGGAGGCACGCGCCCCCCAGTAACGTAGGGGGGCGGCGCCTCCCGGCGCTCCACCAGATGACGCAAGCGGGGCCATGGACTCCCCCGCGCTCGCGTCCCTCGCTTCGCTTCCGTCCCGAAAAATGCGAGCAGAAACGAAGCTTGTTCTTGTTATGTTCCAAGATAAGAATGTTGTCAACCCGCATCCCTTAGCCCAGCACGGCAGGGAATTCAGGTTAACGGGCTTGTTTTGCTGATTTTGCCTTGAGCTTCGGAGGGTGATTCCGTCGGTGCCTTGATTCGCCAGGAGGCCCGAGATGAAGCTGTCCCTCGAAGACGAGAGCCCGCGCGCCCGTCTGGCGCTGCTCCTGAAGCATTTCTCCGAACTGGAGGATGACCGGGAACCCGCAAAGGTCATGTATCCGCTGCACGAAGTGCTGTTCCTGGTGACCTGCGCGACCATCGCCTCCTGCGACGATTTCGACGATATTGCCGAATGGGGCGAGCACCACCTCGACTTCCTGCGACGGTTCTCCCCCTTCCACTTCGGGATACCGTGCGAGTTAACCTGGATTCCCTGCCGTGCTGGATAGAAAAACCGAGTTTTCTTGTCAGCCGTCGACTGGATAGGATTCAGACTGCGGTATGGATTTCGTCGCCTCGTTCACCGCCGGCGGCCGCGTTTTTCAGCGTGTGCCATTTCGCCGCCTTGGCCTTCAGCCGCTCGGCGGTCCTGGAGATGTCGACGACAAAACGCTCATGACTGCCGGTGCTGATGGTGTCGAGCTCATCCTTGGCATGGACTTCAAACGCCACCTTGCGCCCTTCGGCGCCGGTCACCCTCACGGCGATCTCGACCGTCATGTTGGGCAGCGTCGCCGCGAGATGCTTGACCGACACGTCGATGCCAACCGAGTCCTCCCCCGCATCGGCGTGCTGCAGGATCAACTGGCGGCAGGTCTCCTCGATGTCCATGATCATGTACGGCGTGCCATAGACGCGGCCGTCCTCGCCCATGAAACCGATGGTGCGGGCGCTATCGACGACGACGCGGCGGGTGAACGAAACGCCGGGTTGCAGGGTGGGTTTCATTTCAGTCTCAAGCTCCCAGACAGGCTTCCTGAACTACGCTGGCACCAGCGCCAGGGCTCGTAGCGGACTGCCCGAGCCCCTCTCGATCTTCAGTGGTGCTGTGATCAATACAGATCCGGTCGGCGGCAACCGGTCGAGATTGCAGAGATTTGCCAGCCCGAACTTGTTCGCGCCATGCATGAAATGATGTGCCGGAAACGGCGGTTCGAACGTCGAAGCCTGGCCGGCATCGGTGCAGACCGCTTCCACGCCCCAGCCATTGACGTTGCGATGCTGCGTAAGAAACGTCATCGCCGATGCAGACGGACCCGGGGTGTGTGGGCCACCCTCCTTCAAATTGAGAACGTTCGCCGGGCCATCGCGCTTCGACCAGTCGGTGCGCATCAGAACCCAGGCACCGTTCGGGATTCGGCCGTGCTCGGATTCCCAGGCCTGGATATGGCCGGGCTCAAGCAGGAATTTCTCGTCAGCCGCCGCCTCTTTGGAGCAATCAATGACCGCGGCCGGCGCAATCAGCCGTTCCATCGAGACAGTGTCGGTATAGCCGTCTGCGTATTGCCGACCGGTTACCCAATGCGCCGGCGCATCGAAATGCGTGCCGATATGCTCGCCGCAAGAGATGTTGTTCCAGTACCAGGCCGGACCCCGCTGGTCATAACGCGAGATCTCCGAGATGCGGAATGGATTGGGCGACGCTGGCAGCGGCGAAAACCCGATCGCCGGCGTCTCGGGCCTCAAGGTCTGCGTCAGGTCCACAACGCAGATCCGCTCCTCGGCGATGAAGGAAGCGATTTTAGACAGCAGCGCGGACATTTGCTCGGCCCTCACCAATGGAAGCATCGCTGCCGCGAACAGAAATCGTGTTGAAGGGGTAGTGCCTGGCTGCGCCTGAAAACTCCGGAAATGCGCGGAAGTCGCGCCGCAGGGCGGCTCGCACCGGGCTTGCCATTGCCGTATTCATGGCATCTGGGCTGTCGAAAACGGTTTTGTTTCGTTGCATCGATTTGCGGAGCGCAAAGGGTAGCGCCGAGATCACGACGGCCGGGGTGTAGATCTCGATCTTCCGGATACCGGGGAATTTTGCGAGCAGCGGCGGATGACCTTCGACATAGAACTGATGCCACGCATTCTCGTCCACCGCAGGCCCTTCATATTCCACCATATAGCTCAGGACGCCGCCGGCAGGCGCGCTTTGCAGCGGCTGAGCGACCGGGTAGCGACGCGTCAACATGGCGTGACTGCTTGCCACGGCACCGCCAAGGCTCGGCAACGTGTCGGGATGGGCGAGCTTTTGCAGGTAGCCGTGCGGGCGGAGGCATTCCTCGAGATCAGAGATCTCGGCAAACTCAAGTTGAATCATCAGCAGGGGTGACGTGTTCAGTTCCGCGGCATAATGCGGATCGTGAGCCTGCACTGGCGTCATGACGTGGCCTTCGATCAGCCGCGGACATCCGCGCAGCAGCGCCATCAGACCTTGATGATCGTGCTGGTCGAGCGCAGGCCTCTGCTCGTCTTTCGTATCCCACTGGCAGAACCAGGATATGGTCATTCGGATTACCCCAACTGGCAAATGGGCAGCTGAAACGAGCTTACCGCCTCAACTTTATCCCGGCCGCTTCGCGATCCCATGTCCCGGCCGTCCGGCCACGCTCACGCAACTTGAACTTCTGTACCTTACCGCTCTCGGTTCGAGGCAATTCGCCCACGAACTCCACAAAACGCGGAATTGCAAAATAGGAGAGCCGTCCCTCGCAGAAGCGGATCAACTCGGAGCCGTCGAGCGACGCACCATGTTTCACCACCACAGCGGTCATCACTTCGTCCTCGGCCAGCTCCGACGGTACCGGAAAAACCGCCGCGATCTCGACTGCGGGATGAGACATGATGACCCGCTCCACTTCGAAGGACGAGATGTTTTCGCCGCGGCGACGGATGCTATCCTTCATGCGGTCGATGAATTTGTAATATCCTTCGTCATCGCGCACCACACGATCACCGGTGTGCAGCCACAGATTGCCCCAGGCCTCCACGGTCTTCTCGGGCATGCCGAAATAGCCGGTGGCCATGGCAAAGGGCTCGTCAGCGCGTAACAGCAATTCGCCAGGCGCGCCATCCGGCACCACGTTGTCGCCCTCGTCGACCACTCTGGCCTGGAATCCGTCGAACAGCTGCCCCATCCAGCCCGGCCGGCGCGTGCCATGGGTGGTACCGATCACGGCGTTGCTTTCAGTTGCGCCGTAGGCATCGAGCAGAACGATACCGGTGCGATGCGTGAACTCCTCGTGGAAATGCGCCGGAACACCGGGCGCCAGTGCGACGCGAACCTTGTGTCTCTTTTCGTCATCGCACGGCGCGCGCGACAGCAGGATCGGCACCATGGCTCCCAGCACGTACGTTACCGTGGCGCCGGAGCTGACAAGTGACGGCCAGAAGCTGGACGCGGAGAAGCGCTTTTCAACGAACTGCGTGCCGCCGCTCAGCAGCGCCTGGAAAAAACAGGCCATGGCATTGACGTGAAACAGCGGAAGCGTCGTATGCAGCACATCCCCGTCCCGCAATTCGAGCTGGTGTTGCACGTTCATGCCCCACCAGAAGAACTGCGCATGCGGGCTGCATACGCCCTTCGAAGGGCCGGTGGTTCCTGACGTGAAAAGTATTGTGAGCAGGTCGTGCGGCTTGAGATCGGCCGCAGCGACTGGTGAAGGGCGTTTGGGCATGGCCCGAACGGGAATCGCCTGGTTCCGGTCCGGCACTTCGGACAGAGGATCGATGATCCAGATCTGTTCGATTGCGAGACCGGGCAAATTGATGAATTCCAGCGCCGGCAGCCATTCGCTCTCGATCACCAGGAGCCGCGCTCCCGATGTCTTGAGCATGTGCTCAAGCTGCGGCCCCCTGGCGGCAACATTGATCGGCACGGAGATCGCGCCGATCCAGGCGCAGCCGAGAAACACGTCAAGGAATTCCGGGCGGTTGCCGCACAGGATGGCCACCCGGTCTCCCTTGGCAATACCCGCAGCCGCCAGGCGACCGCCGCTGCCGGCGGCGACATCCATGACATCCGCATAGCTCCATCGCGTGCCTTCAAAGACGAACAGCGGCCGACTGCCGTAGCGCGTCGCTTGCCGGCGAAGCATTTCCGGCACGGTGCGCGCAGACGGTTCGAACAGCTCGGTGAGATCGGGCACGACGCAACGCCTAGGTGACGGGTTGCGGATTGGCTGACAGCGAACGGACGACGTTCATGAGCGGATGCCCGCTTCTCTCATCAAGGGCATGATCGACTCGCAAAAAAACGGAAGCTCATTCTTGTAGTTGACGAAAGAAAGCGCAGCGCCGTTGAACCCTGCCTGGGAGAACTTCTCGAGCTCTGAAGCGATCTTCTCCGGTGTACCGACCAACGGATAGCTCCCGGTGCCGGCAACGAAGCGCTGCTTGTAACTCCGGAAGGCCTCATCCTCGTGACTATGGCTGAAGTTCTTCTTCTGTCGCATGTGGTAGTCGACGGCTTCCTCGTCGATCTTCTGGCGGGAGAAGTAGTCGTAATAGTCCTCGGCTTCCGTCTGCGTTGGCCTGCAAACAACATGGCCGACGGTGAAGATCCCGATGTCGCGGCCGAATTTGGCGGCGCGGTTCTTGATATCGGCGATGTGAGTTTTTCCGACCTCGAGATCCGTAAAACTCGTGAACAGATGATCACAGTTCTGGGCAGCGAAGTCACGCCCAGGTGGACCGAAGGCCGCATTCATCGTGACGGGTCGTGGCTTTTGCACCGAAGCCGGACGGCTTACTGCTCCTTTCAGCTTGTAATGCTGGCCGTCAAAATCAATCGGAGTGTCGCTGTTGTAGGTCTCGACGATAATGTCGATCCACTCCTTCGCCTGAACGTAGGCATCTTTCACCAGCTCCACACCGAACATGTCGAACTCGTCCGGATTCCAGCCGCAGACGATGTTGAGTCCGGCGCGCCCGTGGCTGATGTGGTCGACCGTCGCCAGCGCCTTTGCCGCATAGAGCGGATGCAGGAGCGGCACATGCACCGTCATGAACAGCGCAATATGTTCGGTGAGTGCCGCAAGACCGGCAGCCCAGGTGAAGGTCTCAAACGACCATTCACGCACCTTGGTCGAACCGCCATAGCCGCGCCAGCGCGCGATCGGCAAAAAGAAGTCCATACCCGCCCGGTCGGCGATCTTGCATGCGCAGGCGTTGTCGTCCCATTCGGCTTTCCAGGCTTCGGGCACAGTCGTGAAACTCAGGCCGCGCTCGGCATTGGCGGAAAACACACCCAGCTTGAAATCCCGATTGGCTGGATCCGACATCGGGTTTTGCACCACCGGCATGCTCGTTCTCCCGGTCTTAATTAGTATACTGTATTCAGTTTATGGGGCGCAGACGGCGGCTGTCAATCGGCGTGCGGACGGCTCCATAGCGTCTTTTCGCTCAGGACCCGCGATAGGTTCTGTAAGCCGACACCGCGGCATTCACATGCTGCTTGAACAGCGCATTCACGCGATCCGACATGCCAGCACGAAATGCGTCGTGAATGGCGCGCAACCGCACCAGAACATCGCTCCGCACCGCCGGCTGTGACAGGGTCACAAGCCGGATGATCTGCACATGATCGATGTAGCGTGCCAACGCTGCGACGAGCTGCTTGTTCGGCACCTGCGCCAGCCAACCGCCACGGAACGCCGCGTTGGCGACCACGAATGCCGCAAAATCGCCAGCCTTGTCTGCCTTGATACCCGCACGAAGCGCACTGTCCATTTTTTTCAATGCGGCATCGGTCATGTTTTTTGCTGCGATCGTTGCTGCCGCCGGCTCCAGCAACAGCCTGATTTCAAAGATTTCGTCGATCTCCTCGTCGCTGTAGCGCCGCAGCATGAAGCCGCGCGTCGTACTTTCGAGCATGCCGTCATGCACAAGCTGCAACAACGCCTCGCGCACCGGCATGCGCGAAATGCCGAAGTCCTTGGCAATATCCACGTCGACCAGCCGATCCTCGAAAGTGATCTGCCCTTTGTGGATCCGTTCGCGCAAATCTCCGTAGACCTGCTCGCTCAGGCTCGCCTTTGCGATCCTCGCGGGCTTACGGGCATCCACATTCATTGAGCGGTCGAACATCTTGTGTCTCATTGCAAAACCGGCGGCCAGGGCCGATCCGCGCTTTCAGGAGGAACGGCTTCGAGCAGCGCCTTGGTATAAGGATGGCGCGGACAGCTGAATACTGCTTCGGTCTCGCCCTCCTCCACGATCTCCCCCCCACACATCATGAGGACGCGCGAGCACAGATACCGCACGACCGCGAGATCATGGCTGATGAACACCATGGTCAGGCCGTGACGACGATTCAGATCAAGCAGGCAGTTGAGAATGTGCGCCTGCACCGAGACGTCCAGACCAGATACGATCTCGTCGGCGACAACGAGTTTCGGGTTCGCACCCAGTGCCCGCCCGATATTCACCCGCTGCCGTTGCCCTCCCGACAATTGCGAGGGGAAACGATCCAGGCAGTCCGGCGGCAGCCCGATGTCTTTCAGCAGAAGCTCGGCAAAATCACGCCGCACGCTTTCGGGCTTGTAGCCCGCACCCGCTTCGAGCGCCTGCGTCAACAACCGAAACACGCTGCGGCGCGGGTTAAGCGCCGATTGCGGATCCTGGAAGATCAATTGCGTATCCCGTCGCGTCAGATGAATGATGCGGCCATCCTGGACGTGATCCTCGCCATCGATGCTGATCGTACCCGCGCTCGGCCGTTCGAGTCCGGCGATCAGACGCCCGATCGAGGTCTTGCCGCTGCCGCTTTCGCCGACAATGCCGAGAATTTCGCCATCACGCACCGAAAACGTCGCCGACTTGACCGCATCGAACTGCGCACGCCGCAGCCCGAGAAAGCCTCGCGAAGACCGATAGCTCAATCTGACATTGCCGAACGCCACCGCAGAATTTCCACGGCCTTTGTCCGACTGCGGCGTTTCCAGCAACGCCCCCGCCTCCATCGACCCGCCGGCACTGCATCGCTCTGCACAGCGCACCCAATGGCCTTCGGCAATCTCACGAGGCGGCAGCCGCGTCCCGGCGCAAGACGAGTCTTTCACCGAACAGCGGGGGGCGAAACGGCAACCGGGCAGATCGGCAAAGCTGCCGATCCCCGGCATGTGATCCGACAAGGCCGGCAACACGCGGCGCGGCCCGGTCAGATCGGGCATCGCCGCCAGCAAGCTCTTGGTATAGGAATGGGACGGCGCCTTGAGGACCGCCGCCGCCGGTCCGAATTCGACCATATCGCCCGCATACATCACTCCGACTTTGCGGCACACGTGAGCGGCGAGCCGAAGATCATGGGTGATGAAAAGCAGCGCCGTGTGGTGGGCCGCCTGCTGCGCTGCAATCAGCCGCACGATCCGCGCCTGCGTCATCACATCGAGCGCCGTCGTCGGCTCGTCCGCGATTACGAGCATCGGCTCGCCGGCGAACGCCATGGCAATCAGCACGCGCTGGCATTGTCCCCCTGATAATTCATGTGGATACCGCAGCAGCGCCTCTTCGGCATTGCGGAGTTCGACCTGGCGCAACCGCTCGATCATCAAGGCGCCACGGCGCGCCTTTTCGAGACCCAGATGCTGCAGATGCTCGCCAAACTGGGCACCGATGGTGCGCACAGGATTGAGCGCACTGAGCGGCTCCTGCGGAATGAAGACGATCTTTTTTCCCAGCAGACCACGACGCTCGGCTTTGCCGAGCGACAGCAGATCCTTGCCGTCGAAGCGGATATCCCCCGAGGACACTGAAAAATTCTCCGGCAGAAGTCCCGACACGGTTCGGCCGATCATGCTCTTGCCAGCGCCGGACTCGCCAACGAGTCCGATAATCTCGTCCTGCCCGAGATCGAACGAAAGATCGCGAAGCACATCGACGCCGCGGGCGCCAAGGCGGGCCGTGACCGTGACTTTGTCGAATGACAACACGCTCATTTCACGCGCTCCGCTTGCGCAGACGCGGATCGAGAGCGACACGCAAGCCCTCTCCCAGCAAATTGAAGCCAAGCACCGTGACAAAGATGGCGATGATGGGCAGGAATATGCCCCATGGAGCCTGATACATGTAGTTGCGGGCGCTGGCGATCATCATCCCCCAGGCCGGCACGTCCGCGGGGACGCTCAATCCCACGAAGCTCAGGATCGCTTCGACGATGACGCCGATGCCGACCTGAAGCGTGAACAGCGTGATGATCAGCGGCGCCACGCTCGGCAGGATCTCGCGCATGATGATGCGAAGGTCGCTAAATCCCAGAAGCCATGCCGCGGCGACGAAATCCTTTCGGCGCACGACGATGACTTCGGACCGGACCACACGGCAGAAACGAGTCCAGTCAACCAGCACAATGGAAAGAATCACATTGCCGACGCCGGTTCCGAAACCCACCATCAGCGTTAGCGACAGAACCACCGGCGGCAACGACATCCATAGATCCACCAGGTGGCTGATCAGGCGATCGACCCACCCACCAAAATAGCCGGCGAGCAGGGCGAGCGTGGCGCCCAGCAGCATCGCACCGATCGCAGCAAAGAACCCGACAAGCAGCGCAACGCGCGCGCCATAGATCATCTGCGAGAGAATGCAGCGACCGAGACTGTCGGTTCCCAACGGATATTGCGCCAATCCCTCGGCTGACCACATCGGCGGCAACAGCATGCTGGCCAGATCCTGGTCTGCCGGATCATTGGGCGCGATCTGCGGCCCGAACAGCGCGCAGATCACCATGATGGCCACGATAACCGCGCCGACGACCACCTTCGGCGAGAGGAAGGCGGTCCACAGCGCTGCCTTTAGCAGCGACCATTGATTGGCGGCCGGCTGCAACACAGTCGCCGAAACGCTCGATGACATGGGTGTTTGCATATCAGGCGCGACGAAGTTTGGGATTGAGAACCACGTAGAGGATATCGACAACCGTGTTGATCAGCAGCGTGACGACGCAGAACACAAGGGCGATCCCCTGAATCAATGGCAGATCGTGGTTGCGCACGGCCTGCACCATGAGATTGCCAATGCCGGGGTAGGAAAAGATGGTCTCGACCAGCAGCGTGCCGCCGAACAGAAAGCCAAATTGAGCACCAATCAGCGTAATCGTCGGCAATGCCGAGTTCCCCAACATGTGTTTCAGGATGATCTGCCGCTCCGTCAGGCCGCGCTGGCGCGCGACGGTCACGTAATGATCATCCGAAGCTTCCAGCAGCGACGACCGCAACACGCGAATAACGAGCGGACTGAAGCCAAGAGCCAGCGCAAGGGATGGCAGGATCAAGTGCGCGACAGCATTGCGCCAGTGGTCCCACTGCAACGTGGTGCCGAAGTCGATCAGCAGGAATCCGGTTCCGCCACTCGGGATGACAACACCGGAATCGACCCGGCCTGAAAACGGCAGCCACCCCAGCATCACGCCAAAACCCAGCATGAGAAAGATCGCCCACAGAAACGCCGGCACCGAGAGCATACAAACCACGAGCACGTCGAGGATGCTCTCGATGAAGGTGCCGCGCGTTCCGTAAAGGAGAAGGCCCCCGGGAATGCTGATGGTCAGGGCCAGCGCCAGGCCGAAAACCGTCAACTCCAACGTCGCCGGCAACGCGTTGGCGATCAATCGCGTCACCGGCTCACGAAACGAGATCGAGCTGCCGAGATTGCCGTGCAGTGCATCGCGCAGCCAGACGACGTACTGGAAGACGATCGAGCGATCGAGACCAAGCGCCTGCCGAACAGCCTCGGCATCGGCCTCCGTTGCATTCGGCGGCAGCAGCAATGCCAGCGGATCGGCCGGAAGCGCCCGCAGCACGAAGAAAACAACGATCGACAGCACGAGCACCGTCGGAATCGCTGCCGCAAAACGCCTGATCGCGACATTGACCAATGCCTGGAACATATCTCCCTCGTCTCCTCAACGCGGGAACTATCGCCATCGAGCCGTCTTTGGTTCGTATTCCGCCATCGAACGCGAACGAGGGCAGGTCTGACCATGTCAGGTAGCGGTATGCCTGCCCCCCGCGGATACGACGCCGGGATCGGCCTGTTACGCCTTGCGCTTCGCCTCTGCCGGCAGGATGTAGAGCTGCGAATAGGCCGGCAGATCGACTGTCTTCTTGGTTACGATGTTTGCGGCCGGTTGCAGCAGCGGGATGCTCCAGGAATTGTCCGACGCATCCTTGTTCAACGCGCGATAACCCGCCAACCGCTCCTCGCCAAGCTTCATTGCGAAGAGCTTTGCGATGCGCTCGCCATTCGCCGGCTCTTTCCAGGCCGAGAAGCGCAGAGCCGGATTCAGGATTCGGCCGGAATAGTTTTCCGGGTCGCCCGTTGCGTTGGCCCAGCTGTAGAGCATGATGCCGGGGAGCTTGGCGGAGTGATTCAATTCGAGATATTTCGCGACCGTGATCTCCTCGATCTTCACGTCGACGTTGATCTGGCGCCACATCGCGGCGATCGCCCGCGCCATATCGTAGTCGTTCGGGAACGTGCCATTCGTCGTCAGAAACGACATCTGCAACGGCTTGGCCTTGGAGAAGCCCGCCTTCTCGATCAATTCCGCCGCCCGTTTGGGATCGAATGGAAAGCTGTACCCCGGCACATCCCCGCTCGAACCAGGCGTCGCCAGCACCTGCAACGGCTTTGCAACGTCGTTGAAGAACCCGCGTGCCAAAGCGCTCTTGTTGATGGCCATGTGCAATGCGGTGCGGACATCCTTGTTCTGGAACGTGTCCACATAGCTCGGAATCTGCAGCATGTAGATTTCGGCCTGCGGGAAAAGACTGACCGAAAGTTCCGGCTTAGATCGCAGACGAACTGCCTCGCGGATCGGCAATTGTACCGCCACGTCCACACGGCCTGCCTCAATCGCGGCCACACGGGTCGATGCTTCGGGCAATGCCTCAAAAGTCACATTCTTGATCGATGGCACGCCGCCCCAATAGTTGGCGAATGCCTCCAGCACGATGCGCGAGCCGCGTTGATAGTCGACGAGCTTGTAAGGCCCGGCGCCGATCGGCTTGGCCAAGAAGCCTTCATCGCCGACCTTCTCGTGATAGGACTTCGGCAGGATATAGACCGTCAGGAAGCCGAGATAGAACTCGGCAGATGGCGATGGCTTGGAATAAACCAGCACGGCCTGTGTCGGAGAGATGATCTCGACATCCTTCAGATCTTGCATGAGGCCGGCAATGGCCAGCCTTTTGTCCTTCTGCGGACGCGTGACCCAGCTGTACTTCACGTCCTCCGTCGTCAACTTTGAGCCGTCGTGGAACAAGATGTCGTTGCGAAGCGTGATCTCGAGTCGCGTGCTATTGTCGTCCAGCCATTTGCGAGCAACGATCTGGCGCGGCTGCAGCTTCTGCTCGGACGAGTAGTGCAGCGGCGAATCGAAAACACATTTGAAGATGGACTGACCGACCGGAAATGTGACGGCCGTCGGATCCCAGCTCTGCACGTCTGCCATGAAGGCAATGTTCAAACCGGCAGCTGATTGCGCGCCGGCGACCGTCGAAAGAAATGACGTCGCCGGCAATCCCATCATCAACGACACGAACTCGCGTTTGGTCAGTTCACTCATCCTGCTCATGATCTCGCCTCCCGATTGGTCGCGGTCTGACGGCTCGCGGTTGAACCGTCCGGTCGATATACCGACTTGCAATTGGTGTGCCTGGTTGTGAGCCGCGCGGGCTTCGCACCTCTTTGAGGCTGCATGCAGCGACACAAGACTTAGGCTCACGGCGCGCGTCATCACGTTGGCCGCAAAGGTCTGGGAGCCCCGGGAACCCACCCCTTTCCAAAACAGTATACTGTATTTTATTATTGGCACGTCAAGCCTTGTTCGGCTCTGACGGCCACGGCGAGCAGGACACCCCTGAAATGCGTGCGGTTCAGTTCGATAGCTACGGCTCTCCCAGCGTGCTGCAACTGCGAAGCGCGCCCCAACCGCGGCCCACGGCAGATCAAGTTCTGATCGATGTCCACACCGCGAGCTTAAATCCCATCGATTGGAAACTGCGCGCCGGGCGTCTCGCGGCAAACGTTCCCCTCACCTTTCCCGCGACACCGGGCCGCGATGGTGCAGGCGTCGTCCGCGCGGTCGGCAGCGACACCGATCCGGCGCTGGTCGACAAGCGCGTGCTGTTCTTTGCAGCTCGAGGTCAGGGGACCTGGGCTGAGCAGATTGCGCTGCCAACTGGCAACCTGGCAGTCCTGCCCCACGACATTTCCTTTGTCGAGGGTGCAGCATTGCCGCTCGCCGGGACAAGCGCATGGATTTCGCTCGTCGATACAGCGAACCTCTCGAAAGGCATGCGTGTCCTTGTCCACGCTGGCGCCGGCGGTGTTGGCGTTTTCGCAATCCAGATCGCGCGCTCGCGCGGCGCGGAAGTCTTTGCCACCTGCTCGCAGCGCAATGCCGACTTTGTCGCCTCCCTTGGCGCACAAGTGATCGCCTATGATCAAGGAGCATTCGAAACGAAAATTGGAGACATCGACGTGGTGCTGGACACCATCGGCGGCGATGTGCATCGACGGAGCTATCAGGTCCTCAGGCGCGGCGGTCTGATGGTATGCCTCAATGCCGAGCCATACATCGATCGAAGCAGTGAATTCGACGTAACGGTGAAGCCTGCGCCGATCTTTCCTAAACGTGAGATCCTCGAAGGACTGCTTCGCATGGTGAGGGCCGGAGAATTGCGAGTGGTTGTCGACAAGCTGTTGCCGATTACCGACTTCGCGCACGCGCATGAACTGTCCGAGACAGGGCACGTACGCGGAAAGGTCATCATGATTCTCAGACACGCCGACGGAACGCTCGCGGCATGACACGCACACGGACCAGATATGATGGCGTCGCCGTCGTAGCGCCGGTCACAATCCCGTATGTCCGTTATTCAGACCAAGACGCGCAGTGGTTTCTCGCGCGCGCGCTGGCGGCACTGCTGAAATCGTCTAGACTCAAGAAGGACCAGATCGATGGGCTCGGTGTCTCCAGCTTCACACTATTTCCCGATACAGCCGTGGGATTGACGCAGCATCTCGGCTTCAGTCCGCGATGGCTTGACCACCTGCCGTTCGGGGGCGCGAGCGGCGTTATTGGGCTGCGGCGCGCGGCTCGCGCGGTGCAGAATGGCGACGCGGATATCGTGGCCTGCATAGCGGGCGACACCAATCATGTTGATTCATTCCGGCTGAATCTCGCAAACTTCTCACGCTTCGCGCGCGATGCCGTCTATCCGTTCGGGTCGGGCGGACCAAATGCCAGTTTCGCATTTCTGACCTCACATTACATGCGCCGGCACGGCGCCCGGCCGGAGGACTTCGGCAAGCTGTGCGTGGCACAGCGGGACAATGCGCTTCGCTTTCCGCATGCGCTTTTCAAGAAGCCCCTGACGCTCGATGAATATTTGGACGCGCGCCCGATCGCAGACCCCCTGAAACTGTTCGATTGCGTGATGCCGTGCGCCGGCGCGGAAGGCTTCATCGTGATGCTTGAAGATCGCGCAAAGCATCTCGGCATCCCCTATGCGCGAATTGCCGGCACCATCGAGCGCCACAATGCCTTTCCCGACGATCCTATCCAGGAGCGTGGAGGATGGGTGCTTGAT
This sequence comes from Xanthobacteraceae bacterium, assembly GCA_019746355.1. The sequence goes on along the minus strand of JAIESC010000081.1, from coordinate 32,179 downwards.
TGCGATGATCTGTATGCCCAGGCCGGGGTTGGGCCGAAGGATATGGACCTGTTCGAGGCCTATGATGACTACCCGATCATCAATTGCCTGCAGATCGAAGGGCTCGGATTTTGCCGCGCCGGTGAAGCGCCCGACTTCATTCGCAACAATACTTTTTCGATCGAAGGGACATTTCCGTTCAATACCTCCGGTGGTCAATTGTCCGTCGGCCAGGCCGGCGCAGCTGGCGGTTTCCTCGGACTGGTTCAGGCCATCCGTCAGCTCACCGACCACGCTGGTAAAACTCAGGTTGCCGGCGCGAAACACGCTCTTGTGAGCGGCTTCGGCATGATCAACTACGACCGCGGGCTCTGCAGCGGCGCGGCGATCCTGCGACGTGCCCTGGGACGTGCCGCATGACGACTGACGCCCTGAAACGCCCGCCTCGCCGCAACCCGACCCTGCCTTTGCGGTTGCCGACGCTGCCGCCCGGCAGCCGCAGCCGCTCCGCGCTTCACCTGACGGCCGCCGTGGCAGAAGGCCGCTTCGAACTGCAGAAATGTCACGACTGCGGGCAGATCCAATACCCGCCGCGCGACGCCTGCACCGCCTGTCTGTCGGTTCGACTGGTCTGGCAGCCGATCCGCGGCGAAGGTGAACTCATTTCAGATACGGTCCTGCATCACAGCAACGAACTGTATTACCGGCATCTCGTGCCACTGCGACTTGGACTCGTGAGACTCAAGGAGAACGTTACGATCCTGGCATTCTTGCACATGGATTGCCCGGCGGCGAATGCACCGGTGCGCCTACGCGCGCATCTCGATAAAGCCGGACAAGCCACGTTCATTGCCCTGCCTGTAACTGACACGCCCAACCTGGCCGACGACAGGATACTGCGCGAAATGACATCCAATCCGAAATTCAGAAAAGTCCTCATCACCGACGCCAAGAGTGCCACGGGCCATGCGTTGTGCAAGGCGCTTGCGGATGCAGGCGCCGACATGATCTGGGCGGGCGTTGCAGAGCCATGGAAACTTCCACCCGGCTTCAGCTCCATAACGGATCTGCCAAACGTGACCGTCGTACCGCTGGATCTGACCGACAATCGCTCTGTCCAGGATCTTGCCGGTTCCGTTGGCGCAAAGGTTGATATCCTCATCAACAACGCCGAATTCCATCGCAGCATTGGCATTTCTGATCGACCGGGAACCGAGACTGCCCGCGCCGAAATGGAGATCAACTATCTTGGCATGATGCGACTTGCGCAAAGCTTCGGCCCGGCGATGCGGGCGCGTGCCGCCGACAGTTCGGTGCCATCGACTGCTTGGGTCAATATTCTTTCGATTTATGCGCTCTCGTCGCTGCCATCGCAGGGCACATTCTGCGCTTCGAAAGCCGCGGCCTTGTCGCTTTCGCAGACGCTGAGAGCAGAGATGCGTCAGGCCGGCATTCGGGTCGTCAACGCCTTCCCCGGGCCGATAGACGACGAGTGGACACAGCTCATTCCGCCGCCAAAGCTGCCACCCTCCGCGTTGGCGAAGGCCGTCGTGAAGGCCCTGCAGGACGGCGTCGAGGACATCTATCCGGGCGACGTCGCCCAAGATCTCTTCAAGAAATGGCGAGAAGGCGCCAAGGCGCTCGAGCGCGAAATGTGGAACCAATGAGCACTGAAACAGCTGCGACTGTTCTTGGCGAAATGACGCAGGCCCTGGCTGCCAAACGTCTGCGTATCATCGACCTGTCGCAAACGCTGACACCGGGCTTTCCGCAAATCGTCCTGCCCCCGGAATTCGATCAATGCGCGCCGTTTCGAATGGAAGAAATTTCGCACTACGACGAACGTGGGCCCAACGTCTATTGGAACAACATCTCGTTCGGTGAACATTCCGGCACTCACTTCGATGCGCCCATACACTGGATCACCGGCCGTGACCTGCCCCACGCATCGACCGATACGCTGCTGGAAAGCTCGTTTATCGCGCCGGCGTGCGTGGTGGACTGCTCAGCAGATGCCGCGCGTGATGCAGACTTTTTACTTACTGCCGAGCGATTGCGAGAATGGGAACAACGCTACGGCCGGATTCCGCCAGGCGCCTGGTTGCTCATGCGGACGGACTGGTCGAAGCGCAGCGATCCTGTTGCATATCAAAATTTCAACGAGGCCGGACAACATTCGCCTGGGCCTGATGTGTCGGCAGTCGAGTTCCTCGTACACGAGCGGCACGTGATCGGCTTCGGCTCGGAGACTATCGGCACGGACGCAGGACAGGCGGCGCATTTCCGTCCGCCGTATCCGTGTCACGCCATCATGCATGGCAATGGTCGCTTCGGTCTGCAATGCCTGGGTAATCTTGATCTGCTGCCGCCGACGGGCGCATTGATCATTGCGGCACCACTGAAGATATTGGGCGGTAGCGGCTCGCCCGTACGCGCCCTGGCACTGGTGGAGAGCACCGCTCGGCACGGTTCTCATGGGACTCGATGACACGCCGCACAAATCGCAAGGCGGCATTACCGCGAACAGGTACAATTCAAAGCCCTAGATGTTGGAAGGCTGGACGATCAATCTGGCGTTTTCGATCGACAGCGCCCAACACCACGAATTTACAGTAGCCTGCTGATCCATCTGTCGATCGCATGGCCGCTGTCGGCCGGGGCCGCTCAATAAAAGGAGGGCAAATTGGACGAAACGAAGAAACACCGCATCTGGGCTCAAGGCGCCACCGATCAGGTCGGCCACCGCAATTACCTGGCGCAGCTGATGCCGCACATGAAAGCCTGCACCGACCCCGGCTTCGAACTCGATTTCAAGACCATGACCCCTTCGATCACGACCGTGCACGCGCTGTCCGAATTTCGATTCTCGCGCGAGGTGGTGCGTGGCGCGATTGCGGCCGAGCGGGAGGGCTATGACGCCTTCTTCATGAACCACTTTCAGGATGTCGGCCTTTATGACGCGAGAGCGACGGTGAAAATACCGGTGCTGGGCCTGGGTGAAGCGACCCTGCTCCATGCCTGTACCATGGGCCGAAAGCTCGGCCTGCTGGCGATCAACCCTGCCTTCGTACCGACCCATAACGAGCAGATCTCTCGTTATGGGCTGCAACACCGGATCGCCGGAGTTCGCGCCATCAACGCCAGCATCGGCGACTACATGGAGGCATTCACGTCGCCTGCGAAAAAGTCGGAGCTGCATGCCATTTTCGAACGTGAGGCGCGTCGCCTCATCGACAGCGGTGCTGATGTCATCGTGCCGACCGGAGGCATTCCGATGATGTTGTTCGGCCAAGAACCGGAGGCCAATGTCGATGGCGCGCCGATCGTCAACGGCGTGACGGTGGTGATTAAAGCCACCGAAATGGCGATCAAGCTGAGGCACCTCGGCGTTTCGGTCGCGAGCCGCATCCCGCAGTCAGGGTTTGCGCTGCCATCTACCCAGACGCTCGATGAGTTTCTGCGCCACGGCTGAAGGCAGCATCATTCCGGAACGGCTATTTCAGCCGCGCAGCCTCGACCTCAAAGAGGCTGAGATCGCTGTGCTTCTTTACGTCGATGTCGCTCTTCGTGAAGCCCAGATCTTTCATCAGCGCAACGTCTCTTTGCAGCGCGTCGAGGTCCAGCCTCATGCCGGGCGCGTGATAGTCGTTCTTGGTGAACGGCCAGCCGAACCGCTCGGCGGCTGCCTGGTCAGGCAGCCCGAGATCGCCGCAACTTCATTGTGGTTCGCGAGATCGAGGTACCAGCGCATGATGCGCAGAACGGTACGTATAACGGTACTACACACCGTTCGAACAGGCCGATAACTAGTCGGTCCTATCCATCAAAGGAACATCAACCCGCAACGTGGCGCGCCACCGACAGTGACCATGCTGCTCGTCAACACAATCGCGTCGGCCGAACGGCGCGCGCACAACGCCGGCAAACGGGCAGCGGGCACGAGGCAGCTGCACGCTCTTTTCTCTTGATTTGCCCCGGCTTGAACCTACGGTGCGCGGCGTCATCACTGGAATGAAGTCGATCATGAACGACAGCATGAAATGTCCGAAATGTAATTCCGAACATGCCTATCAGGATCGGGATCTCTGGGTGTGCCCCGAATGCGCCCACGAATGGAGCGCCGGGGCCGTCGAAGCCGTGGAGGCCCCGGATGATACCGGCGTGCGCGACGCCCACGGCAATCTGCTGTCGGACGGGGACAGCGTCGTCGTGATCAAGGACCTGAAGATCAAGGGATCGTCATCGGTCGTCAAAGTAGGGACCAAGGTCAGGAACATCCGGCTGACCGAATCAACCGATGGACACGACATCGACTGCAAGATCGATGGCATCGGCGCGATGAAACTGAAGTCGGCGTTCGTGAAAAAGGCCTAGCTCGGACTGCGCGCGATCGCCTCCACGACAGGCTTCCACATTTTCTGCTCGCCCTGGATAAAGGCGAGCAGCTCCTGCGCCGTCATCGGATTGGGGAAGTTGCCGGTCGTCTCGAGCTTCTCCTTGGTGGCAGGATCGAGCACCGCCGCACGCAGATCCGCGTTCAGCTTTTGCACGATCGCGTCCGGCGTGCCGAGCGGCGCGACCAGCGCCAGCCAGCCGTTGGAGCGGAAGCCCGGCAGCGTCTCCTGCATGGTCGGCAGGTCGGGAAACGCAGCAAGCCGCTTATCGGAACCGACCGCGAGCGGCCTGACATGGCCGGACTGCATCGCGCCGACCAGCGGCGGGTAGGCGTCGATCACCATCGGCACACGCCCGGCAATGACATCGTTCAAGGCCTGCGCGGTTCCGCCGGTATAGGGCACCAATTGCAGCTTGATGTTGGCATGCAGTTGCAGGCCTTCGCCGGTCAGATGCGAAAGCGTGCCGCGCCCGGTCGCCGCGTAGGAGAGCTCGCCCGGCTTCTGCTTGGCCAGAGCGATGAACTCGGGCAGCGTCCTTGCCGGGACCGCGGTGCCCACCCACAGGAAGAACGGCTGCAACGCGATGAACCCCACCGGCACGAAGTCACGCGGCACGTCGAGCGGCAGGTTCGGCTGCGCACCGGGCAGCGCCACGAAGGCGGATGAGGCCGGCATGTAAAGCGTGTAGCCGTCGGGATCGGCCTGCGCCGCGGCCCGTGCCGCGACCGAGCCGCCGGCACCCGGCTGATTGAGCACGACGACCTGGCGTCCCCACATCTGCGACAGCCGGTCGCCGACGATGCGAAGCAAAGCGTCCGGCGAGCCGCCAGGCGCAGAATGGGTGATGATGCGCACCGGCTTGTTCGGATAATCGGACTGCGCCCGCGCCACCGCAGGCATTGCCAGACCTGCCGCTGCGCCGCCCGCGAGCCTGATGAAATCGCGCCGTTTCATTCGTGCATCCTCCCCCAACGAAAGGCTACGGACATTCCGAAATCCGCTCGGCATAGAGCGTGGTCCGCGTCTCGCTCATGAGTCTGCCCGCCATTGCCGTGCGCGTCCACACGGTTGCGGCATAGTGCTGCGGGTCGATGAACGTGTAGTCCCCGGTCAGCTCCATGTTGAGCTGGCCGGTGCAGACGAGCTTCCAGCGCAGCCGCGTGCCCTCGAGGCTCCGCTCGATGGCGCCGCACTCCGAATTGACCATGCGCGGCGCGGGCGAGAAGGTCGTGGCGACGTCGTTCGCCTGCTCGGGCGTGACGCATTTCGCCGACTGCTGCGGCGGGCTGATCGCGCCGCCGGTCTCGATCCGGGTGATGATCTTCCACAGGCCGGGCTCAAGGACATCGGCGCGAGCGGGTGACGATCCCAGCACCAGAACGACGAGGCCGAGGATGCGGCCAAACGACAATATTTGCAGCATTTGCGCCGTGCCCATCGCGCTACCGCCCAGTCCAGAGGTCGGAGTAGAGCACGCGCATGCGCCGCGACCAGTTGCGCAGCACGCGGAACGGCAGGGCGAGATAGTACTTGCGGAGAATTTCGAAGCGGTCGCCCAGCGAAGGCTGAACTTCCGATTCGGACGACACATACCAGCCGTTGTTGCCGAAGCGGCGGAGCAACCGATAGCCGCGCGCCTTGAGAAAGCGATGCGTCTGCAGGGTGCCGACATGATCCTCGATCAACAGCAGCAACGGCTGCCAGCGCTGGAAGTCGAAGCCGCTCAACACCTCGAGCTCGTGGCCTTCGACATCGACCGAGAGCAGGTCGATCGGCGCCGGCGCCCGGGCCTCCTCGAGAATGCTGTCGAGCGTGCGCGTCGGCACCGCGATCACGTACTCGGCGTTCGAGCCCGGCGCCATGCGCTCGCGGTTGAGGCCCGAGCGGGCGCCGTCGACATGCAGCGACATCATCTGCCCGGCATTGTCCGGCGACGTGCAGGCCACCGGGAAGACCTTCGCGGTCTTGCGCATGGTGACGAGAAACGCCGCCAGATCCGGCTGCGGCTCGACCAGCACGCCGGTCCAGCCGAACTGCTCAAGGTGCCAGGTCTGCGAGCCGTCGGTCGGATGGTTCGCGCCGACCTCGACGTAGAAGCCGGAATTGCCGCCCTGAAAGAACTCGCGGACGAGCTTCTCTTCTTCCTGCTGCGATGGATGGACCGCCACGAAAGTTCTCCGCGGCCTAGCGCCGCTTGCGCGAGCGCGATTTCTCGACGATCCGGGTCGTGGAGAAACCCGGCACCAGATCAACGAGCACGACCTTGCCGCCGAGCGACTCAACGAGCTCCCGCCCGACCACCTGATCAGGCCTATAGTCGCCGCCCTTCACCAGCACCGTCGGTTTCACGCGCTTGATCAGCTCCAGCGGAGTGTCCTGGCCGAAGATGATGACGAGATCGACCGCTTCAAGGCCCGCCAGCACCTCGGCGCGCGCCAGTTCAGTCTGAATCGGCCGGTCCTTGCCCTTCAGCCGCCGCACCGAGGCGTCGCTGTTCAAGCCCACCACCAGCCGGTCGCAGGCGGCGCGCGACTGCGCCAGCACCTTGATGTGGCCCGGATGCAGCAGGTCGAACACGCCGTTGGTGAAGCCGATGCGCAGGTCTTCGGCGCGCCATTCACCGAGACGCGCGTCGATGTCGCGCCAGTCGGTGACGATCTTCTCCTCGGCGGCAAGCGTCGCCGACGGCAGGATCCGCGCGCGCAGCTCCGACGGCCCGACCGTCGCGGTGCCGGCCTTGCCGACCACCACCGACGCCGCGGCATTGGCGGCGCGCACCGCCGACTCGAAGTCGGCCTTGGCGCCGAGCATCACCGCGAGCACAGCGGCGACCGTGTCGCCCGCACCGGACACGTCGCGCACCTTCACCGAATAGGCCGGCACGTGCACCGGCTCGCCGCCGCGAACGCAGAGCAGCATGCCCTCCTCGGAGAGCGTCACCAGCACCGCCTTGCTGCCGACCTGCTTCATCAGCGCCTTCGCTGCCGCGGCGATCTCGTCGAGGGTGCCGACCGGCATATGCGCCGCCTCGCCAAGCTCCTTGCGGTTCGGCGTGATGATGGTCGCGCCGCGGTAGATCGAGTAATCGATGCCCTTGGGATCGACCACCACCGGCCGGCCGAGCTTCCTGGCCCGCGCGATCACGGCGCGGATGAGCTTCGGCGTCAGCAGGCCCTTGGCGTAGTCCGACAGCACCACCGCCCGCGCCTTGGGCAGGAGCGCCAGCGCGTGCCGGATCAATTGCGCCTCGGTCCTTGCGTCGACCGGCGACACCACCTCCCAGTCGGCGCGCAGCAGATGCGTCGAATGATGCGCCGAGACGAAGCGGAGCTTCCGCGTGGTCGGCCGCGACCTGTCGACGACGAGCCGCGCGGTGATGCCGCTTCCCTTGTGCGCCAGAACCTTCTGCAAATTCTTGCCGTGGCTGTCGTTGCCGACGATGCCGACGAACAGCGCAGCCGCGCCGAGACTCGCGATGTTGCGCGCGACATTGCCCGCGCCGCCGACGACCACGTCCTCGCTGCCGACACGAATGACCAGCGCCGGCGCCTCCGGCGAGACGCGCGAGACGTCGCCATAGACGAACGCATCGAGCATCAGGTCGCCGACGCACAGCACCGTCTGCCGGCCGATCTCGTCGAAGCGTTTTTCGAAATCGAACATGTAGCGGAGAACCTAAAGGAAGGCGCTTTTGACTGGAGGCACTGCTCTCTCCCCGTTCATTCCCGCGTAAGCGGGAATCCAGGGCTCCAAGCAAGCACCTGGTTTCCGGCCCTGGGTCCCCGCTTTCGCGGGGACGAACGCGGAGATGGCAGCGGCTCCAATCACTCAGCCCCCAAGTCAGCGATAGACGTCGGCGGTGTTGAGGAACTGCGTCACGTAGCGTTTGACGCCGTCCTCGATCGAGGTGAAGCCCGCGTTGTAGCCGGCGCGGCGCAGGTTATCGACCTTGGCTTGCGTGAAATACTGGTACTGGCCGCGGATGCTCTCCGGCATGTCGATGTATTCGATGGCCGGCTCCCGCCCGAGCGAGCGGAACAGCGAGCTGACCAGGTCACGGAAGCTCCGCGCCTGGCCGGTGCCGACGTTGAAGATGCCGGACACGGTCGGCGTCTCCATCAGCCAGCGCACCACCGCCACCGCGTCGTCGATGTAGATAAAATCGCGGCGCTGGTCGCCGTCGGCGATGCCGGGCCGATGCGACTTGAACAGCCGCACGGTGCGCCCGGCTTTCGCGTCCTCGAAGCGCTTGGCGACGAGGCTCATCATCTCGCCCTTGTGGTACTCGTTCGGGCCGAACACGTTGAAGAACTTCAGCCCGGCCCATTGCGGCGGCAGCTTCGCCTTCTTCATGAAGCGGTCGACCAAAGCGAGATCGAACAGGTGCTTGCTCCAGCCGTAGAGGTTGAGGGGTTTCAGCTCCTGCAACGCCTGCGGCGTCCAGTCGTCGCTGAAGCCCTGCTCGCCGTTGCCGTAGGTCGCCGCCGACGAGGCATAGATGAACGGCACCCGCGCCGCCGTGCACCAGTCGAGCAGGCGCAGCGAGGTGCGAAAATTGTTCTCGATCACCAGGTCCGCGTCGCGCGCCGTGGTGTCGGAGATCGCCCCCATGTGGATCACCGCGTCGAGCTTGCGGCCCTCGAGCCAGCGGTACAGGTCGGGCGTGCCGACCATGTCCGCGACCCGTCGCTTGGCGAGATTGCGCCACTTGTCATCGGTGCCGAGCACGTCATTGACCACGACGTCGGTCCGCCCGGCCTCGTTCAAGGCCGCGACCACATTCGAGCCGATGAATCCGGCCCCGCCCGTGACGAGGAGCATCCCCGACCTGTGCCTTTTCCTGCCATCCCCTGAAGGCTCGGGCCTTCCTTTGCCCCAGTCCGGACGGCCGCGCAACTTGGCCGCCCGCGGCCGTCATTCCGGGGCGGCCCGAAGGGCCGAACCCGGAATCCAGTACAGAATTCAGCGATTGCAACTGGATTCCGGGCCCGGCGCTACGCGCCGTCCCGGAATGACGTGCGGGACGGACTTTGGACATATCCAAATGCCAGCGCCGGACATACTGGACACATCCAAAAGAGCGGGTTACCGCCTCCAGGTGGACCAACAAACAATGAATTCCAATTCAGCCATTCTGGCGGAGGCTTCGCCGATCCTCCTGATCCCTTACATGTGGATCGGCGATTTCGTCCGCTGCCAGTCGGTGGTGAAGCTCTTGAACGAGCGCTGGCCGCGCCGGCCGGTGGACGTGCTGACCACCTCCTTGTGCGCGCCGCTGCTCGACTACATGCCCGGCGTCCGCAAGGGCATCGTCTGCGACCTGCCGCGCAAAAGGCTCGCCCTGGCCCAGCACAAGGCGCTGGCCGAGCGCTTCGCCGCCGAGCGCTACGGCAGCGCGCTGGTGATGCCGCGCACCTGGAAGTCGGCGTTGGCGCCCTACCTCGCCGGCATTCCGGAGCGCACCGGCTTTGCCGGCGAGATGCGCTTCGGCCTCCTCAACGACATCCGCTTCGGCGAAAAGAAGCTGCCGCGCATGATCGACCGCTGCGGCGCACTTACGCTGCCGAAGGGGGCAACCGTTCCCAAGGACTGGCCCAAGCCGGGCCTGAACGTGCCCGCGGCCGACGCCGCCGCATGGCGCGCGACACGCGGCCTTGCCGGCGACGGGCGCCCGGTCATCGCCTTCGCTCCGGGCGCGGTCGGCCCGAGCAAGCGCTGGCCGGTTGGGTATTTCGCCGAGCTTGCAAGGTCGCTGATCGCGGAAGGCTGTTCCGTCTGGGTGCTCGGCAGCCCCACTGAGGCGCCGCTCGCCAAGGAAATCGTCGACGCCGCCGGGCCGCATGCCCGCGACCTCACCTCCAACGACCTGCGCAACGCGATCCTTGCGCTGAAGCTCGCCGCGGCCTGCGTCTCCAACGACTCCGGCCTGGTGCATGTCTCGGCCGCGATCGGCACGCCGACCGTCGGCATCTTCGGCCCGACCAGCCCCTGGCACTGGGCGCCGCTCAACCCGCTCGCCGCGACCATCGAGACCACCACCGACGTGCCCTGCCGGCCCTGCCACAAGCCGGTGTGCCGCCTGGAGCATCATCGCTGCATGCGCGACATCCCGGCGGCCCAGGTGCTGCCCGCCGTGCATCGCGCGCTCGGCAAGGTCGCCGCGCCCGCATGAAATCCCGGCTATCCGGATTATCGTGTGGAATCGCCCAAAATGGGCACCTGCCGGCCCTACGGTTGCATAGGACGTGTATCTACTCGAATGGGATCATCTCGTTCCGTACGCGCAGCCACCGCGGCGCGCAGGGGTCCGGCCCGATCTCGCAACGCATCCAGCGCATCAAGCTTCTCCGCGAAGGAGCGGGCGTGCAAATCGGCCCGCCCGGAGGCCTTACGCTCCAGGATATCGGAGATGTCGGGATAGACCTTCGCGCTCGTATTCATGGCTTCGGTCCGCTGCACGGATCGGTCAGGTCGAACCTCTCGCAGAATGCACGCCATTTTGCGGAAAGTCCATGTCGGTCAAGCACTTCGCAGAGATACTGCGCATCGTAACGACCGCCTTCAATGAATTGAGTTAACCGAACACGGTCCTTTGGTCGACCGACCGCCAGCGCCTTGGCCATGAGGTGTTCGGCCCTCAGCACCCTGCAGCTAACTGTCGTCTCGCGGTCAATTGGTAGCTCGGTGACGACGGCCTCCTGCAGTCCCTCTTCGTCCAAAGGATCTGCCACCGGAAGAAACTGCACGGGCCAGCCGTGGATCACGATTCCTTCCTTTCGGAATTCGGCAAATCCCTTCTCAGCCAAATATTTGGTGATCGGTCCGAGTGTGATCAGACCGGACGTTGCTACCTGATTGTGTAGCGCTACGAGGATATCGAGGTCCTCTGTAAACGTGACGTCGATGTAAAGGAAGGACGCGACCGCGCCGCCGATGGCATACCGGCCGATGATGCCGTCGGCTTCCATTTGGCTAATCACCGCGATCGTCTGTTTCATCGACATGGCCGTCTCCTATTCCCCCACAGCTTGGGAACAGGGCTGGCAAAAGTCCACCAGCCGTACCGGTACGACATCTGCGGATGCCAAATTCCGCACGAAAATCCGAAGAGCCGAAATCTCGAAGCACGAAACCTTGCACCCGAGCGCCCTGCCCGCTACTGGAGGCGCGGCTCCGCCGGGCCGGGATCTGACATGGCCGACAACCGCACCGACGAACTTCAGGCCTTCTTCCGCCGCTCGCAGCAGGCCGTCGAGAAGGCATCCGCCGACGCGAAATTCATGGGGTCGGTGACCGCGGCCGCCGAACGCATCGCCGCCTCGCTCAGGAGCGGCGGCAAGGTGCTGCTCGCGGGCAACGGCGGCAGCGCCGCCGACGCGCAGCACATCGCGGCCGAGCTGGTCGGACGTTTCGTTGACGACCGCGCGCCGCTCGCCGCGGTTGCGCTGACCACGGACACCTCGGCGCTGACCGCGATCGGCAACGACTACGGCTTCGAGCAGGTGTTCGCGCGGCAGGTCGCCGCGCTGGGACGCGCGGGTGACGTGTTCATCGGCATCTCGACGTCGGGAAAATCGCCGAACATCATCGCGGCGCTCAACGCCGCCCGCGAGCGCGGGATGGTCAACGTCGGCATGACGCGCGACGCGGCAACGCCGATGCATGCGCTGTGCGACGTGACGATCGGCGTTCCGGCGACGGAAACAGCGCTGATCCAGCAGATCCACATCACCGCGGCGCACGCGATCTGCCATCTGGTCGAGCGCGAGCTGTTCGGCGCGGCGGCCAAGGGCTGACACATGGCCGCCCCCATAGCGCGTACAAGACGCGCGTATACGCGCTTACCGGTGCGCAAGCCCGCGGTTTTCCTCGACCGCGACGGCGTCATCAATCACGACGACGGCTATGTCGGCACGATCGAGCGCTTCCGCTTCATGCCGGGCGCCGCGGCCGGCATCCGGCGGCTGAACGAGGCCGGCTATCTCGTGTTCATCGCCTCGAACCAGTCCGGCATCGCCCGCGGGCTGTTCACCGAGGACGACCTGCTCAAGCTGCACGGCTGGATGGCGGCCGAGCTTGCCAAGGACGGCGCGCGCATCGACGACGCGCGCTACTGCCCGTTCCATCCGGACAGCAAGTTCGCCGGCTACGCCTGGGACTCGAGCCTGAGGAAGCCCCGCCCCGGCATGCTGCTCGACCTGATCGCCAACTGGCCGGTCGACAGCCGGCGGAGCTTTTTGATCGGCGACAAGGACACCGACATCGAGGCCGCGCGCAACGCCGGTATCGACGGCTACCTGTTTCCCGGCGGCGACCTCGCGGCGTTCATCGGGGCGGTCCTGAGCAAGCGGGCGAACGCCAACCCGTAGTATTTCCCACTTCAATGAATGCACACCCACGCAACCGGCACACTGTCACCCCAAGCGCTTGACGCGGGGGGCCATACGGTGCCGCGACAAAGGATTCTCTTACAATTGCCTTCGCTGCACCCGCTCATGGATTGCCGGATCACGGCGCTACGCGCATAGGCGAGCGAAGCGACGCCGTCCTTCGGACGGCTATGCCCGGCAATGACACCTGCTTTGTGGCTCGTGGCGCAAGCCAATTGCGAAACGCCCTAGACCGCCCTGTCACGTTTGCATGGCCGTCCGGTCCCTGCCTGCTTGCCCAGCAAGCCACTGGCTGCAAGAACTTCCCGGCAATCCAAGGAGAGTGGCATGGCTGAGGCGCTCGTTCGTGGGGTTCACATCAACTACGAGGTGATCGGCTCGTCCGGTCCGTGGATCGCGCTGACGCCCGGAAGCCGCCGCTCGTTCGCCGAGCTGCGCGGCATCTCGCAGGCGCTCGCCGCGGAGGGCTATCGCGTGCTGCTGCACGACCGCCGCAACTGCGGCGCCTCGGACGTCGCGTTCGACGGCTCGGGCTCCGAGCATGAGGTCTGGGCCGACGATCTGCATGAGCTCGCTCGCCAGCTCGATGCGCTGCCGATCATCGTCGGCGGCTCGTCCGCGGGTGCACGGCTCGCCATCGTGTTTGCGCTCCGCCACCCCAAGGCGTTGTGCGGCCTGCTCCTTTGGCGGCTCACCGGCGGCCAGCACGCGGTCGACCGCCTCGCCGAGAACTACTACGGCCAATTCATCAAGATCGTCCGGCAGGGCGGCATGAAGGCGATCTGCGAATCCGAGCACTTCGCAGGCTGCATCAAGGCGCGGCCGGACAACCGCGAGCGGCTGATGCAGACCGATCCGGACGAATTCGTGAAGGTGATGACCACCTGGCGCGAATGCTTTTTGCAGTCGGCAACGTTGCCCATTGTCGGCGCGACCGAGGCGCAGCTTCGCGGCGTCACCGCGCCGGTCTGCCTGATCGCGGGCAACGACGTGGTGCACACGCCGGTCACCGCGCGCAAGGCCGCGGGTCTCTTTCCCAACAACGAATTCCACGACGACGTGGTGCGGAAGCTTGCCGACGACAAACTGCTGCACGACTGGGACCAGGACGAATGGCGCAGCGTCGAGCCGCGCCTCGTCGAGATCTTCGGCGCGTTTCTCAAGCGCAATATGCGGGCCGCCGCGGCCTGATCCCGATTTCCGTATTCAATCAACAACAAGGGCCCTGCCATGAAGCTGCAAATGCGCCGCGTCGTCACCGGCCACAACAAGGACGGCAAGGCGATCGTCCAGATCGACGAGCCGGTGAAGAACGTGGTCAGCAGCCGTCCCGGCGTGTCGTCCTGCGTGGTCTGGTCGACCAAGGGCTTCCCGGTCGACAACGACGGCGACACCGACCCGACCAGCGGCACGTTCAAGACCACGGTGGAGAACGGCACCGTGTTCCGCGTGGTGCGCTATGAGCCGGGCGTGGTGCCGCGCAACCACCGCACCGACTCGATCGACTACGCGGTCGTGATCTCCGGCGAGATCGACATGGAGCTCGACGACGGCGTGGTGGTGAAGCTCAAGGCCGGCGACGCGCTGGTGCAGCGCGGCACCATCCACAACTGGGTCAACCGCGGCAAGGACGACTGCGTGGTCGCCTTCGTGCTGATCAGCGGCAAACCGGTGAGCGCCGGCGGCAAGACGCTGCACGCCGTGGGCTAGCGCCGTGCGCTCATAAATCGACCTAGACCAATCTTGCCCGCTTGTGCCGCTTTACTGGTCCGCGGACCGAAAGCTCGTATTACAAATATTGTTCGATCGGGGCATCTCCGACCGTCACGTAGATCAGTGCTCCCTGAAGGCGCGTGATGAGCTTGTTGTTTTCGGCCGGATCGACGGTGATGCAGCCGTTGCTCCGCCCCAGCATGCCGTTGTTCTTGGCGCGAAAACCGGCGGTCGTGTACCAGCTCGGGTGAATGACCCATTTATACGGCGGCGTGTGGTTGATGTAGCGATTGTACGGGGCGACGCCCTCGAGGAAGGCCGCGACCAGGTTTCGATAAACGGTCCCGTCGAAACGGTCCACGACCGTCCTGTATTGTTCCATCGACTCGGGATGCGAGGTCTTGAGCGGGCCGAGCGGCACCATGTCCAGGTCCCGCTGAAAGCCTTTGAATTTGGTGGGTCTCACGTTGGGCCCATTGGTTTTTCCGTGCGCCGCGAAGTGGGCGGTGACCTGACCTGATTTGAAGTCCAAAAGGTAGAATCTCTTGTTGGCCGACGGCTGCGAAATGTCGAAAACCGCGAGCACGTCTTTTTTGGTGAAAGTCGGCTGGCGTGCGATCGCAACGGCGCGCGAAATCGCGGCTGCGGGAGCGCCGAGCGGCTCCGCCTGTTGCAAAAGGGACTCGAGCTTGCCCGCAACGTCATCGGGTTTCGTGACGCCCGCAGGCGGATTGGCTTTGGACTGCGCGCGCGCCGCCAGCGGGCATGCCGCCGCACCAGCCAACAAACCGAGAAATGCCCGCCGCCTCATCCTTGCCCCCGGCTCAGGAGTGAGCATCGTATCGGCTCGATGGAGGGCTTTGATAGGGGTTAAAATCGGCCTCGCCACCGCAACATGAAACGCCGGCTGATGTCCGCTTTGGGGGCAAAAGCGACAATTCTCAATCTGAGTACAAGTCGTCCGCTTGTCCCCGGACAGCGCCTGGGCCACGGTCAATCGATACCTATCATTCACTGGTCGGTGGGGCGATCCGACTGCGGCCTTCGGCGCGCCTGCGGGCTTCTGCCTTTGCCTTTCCTGATAAAGCTTTCCGGCTGCGGAAGAGTTCTGGTTTCGCGCGCGATCTGCAGGCAGGTCTGCAACTCGACATAACCCGGCATCTGCCCCAAGGCGGCTTCACGCTCGCAATGTTCCCGGTCGCCGGACGGAAATTGCATCCATTGCTGAACAAGTTTATCGCGAGCGTCCGTTTCCTCCGCCATGCAAGCATTGATGCCTTGAGTGTCGACGACGATTCCCAGGCTCGCATCCGCCGCCGCCACGGCGCGGCGATTCAGCCCTTGGCGTCATGTCCGCCTGTTGCGCAACAGCCGTGGAAAGGCAGCCGGGTGCGGCTTCACGTCGGGAAGCGCCGCGCACATGCAATCGCAAGACCACGAAACGCGCGCAAGCCGCCAACCTGCGATGTCATGGGATAGGCGGCACGCGTGACGCGATCGGGCACAATCAATTCGGCTCGATCCCGGCAGCCTTCACCGCCTCCTCGGCCGCCGCGACCTCCTTGCGGAAGAACGCAGCCGCAGCCGCGGCGCCGCGGTTGTCGGGGATATAGCCGTCGCGCTGCATGATGCCCGCGACGTGGGGCACCTGCAGCGCCTTGCGAATCTCGGCGTTGAGCCTGGTGACGATCTCGTCCGGCGTCTTGCCTGGCGCGAAGAACATGCCCCACGAGCCCTGCGACTCGTAACCCGGCAGCAGGTCCTTCATCAGCGGCACCTCGGGCGTCTGCGGGAACGGCTTGGTGCCGGTGAAGGCGAGCGGGCGCACCCGGCCCTCCTTGATCAATCCCATCACCGACGGCGGGGTGACGAACATCACGTTGACGCTGCCGCCGAGCAGCGCGGTCATGACCTCGGACGCGCCCTTGTAGGGCACGTGCTGCAGCTTGATGCCGGCCTTCTTGGCGAAGATTTCGGTCGTCAGGTGCAGGCCGTTGCCGACACCGGGCGAGCCGTAGAGCACCCGCTCCTTCTTCGCGAGCTCGATGAACTCGGCGAGTGTCTTGATCGGCGATTTGGCGTCGACCAGCATGAAGATGCCGTCGAGCTCGCCGACCGTCGCGATCGGCCGCAAGTCGGTCAGCGTGTCGTAGCCGAGGTTCTTGTAAATCCATGGCGTCGAGATGATCGACGAGCTGGAGTAGAGAAGCGAATAGCCGTCGGGCTTCGACGTGGCCACCGCGCGCGCCGCGATCGTGCCGTTCGCACCGAGCCGGTTCTCGACATAGAACTGCTGGCCGAGGCTGTTGCCGAGCTCGGCCGACACCGTGCGCCCCTGGATGTCCGGCCCGCTGCCCGCGGCAAAGCCGATCATCACGCGCACCGGCCGGTCGGGATAGGTTTGCGCCAGCGCCACGCTGACGCTCGCGCACAACAGGGCCGTCAGCAGCGACAGGGTCCGGAGCACGGCGTGGCCTCCCGTTTTATTGTTCTGGTTCAAAAGACGAAGCGTTGCGTCAGATGACGCGCCGCGGACGCAGTATCGCAAGCGATGTACGAACTGCAAGCCAAGTCTTTCCCGCCCTTCCCAGCGGCGGCGAGGCATGTACACTTTGACAAAACCACCCGGCGCAATCTGCCCGACCATTACAATGGGCGGAACGAAAGCATGCATCGGCAAGCGAATCCCGAGCGTTGACTTGCCTGCAAACGCCGCTGGCCGCTCGCGTGCCTTGGAGAGAGAGCGCATGAAACTTCCGCGCCGCAAATTCCTGCAACTGGCGGCATCTTCTGCCGCGCTGCCGGCCGTGCAGCAAGAAGCGTGGGCGCAGGCCTATCCAGCGCGATCGGTGCGTGTCGTCGTCCCCGTTGCCGCCGGCGGCGCGAACGACGTCACCGCGCGCCTGATCGGCCAATGGCTCTCGGAGCGCCTCGGCCAGCAATTCGTCATTGAGAATCGTCCAGGCGCCGGCACCAATGTCGGCACCGAGGCGGTCATTCGGGCACCGGCCGACGGTTACACGCTGCTCATTTCGGGCAGCAACGCGGCCATCAATGCAACGCTGTTCCAATCGCTCAACTTCAATTTCATCCGTGACACTGCGCCGATCGCGAGCATCGTCCGCGTGCCGCAGCTCATGCAAGTGAACCCTTCGCTCCCGGCGAAGAGCGTTCCTGAGTTCATAGCCTATGCCAAGGCCAATCCCGGAAAGATCGCGATGGGCTCCGGCGGCAACGGTTCACCGGCGCATGTGGTGGGAGAGTATTTCAAGCTGATGACCGGCACCGATCTCACCCATGTCCCCTATCGCGGCGCCGCGCCCGCGGTGACCGATCTGATCGGTGGGCAAATCCAGGTGGCCTTCACTGAATTGGCAACGTCGCTCGGACACGTCAGGTCCGGCAGCCTGCGCGCGCTGGCGGTGACCACCACGGCACGCGTGGAGGCGCTTCCGGACGTTCCGACGCTGAGCGAGTTCATTCCGGGCTTCGAGGCGAGCCAATGGGTCGGGCTCGTCGCACCCAGGGACGCGCCGTCAGCGATCATCGAGAAACTCAACACCGAGATCAACGCGGCCCTTGGTGATCCCAGGATGAAGGCGCGGTTCGCCGAACTCGGGGGCATGGTCCTGCCGGGCTCGCCGGGCGACTTCGGCAAGCTCATCCGCGATGAAACCGAGAAATGGGCCAAGGTGATCCGGTCCGCCAGCATCAAGGTGGAATGATCTGTGCAGCGACGCATTGGCGCGGTTATTCACGCTTACGAAGAACAGGGATTCCATCGCACCGGGACAGACGCCGATCGAACATCCGGCGACTGGCTGGCCAACGAGGTGCGCCAGATCGGCCTTGATCCGGCGCTCGAGGAATTCCCGCTCAGCCGGGTTGATCCTGTTGGCGCGTCTCTCGTGGTGAATGACCGCAGGATCGAGGGACTGCCGTTGTTTGACGGCACCTTCACGACCCCGGCAGGCATCGCCGGCACCCTCGGCGGCCTCAACAGCGAGGCACCGATCGCATTTGCCGAGCTTCCACCAAACGGCGCGGAGGCCGGTGCCTTCGGCGCGGCGCGCCGGCAAAGCCGGCATGAGGCGATCGTCGCCGCGACCCGCGGGGTGCGTCCCGGATTTTGCCCGAGCAACGCCGACAGCTTTCTGCGTCCCTTTGGACCCCCGGTGCTGCAGGTTAGCAGCGAGGAGGCGGAGTTCCTCGCTGGTTGCGCGCGACGGGGCGCGAAGGCCCTGCTGACGGCGCATGTCGAACGCACGCAGACCCATGCGTTCAACGTCGTCACGGTGGTTTCGGGAACCGACAAAGGGGCAGCGCCCCTGGTGGTGATGACGCCGCGAAGCGGGTGGTGGGCCTGCGCCAGCGAGCGCGGCGGCGGCCTGGCTTGCTGGCTCGAGATCATGCGCGCCGTGCACGCCGCGAAGCCTGTCAGAGATGTTCTGTTCGTTGCGTCAAGCGGCCATGAGCTCGGTCATTTGGGCCTTGACGCCTTCATCGAACGCCGGGGCGGACTCGTGCCGGCCGCGAAAGCATGGATTCACCTGGGCGCCAACATCGGCGCGGCGCTGGGGCCGGGCAACATCTTGCAGGCCTCGGACGACGATCTGGAATCGATGATGGTTGAGGCGATGACCAAATTCGAGCTCGGGATTGACCGGCGCCTTGCGCGCGGCACCGCGCCGCTCGGCGAAGCCGTCAACGTCCACCGTGGCGGCGGCCGTTTTATTTCCATCATCGGACACAACGACCTCTTCCACAATCCGAGCGATCGAGGGCCGGATGTGATCGATCTGCAAGTCATCGAACGTTTCGCCAGCGCGTTTGCATCGGTCGCGACATCGCTCGCCAACGCCTGACAGGCGCGCCTTAGCGCGCCGTCAGGCTTTCCACCGCTTCGACAACCTCGGCCACCAACGGCGGCGCGCCTTTCGCGCCGAGCACCGCCATCGGCCCCTGCCCCATCGGCCCGGTCAGCCCGGGCTCACTGCCGAGAAAGATCGCAACCAGCGGCACGCCGAGGGCTGCGGCGAGATGCAGAAGCCCGGTGTCCACGCCGACCACAAACGACGCGCCGGCCATCAGCCGCGCCACCTGATCGAGCGGCTGCCGCTGCGGCACCCGCGCGCGCGGCGAGGCATGGGCGATGCGCACAGCGCGCTCACGCTCGGCCTCGTTGCCATGCGGAATGATCAGGTCGAAGTCACCGCCGCCGAGCGTGGCCGCGAGCATCCGCCAGTTCTCCTCGGGCCATTCCTTCGACGCCTGCGCGGTGGCGTGCAGCAGAACGCCATAGGGCCTGGTCGCATAAGGTTTGGCCACGGCCTGCGCGAGGCTGCCGCGGTCAAGCCCGAAATCCGGCGGGCCGTCGCTGACATAGCCCAACGCCGCCGCGGTCAGCGCGCGGTTTCGCGCAATCGCGTGCTGCTTCCATTCGACCGGATGCTTGATGTCGTAGAGCCACGAGGCCGCGGGCTCCTTGATGCTGTTCCGGTCATAGCCGCGCCGCCGCCCCTGCGCGTAACGCGCGATCAGGGCAGACTTGAGCAGCCCCTGCGAATCGACGATCTCGTCGAAGGCCTTGGCCTTGAGCGAACGGCGGAACGCCGCGATCTCGCGCCACGTCGAGGGCCGCAGCAGCGTGCGCCGCCAGCGCCGCGCCGCGACCGGGATCACTTCGCTCACCGCCGGATGCAGCCGCGCCAGCGGCGCGAACGGCTCCTCCACCACCCAGGAAAAGCGCACGTCCGGCAGCCTGGCCCGCGCCTCGGTCAGCGCCGGCATGTGATGGATCACATCGCCGAGCGACGAGGTCTTGATGAAAAGCACCTCTTTCATCGGGTGGTTCTTAAGCGCCGCCGGCCGATCACTCAAATTTTCCGAAAGTCATATACCGCCCATTAAGCATGCGGGCCACTTCCGCAGACCGGAACGGCTCCGGATAACCCCGCCTATACAGACCCTGCCTAAAGCTCACGCCGAAGAAAAGCAGGGACAGGCGCATGACCGTTCTGGTCACAGGCGGCGCGGGCTATATCGGCAGCCACACGGTGCACGATCTCGTCGATTCCGGCGAGCGCGTGGTGGTGCTGGACAACCTCTCGACCGGGTTCGCATCGGCCCTGCCCCGGCCGATGCTGCCGATCATGGGCGACGTCGGCGACCGGGCGCTGGTCGCGGCGCTGATCGACGAGCACGAGGTCGATGCCGTCATCCACTTCGCCGGTTCCACCATCGTGCCGGAATCGATGACCGACCCGCTCGGCTATTACGGCAACAACACCGCCAACTCCCGGGCGCTGATCGAGGCCGCGGTGAAGGGCGGCGTGAAGCACCTCATCTTCTCCTCGACCGCGGCGGTGTACGGCAACCCGACGCGGGTGCCGGTCGCCGAGGACGACCCGACCATCCCGCTCTCGCCTTACGGCTGGTCGAAGCTGATGACCGAGCAGATGCTGCGCGACGCCTCGGCCGCGCATCCGCTCACCCATGTGGCGCTGCGCTACTTCAACGTCGCGGGCGCCGACCCGGACCTGCGCACCGGGTTGCAGACACCCGGCGCGACGCATCTCATCAAGGTGGCGGTGGAGGCGGCGCTCGGCCGCCGCGAGCGCATCGACGTCTACGGCACCGATTATGACACGCCGGACGGCACCTGCGTCCGCGACTTCATCCACGTCAGCGATCTCGCCCGCGCGCATCGCGCGGCGCTGAACCATCTGCGCGCCGGCAACGAGAGCGCGACGCTGAACTGCGGCTACGGCCGCGGCTACTCGGTGCGCGAGGTGCTCGACGCGGTCGAGCGCAACCACGGCCGCAAATTTCCGGTGAACTTCAGCGGCCGCCGTCCCGGCGACATCGTCGTGTCGGTCGCGGCCGCCGACCGCATCCGCAAAATGCTCGACTGGATCCCGGAATTCGAAAGCCTCGACACGATCGTGCGCCACGCACTCGCCTGGGAGCACAAGCTTGCGGCCCGGAGCGCGCCCGGGCAGAAGGCTGCCTCGGCCTAGGCCCACGCACCGCCGCCGTTCCGGGACGCGGACCACAAGCGCGTTTGCGCGCTTATGGCGCGTGCTCCGGAATGACTGCGGAGTTTTAGCTTGAAAAAGCCCGATCCGACGGGCAAGGAACGGGCTGCCCGGCCGCAGGGGGGATTGTGGCGGGGGCCAGCCTGATCTCCACTTGATTGAGCCACCAGACCACGGATGTTTGGCCAGAAGTTCCGATCCAAGCTCGCCGATCCGAACAGCGCGCAGGCGCTGGTCTATCGCCTGCTCACCGAGCAGGCGTTCGGACAATGGCAGCGCTATGCCATCGCCTTTACGCTGATGGGCATCGGCGCGGGCGCAACCGCGCTCTGCGCTTACCTCGTGGGCGACGTCATCAACGCGGCTTATGTCGACCGCAACCTGCCGGGGATTTTCTGGCTGGCGCTGCTCACCGCGGCGCTGTTCCTCGTCAAGTCGCTCGCGTCCTACGGCCACGCGGTGATGCTGTCGCGGATCGGCAACCGCATCATCGCGCTCAACCAGCGGCGGATGTTCGATGCGGTGATCGCGCAGAATCTCGCGTTTTTCTCCGAGCGGCATTCCTCGGAATTCATGGCGCGGCTGACCACGGGTGCGGCGGCCGCGAGCACGGTGATCAATCTGATGGTCACGTCGATCGGCCGCGATCTGCTGTCGCTGATCGGTCTGGTCGCGGTGATGTTCTACCAGGACCCGGTCATGTCAGTGTTCGCGTTCTTCGTCGCGCCGCCGGCCTTCGTGGTGCTGCGGAAGATGATCCGCCGCATCTACGCCATCGCGCGCAACCAGTTCCACGGCGGCGCGCGCATCCTCGAAACGCTGCAGGAGACGATACAGGGCATCCGCATCGTCAAGGCCTACACGCTCGAGGACGTGATGCGGGCGCGGCTGGAAAAGAACGTCGCCGAGCTCGAGAACGAATCCAACAAGTGGGCGCGGGTGGCGCATCGCGCGGGCCCGCTGATGGAGGCATTGGGCGGCTTCGCCATCGCCGGAGCCCTGATCTATGGCGGCTTCCGCGTGCTGGAGACGGGCGCGACGCCCGGGCAGTTCTTCTCGTTCCTGGCCGCGTTCATGCTGGCCTATGAGCCGGCCAAGCGCCTTGCCCGCCTCAACATCGAACTGAACTCCGGGCTGGTCGGCGTCCGCATCCTGTTCGACATCATCGACACCCCGCCGACGGAAGCCCCCGACGACAACAAACCCGCGCTGAAGATCGCCGCCGCGCGGATCGCGTTCGACAACGTGATGTTCGGCTATCGCTCCGCCGAGGTCGTCATCCGCAACATGACGTTCACGGTCGAGCCCGGAAAGATGACCGCGCTGGTCGGCCCGTCCGGCGGCGGCAAGTCCACCGTGTTCAACCTGATGCTGCGGTTCTACGAGCCGACCTCGGGCACCATCGCCATCGACGGCCAGGACATCGCCGCGGTGTCGCGCCGTTCGCTGCGCGGGCAGGTGGCCTATGTCGGCCAGGACGTGTTCCTGTTCCACGGCACGATCCGCGACAACATCGCGATCGGCAAGCCCGGCGCGAGCGAGGCGGAGATCGTCGCCGCGGCCAAGGCCGCGCACGCCCACGAGTTCATCTCGGCGTTTCCGCAAGGCTACGACACCCAGGTCGGCGAACGCGGCACGCAGCTCTCCGGCGGCGAGCGCCAGCGCGTCGCCATCGCGCGGGCGCTGATCAAGAACGCACAGATCATCCTGCTGGACGAGGCGACCGCCGCGCTCGATTCGGAGTCCGAGCGGCTGGTTCAGGACGCCATGGACCATCTCTGCCAGGGCCGCACCTCGATCGCGATCGCGCACCGGCTGCACACCATCACCCACGCCGACCGCATCCTAGTGGTGGAGAGCGGCGCCATCGTCGAATACGGCCGCCACGACGAGCTCCTGCGCAAGAACGGCCGCTACGCCGCGTTCTACCGGTTGCAGATCAAGGACGAGCAGGAGCCGCCGCCGATTTCCATCGCGACGGCCTAGGCGCTGCACTCATAAATTACCTTAGATCGATCCAGACGCGCATGTCCGCTATTCCTCCAATAGCGGGCAGAAAAGCGGACATCGATTTAGGCCGCCAAGTGCCAAGAACAGACCCAAACACCCAACAAAAAATGCATCGTGAATCAGTTGCGTCAAGCCCGACATGTCGGCGTCACCATCCCAACGCTTCGTCCCGACCGCGCCCATTTCCAATCTAAAAGCTTGAGCACCAGACGCTCTCAATCCATCGGGGACGCTTCGTCTTGCCCCGCAGATGGCATCATCGCGAGAGCAGACTTCAACTCGCCGCCGCATTCCGTACAGACCATATCCGGAATGATCTCCGGGATCATGTAGTTCGGCCCGGCAATTTCGATCAGCCGGTCGAGATCGAACACAAAGAAATGCCGGCAGCCTTCGGTCTGGCAATAGGCCTCAAGCATCAGATTTTTCGCTTTGATCGCGGCGAGGGTCCAGTTGGTCATCGTGATGATGAAAGCGTTGTCATTCGGTCACCGGGTCGGAACTCGTTGCCTGGCCGCTTCCTTGCCGAACAGCGCCAGTTCGGCTGTTAAGGTTGCATTGGATGGGTGGCTTTGGGTTTCGGGCGCCACGCTGCCTGGGTTACTTGATGCCAAAACGGACGAACTCCTCGGCGATGTTGGCCTGCAGCGCCTTGGCCGCGGCAAGATCGGCATTGCCACCAGCCGCGTCGCCTTTTTTGAGCTTAGCAAGGCCACGGCCATAGAGCGCCTCCGCGAATTTTGGCTTTTGCTTGAGCGCTGCGTCGTAGTCGGAAATCGCACGCTCGATCTGTCCGAGTTTCAGATAGGCGAATCCACGATTTTTCAGCGCATCGTCGTCATTGGGCAATATCCGAAGCGACGCATCGCAATCAGCGAGCGCTTCCGGCACGAACCCCAATTTGGCCCGGGCTTCGCATCGGTTGTTCAGGGCCACGTCATTTTTCGGGTCGAGCCGGATCACCTGCGTCCAGTCATCCAGCGCGCGGTTCCAATCCTCCCGATCGAACCGGTTCTTACGTAATGCATAGACGACTCCGCGTTTGAGATAGGCAGTAGCCAGGTTGTTGCCTTTGAGTTGGCCCGACGCAATCAGTGCGGTACAGGCACCGATCTGCTGATCGCCTGAAAATTGGTTTTCTGTGTTGTTGCAGCGGGCAATGTCCTCGGCCTGTTGTGCGATGGCCGGTACTGTTACGAGCAATGCAATCGCGGAAACGACCAGTCCAATGCCGCGCGATATCCCGATCTTCGCCATGACATCCCCGCCCCTGCAGCGGAACAGATGCTACTAGGCAATCCATTTCCCCGCCAGCCGCGCCCAAGCGAATCGTCGCAACGAAGGCGGCCCTGCCGAGCGAAGGCCGAGTGACCTTTGACCTTCTCTCCCGCTCTTGTTATCTCAGCGCCGCATTTCCCTCCCTTTTCCAGAATGAAAGCCCGCAAAGAAAGCCACCATGAGCAACGGCAAGCGTTACGTCATTCCGCCCGCCCCCCAGGCCGCCCTCGCCATCGCCGGCACGACCGACCTGTTCCCGGTCCGCCGCATCTGGTGCGTCGGCCGCAACTATCTCGAGCACATCAAGGAGATGGGCCAGGACGAGCGCGAGCCGCCGTTCTTCTTCGCCAAGCCCGCCGATGCGCTGGTGCCGGACGGCGGCACGGTGCCGTACCCGTCGCTGACCAAGGACATGCACCACGAGGTCGAGATGGTGGTGGCGCTGAAAAGCGGCGGCCGTTTCATTCCGGTCGACAAGGCGCTCGACTGCGTGTGGGGCTACGGCGTCGGCATCGACCTCACCCGCCGCGACCTGCAGATCGCCTCGCGCGACATCAAGCGACCGTGGGAGGTCGGCAAGGCGTTCGACGCCTCCGCGCCGTGCGGCCCGCTGAAGCCGGTCAGCCAGCTCGGCCATCCGGGCAAGGGCAGGATCGTGCTCAAGTGCAACGGCAAGGTCCGCCAGGACGGCGACCTCGCGCAGATGATCTGGAACGTGCCGGAGACGATCTCCAAGCTCTCGGAGATTGTGGCGCTGGATGCGGGCGACATCATCATGACCGGCACGCCCTCGGGCGTCGCCGCCTGCGTCGCCGGCGACAAGCTCGAATGCGAGGTCGAGGGCCTGCCGAAGCTCATGGTGACGATCGGCCAGCCGCTCAAATAATTCTTATTCGCAACACGATCGGGAAGCCCGCCGATGATACCGGCGGGCTTTTCGTTTGATGGCATACCTCACACTCGCGCGTGCCGCTGGTGAATGCGGGTTCAAGCGCCTATCTCTTTTGGTGCAACCGAATTCTCCGCGGTCATTCCGGGACGCCGTCATAAGCGCGTTTACGCGCGTCTTTCGACGCGCTATGGCGGCGGGCCCGGAATCCAGAACATCGGCAGTTCTTGCTTGTCTGGATTCCGGGCTGCGGCCTTCAGCCGGCCCCGGAATGACGTTTGAGTTTCAGGACACGCCATGCACTCCCACTCGCTCGACCAATGGACCCACCAGCACGTTTTCCTGGGGCGCGAGCATTCGCGCAACGAGCGGCGTACCTGGCTGGTGGTGGTGCTGACCGCCGTGATGATGGTCGGCGAGATCGCCGGCGGCGTGCTGTTCGGCTCGATGGCGCTTCTGGCCGACGGCTGGCACATGGCGACGCACGCCGCGGCGCTCGGCATTGCCGGCGCCGCTTATGCTTTTGCGCGCCGCCATGCGCACAATCCGCGCTTCTCGTTCGGCACCGGCAAGTTCGGCGATCTTGCGGCGTTCACCAGCGCCATCATCCTCGCGCTGATCGCGCTGCAGATCGCCTTCGAGAGCGTGATGCGGCTGTTCAACCCGGTCGCGATCGCCTACGGCGAAGCCATCACCATCGCCGTGGTCGGCCTCGCGGTGAATGTCTTGAGCGCCTGGCTGCTTCGCGATGACAGCCACCATCACGGACACGGCCATGCGCACGATCATGAGCACGATCACGACCATCATCACCACCGTGACCACAATCTGCGCGCCGCCTACATCCACGTGATGGCCGATGCAGCGACATCGGTGCTGGCAATTCTGGCGCTCGTGGCCGGCCTGTTCGCGCAATGGACCTGGATGGACGCGGCCGTCGGCCTCGTCGGCAGCGCGGTGATCGGCGGCTGGGCGTTCGGGCTCATCCGCGATTCCGGCGCGGTGCTGCTCGACGTCACGCAGGACAAGGCGGTCGAGGCCGCGATCCGCGCGCGGCTGGAAACCGGCGGCGACCGGGTCACCGACCTGCATCTGTGGCAGGTCGGCCCCGGCCATCGCGCGGCGGTCGTGTCGATCGTCTCCGATCACCCGATGCCGCCGGCGAACTACAAGAGCCGTCTGGCGGACGTGTCCGGGCTCAGCCACATCACGGTCGAGGTCGAGGCGTGCCCGCACCACGCCCATTGAAGGCGTCGGCTACCCCCGGTGTCATCTTTTTGGCGCGAGGCACCTCGCGCAGGGCGCTGAACGCGCCTCGCTCGTCGAACTCGCAACGGAACCGTTCGACGGCCCTGCGGCCGGTGCGGACGGTTCCGTCGACCGAGTAGCTGCCGTCGGTCCCTTTCACCACTTCGCCCATTTTGATGCGCGACATGGCCACGGCATAGGTCGCAACGACCTTGCCTTGGCAGAAGCCCGGCATGTCGGCGCGCTTGATGGCGTGCGCGGTGCTGGTGCACAGCGTCAGTGCCACAACCCCGACCATCATCAAAGCGCGCCACTTCATGAGCCCAGCCTACCTACCGCCTCGATGAGACACAGCAGCTAACGCGACAACAGGGACACACGTTCCGGCCAGCGGAGCTACTGGATCAGCCCTTCCGCCTTCATCGCCTCCTGCACCTTCGGCCGCGCCTGCACGCGGTCCATATAGGCGGTGATGTTCTTGTAGCCGCTCAGGTCGACCTTCACCCGGCCGGACCGGCGCAGCAGGGTGAACAGATACGCGTCCGCCACCGTGAACTTGTCGCCCATCAGGTACTGGTTGCCGGCGAGCTGCTGGTCGAGCCGGACGAAGCGCTTGCGCGCCGTTACCGGGCGTTCATGGAACCCAGGCATGCTCCGTGGCGCTGAGATCGCCGCCGCGGCCCATCGTTACTGAATCGCAAATGGGCAGCGCTAGCCCATTGTTTGCGCACGAAGATTCCCGATCATGGATTCACATCCGCGGGGCTCGCGCGCCAGGCTCGATGCAAGGTGATTCGCATGAATGCCCCGATGCAAAGGCCCGCCGGCGGACATGCCGCGACGTCCGAGGCCGAGCTGGCCCGCGCCCTGGTCGAGCGGCTCGCTGCCGCCGGCTGGCGCTCCGCCGCCGAGGTGCTGCACGAGCTGCGCCAGGCGTTTCCGGACTTGCCGCTTCAGGCTCGGGTCAGCGCGCTTAAAGCGCTGCGCAGAGTTTAGGCACTACATTCCGAGATAAGCCTGCCGCACGCGGTCGTCGGCAAGCAATTCGTCGCCGGTCCCCGACAGCGTCACCCGGCCGTTCTCCAGCACATAGGCCCGGCTCG
The DNA here is from genome assembly GCA_019746355.1 of Xanthobacteraceae bacterium. The sequence goes on along the minus strand of JAIESC010000081.1, from coordinate 4,135 downwards.
CAAGTTTGAGCGACACCGCGACATTCTGCTCGACCAGCACGCAGGTGAGCCCGTCGCGATTGAGGTCGCGGATCGTCTGCAGCACCGTCTGCACGATGGCCGGCGCAAGCCCGAGCGACGGCTCGTCGAACATCACGAGGTCGGGCTTGCCCATCAGGCAGCGGCCGATCGCCAGCATCTGCTGCTCGCCGCCCGACAGCGTGCCCGCCGCCTGCGCCTTGCGTTCGTCGAGCCGCGGGAACATGGCAAAGATGCGTTCAAGGTTCTTGCCCTGCTCGGCCCGGGCACGCGGCAGCATCGCGCCCATCTCGAGATTTTCCAGAACGGTCAGCGACGGAAACACCTGACGGCCTTCGGCCACCTGGCCGATGCCGAGGTTGCACACCTTGAACGACGGCAGGCCTTCGATGCCCTGGCCGCGCAGCGTGATGCGGCCGCGCAGGGGTTTCAGCATTCCGGCGATGGTGCGGATCAGCGTGGTCTTGCCGGCGCCGTTGGCGCCGACGATGGCGACGATCGCTCCCTCGGCGACATCCAGCGACACGTCGTCGAGCGCGCGCACGTCCCCATAGGCCACTTCGAGGTTCTCGACGGCCAACATTAGAGCGCCTCCGCCCCGAGATAGGACTGCACCACCGCGGGCTCGCGCACCACATCGGCCGGCAGGCCCTCGGCGATGGCCGCGCCGTGATGCAGCACCAGCACCCGCGTCGCGATCGACATCACCGCGCGCATGACATGTTCGATCAGGAGGATGGTCAGGCCCTCGCGGTTGAGCTCTTTGAGGATCTCGACGATGCGGTCGATCTCGGTCGGGCGCAGCCCCGCCATGACCTCGTCGAGCAGCAGAAGCTTCGGCTCGGTCGCCAGCGCCCGCGCCACCTCCAGCCGTTTCCGATCCGGCAAGGTCAGCGAGCCCGCCTCCTGCAAGCGCTTGTCGAACAGGTCGAGCCGACGCAGCACCTCGTGGGCGCGGCGCATCGCCTCGCGCGGGTCGGGATGGCGGAGCAGCGCGCCGACCATGACGTTGTCCTCGACGCTGAGTGCGGGGAACGGGCGGACGATCTGGAAGGTGCGGCCGATGCCGCGGCGGCACACCGCGTCGGAGGTGAGCCCGTCGATGCGCTCGCCCTGGAACGTGATGGTCCCGGCGTCCTGGGCAAACACGCCGGCGATCAGGTTGAACAGCGTGGTCTTGCCCGCGCCGTTCGGGCCGATCACCGCAAAGATCGAGGCTTCGGGCACGGCGAAGCTCACGTCGGCGACGGCGCGCAGCCCCCGGAAGCTCTTCGACACGCCCGCGACTTCGAGAAGCGCCGCCATGCTACGCCCCCGGCCCGTCTTGCTTGCGCTTGTCGAGGCGCAGGAGGCGCGCCATCGGCGGCCAGATGCCGTGCGGCAGGATCATCACCACGACGAGCAGGCACAAGCCATAGAACACGCGCTTCACGCCGGGGATGTCCAGGCCGAAGGCCACCAGGAATTCCTGGAGAACCTCGGCAAGCCCGGTGATGAGGAACGCGCCAATCACCGGGCCGAACAGCGTGCCGATGCCGCCGATGATCGGCCCGAGAATGATCTCGATCGAGCGCAGGATGAAGAAGGTCTGCTCGGGGAACAGGTTGTTGTAGTAGAACGCGTAGAACACGCCGGCCGGCGCGGTCATGCCGGCCGAGATCGCAATCGCGATCATCTTGTAGCGGAACGTGTTGATGCCGAGCGAGCGCGCGGCGACCTCGTCCTCGCGGATCGCCTGCCAGAAATAGCCGACACGGCTTCGCAGCAGCAGGTGGCAGAGCACGAAGGCGACCACGGTCAGCGCCAGGATCACGTAGTAGAACATCACCGGCTTGCCGCGCAGGTTGATCAGGTCGTTGCTGGCGTAGTTGGCGACCGGCAGGAACAGGCCCGACGAGCCCTGCACCCAGGCGAAATGGTCGAAGCCGATGCGCGCGAACTCGGCAAAGGCGATGGTGAGGATCGCGAAGTAGACGCCGGCAACGCCGAAACGGAAGGCGAGGAAGCCGATGACTGCGCCGCAGGCGACCGAGATCAGGATCGCCACCGGCATGCCGACCCAGGGGCCGATGCCGAAGTGCACGTAAAGCGCCGCGGTGGTGTAGGCGCCGAGCCCGACATAGAGCGCATGCCCGAGCGAGAGTTGCCCGGCAAAGCCCATCAACACGTTCCAGGCGATGCCGGTGTAAGCGAAATAGAGAATGACGATCAGCACCGTCAGCAGGTAGTCGTTGGCGAGCAAGGGCGCGGCGATCAGGCCGAGCAGAACGAGGCCCAGCAGAACCAGCGCGTGGCGCGGCACGTCGTGAAGGAGGCGCGCCATCATGCGAGCTGCTTCGTCATGTAAGTTTTTTGCCCATGATGCCCTGCGGCCGGAACAGCAGCACCAGCACGAGGATGGCGAAGGCGAACATGCTCTTGGCCGAGGGCGTGAAGAACAGCCCCGCCATCGCCTCGGTCAGCCCGATCAGAACGCCGCCGAGCAGCGCGCCGGGCATCGAGCCGAGCCCGCCGGTGATGACGATGACGAAGGCGAGCAGCGTGTAAGCGGGCCCGAGCGGCGGCGTGACGTCGACGATCAGCACGATGATCGCGCCGGCCGCGCCGACGCAGGCCGCGCCGAGGCCGAACGACAAGGCATAAAGCCGATGCACGTTGAGGCCCACCACCAGCGCACCGGTGTAGTTGTCGGCGCAGGCGCGGATCGCCTTGCCGACCGGGGCAAACCGGAAGAACGCGAACAGCGCCGCCGCGACCGCGATCGCCGCGGCGCCGGCATAAAGCTTGGTCGCATCGACGATCGCAGGTCCGATGGCAAAGCTGTCGAACGAATAGGACGTCTGGACGCTCTGCGCGTCCGGCCCGAAGATGATCAGGAGCCCGTTGACGATGATGATCGCGATCGCGAGCAGCAGCATGAACTGGCTGTGCTCGGGCCGGGCAATGAACGGGTTGATCAGCGTCAGCTGCATGAGGTAGCCGACGCCGAACAGCAGAGCTGCGAGCGGCAGCATCATCAGCAGCGGATCGAGCTTGAACTGGGCGAACAGCACCACCGCGAGGTACATCGCAATGGTCATCATCTCGCCATGGGCGAAATTCACCACGCGCACGACGCCGAAGATGACCGACAGGCCGAGCGCCATCAGCCCGTAGACCAGCCCGGTCAGGAGCCCGCTGATCGCGACGTTCAGGTAGATCTCTGCCGGCACCGATCGAGCCCAATCGAGCTTATGCGCGGAGATGCACGCGCACTGTAAACGCGTTCGGCCTAGGCGGTCGCCGGCTGCATCCCCCGAAGCCGGCTCCCGGCGGGATCGGTTCCCGCGGATGGCGAAGCAGTTCCGGCGCAGCCTCGTGCTGCGCCGGAACAAGGCAATCAAGCTCGAACGGTCCGCTCAGCCGCGCTTGTCATACGGCTTCATCGGCCACTCGGCCTTGGCATTGGTCGCACCCTGCGGCGCCACGGTCACGAGCTTGCCGCCGCGGTTCTGGATGGCGGCGTTCTTGAGCTTGTCGTTCTGGCCCTTCTCGTTGAACGAGATGCCAGGCCCGGTGCTGACGTTGTCCTTGATGTCGGTCTTGCGGATCGCGTCGGCCAGCGCCTTCGGGTCGGTCGACTTGGCGCGCTTGAAGGCGTCGGACGCCACCATCAAGGCCTCGAAGGTGTAGATGTGGTTGGTGTTCATGTTGACGCCCGGATACTTCTTGGCGAGCTCCGCCTCGAGCTGCTTGCTCACCTTCTTGTTCGGGTCGTACCAGGGCACGAAGCTCAGCGGGCCGTCGCCGATCTTGCCGAGCGTCTTGAGGTACTGATCCTCGTACCAGCCCGGCCCCATGCTGAGGATGCCCATCGGCGACCAGCGCTGCTTGACGAGCTCGCGGGTCAGGAGGATCGCGTCGTTGAGGCGGCTCACCACCAGCAGCGCGTCGGCACCGGTGGCCTTGGCTTTGGCAATCTCGACCGAGAGGTCGCGGGCGGTCGGATCGTAGGAGATCGTCTCCTTGATCTCATAGGGCATGTTGAACTTCGGCATCATCGCGCTGACGCCGCCCTTCATCGCCATGCCGAAGGTGTCGTTGACGTGCAGGAACACCACCGACTTCGGCTCCTTGC
>JAIESC010000123.1 GCA_019746355.1 Xanthobacteraceae bacterium | reverse complement strand
AACGACGTCGAGTTCGGCTGCCTGAGCCACGAGGAGTTCGCGATGCTCACCCGCGTCGTCGACCGCCTGATCGAAAGTGGTGCGCGCGCGGTGGCGCTGCAGACCTATCTCCTGGCCGAGCTCGGCGAAGCCTAGTCCGCAAGGATGTCGAAAATGTTGCCAGATAGCCGACGCTTCCGAAATGCGCTTGGCCAGTTCCCGACCGGAGTGACCGTCATTACAACGGTGACGGCGCAGGGCGAACGGCTCGGCATGACCGTCAGCTCGTTCAATTCGCTGTCGCTCGATCCTCCGCTGGTCCTGTTCAGCATCCGCCGGCAGTCCGGCAGCATCGCCGCGTGGCGCGAGGTCACCCACTACGCCATCAACGTCCTCAATGAGGAGCAGGAGGATCTGTCATCCCACTTCGCGCGCCCCGGTGGCGAGAAATGGCCCGCGCAGGGCATCCGCACCGGCCGGACCGGCGTTCCGCTGCTGCCAAATGCGACTGTGATCTTCGAATGCGAGGCATTTGCCCGATACGACGGGGGTGACCACGAGATCTTCGTCGGGCGGGTGGTCGATCTGCACGAGAATGCGGCGAAGCACGGACGGCCTCTGGTGTTCGCTGGCGGCCGATATCGGAGGCTTCACTCCGGCGAAGTCCACGCGGTGCCGATCGAAGCCTACTTTCCTCACGGATGGTAGTGGCCGGCGCTACGTCTTTGTCCCGCTGACACCGGCCAGCGCCCGGGCGCGGGCCTTCTTGTCCTCGATCTTCATGCCGCGTGCGATCTGGATGCGTTGCGCCTGCGGCGAACCCGCGCCGTGCAGGCTTTCGGTGAGATAGCCCACGGCATTCCTCCCGATCGTCATGTTTTCGATCAGCCGCAGCACCCGCAGCCGGTCGATGGTTTCCACGCCGTCGCGGCCTTGCAGGAATTTGCGGATCAGCGGGCCGATCTCGTTGTTCTGCAGGTCCTTCTCCGACGGCATCGTCACCACGAGGCCGCCGGCGATGTCCTGCGCCAGCCGCGCGATCTCGAACGGAAAACGCGTGACGTTGTGCTTGGCGACGTTCGACAGCATCTCGTCGTTGAGGTACGCGCCGGACGCCATCGGCTTCGAGCGGTAGGCCGCGGCCATGCAGCTTGAATAGATCGTCTCGTTGAGATGCGTCATCTCCACGAGCTTGTCCTTGATGTGCGACACGCTCTCGACGCCGTTGTGCGAGGCGGCCTCCGCCGCGGCACCGATCAGCACGTCGCCGAGCCCGGTTTTGCACACGTACGACGAGCGATGGTAGGTCGTGAACCGCTCGACCAGCGTCGCCGCGTACTGCCATTCGCTGTCCATGAACACGTGCTCGTAGGGTACGAACACGTTGTCGAACACGATCAGCGATTCCTGGCCGGCGAAGCGCGCATTGCCGGCGTCGAGCTCGCCGCCGTCCACCGCGCGGGTGTCGTTGGTCTGGCGTCCGACCACGTAAGTGAGCCCCGGCGCGTCGACCCGCACCGCGCCGACCACCGACCAGTCCTTGTCGGCTTCGGTCATGCGCATGGTCGGCATGAAGATCAGCCAGTGCGAGTTGACCGCGCCGGTCTGGTGCAGCTTGGCGCCCGAGACGGTGATGCCTTTGTCGTCGCGCTTGACGACCCGGAGGAACATGTCCGGGTCCTTCTGCTGGTGCGGCGCCTTGGAGCGGTCGCCCTTCGGGTCGGTCATCGCTCCGCCGATCACGATGTTGGCGTTCTGCGCGCGTTTCAGGAACGCAAGGAACCGCTGGTGATAGTCGGTGCCGCGTTCGGCATCGATGTCAAAGGTGATCGAATGGCATGCGCCGATGGCGTCGAGGCCGACGCAGCGCTGGAAGCAGGTTCCGGTGCGCCGCCCCAGCTCGCGCTGCATCTCATGCTTGGCCACGAGCTGGTCCGGCCCGGTCGGCACGTGCAGGAAGCGGTTGGTCTGGCAGTTGCCGATCTCGGTCTTCACGCTGCCGAGTTCCGGCCGCTCGGTCGCAAGGCGGTAGGTCTCCGCCATGGCGTTGATCGAGGGCTTGATGACCGGATGGTCGACCGGTTCCGGCACCCGCTGGCCCATGAAGAAGATGTTCATGGCGCGTCCGCGCAGCGACTTGAGATAATCGTCGGCATTGGTGATCGGCCGCGAGAAATCGGCCCAAAGCGCTTCTGCGGTCTGCATCCTGTCCTCCTCGGCCCTCCCGCCGTTCACGCACTGTATGGATTCTATGCGGAATTTTGTAGGCTGAAAGCGACGGCTTCGGGCGGCTCGGCTGACCGGCTTATAGCCGGTCGCGCGTGACTGGCCTGCGGTGCTATGCAAGGAATTCGCGGAGGACATCCTCCGGATCTTCCGCTTTACGCTCCGTCACATATTCGGAGACTCGCGCCTCAACGAGCTGCAAGTGACGGAGCATCGCCGCGGCAGCGCGCGAGGCATCCTTCTTCGCTAAAGCGTCGACAATGGCTCTATGCTCTTCCGGCGCGCACCCAGAATGTCGTGCTGACTCGAACAAGGCCACATAGATTTGAGTCCTCGAAACCAGCCGAAGAACGATTTCTTCGAGTGTGGGGTTTTCGGCTAGAGCTACAAGCTCGCCGTGAAACGCTCCTGCAAGCCGGACGGACTCATCCCGTTCTCCGCGCTGCTCGGCGCGCCGTTCCTTTGCGACGTGCGCTTCCAGCTTGGACAGCTGCGAGGGAGTAACGCGGCGTGCCAGGAGCGCGACGAGCCCTGCCTCGACCGCCGTGCGAGCTTCGTACACCTGACGGATGGCATCCGCAGAGGGTTGCGGCACATACGCCCCCCTATTTGCGAATATCTCCAGCTTCCCTTCCTCAGCCAGTTGCAAGAGGACCTTTCGAATTGCCGCGCGAGTGACATTAAAGATATCGGCGAGATGGCGCTCGCGTAACGGTGACCCAGGTTTGAGCTTTCCCGCGAGCAGCGCCTTGCTCAAGGCGCTGTAGACGCGATCGCGGCCCGCGCGAACAGCGGCAGAAGGGACTGCGGCGGCACCCCGGCCTTTGCGCTTGCTCTGCTTAGACGTCTGTTTCGCCAAGTAATGCCTCGTTGCCTGCGTCTCCCTGCCGAAAATATAGGCCTTGCCCCTGGAACACCAGCATGCGAAAAATGGTCAACCATTTTCTCCTATATGGTCGACCAACGGAATTGGCAATGACCGACCGCGATCGCTTCGACCTGCTGCTGACCGGAGCCACGATCCTGACCGGCCGATTCGAACGGCCGGAAATCCGGGACGGTGCGATCGGGGTGAAGGACGGCAAGATCAGTTGGCTGGGTGCGGGCGTGCCAGCGGCAGACAACGCCGGCAGAACAGTGCGACTGGCGGGCCACCTCATAACGCCCGGCTTCGTCAACGTTCACACGCACGCCATCCTGACCATGGTGCGCGGCGTCGCGGCGGATTCGGGGTTTGCGCCCTCCTATACGCCGGGACTGCCCAAGGGCACCGATGTGACCCCCCGGCAGGCCCGGGCTTTAGCGCGTCTCGGCGCTCTCGAAGCTCTGATGTTCGGCTCGACCGTGCTCGGCGATCACTTTGAGCACGCCGATGTCGCAACTGAAGCCATGGCCGAGCTTGGGATGCGGCTGTGCCCGAGCTGGCGCATCTACGATCTCGACTTCTCGCAAGTGCCCCAGGGCCGCTTCGTCCATAAGCCGGCTATCGGGGCCCGAACGCTCGACAATGCAATGAAGCTTTACGAGCGCTGGAAGGGCCATCCGCGGGTCACGGTCAATCTCGCCGCGCATGCTGTCGACACCTGCTCCGATGATTTTTTGCGTGAGATCGCCGCTCTCTCGGACCGCTACGGCCTTATCGTCAGCACGCACCTCGGCCAAAGCACGGTCGAGGTCGAACAAGTCCGCAAACGCAGCGGAAAGACCTCGGTGGAAGTGCTGGATGACACTGGCCTCCTGAACGCGCGGCTTATGGGCGGCCACTGCATTTATCTCACCGAATCCGACATCGCGCGTATGGCGAAGGCGGGTGCCCATGCCGTGCACATTCCCAAGTGCAACGCGGCCTCGGGGCGGTTTGCGCCGACGCACGCTCTCAAGCATGCGGGGATCAACATCGCGCTGTCCACTGACACGCAGCACGGCGACATGGTGGAGTTGATGCGCTGGGCTCTTGCGACCGCGCGTGTGCAGATCGGCAAGGTCGATGACGAATGGCAGCCGCGCCACGTCTTCCACATGGCCACGCTGGGGGGCGCCAAGGCTCTGGGCATGGACAAGGACCTTGGCAGCATCGAACTCGGCAAGCGAGCTGATCTTGTCGTGTTCGACGTTCAGCGCCCACACCTGACACCGCAGGTCGATCCGCTCGGCAATCTCGTGCACACGGCACACGGCCGGGATGTTTCCATGGTTATCGTGGACGGAGAGGTGCTGGTCGAGAATGGCCGACCGACCCGTGTCGATATGGATGAGGTTTGCCGTGAAGCCGAACAGGCAGCACGCGAACTCTGGAGCGATGCAGGTCGCCGCTACTGGGCGGCCTGATTCTGAACTGCTGGGACATGCAACGCCAAAATGGGACTTTTTGCGATGAAATGCTCGGTAAGGTTGCTGCCCCTCGTTGCTATTGTATCCGCGCTCGGATGCCTGCCAGCATCCCCCCAGGAGGCCTATCCATCAAAGCCGGTTAAGATCGTCGTTCCGTTTGCACCGGGCGGCGCCGCCGACACCTTCGGTCGCCTGACCGGACACAAGCTCAACGAGCTCTGGTCGCAGCCGGTCATTGTCGAGAACAAGGCCGGCGCCGGCGGCCAGGTTGCAACGCAAGGCGTGGTGAACGCGCCAGCGGACGGCTACACCTTGCTGATCGTGACCGTGGGGCATGCGGTCAACCCATCGCTTTATTCGAACCTGCCCTACGACACGGAGAAGGACCTCAAGCCCGTGGCCCTGCTGGCCCGGGCGCCCAGTGTGCTTGCGGTCAATCCTGCGGTGCCGGCGAACTCGGTTGCCGAACTGATTGCGTTGGCAAAAGCGAAGCCGAATACCCTGAATTACGGGTCAGCCGGCAATGCCAGCACCAGCCACATCGCGGGAGCAATGCTGGCGAGCCTCGGCGGGGTGAAGATGACGCACGTGCCGTATCGAGGCTCCGCGCCGGCGATGACCGATCTGATCAGCGGCCATGTCCAGTTCATCATCGACCCGATTGTTTCTTCGGCGCAGCACGTGAAGGCCGGCAAGCTACGGGCGCTTGGCATCAGCACGGCGAGCCGCTCGCCACTCGCTCCGGAACTGCCTCCCATCGGCGATACGTTGCAAGACTACGACTTTTCCGCGTGGTTCCTGCTGCTCGCGCCGGCAAAGACGCCCGACGCGATCGTGCAGAAGATTCACGACGACGTCGAAAAGGTGCTCGCCAGTCCCGACGTGAAAGACCGCTACACGGCGATGGGGACTGAAACAGGCAGAGGCACGTCAGCGGAACTTGCGCGCTTGATCTCCAACGAGATCAAACGCTACGCGCGAGTCGTGAAAGATTCCGGCATGAAGGCCGAATGATCTGTGGTTGATATTGTCGAACTTGAGCTGGGTCAGCTTCGAACCGCGCTGGACGCCAGGAGAGTCTCATGCCTCGACGCGGCGGGGGCGTTCATCGCCCATGTTCAGAAGGTAAATCCCTCGCTTAACGCGCTGATCCATTTCGATCCGGACTTTGTGCTCGACCAGGCACGCGGGGCCGATCGCCGCCGGGCAAGCGGCGAGCGTGGTCCCTGGCTCGGCGTCCCGGTAACGGCCAAGGACAACCTCTGGCTCGGCGGACGACCGGCGACGAACGGTTCCACTCTGTTTCGAGACTTCGTTGCGCCCGAGAATGCGATTTCGGTCGCGCGGCTCCGCCAGGCGGGCGCTGTTTTTCTCGGCAGCACAAATTGCTCTGAATTTGCCTGCAAGGGAGTGACCACCAACCTTTTGCATGGAACAACCTCAAACCCTTGGGACCTTGATCGTACCCCGGGCGGCTCATCCGGCGGTGCTGCGGCTGCCACAGCGGCAGGTCTTGGCTATATAGCGCTCGCCACGGATGCCGGAGGATCGACCCGACGGCCGGCCGCGCATGCCGGTGTCGTCGGGATGAAACCGACGTCCGGGCTTGTCCCACACGCGGGAGGGTTTGCCGAGCCCGTGTATGGACACTCCGTCGTCGGGCAAATGGGCCGCTGCGTGTCCGATGTCGCCGATGCCCTCGCTCTTCTTGCGGGGCCCGACAAATCCGACCCCCAATCGCCTCCCGGCATCGGCTTTTGGCAAGAGCAGGCGATCGCCGAAGCCCTGCCTCCTCTTCGCATTGCATACAGTCCGCGTCTCGGCATGGACTTCCCTGTCGACGAGGAGGTCTCCGCCTGTGTGCGACGCACCGCGCAGAACCTTGAAAGCGCGGGATTCATAGTCAAACAAGCTGATCCGGAATGGCCTTCCGAGGCCTCCGAAGAGGCGCTGATGCCGTTGCAATGGAGTGGCCTTGCCGCAATCTACGGTGAGCGGTGGCGGCAGAAAATGTGGGAGGCCGATCCTGACATTGCGGTGCAAATAGAGCGCGGCCTCGAGCTTGCCGGCTGGCGTGTCGCTGCCGCGCTTGAACTGCGGAAACAACTCTATGCCGCGCTGAGCCGTTTCTTTGAACGCTATGATCTGTTGCTTACCCCGACCACGCCTGTCACGGCATGGGATCACGGCCTGCCGGGTCCCTCTGAAATCGGCGGCATACCGGTGTCCGCCCGAGCCCATGCTGTGTTCACGCCGATCTTCAATCACTGCTATGTGCCCGCCTGTTCGGTGCCGTGTGGTCTCGATTCCCAATCACTTCCCATCGGCATTCAGATCGTAGGACCAATGTTCGCCGATGCGCGCGTGCTCGCTTTGGCTGCGATCGTCGAGCGCTCATGTGCTTTGGACTTCTCATGCATCCGTGTTCCCGCACCAAAGGCGGAGGGCTTGCGATGCGTCTCCTGATCATCAATCCGAATATTTCGGAATCGGTAACGAATCTGATCGCGTCGGAGGCGCGTCGCGCGGCCTCGCGCGATACAGAGATCACCGCGCTTACGGCCCCCTTCGGGGTGGCTTACATCGAAACACGTTTCGAGGCCCTGATCGGAGCCTATGCCACGGCGACGCTCGCAGCAGAGCATATCGCCGGACACGACGCGCTGATCGTCGCCGCATTTGGTGATCCGGGCCTGGCTGGCCTTCGCGAGGTCTTCGATGTTCCCGTGGTCGGTATGACCGAGGCTGCGCTGATGAGCGCCTGCATGCTAGGGCATCGCTTTTCCATCGTAGCCATTTCGAAGAGGATCACTGCCTGGTACCGCGAAACCGTGGAAGCGAACGGGCTCGGAGGCAGGCTTGCGGCTGTACGTTCGCTCGACCAGCCGCTCAGGGATGTTGCCGCTATTCAGGAAGAGCACCGGGCATCGCTTCTTGATCTGTGCATGAAGTCGGTCGAGCTCGACGGAGCGGATGTGGTTATCCTCGCGGGTGCACCTCTCGCAGGACTCGCTCGTACTCTGTCCGGCGCCTTGCCGGTGCCGGTGGTTGATGGTGTGTCGAGTGCGGTTCGGCACGCCGAAAGCCTCGTTGCGCTCAGCCCTGGCTCCCATAAAAGGGGCAGCTTTGCGCGGCCGCCACAAAAACCAAATCGCGGCCTGCCGGAGGCAATTCAGAAGCTGTTAGGCATGTAAGAGAGGAGCGGCTTCGGCTCCACCGGCACGCCGGGATGAGGTGAATTCTCCCGCCGTTCAGGAGCTTCACCGCTTCCAGGCAAACCTGGAAACCCGAGTCAAGGAGCCGCGTCTATAACATGATGTTTTTGGTCGATCCGCCTCCTCGGCTGTCATCGCCCGCCAACGGGTCCGCCCTTCGGCCGGCCCGATGACAGGCTCCGGCCTTCGCGGGGCATGACAATCGAGATTGTGCGACTCAACCTGAGCGCACCCTGCTTTAGATTAGCCCGCATTTCTCACACGATTAATGCGAGTGGCGACGGATGGTTGGGACTTTTTCCGGTTTGTCACGCGTTGAGGGCTTCGCGCAGCTTGTAGCGGATGATCTTGCCCGAACCGGTGCGCGGGATTTCCTTCACTGTATGGACCGCGTGCGGAATTTTGTAGGCCGAAAGCGCCTGCCGGCAATGGGTCAGCACGGCTTCCGCTTCCACGCTCTGCCCCGCGCGCGGCACCACGAACAGCGCCGGAACCTCGCCGAGATGCTCGTGCGGAATGCCGACCACGGCGCAGTCGAGCACCGGGCTGAACCTGCACACCACCTCCTCGATCTCGGCGGGTGCAATGTTCTGCCCGCCGCGGATGATCAGCTCCTTCAGCCGTCCGGTGATGGTAAGAAAGCCGTTCGCGTCGCTTTTGGCGAGGTCGCCGGTGCAGTACCAGCCGTCCTGGAGCGCGTTCGCGGTCTCCTCCGGCTTGTTGTGATAGCCGGGCATCACGTTCGGCCCGCGCACGATCAGCTCGCCCTCCTGGCCAAACGGCAAATCGTGGCGCTTCGCCGGATCGACGATCCGCACCGCGAGCCCCGGCACGGGAATGCCGCAGGAGCCGAGCACCCGGCCGCCATTCGGCCAGTTCATCGTCACCATGGTGGAGGTTTCGGTGATGCCGTAGCCGTCGAGCAGCGGAATGCCGAAGCGCTCCTCGAATTCGCGGTTCAGCGTCGCCGGCATGATCGCGCCCGCGGAGACGCAGAGCCGCAGGTTGGGGAACTTCAGGCCTGCTTCCTCCCGCGTCGCCTGCAGGAAGTAATGGAACATGGTCGGCACGCCGGGAAAATAGGTGAACTCGCCGCTTTTCAGGAGCTTCACGGCTTCGCCGGTCGAATAGCGCTCCATGATGTGCTCGCTCGCCCCGGTCGCAAGGATCGCCAGCACCGAAAGATTGAGCGCATAGGAGTGGAACAGCGGCAGCGGCGAGAGCACGAAATCGCGCTCCGACAGGCCGGTGACCGCTGTCCAGCAGGCCGCCACGACCCACAGCATGCCGTGCACCGTGAGCAGCACGCCCTTGGCACGGCCGGTCGTGCCCGAGGTGTAGATGATGTAGGCGGGCGTGTGGATGTCGGCAGGATCGCGCGGTGCGGACTTCGGCGGTGTCGCCGCGAGTGCTGCAAACTGCAGGCCGGAAGCCTTCGCCCCGTGATCGGCGAAGATGACGGTTTTGAGGTTCGGGGCACCGGCCTGCAGCTTTTCGACCAGCGCCGCGCGCTCGCCGGTCGCGATGATCGCCTTGCAGTTGGCGTCGGTCAGCCGGTAGGCGATCTCTGCTTCGGTGGCGTCATAGCTGATCGGGACGCCGAGTGCGCCCGCCCGGGTGATCGAAAACGACGCCTCGACCCACGCGATCGAATTGGGCAGCAGCATCGCCACCGTATCGCCTGCGCCGATGCCGAGGTCGGCGAGATGCCCGGCGATCCGGCCGGTCCGCGCCTCGAGCTCGGCATAGGTCACCGAGCTCCTTGCATCGCGATAGGCAAGCTTTGGGCCGCGCGCCTTGGCATGACGCTTGAGCAGCTCCGGCACAGGAGCGATCAGATCGGTCCGCAACATCGCGAAATGTCCTCCGTCATGTTCTTTGCGCCGTCTGCGCGGCGCTTCGACCATTCACGCCATGCTGAAGCCGCCGCTGATGCTGACCGTCTGTCCGGTGATCCAGCCGGAGCGCGGCGACACCAGCAGCGCCACCGTGGGCGCCACGTCCTCCGCCTGGCCGAGCCGCCGCACCGGATAGAGCCGCGTCAGCTTCTCGCGGTTCTCCTCGACCCAGGCGCGGTCGTGCGCGGTTTCGACGAGGCCGAGCGACACGGTGTTGGCGGTCGTCCCGGACCGGCCGAACTCGCGCGCGAGCGACTTCATCAGCGCCGCCACGCCCGCGCGCGCCGCCGCGACGATCGCCAGCCCGGATTCGCCGACCCGCGAGGAATCGCCGATCACGCTGACGATCCGGCCGTTCTTGCCGCCTTCGAGATGCGGAGCCGCGGCGTGGCAGCAATGGATCGCGCCATAGAGGCAAGTGTCGATCTGCCGCTTCCAGTCGTCCGGCTTGGTGTCGGTGAAGCGCTGGCGCAGCGCGAGCCCCGCGTTGTTGACCACGATGTTGAGCCCGCCGAAGTCCTTCACGATGGCACCGGTCATGGCCTGGACGGCGGCAAGGTCGGCGACGTCGGCGCCGTAGGCCTTGGCTTTGCCACCCTTGGCGGTGATCTCCTTCACGACCGCTTGCGCCTCGTCACCCGAGCTCCGGTAATTGACCGCAACCGCCGCGCCTTCCGCCGCGAGCGTCAGCGCGATTTCGCGGCCGACGTCGCGCGCGGCGCCCGTCACCAGCGCGACCTTGCCCTTGAGTTCGAGGTCCATGTTCGCTCCTTCAGGATCGTTCTTGTTTGGCGTTTTCGATGATGCGGAACAGCCGCTCCGGCATGACCGGAAGCTCGGGTGACCTCCGCGCCGAGCGGGGCCAGCGCGTCGGCGACCGCCGCGGGCACGCCGAGGTGACGCGGGTCATCTCCTAGTTACTTGCATTACTAGACCAACTTGGCGGAGCCGAGTCAAGGCGGGACGTTCAGCCGCGCTTTTGCCGCGCCGGCGTGGCGCGCGGGCCGGGCACGTCCGGCGCGCCAAAGTCCTGCGGGTCGTAGTTGAGCTGATAGCCCATGTCGTGCGAGGCGACCGGCTTGCGGCAGCGATCGCAGATCACGAGCGGCGTGAAATCCTTGCCGCAGTCGCGATGCCTGAGGATCAGCGGCGGCCCTTTGGGACCGGCGAGCCAGCGGTCGCCCCAGGCCATCATCGCGATCAGCGGGCCGTAGAGATCCTTGCCCATGTCGGTCAGCCGGTACTCGAAACGCTCCGGCTGGTTCTGGTAACGGCGCCTCGCCAGGATGCCGGTGGTGACGAGCCGGGCGAGGCGATCGGACAGGATGTTGGAGGCGATCTTCAACTCCGACTGCAGGCGGTCGAAGCGGCGCGAGCCGAGGAACGCCTCGCGGATGATGAGGAAGCTCCAGCGGTCGCCGATCAATTGCAGCGTGTTGGACACGGAGCTTGGCCGCCCGCGCAGGAACTGCGAGGGGTCGGAGGAGCGCCGCGCCCGGCGCGGCGGCGCGATGGTGGAGAAGCCGGCGCCCGGTCCGTCACGATAGGTCGCGCGCCGCGCCGTCACCTCTTCAAGGCAGGACGAGCAGGCGACGATCGGCTTGCACATGCTGTTGCAGGTGTGATGAATGAGCCGCAGCGGCGGACCCTTCGGGCCGGCGAGCCAGCGGTCGCCGAATTGCATCAGCGCGAGGAAGCAGGGGTAGAGCTCGAGCCCAGACTCGGTCAGCCGATACTCGACGCGCTGCGAGGTTTCGGAGTAGCGCTCCTGCCGGAAGATGCCCTGCTCGGTGAGGCGCTTTAGCCGCTCGATCAGGGTCGCGCGGGGCAGGCCGAGCGACGAGCGGAACGTCTCGAAGCGCTTTGCGCCAAAAAATGCTTCGCGGATGACGAGGAACGTCCAGGCGTCCGACAGAATGCCGAGCGTGCGCGCGACTGAGCAGTTGCGCTCGCGCACCCGTGCCGCCCCGCGGCGGTCGCTCGGAGCGGACCGTCCGGCTGCCGCAGTCTGAGTGCTCCGCTTCCGTCCCGCTCCACCGCGCATGCCGACATGTATGGCCTGCTTCCGGCAACGGGTCCAGATCGCCGGTGGCGTTGTCGCGCCTTTCCGGCTTTTGGGCCCACGGCCGATGCTGTCTGCTCCGTCAGGCTGGACGCATCAGGTTCGGCAGGAACGTAACCAGCGACGGGAATGCGATCAGAATGAAAAGTCCAAGCACGATCAGCCAGACGAAGGGCCACGACGCCCGGTAGATCTCGGCTGTCGGCAGATCAGGCGCCGCGCTCTTGAGCGCGAATAGAACATAGCCGAATGGCGGCGTCAGTCCTCCGACGGTGGCGACGATCAGAAACAGCGTCCAAAACCAGATCGGGTCGAACGCATAGTGCTTCAGCAGCGGCTGGTAGATCGGGATCAACACCAGCATCAGCGCAAGCTGATCGAGAAACATGAAAAGAATAAACGGCAAGGCCAGCATGGCGAGGAGCATCACCGTCGCGTGCAAATCAAGATGCGCAATGAGCTCGGCCACGGCGCGGGTCGCACCGGTGAACGTCAGCAGCTGACTGAACATGACCGCACTGCACATGATCACGAGCAGGAGCGTCGAGACGGTTGCAGCGGTCGTGAACGCCTCCACCATCATGCGCCAGGACAGCCGGCGGTAGACAATGGCTACGATCACTGCGCCGAAAACGCCGGTGGCGGCCGCCTCCGTCGGCGTGGCGACCCCGAACATGATCAATCCCATGACCATGAAGAAGACGAAGGCGCAGGGCAGGATGCGCAGTGCCGCCATCGCCGCGCTTTGCTTCGTTGCGCCCGCAACGTCGACCGATACGTCGGGCGCTAGCGACGGGTCGCGCCAGATCCGGTACATGACGTAGATCAGAAACAGGCACGTCAGCATCAGGCCCGGGATAATCCCCGCGATCAGCAGGCCTGCCGTCGAGATCTCCGCCAGCGCGGCGATCAGGATCGCCAGGACGCTGGGCGGGATGATCGGATCAAGGCAAGCGCCGGCGAGAATAGTGCCCGCCGACAGCCGCGTGTTGTAGCCGCGCGCCCGCATGGTCGGGAACAGCGAGCGGCCGAGCAGCCCCGCGACAGCCATGGCAGCGCCGGACAGCGCGCCGAGAATCGCAGACAATAAAATGCACAGAACATATTGCCGGCCGCGGATGCGGCCGATCAGCCGGTCGAGTGAATCGAACACCGCCTCCATCGCGCCGGAGCGAAACAGGATTTCGCCCATCGCGATGAACAGCGGCACGGTGGCAAGCGCCGTGGTGGTTGCGGTCGTAAAAATGCTGTTGGCGAACATCCCAAATCCCGCCGGTCCCATCAGCACCAGGATTCCGGCGACGTTCAGGATCAGAAACGCGACAAATACGGGAATGCCCAGAAACAGCAGCGCGAGCAGCAGAGTGATCGCGCCGGACAGTGCGATCCACCAGTCGATCATGGCGTGAGCCCGGAGTTCGCGCTGAGGTCGCCGCTGGTCAGGTCGCGAAGGAAATACAAGCCGGAGCTCAACATCCCATAGGGGATGAAGATCGACACCAGCCACTTGGGGATGGGATAGGCAGAGATCGTGTCGATGCCCATGGCAAATTGATCGGCGGTGGCATTGGCAGTGATCCATGTCGCAAGCAGGCACGCGCCGGCCCCGGCCGCGAGGACGACGCGGTGAAGGGCAGCACGGAAACCAGGCGAAGCACGGTCAGACAAGATCGTAACGGCGACGTGCGCGCGTCGCCGGGTCAATTCCGGAGCCGCCAGGAAGATCGAGGCGCACAGGAAATAGGCGATGAAAGCGTTGGCCCAGCTTGTGGGCGCGCCAAAGAAATATCGCGCCACCACCTCGTAGGAAAACGAGATTGCGATCAGTGCGAGGATGATCGCGGACACGGCGAAGCTGACGCGGGTCACCGCGTCGTGAAGTAGCAAAGCCCGACCCCACGTCTGCCTCATGCGATTGACCGAGCGGTTTGAGTCGGGCTTGAACGGGTGCTAGTCGGTCAGGCCCTGCTTTTTGAGCAACTCGCGCAGGTCTTTGGCCTCCTGGCCGTTCTTCTTCTCAGCGAGGTCCCATTGTGCCGAGGCCCAGGCGGCCTCCACCTTTTGTTTTTGCGGGGCACCCATTTCCGTGATCTGCATCCCGCGTTTGATCAGCTCGGCCTCTTCTTCAGCGACCATCTGGTCGTATTCCTTGAACCAGCTGTCCTCGATCTTGCGCGCTTCCGCCGCAAGGATATTGCGCTCGGATTCGCTCAGCCGATTCCAGGCGTTCAAATTCATCAGCAGCAGGTAGTGGTTCACGCCAAACGTGGGACGCAGCATGTATTTGGCGACTTCATACCAGCGCATGCCGAGCACGCCGGAGGCCGGCCACGATGCGCCGTCAACAACGCCTTTTTCCAGCGCGGCATAGACCTCGCCGCCCGGCAGCACGACGGGGGAAGCGCCGAGCATGCTGATCACCGGATGATAGGTCGGTGTCCCGCGAATTTTCCGGCCCTGCAAATCCCCGTTGGCGCTGACCGGCTGGCGCAGCACCATGTGGTAGCCCTTGGTTGCGGAGAGCGCGAGCCCGACCAGCTTCAACCCGTGCTTCTGATAGTGCCGGTCGATCACCTCCATCATGCCCGACTTGCGGCGCGCATCGATGCTCCCGCGCACGGCGTCCATGCCGACGGCCATGCCGGTCGTGCCGTAATGGTAGACGGCGTGGGTGAACAGCATCTGGAACACGCCCGTCGAGGCGGGCTGAAGCTGCTCAAACGGGGGGACGGTTTCCGGGCCGCTGACGATGAATTTGACTTTGCCCTGGGTTGCCGTCTCGACGCCCTTGGCGAAGGGCTCGACCAGCTTTCCAACCGCCGGATTGGTCTTGTCCCAGCTCGACAGCAGACGGATATCGGCTGCCTGCGCGGCAACGCCCCCCGCCAACAACCATGCGATGGCGAACCCGCATTTGACGCGCAGCATGTCGATCCTCCTTGGCGAATTGTTTGGAGGCGATCTTACTATCGCGGAGGGGTTTGACAAATTCGGATGGCGTATGAGCGGCCAGCGCCGTTCAAGCAGGAGCGGGCCGATGCGCCCGGAGGAAGGACCGGATCTGGCGAACGGCCAGGGGGATCCGCTCCTTCGGCTCCTTCCAGGGAAACATGCTGACTTCCGCCTTGGGCGCCAGCATCGCCGCCTCCATGGCGACGGCATAGGGGTGCTGCGGGATATCGTCCGGCAGGATCAGGACCGGCGTCTGGCAGTTGCGCACGAAGTCGCGCGTCACGGTGAAGACGAAGTCGGGGTTGGTGCGGTACATCCGGGTCAGGAATCGATCGACCGACTCCATGGTGATGTCGGACCGGCGCTTGACCAGCTCGGGACCCCAACCCTTCATGTTGCCGTCGTAGAACAGGTCGCGCATCTCGGGCCGCGAGCCGCTCGGCTGCGCCAGCACGGCCGCGACGATCCGATCGGGTGCCCGCTTCAACAGGTTCCAGATGAACGGGCCGCCGATGCAGAAGCCCAGCACCATGAACTTGTCGATGCCAAGGTGGTCCATCATCCCGAGTTGGTCGTCGGCGTAAGCGTCCCACGGACGGTCGACCTCGAGCGGGCCCGAGGACTGGCCGTCCTTGGCGTTGCGCAAGTCCGCCGCGATGCAGCGGTACTCCGCCTTGAACGCCTCGATCGGGTTGAAGGGCGAGAGCGGGCCGCTGAGCCCAGCGATGGTCGAATTCAGCCCACCGCCCGCGATGATCAACAGCGGGAAGCCCGCGCCGGCCTCCTCATAGCGAATGCGAACGGGACCTTTCTCGTAGTGAGGCATGGCAGCTTCCTTGGGCGAACGCGACATCGCCATGCTCCGCGTTCCCGGGGCATCGGCGCCGGCGAGCCGCCGCCTTCCTCTGCTAGCCGATGGGATGCAGGCGCGCAAACACAAATGCGCCGGAAGGCTGCTGCTGAAGGGTGCCCTGCTTGCTGGACCGGTTTTTGCTTGCCATGCCCCGCGGCGATGCCATCAAATGGCGCTTGAGTGAACGGGAGCCGGCATGAACTCGCTTTCGAACATCGACAATCAAAGCCTGCGCGGATTTCTGCGGATGGTCGAAACCGGCTATCCCGAGGAGTTTCTGCGCGTCCGCAACGCCGTCGATCTCAGGTTCGAGTCCACGGCGATGCTGTTCGAGCTCGACAAGGCCGGGCGCAGTCCCGTCGTCCTGTTCGAAAACATCAAAGGCCACACCATGCCGGTGGTCACCAACGCGGCCGGCAACCGCAAGCTTCTCGCGGCCTGTCTTGGCGTCAAGCCGGCGGAGCTGCCGACGGCGTTTCGCGAACGCTGCCAGAAGTACATTCCCTGCGAGGTGGTGGACAACGCCGCCTGGGACGAGGTGGTCATCGAGGGCGATGACATCGACCTCACCAGGCTGCCGGTGCCGCTGCAGTTCACCGTTGACGCAGCCCCTTACATCACCGCCGGCCAGCTCAGCGCCCGCGATCCCGTCACCGGCGTCGACACCACGGGCTTTCACCGGCTGATGCTCAAGGACAAGAACCGGCTCGGCGTGTCGCTGCATTCGCGCCGGCGCATGTATGAGTTTCATCGCCGCGCCGAGGAAAAAGGCCAGAACCTGCCGGTGGCGATCACGCTCGGCGTCCATCCGCTGCATTACATGGGCTCGATGGTCTATGCCTATCCGCAGAACGTGCGGAAGTTCGAGATCATCGGCGGCCTGTTCGGCGAGCCCTACCGGCTGGCGCGCTGCGGCGTCGCCGATCTCGAGGTGCCGGCGGCGGCCGAGATCGTCATCGAAGGCGAAATCCTCGCCGGCGTGCACGAGCCGGAAGGCCCGTTCGGCGAGTTCACCGGCTATGCGTCCTATCGCAGCACGCAGAATGTGTTCGTCGCCAAGCGCATCCGCATGCGCCGCGACGCGATCTATCACAGCGTCGTCTCGGGCATGTCGCAGGATCATATCCTGGTGTCGTGCATCACTCGCGAGGGCGAGATTCTCAACGCGCTGCGCCGCAACCTGCCGAACGTCCGCGCCGTGCACGTGCCGCACACCACCTGCGGCGCCTTCATGGCGATCGTCTCGATGAAGAAGATCGCCGAGGGCGAGCCGCAGATGGCGATGATGGCGACCTTCGGCACCGAACTCTACACGAAGTACGTCATCGTCGTCGACGACGACGTCGACATCTACGACATGAACGACGTGATGTGGGCGGTCGCGACGCGGGTGCGCGCCGAGAAGGACGTGATCATGGTGCCGGGCTCCAAGAGCGCCATTCTCGACCCCACCTCCGATCCGCAGACCTTCACCGTCACCAAGATGGGCATCGACGCCACCAAGCCCGCCGGCAAGGACTTCGCCGAACGGCTGGTGATTTCCGAGGAGCAGCGGGCGCACGCCCGCTCGCTCCTGGAGAGCGCCGGCGTCAAGCTTTGATGGTTACGCCGTTCGCTTTCTGAAATCTTCAGCACTGGGTCCCCGCTCTCGCCCGCTTTCGCGGGACGAACGGGGAGAGGACTTACCGAACTCTCAACCGCTCGTCGCGGCGGAAGCGGGGACCCAGGGACACAATGACCGGCGCTTCGATTTTGACTGATGAGCGTCACGAAGCCTGGATCAATTCTTCACCTCTTTCTTCTTTTCCTTCTCCAGGATTTCGGCAACCACCGGCTTCCACTGCGCCATTTCCTGGTCGATCTGCGCGCGGAACTGCGCCGGCGTGCTTTTGACCGTGCTGCCGCCGGCCTTGCGCATCGCCTCCTTCACCTCCGGATCGTCGGCCATCTTGATCAGCGCTTCAGAGAGCTTGCTGATGATCGGCTCCGGCGTTTTCGGCGGCGCGATGATGCCGTTCCAGGTCTCGACCAGGAAACCGGGAACGACCGTCTCGTGGATCGACGGGATGTTCGGGAAGTAGGCGCTTCGCTCCTTCGAGGTGACCGCAAGGCCGCGCACGGTGCCGGCCTCGATCTGCGGCAGCGCATCGGTCATGTTGGCAAACGACAGATCGACCTCGCCGGCCACCAGCGCCGCGGTCGCGGGCGCGCCGCCGCGGAACGGGACATGCACCATGTGCGTTCCGGTGCGCACCTCGAACAATTCGACGGCGTAGTGCGTCAGGCCGCCGGCGCCGGCCGAGCCGTAGTTGAGCTTGCCGGGATTGGCCTTGGCGTAGGCGACGAGCTCGGCCATCGAATTCACCGGCAGCGATTTCCTGACGATCACCGCCTGCACGATGGTGCTGATGATCCCGACCGGCGCGAGATCCTTGGCCGGGTCGTAGCCGACTTTCTGCGCGAACGGCGCGACCGAGATCGCGCCGACGCTGCAGACGCAGAGCGTGTATCCGTCGGGCGCGGCGTTCACCACCGCCTGCGTGCCGACGATGCCGCCGGCGCCCGGCCGGTTCTCGACGACGACGGTCTTGCCCAGCGCCTTCTCGAGATAGCGGGCGGCGAGCCGGCCGGTGAGATCGGTGTAGCCGCCGGCGGCATAGGGCACCACCAGGGTGATCGGACGGTCAGGCCAGTTGCCCTGTGCATTCAACGTGTTGGGTATCGCCGCGAGGCCCAGCGCCAGCAGCATTCGCCCCCAGAAGTTCATCGCATCCTCCATCCGTCTCCGAAGCCGCCCACCAGGGCCTGCCAAGCAAATTGTTTGTCGCAGTTCTCAGCGCGTCCAGTCATGGAAGGGCGAGCCATCGCGGCATTTGGTCCCGTCGATCTCGGACTGGCCGGGCCAACGCAACGGGCGCGCGGCGGCCCCACGTCCGTCTGCGATCGGCGAGGACTGGTCTCAGGCCGCGACCGCCTCCGGCAGGATCGACGCGTTGGCCTCGTAACGTTTGCCTTCGCGCAGGCAGAACAGCGGCTGCAGCAGCCGCTCGGCGACCACCTGGTTCTTCTCGTTGTCGCGCAGCAGGAACTTGCCGCGCTGGTCGGCCAGCACCGACACGTCGGCTGTGACGCCGGGCTTGAGCGTGCCGATCTCGTCCTCCTTGCCGATCATCTTCGCGGCATTGGTCGTCACCATCGGCACGATCTGCTCCATGGTCAGGCCGAGCGCCAGCATCGAGCTCATCGCCTGCGTCAGGCTGAACTTCGCCTGGCCGAAAAACGGATTCGCCTCGTCGTCGGCGTGCTCGGCGGGTGTGCCGGGCGGCGGGGGAACATGGGTGTTGTAGCCGTGCATGTCGGCGCCGAGCGTGTCCGGCACGATGCCGGCGGCGAGCGCGACCTTGGCGAGGCGATACGAGAAATGGCTGCCGTGGCCGACGTCCACCTTCAAGCCGTGGTCGAGCGCAGCCTTGATCACCTCGTGGACCTTGCCCTCGCGGTTGACGAAGCCGCCGGGGTGGCGCGTGAACGGATGGGCGAGAATGTCGCCGGGCCGCAGCTCCGGGATGACGCGCTCGATGATCGTGTCGGCGTCCTCGCCGTTCGCGCCGCTCCTCGGCAGGCCCCAGAGCTGGCCGAAGTGGACGTAGACCGGCAGGTTGGACTTGCGGCCGATCTCGGCCGACAGCTGCAGCACCTTGATGCCCCAGCGCGCGAACCCGCCGATCTCGGCATGGCCCTTGATGCCGCGCACCAGATCGCTGTTGGCCTTGGCGGCATCGACCGTCGCCTGCACGTTGATGCAGTCCGGGCTGTACAGGTTCGGATAGAGGTGGCCTTCGAGGCCGCCGACCAGATACGACGACAGGAAGGCGTAGACGCGGGACTTCGCCGTATCGGCGACGAAATGCCGGAAGCCCGGCAGCGTCATGCAGGACGGCCCGCCCTGGTCGATCAGCGCGGTGACGCCGGAATGCACGCCGACCAGGTCGGCGTCGAGGCCGAAGCGGCCGCTGACGTAGCGATAGACGTGCGCGTGGGTGTCGATCATGCCGGGGAGCACGATGCGGCCGCGCAGGTCGATGGTTTCCTTGGCGCTCGCCGGCAGAATGTCCTTCTGCACGGCGGCGATCTTGCCGTCGCGCACCGCGACATCCATCACGCCGTTCACGCCCGTGGCCGGACAGATCACGTGGCCGCCGCGCAGCAACAGGTCATAGGGCTTGTGGTCGGACATCGGAGTTCTCCGTCGTCAGCGTCGCTGATGGGTCGAGTATATTGAGTTTTGCAGCGCGGGACATTGTCCGATTGCCTCAATCCTGGGCATTGGAACGTGCATGCCGGTCAGCCGTTTCGCAGCTTGCGGAAGAAGCCGATGACGCGCGACCAGAGCGCCGAGCGGGCGATGGCGGCGGCGTCGAGCGTTTCGACAGGCTCGGCCGCGACCAGGCGGCCGGACAGCCGGGCTTCCAGGTTTTGCGCGAAGGCGCGGGTGAGATGGTCGGCGACGTCCCGGACCAGCCCGGACCGGCTGAACTGCGCGAGCGCGCCGGTCAGCAGGAACTTGACCGATACATCGACCTGCGACGCCGCCGTGCCCGTGGACTGCACCGTATAGGCGATGACGGCCCGCGCGCTCGACGGGCTTTTGCTGTCGCGGCCCGCGCCGCGCACCGTGCCGGCGAACCGGCCGTCGTCGCGGGCCACGTCCAGCGTGCCCCGGAAGGTGCTGACGATCGGCCCGAGCTTCACGTTGACCTCGCCCTCGGCTCGATGGCCCTGCACGGGTCCGGTGAGCCTCGCGCCCGGCATGCAGCGCGCGACCTGGTCGAGATCGGCGAAGAAGCGCCACACCTCGTCGCGCGGAAACGGCACCGGGAACGACTGGCGCAGCTCGACGCCGTCACGCGCAACCACCGGCCAGTCGATGGCGTCGAAATTCTCGGCCGGGGCAGCGGTCGCAGTGCTGGACCTTGCAGCGCTCTCGGCGGGCGGCCGCCGCGCATAGTCCTGCGGCGTCGCCGGAGGATGCGAGCCGACCGGGCCGATGGCACCGCTCGCCGGCTTTTTCGCCATGCCCGCCTTGTTGACGGCGGCCTGCGCGCTCTGGATCGCTTTGACGATGCCGACATAGCCGGTGCAGCGGCAGAGGTTGCCGGACAGCTCGAGCCGGATGCGCTTCTCGTCGGCGTCGGGAAGCCGGGTGAGAATGTCGCGCGCCGTCATCAGCATGCCCGGCGTGCAGAAGCCGCATTGCAGGCCGTGATTGTCCGCGAACGCCTCGCGCAGGGCGTCCATCACCGGATCGCCTTCGAAGCCCTCCAGTGTGGTGATCTCGGCGCGGTTTGTGGCAACCGCAAAGGTGATGCAGGAGCGCGTCGGCGCGCCGTCGATCAGCACCGTGCAGGCGCCGCAGACGCCGTGCTCGCAGCCCACGTGCGTGGCGGTCAGCGCCTGGTGCTCGCGCAGGAAATCCGCGAGGTTCAGCCGCGGCGGCACCTCGGCTTTGACCGGACGTCCGTTGATGACGAGGGACAGTGCTTTCACGGCGCGGCCGCCTGCTTTGCCGCGCGCTTCAGTGCGACCAGCGCGAGGTGACGGATGTAGTCGTCGGTCACGTTCTTGCCGTCGAGGAGCTTCAGCACGGCTGGCTCGTCGAGGCGGTCGGCCATGTCGCGGGCGAAGTTGCCGAACAGCACGCTTGCATCGGCCACGACGATGGGCGCCGTCTCGATCGCCCCGATCACCGCGCGGAACCTGCCGCGAGCCGGGTCGTGCAGCACGCCGCCGATTGCGTGCGCGAATTCGCCGGCCTTCTGGCTGAACTTGTAGAAGCCCCAGCGCGCGCCGGTCGAAAGCTTCGGGATCCGGACAGCGCGGATGATCTCGTCGGGCCGGATCACCGTGGTGAACGACGACAGCATAAGATCGGCCACCGCCACCGTGCGGCTGCCGCGCGGCGTGGCGAGGACCGCATCGGCACCCACAAGCGAAAGCGCGGAGAGCCAGTCAGCCGCGGGATCGGCATGGGCGAGGCTGCCGCCGACCGTGCCGCGGTTTCGCACCGCACGGTAGGCAATGCGGCCGGCGACGCGTTGCAGCAGCCCGCCGAAATGATCGGGAATGCGCCCGTCCTCGATGTTCGCATGCGTGACGCAGGCGCCGACCTCCAGGTGATCGGCGGTGTCATGGACCGCGGTCAGCTCGGCGATCGATGTGATGTCGATCAGGAGCCCGGGTTGCGCGAGCCGCAGGTTCAGCATCGGCCCGAGCGACTGCCCGCCGGCCAGCACCTTGGAGAGGCCGTTCGATTGGCCGAGCAGCATCGCCGCGTCGGCGAGCGTGGTCGGCCTCTCATAGTCGAACGCGACGGGCTTCATGACGGTTGCCCCGCCGCACGCTTCGCCCGGGCGATCGCCTCGAGGAGGCGCCGTGGCGTGATCGGGATTTCGCAGATTTCGACGCCGAGCTTGTGCAGGGCGTCATTGACCGCGTTGGCGACCGCGGCGGCCGGCCCGATCGCACCGCCTTCGCCGACGCCCTTCTGGCCGAACTCGGTGTAGGGCGAGGGCGTCTCCATGTGCAGCACGCGCACGTCGGGCACCTCGTAGCTGCCGGGCAGGAGGTAGTCGGCCAGCGTCGACGCGAGCGGCTGGCCCTGCGCATCGAACGGCATCTCCTCGAACAGCGCCGCGCCGATGCCCTGCGCCGTGCCGCCGTGAATCTGGCCGTCGACGATCATCGGGTTGATCAGCACGCCGGCGTCTTCGACCACGACATAGTCGAGGATTTCCACGCCGCCGGTCTCCGGGTCGACCGCGACCACCGTGGCGTGGGCCGAGCCGGTGTGCACGCCGGTCAGCCGGCCCGGCGCATAGCCGCCGGTGACTTCGAGGCCGTGCGCGTCGATGTCGCCGGGGAGATCGGCCGGTGCGAGATAGTAGGCCCGCGCGATGTCGCTCAGCGAGACGTTGCCGTGCGGCCCGAACACGCCGCCGTCGCGCACCTGGACCGAGTTCACGTCGGTCTGCAGCATCGCAGCGCCTATGGCCGCGACGCGCCTTGCCAGCTCCTTGCAGGCGCGCGCCGTCGCGCCGCCGGCCCAGACGATGCCGCGCGAGCCCCACGCGCCGCTCGAATAGGGCGAGTTCTCGGTGTCGCCGAGCTTGACGATGATGTTGGCCTGATCGACGCCGAGGCATTCGTTGGCGATCTGCGCCAGCGTGGTTTCAAGCCCCTGGCCGATGCTCTGGATGCCGACCCGCACCTCGAGCCGTCCGTCGGGCGTCAGCCGCGCGAACGCCTGCTCGTAGAACACGCGGCGCTTGCCGTCGGCGGTGGTGCCGTGTGCGGTCTGCTCGGAGAAGATGGAAATGCCGAGCCCGATCAGGCGGCCGTCCGGCTCGCCGCGCTTCTGCCGCGCCCGCACCGCCGGAAGATCGATCGCCGCGACCGCGCGCCTCAAGATTTCCGGATAGTCGCCGCTGTCGAAGTGCTTGTCGGTGACGTTGTCGAACGGCATCTGGTCGGCGCGCGGCAAATTGGCAAGCCTGACCTCGTAAGGCTCCCGGCCGATCTTGCGCGCGATCGCGTCGACCATCAGCTCCATCGCGTAGCAGACGTTCGGCCGTGCGACGCCGCGATAGGGCAGTTGCGGGCATTTGTTGGTGACGACGCCCGCGGATTTGCAGCGGTAGACTGGAATGTCGTAGGGGCCGGGCAGGATGGCCGCGACCTGCGACGGCTCGATCGCCGCCGTGAACGGATAGGCCGAGTAGGCGCCGGAATCGACCGCGGCCTTGGCCTCGAAGGCGATGAATTTGCCCTGCTCGTCGGTGTAGGCGGAGATGGCGTAGTGATGCTCGCGGCAGTTCGCGTTCGCCGTGAGCTGCTCGCGGCGGTCCTCGAGCCAGCGCACCGGACGGCCGCAGTGCATCGCCAGCCAGCTCAGGCAGATTTCTTCGGCGGCGAGGATCGCCTTGTAGCCGAAGCCGCCACCCACGTCGGACGAGACCACGCGGATCTGGACCTCAGGAATCCCCAGAACCTGCGCGAGCCCGGTGCGGACGACATGCGGGAACTGGGTTGCGCCATGCAGCGTCAACTGGCGCTGGCCCGCCTCCCACACCGCGACGAAGCCGCGGCACTCGATCGGCGACATCACATGGCGCGCGGTGCGGAACTCGCGCGTGACCTTCACCGGCGCATTCTTCGCCGCGGCCTCGACCGGTCCGTCGAAGCCGACCTCGAGAAAGATGTTTCGCTTGATGGTGTCGTGGACCTGGATGCTGTCCGGCTGCTGTGCCTTGAGCATGTCGACCACGGCCGGCAGCTCGTCGTACTCGATGGCGACCTGGGCCGCGATGTCCTCGGCCTCGGCCCGGGTATCTGCCATGCAGATTGCGATCAGCTCGCCGACATGCCTGATCTTGTCGGTGACGAGCGGCGGCTGCTCCGAGGCCTGGAAGCCCGGCAGCGGCGATACCGCGCGGATGTTGCCGACACCCTTCAAGTCCTTGGCCGTGAAAACGGAATCGCGCAGGTGCTCGGGGATGCGGATCGCCGTCAGCCGGGCATGCGCCACCGGGCTGCGCACGAAAGCGACCTCCCGCAGCCGCGCAAAACGCAGATCGCCGATGTATTGTCCGCGCCCGTGCAGGAAGCGGTCGTCCTCCTTGCGGCGAAGTCGGGCGCCTACGCCGGTCTTGCTCAAGGTCACGCCTCCGCCGCAACTGCTTTAAATGCACCGCACAATGCTACTTTAGCGCCAGCGGTCTTGCACCAAACAGAAATCCGCGCGCCAGTCTGCATCAATCATCCTCACGTTGCCTAGGCGCTTGCACAAATCTTGGTCGGCATGCACCATGGCGGCCGCGGTAGCATGATGCGAGCCCTTGCCGGGGGCGCAAGGTTGTTCGTTCTGCTGAGCAATGCCCTCAGCGGCCCTTCGCCGGACTTTGAACGCGTTCAACCCGGAGGCCATCATGAAATCGATCTCGTCCCAATTGTCGGGCGTACTGCTCGTTGCCGCCGGCGTCGTGGCCGGCGCGTTTCCGGTGTCGGATCTTCAAGCGCAAACCAGAGACATCAAGATCGGGGCGCCGCTCGCTCTGACCGGCCCGCTGGCCGACGAAGCCAAGAAGCAGGACGTCGTCTGGAAGATGTGGCTTGAAAAGGTCAACGCCGCGGGCGGCATCAATGTCGGCGGCACGAAGTCGAAGGTGCAGCTCGTTCAGTACGACTATCAGTCGGATGGACAGCGCGCCGCGCAGCTTGCCGAAAAGCTGATCACCGACGACAAGGTCGATTTCCTGCTGTCGCCGTTCGGGTCGGGGCACACCAAGATCGTCGCCACCATCGCCACGCGTTACGAGACCCCGGTCATCGCCTGCGCGGCCTCGTCGGAATCGGTGTTCGATCAAAGCTCCAAGTACCTGTACGGCACACTGTCGCCCAATGTCGGCCTGTTCGGCCCGATGATCAAACACTTCCGCGAAAAGCTGCCCTCGCTGAAGCGGGTCGCGGTGCTCGGCCGCGATGACGTGTTCCCGAAAGCGACGGCGCAGGGCATTTCGGCTGCGGCCAAGGCCGCAGGCCTCGACGTCTACTACGACCAGCTCTACGCGGTCGGCACGATGGATCACTCGGCGTCGCTCTCGGCAATCAGGCGCGGCAATCCGGACTGGGTTTACGTCACCGGCTACACGCAGGACCTGATCCTTGCGCGCAAGCAGATGCAGGACCTCGGCGTGAAGGCGCCGATCATCACCATGCTCGCAGGTCCCGCCTATAAAGAATACATCGACGGCCTCGGCAATCTCGCGAACGGCATCACCAGCTCGAGCTGGTGGCATCAGGCCACGAGCTACAAGGGCGTCGGCGTCTGGCCGACGACAGAGTCGTTCTACACCGAGTTCGTCGCCAGGGAGAAAAGCGATCCGGACTATGTCCACGCGTCGTGCGCGGCGGCGACGGTTCTCCTGCAGGATGCGATCGAGCGGGCGGCGTCGATCGACAAGAAAAAGGTCAACGAGGCGCTGGCCAAGACCGACATCAGCACCTTCTACGGACCGATCAAGTTCAGCCCGAACGGCATGAACCAGCCGCGCGATCTGCCGATCATCCAGGTGCAGGACAGGGCGGTGAAGGTTCTGGCCCCGTCCGACATCAAGAACGGCGAGATGGCGCTGATCAAGTGACGCCACGCCCGGTCGCCTGATCGGGACGCGCGGTTAGGCGACGGACTGCGATGGACTATCTGCAAACGCTGGTCAACGGGATCGTGCTCGGCGCGCTTTACGCGTGCCTTGCCGTGGGCTTTTCCCTGGTCTGGGGCGTGTTGAACGTCATCAACATGCTGCACGGCTCGCTGATCATCTTCGGCGGCTATCTCACTTTCTTTGCCTGGCACAGCTACGGCATCCATCCGCTGCTGGCGCTGCCGGCAGTGGCGCTCTTGATGTTCGCCATCGGCTACCTGACGCAGCTCCTGATGATCAACCGCGTCGTCAGCCAGCCGGTACTCACGACGCTGACGCTGACGTTCGGCCTCGACCTCATCCTCTACAACTTCATGACGGTCTACTACACGGCGACGCCGCGCCGCGTGACGCTCGACCTCGGCGTCGCCGATCTCGGCGGCGTCGTGATCCCGTTCGACCGTCTGCTCGGCATGGCGCTGGCGCTGATCCTCACAGGCATCCTGTATCTCATGATGAAACGCTCGAAGATCGGTCGGGCGATCGTCGCCGTGCGGATGGACAGCGCCGCGGCGGCGCTGATGGGAATCAGGGTCAGCCGCATCTACGCCGTCACCTTCGGCATTGGTGCGCTGATGGCCGGCGCCACCGGTGCGATCTTTGCGATGATCTATCCGGTCACCACCAACCTGAGCGGTGCCTATCTCGGCAAGGCCTTCGTGGTGTGCGTGGTCGGCGGGCTGGGCAGCGTCCAGGGCGCGCTGGTCGGTGGCATCGTGCTCGGCATCATCGAGAGTTTCGCCGGCCAGTTCTTCGGCCCGCAGCATGCGCTGACGGTCGGTTTCCTGCTCATGCTGCTCCTGCTGGTGGTCAAGCCCACCGGCCTCACCGGCATCAAGGGCTACGAGTGATGCCGCGCCGGACGCAATACCTGCTTTTCGCCCTCTGGGTAATCCTGCTGGCGTCGACGCCGCTCTGGGCGACGAACTATGTGGTTCGCCTCGCCGTGACCATCGCCATGTTCACGGCGCTGACGCTGTCGTGGAATTTCATCGGCGGCTTCACCGGCTATCCCTCGTTCTCGACCGCGGCATTCTTCGGCCTCGGCTGCTACGCCGGCGCATTGTCGGAACGGGCCGGCGTGCCGATGCTGCTGGCGTGGGGCTTTGCCACGCTGTTCGTCGGCGCGTTCGCGGCGGCGCTCGGCGCGATTATCCTGCGGCTGAAGGGGCATTATTTTGCGATCGGCTCGATCGGCGTCGTCGAAGTGGTGCGGCTCGTCATCTCGTCCTGGGGCAGCCTCACCGGCGGCGGCGACGGCCTCAACCTGCCGCTGATCGCCGGCGGCCCAAACGTGGTCGCGCGGATTTTTCTCGGGGTGATGCTCGCGATCATGATCGTGACGTTCCTCATCACCGTGATCGTCGACCGCGGACGGCTCGGCGTCGGCTTCCGCTGCATCCAGCAGAACGAGGACGCCGCCAACATGGCCGGCGTCAACGTCACGCTCTACAAGGTGATCGCCTACACGCTCTCGGCGGTGTTCTGCGGCACCATCGGCGCCGCCTACGCGTCGTGGACCGGCTACATCGATCCAAGCGATTCCTTTTCCATCCTCATGACGATCAAGGTGCCGGTGATGTGCCTGCTTGGCGGTCCCGGCACGATCCTCGGGCCGGTGATCGGCACCGCGGCCTTCACCCTGCTCGAAGAGGTGTTCTGGGCGAACTTCCTCGACTACAACCGCGCCATCCTCGGCCTGGTCATCGTCATCCTGATCTTCTTCCTGCCGGGCGGCCTGCTCGGGCTGTCGTACCGCGACGCTGCGTCCCGCCTCGGCGCGTGGCTCGGACGAACCAAGGCCGCCGCATGACCATCCTGGCGGCCGAGCGCGTCAGCCGGAGTTTTGGCGGTATCCGCGCCATCGATGACTTGAGCTTTGCTCTCAAGGAGGGCGAGATCGTCGCGCTGATCGGTCCCAACGGCGCGGGCAAGACCACGCTGGTGAACCTGCTCACCGGCGTGCTGCGGCCGTCCTCCGGCCGCATCCGGTTCGAGGGCGGGGACGTGACGGCGCAGCGGCCGTTCGAGGCGGCGCGACGGGGCCTGGCCCGCACGTTCCAGATTGTGCAGCCGTTTCCGAAGATGACGGTGCTGGAGAACATCGCCGCCGCGGCATTGTTCGGCGGCAAGCAACCGAGCGTCGCCGCGGCCACCGAAGCAGCGCGCGAGCAGCTCGAGTTCATGGGGCTCACGCCGTTCGCGGACCGCTCGGCCGCGGCGTTGACGCTGGCCGGACGCAAGCGCCTGGAGCTTGCGAAAAGCATGGCTATGAACCCGAAAGTGCTGATGCTGGACGAGGTCAATGCCGGGCTGAACTCCGGCGAGATCGACGGCGCGCTGAAGCTGATCCGCCAGATCGCCGATCGCGGCATTACGATCCTCGTCATCGAGCATCTGATGAAGGTGGTGCTGTCGCTCGCCCAGCGCGTGCTCGTGCTGCATCACGGCCAGCTCATCGCCGAAGGCAGCGCCCACGAGATCGTGCGCAACGAGCGCGTCGTCGAAGCCTATCTCGGCGAAAAATTTGCGCGCCGTTTCACCGCCGGGGCCGCGAATGGCTGAGCCGATCCTGACCGTCGAGGGGCTCGGCGCCGGCTATGGCGACGTCCGCGTGCTGTGGGACATCAATCTGGCGGTTGCGGCCGGCGAGATCACCTGCATTGTCGGCTCCAACGGCGCGGGCAAGACCACGCTGCTGCGGACCATCTCGGGACTGGTGCCGCCCTCGTCGGGCCGTATCGTGTTTCAGGGTGAGGATACGACCATGCTCGCCGCGGACCAGATCCTCGCCCGCGGCATCGCCCATGTGCCGGAAGGGCGGCGACTGTTCCGCGGCCTCAGCGTGCACGACAACCTCCTGCTCGGAGCGTATCTGCGCAACGACGCCGAGGTGCAGCGCGACCTCGATTATGTGTTCTCGCTGTTTCCGATCCTGCGCGAGCGCCGCAGGCAGGACGCGACCACGTTGTCCGGCGGTGAGCAGCAGATGTGCGCCATCGGCCGCGGGATCATGTCGCGGCCGAAGCTCTTGATGATCGATGAGCTGTCGCTCGGTCTGGCGCCACGGCTGGTCGAGCGGCTGAGCGAAGCACTCATCGAGATCAACCGCAACGGCCTCGCCATTCTGCTGGTCGAGCAGGACGTGATGACTGCGTTCGAGATCGCCCGCCACGCGCTGATCGTCGAGACCGGCCGGGTCAGCATGAGCGGTACCACGGCGGCGCTCGCCGACAATCCGGCGATCCGGCAGGCCTATCTTGGGATGTGAGTTGGGCGCTTCGTCAGTGTTCGGCCAGCAAGCTGCCGAAACCGGCCATGCGATCGTCGATGCCGTTCGCCCGCAAAGCCGACCGGGAGGTCGCCACGTTGATTGCGATCACCGGAATGCCGAGCCAGCGTTAGGCTTCGCCGGCAAGGTCGGCCATCGCAAGGTCGGTGCCGGCCTGCACGATCGCGTCGGCGCCCCGGGGCCGGCGCCTTCAGCCCGTCGCGCAGGTCCGCGGTCGTGGCGTGGCTGATCAGCACCTCGCTGGGGCGCTTCAGGCTGTGCACGACTTGCTGACCTGTTTCTCAAAGGTCATGATGGCGGACCCGGGAGCAGTGACGTCCGTGCCCTTTATGCAAGCATGGTGCCGGTCATGAGCGGCTGGTTTCCCAAGCCCGCCGGCGCGACCGAGCGCCGCGTCGCGACGGAGCGCCTGACGATGAATATCGCCGAGGCCGGCAGCGGGCCCGCCGTGCTGCTCCTTCATGGTCTCGGCTGGGACCGCTCGCTGTGGAATCCCACAATCGAGAATTTCGCGTCGCAATACCGCATGATCGCGGCCGACACCCGCGGCCATGGCGCGACCGACAAGCCGGATGGCCCTTACGACATGGAGATGTTTGCGCGCGACTACGCGGCGCTGGCCGCCGCGCTCGGGCTGAAACGCGTCTGCGTCATCGGTCTGTCGCAGGGCGGCATGGTTGCACAGAAGCTCGCGCTCATCCGGCCCGACCTCGTCTCCGCGCTGGTGCTGGTGTCGACCTCGTGCAGATCCGATCCGTCGCTGCGCGACAACATGGAGGCGCGGATTGCAGCGATGGACAAGGCCGGACCCGTGGCCGCCGCCAAAATTGCGGCCGAGAGCATTTTCTCGCCGGGCTGGCGGGAGGCCAATCCCGCGGCGCTGGCACGGTTCTACGAATGGCGCGCCGCCATGCCGATGGCACCGCTCAATGCCGCAACCCGCGCGCTCTACGATTTCAATCTGTCTGAGGATTTGCCGAGCATCAAGGTGCCGACCTGGGTGATCGCCGGTGCGGAAGACGGGCTGACCAAGCCCAAGGGCATGGAGGAAATTGCGGCGCTCATTCCCGGCGCGAAGTATCAACTCATCCCGAAATCCGGGCACATGATCCCTGTCGAGCAGCCGGATCGGTTGCGCGCACTGTTATCCGAGTTTCTCGACGCGCATGTCCGTTGAGAGCGCGACATGCTGACCGGGCTTCGCGCGGCAGGCAGCTAGCCGTCCACCCGCTCCCAGGCAAGCTCCTGGTGCTGCATCACCCCGGCATAGAGCCGCCGCGGCGGCGCCAGCACCATCGTGCCGTCCTTTTCAAAACGCACCGCGCGCACCTGGTTGCCGCCGATGCGGCTTGCGTCGGACGAGGCATCGACCCGCGTCGACAGCGTCGTGCCGTCGAAGCTGTAGTTGCCCGCGTAGGACATGAACTGCCGCGGCTCGCCGTCAAGCGTTGCGCGGCCATCGCACAGCACCGCCATCATCCGCCCGTCCGCCTGGAAGGTGACGAGCCCCATCGCCTTCGGCCCGTAGGGCGGCTCCAGCAGCTTGCCGGCGTCGTCGCGTCCGAGCGTGTCCGTGAGTTGCCAGATGCCGACGATGCGGGGATCGATCGCGCTCATGCCGATGCTTCCATGACTGTGGGGAGGAGTGCCGCAACAGTGACGGCACCCGGCGGGATGCGACGCAGTTTGGGCCGCCGCTTGCGCGATGTCGAGATGCACCGCGGCCATGGCATTCCACGACCGAAACGAAACGGGCCGCACTTGTGTGCGGCCCATTCCTTGCGAAAACGGAACGGGGCGGCTGCGTAGCCGCCCCGTCCAGTTCGTCACCGTGCCGGCTGGCCCTGGATCTCACGCCGGAGCCGGTCGTCATGTCGACGCCCTTCGTGTCCCGGAGGAAGAAGAGGCCGGCGACAAGGGTCATCAGCGCGACCCCGATCGGATACCAGAGGCCGGCATAGATATCGCCGGTCGCTGCCACCACGGCGGTGGCGAGCAGCGGCAGCATGCCGCCGAACCAGCCGTTGCCGATGTGATAGGGCAGCGACATCGACGTGTAGCGTATCTTGGTCGGGAACATCTCGACCAGGAAGGCCGCGATCGGCCCGTACACCATCGTCACGTAGATCACCATGATGACGATGATCAGCTCCGCCATGAACCAGTTGACCTTGGCCAAGTCGGCCTTGGCCGGATAGCCGGCGGCGGCGAACGCCTGCGTCCAGGTCTGCGCGTTCCAGCCGTCGACGTTGGTGTTGTTGATCGACAGCGTGACCTTGTCGCCCGCGCCCGCCGCGTGCTCGGTCTTGAACGAGACGCCGAGCTTGGTGACGAAGTCCTTGGCGCGGTCGCAGGTGTGAAGTTCGACCACGGGCCGACGAAGATGTGGAAGTTGCACTTCGACGTGTCGGCGATGACCGCGATCTGGTTCTTCTTCTGGAACGCCTCCAGGTCCGGATTGACGTAGTGCGTCAGCAGGCTGAACAGCGGGAAGTAGGTGACCGCCGCGATCGCGCACCCGGCCAGGATGATCTTCAGACGGCCGATCCGGTCGGACAGCCAGCCGAAGAAGATGAAGAACGGCGTGCCGACCAGCAGCGAGACCGCGATCAGCGCGTGGGCCGAGACGAACTCGAGCTTGAGGGTGATCAGCAGGAAGAACAGCGCGTAGAACTGTCCCGTGTACCACACCACGCCCTGGCCGGCCGCTGCTATTTCAGTGTGGTGGCCGGCATCAACAGTGCGACCACCCACATGACGATGGCGATGACCGAAGACCACTTTGCGAACTGCAGGTAGGTTTCGCGCAGCACGGTCGAGCTCGCCCATTGTGCATAAGCCGCAGGCGGACGCTGATCCTTCTTCAGATAGAGCCACATCTCGGTGCGGCGATAGTCCTTGGTGTTGGCCTCGTATGCCTTGAACACCAGGATCGCGGTCATCAGTGTCGTGAGAAATCCGCCGGCCTGGAACGAGAGCTTCGGCATGAAAGACATGCCGATCATGACGCAGAAGATCGCCAGCGAGCCGAACGCACAGGCTCGCAGCACGGTTTCGTAGGCGACGCGCCGCATTTGCTCCATGGCTGTGCGGTCCTTCCATACGCCGCGCCCGATTCGTCGCGGCGGGTGAACGGTTCCCAGCGAGTGCAAGCTACTATGGGCAGGCATGGCCGGCAATTGCCGGGCATGCCTGCTGCTGGCCGCATCACAAGCCGAACTGGATGAAATTTCCCATCGCCGGCAGCGTCAGTATTCCGGTACAGGCGAGCCATATCCACAGCGACACCACGTCGGAATCATCCTTCTGTCCGGTCACGTACTCGTAGATCGCCGCGGGAATTCCGCCGAGGATGATGGTCGCCGTCGAAACCATCAGCGACGAGAACAGCAGCGTCATGCCGGTGCTGCCGAACAGCAGCGCCGGCGCGAGGATCTGTACGTGCAGCAAGGCGAACACCAGGAAGAGCTGGTTGAACAGCCCGTTGATCATGCCGAAGAAGGCGATGCCGATGAAATAGAAATGCCGCTCCATGTGCGCCTCAGGTCGCCGCTTTGGGGACGGCCCCCAGCACAAGGAACAAATAGAGCAGGCCGACGCGCAGCCAGAACATCCAGACGAACCCGAACAGCCAGATCACGACCGGCGCTGTCGCCTTCGGCGTGACCAGAGCCACCACCGCGACGATCGGATCGGTGAGGCGGCAGAATGCCTTCCAGATGTAGTTCTCCGAATCCGGCTGGACGATCAGGCCGAGCAGCGCGCGCCCGAGCAGGGTGTACATGATCGCCGCCAGAATGAAATTCGGCAGGTGGAAGTACCAATAGGTCAGGAGCGAACTGCCGGTCACGGGCTCTTGGCTCTGCTTCGTCTGTGCTCGATCGGGCGAACTGCGCGTGCACAGTATCGGTTCGCCTCGGCCGCGTCACGCAAAGAAGGCAATACGGAAGCAGTCTGTGTGCGCGCTGATGGAGCAACGTCTGAAAAAAAAGAACGGGGCCCGTAGGCCCCGCTCCCGAACCGTTCCGGTCTCCCGGTCAGGTCTTTTCTTCCAGCAGCGTGCGGCCGCGCGGCTTGCGGATCTCGTCCACGTAAGCCTGCATCTCCGCGGACGGCTCCTTGCCCATCAGGCTGACCACGTAGATGGTCAGGAAGCCGACCGGCACGCCCAGCAACCCGCAAGCGATGTTGTTGAGGTTGAACCAGCCGACCTTGTTGGCGAGCGGATGGGCGAGCGTCGGGAACGCCTCCATCGCGTTCGGCGCCGCCATCGCCTTCGCCATGTCGGCCACCAGCGGCGCGCCGGTTTGTGCGTTGAGCAACGACGTCATGCCCGCGTACTTCACCCCGAAGCCCGGGAAGTAGCGCGTCACCACCAGGTAGAACAGGCAGAGGCCGAAGCCTGCGAGC
The DNA here is from genome assembly GCA_019746355.1 of Xanthobacteraceae bacterium. Next base: position 34,857 of record JAIESC010000123.1, on the reverse strand, counting down.
ATGCCGCAGATCGCGCCGGTTGCCGTCGCCCGCTTCCACCAGATGCCCATGACGAGCGCCGGGAAGTTTCCGGCCATCGCCAGCGAGAACGCCCAGCCGACCATGGCCAGGATGTCCGCGGGTTTGGTCGATGCGGTCCATGCGGCTGCCACGGCGACGAAGAACAAGAGCACGCGTGCAACGGTGAGCCGACGAACCGTCGGCGCGTTGGGATCGAGCATCTTGTAGTAGACGTCGTGGCTGAGCGCATTGGCGATGGCGAGCAGGAGCCCGTCAGCGGTGGAGAGCGCGGCGGCGAGGCCGCCCGCTGCCACTAGGCCCGAGATCACATACGGCAGGCCGGCGATCTCCGGTGTGGAGAGCACGATCACGTCGGTGTTGATCACGAAGTCCTGCAGCCGGACCACGCCGGGGTGACCGGCGATCGCCTTACAGGCGGCGACGATCGCGTCCACGCTTGCGGCGTTCTTGCCGCAAATCTGGATCAGGCCGAGCTCGCCCCAAGTGAACATCCACGGCCGGATCGAAGCCAGATCGCGGCCTATGATGTTGGTGTAGACCTCCAGCTTCGAGAACGCCGCATAGGCCGGCGCCGAGAAGTACAGCAGGAAGATGAAGAACAGCGACCACGCCACGGACTGACGGGCTTCACGCACGGTCGGCGTGGTGAAGTAGCGCATCAGGATGTGGGGCAGCGACGCCGTACCCACCATCATGCAGAACATGATGGCGAAGAAGTTCAGCGGGCTGTAGTTGATGAACGGCTGGATGTGCGGTTTGAGACCCGCCGCCGTCGCCAGGCCCGTCTGCAGCATCTGCTGCTCGCGCGCCGTGATGTCCGCGATCGCCTGCCCGTAGGTCAGTTCCGGGATCGGAATGCCGTACTTCTGCGTCGACAGGATCACGATCGGCGTCAGGTACGCGATGATCAGCACGATGTACTGGGCGATCTGCGTCCAGGTCACCGCCTTCATGCCGCCGAGCATCGAGCAGAGCAGAATGCCCGCGAGACCCGCATAGACCGCAATCGTGAAGTCCATGCCGAGGAAGCGGGAGGCGATCAGGCCGGTGCCGAAGACCTGCGCGGTCACGTAGGTGAACGAGCAGCACACCAGCACGATCACGGCGATGAACCGGGCAAGGTTGCCGCCGAACCGGAACGACATGAAGTCGGGCACGGTGTAGGCGCCGAACTTGCGCAGGTACGGTCCGATCAGCACCGAGACGAGCACGTAGCCGCCGGTCCAGCCGAGCACCCAGGTCAGCCCGTCATAGCCGAGCAGGAACAGCGAGCCGGCCATGCCGACGAACGAGGCCGCCGACATCCAGTCGGCGCCGGTCGCCATGCCGTTGTAGAACGCCGGAACGACACGGCCGGCGACGTAGTACTCGGAAACCTGCGCCGTCCGGGTCATCACGCCGATCACGGCGTAGACCAGGATGGTGAAGCCGACGAACATGTAGCCGAGCACCCTGTTGGGTACGCCGGCGAGTTCGAGCAGCGCGATCAGGATGATGAAGCCGACGAAGGCACCGGTATAGGTGCCGTACATCCGCCCCAGGTTCTTGATGAAGTCCGACGAACCGCCGGTGGTGGCTTGCGTTGCCATGGTCTGATCCTCCGTCAGTCGTCTTCAGCGACGCCGTGGTCGCGGTCGATCTTGTCCTGCTGCTTCGCGAACACGAACAGCATGACCACGAACGCGATCAGCGAGCCCTGCGCGGCCATGTAGAAGCCGAGCGGGAAGTTCAGGATCGGAATGGTGATCTTGTTCAACGGCACCACGAACATGTGGATGACGTAGCCGAAGAAAACCCAGAGCCCGATGTGTATCCACATCAGCCGTGTCGTCGCTGCCCAATGAGCCTCGTCATTGGCCTTACTGTCTGGTTGAGCCATCGGTGCTCGCCCTCCCTGCGGTGGCGCGGGCGCGCGCGAGCCCGGGCCTGTTATGCGTTTGGGGCCGGCAAGCCAGAAAATGCAGCGGCCCCCCGTCTGCCGCGGTCCGCGTTGCCTATGCGGAGCCGCAGCCTAACGGTTAACATTGGCTAACCGGCGGGCCCTATACGACTTTTGTCTGATAGCTTTGGGCTAAGATACGGAAAACTCTGGCGTTCTCTGATCAGGGTCCGCGCCAGTCCGTCGCAGCGGGTGCAGCATCGCTATGAATCTTCTGGGTTTTCTGCGGGATTTCCTGCGCCGTCCCCCGCCGGTCGACACGCCCGAGACGCTGGCCGAATTCATCGACGGCAACGCCGCGTTCCTTGTGCAGAAGGGCCTCTACGAGTATTCGCGCGCCCGCGCCGGCCACTACGCCAAGGTGCTGTTTGCCGAGCAGGGCTTCAAGGACGCGGTCGAGGTGTCACGCTGGCGCGCCTATCCGCTCGGGCTCGCCATGGTGACGGAGCTGGCCGAGGGTCTGCTGCGGCCCGCGGCTGGCGACCGCCAGACGCAGTTCGAAGCACTCCGCGCGCTCGCGCTGTCGGTGTTCGACCGCTATCCCGTGCCGGCGGCGCTCGGCGCCGAAGCCTGGCGCGCACTGCGGCTCGAGCTCGAAGCCGACCTGCAGCGGATCAACATGCACGCACCCAAGCGGGCGAAGGATATTCCCGAGCCGTATGTCGAGAAATATTTCGATCTGATGCCAATCCACGAGAAGCTGCGCACCGCCGAGTTTCCGACGATCGGCAACTATCTGCGTGTGACGACGATCAATATTTACGCCGACCTGGAAAAGCGTGCCGATGTGCCGGCGCTTGCGGCGATGCTGAGCGGCCGGTCGACATAACGCGCGAGCCCGCCGGCCGCGCGACGGAGCGAACTCGATGGCAGGCATCGGCAATGCCACGGCGTTAGCCGCTCTCGATGCGATCGTCGTCGACACCGAAACCACCGGGCTCGATGCCGCCAAGGCCTGGATCGTCGAGATCGCCGCGGTGCGGATTGCCGGCGGTCGGCTCGATCCGCCGCCGTTGTTTCGCAACCTGATCAATCCGGGCGAGCCCGTCCCCAAAGCTGCCATCGCGGTTCATGGCATTGACGATGCTGCAGTTGCAGGCGCACCGCGATTTCATGCCGTTGCATCTAACGTCGCCGCGGCGCTCGCCGCGCCGGTGCTGATCGGCCATTCGCTGGGCTTTGACCTCGCCGTGCTCAAGCGCGAGTTTGCCCGCGCCAACGTGGCATGGCAGCCGCCGCCGACGCTCGACACACGGCTCCTCGCCGAAGTCGCCGCGCCGGGCCTCGCCGGCTATTCGCTGGAGGGCCTGTCGGCCTGGCTCGGCGTGCCGATGGCGCAGCGCCATTCCGCCGTGGGTGACGCCGAGACCACCGCGCGGATTTTTCTGGCGCTCATCCCGAAGCTGCGCGACGCCGGCATCCGCACGCTGGCCGAGGCGCAGCGCGCCTGCCGCGGCAGAAGCGCCACGCTCGAAACCCAGCATCGCGCCGGCTGGGCCGAGCCGGTGCCGCCGGACGGCCGGGCTGCGCCCGTGCCGCGCATCGACAGCTATCCCTACCGCCACCGGATCGCCGACGTGATGAGCGCGCCGGCCCGTTTCACGCCGCCGGACGCGCCGTTGGCCGGCGTGCTGCAACGCATGATGGATGAGCGCGTATCGTCGCTGTTCGTGCATCCCGACGGCAGCGGGCGGCCGGTGCGGGCCGATGAAACCGGCATCGTCACCGAGCGCGACGTGCTGCGTGCGCTCGCCGGTGCCGGCGCTGCTGCGCTCGATAAACGCGCGAGCGACATCGCCAGCCGTCCGCTGGTCACGGTGGCCGCGGATTCGTTCTGCTATCTCGGCGTGGCGCGGATGAACCGGCACGGCCTGCGTCACCTCGGCGTCACCGATACGGCGGGCTACGTGATCGGCGCGGTGTCGGCCCGCGACATGCTGCGGCTGCGCGCCGAGGGCGCGGTCGCGCTCGGCGACGAGATCCAGGCAGCCAACAACGTGGCCGGCCTCGCCCGCGCCTGGTCGCAGTTGCCGCGCACCGTCGCGGCGCTGCTTGCCGACGGCGTCTCCGGGCGCCAGGTCGCGGCGATCGTTTCGCGCAGGCTCTGTGCGCTGAGCGCGCGTGCCGCGGTGCTGGCCGAGCGGCGGATGCGCGAGGCGGGCGAAGGCGGGCCGCCCTGCGCCTATGCGTTCGCGGTGCTGGGCTCCGCCGGCCGCGGCGAGAGCCTGCTCGCGATGGACCAGGACAACGCCCTGGTGTTCGCCGAAGGCGCGCCAGACGGTCCGCAGGACCGCTGGTTCGCGCAGCTCGGCACGCATGCCGCCGATATCCTGGACGAGGCCGGCGTGCCCTATTGCAAGGGCGGCGTGATGGCGAAGAACCCGCAATGGCGCGGCTCGGTCGCGACATGGCAGGGCCGGATTGCGCACTGGATCGGCCGTTCGCACCCGGACGACCTTCTCGCGGTGGACATCTTCTTCGATATGCTCGGTGTCCACGGCGACACCGCGCTCATCGATACGATCTGGCGCGACGCCTTCGACGCCGCCAGGGGCCAGGCGGCGTTCGCCAAGCTTCTGGTCGACGCCGCCGGACCGGTCGCGCCCGGCTTCACGCTGTTCCGGCGCTTTCGCACCGAGCAGGGCCGCATCGATCTCAAGAAGTCCGGGCTGTTCGGCATCGTCAGCGCCGCGCGGGCGCTGGCGATCTGCCATCACGTGGTTGAGCGCGCGACGCCGGCGCGGCTCGAAGGCGTCAAGATGCTCGGGATCGGCGGCGAGGATATCGACGGGCTCCTGGAAGCGCAGGACACGTTCCTCGACCTGATTGCGGCGCAGCAGGTCGCCGATGTCGAGCAGGGCGTGCCGCCGTCCAACGTCGTGGCGGTGCGGCGGCTGTCGCGCCGCCACCGCGAGCGGCTGACATTCGCGCTGCACGCTGTCGAGAATCTCGACGAGATGACACGTGATCTGCTGTTTCGGGACTGATTGGCACTAACTCTTCTTCCACACATCCTTCTCGTCGATGACGCTCACGTGGGCCGCAACGACGTGCCAGCCGTCAGGAAAACGCACCCAGGTCTGCATCTGTCGCCCGACCTTGCCCGGCATGGTCTCGCGGTGAAACAGCGTCGAGGCCACGGCGAAGTCGCGGCCGTAGGTGGTGATGACGGTCTTCGAGGTGCTGCGCATCAGGCCTGTCGGCGCGCGCGCGGCGCGGAACGCGGCGATCTCGTCGAAGCCGTAGAGGATTTCCTGCGTGCCGTAGCGGATGGTGCGCGGATCGACGCGGAAGGTGTCGTCCAGCACCGCGACGTCGTTGGTCACCAGCGCCTTTTCGTAGCGGTTGAAGGCGGCGGTGACTTCGGCCACGACCTCCGGCAGATCGATCTCCATTGCCTGTTCCCTGTGCTTTCGGTTGTTGCCTTGACCGGGATCAGCCCGGCCGTCGCGGCAATGCTATCATGTTGCCGCCGCGATCAAGGGGCGAACAGTCATGCGCGCGATGGTGCTGGAGCGTCCGGGCGAGCGCCTGCAGATGCAGGAGTGGCCGGACCGCGCGCCGGGGCCGGGCGAGGTGCGGCTTGCCGTGTCGGCCTGCGGCGTCTGCCGCACCGATCTGCATGTGGTCGATGGCGAACTGCCGGACCCGAAGCTGCCGCTCGTTCCCGGGCACGAGATCGTCGGCCGCATTGATGCGCTGGGCTCGGGCGTCGCGGGCTTACGGGTCGGCGAACGCGTCGGCGTGCCCTGGCTCGGCGCGACCGACGGCACCTGTCCCTATTGCCTGAGCGGGCGGGAAAACCTCTGCGACCGGCCGCGCTTCACCGGCTACACCCGCGACGGCGGCTACGCCACGCAGGCCATCGCCGACGCGCGCTACATCTTTCCGCTCGGCGAGGAGGGCAATGACGTGGCGCTTGCGCCGCTCCTGTGCGCCGGCCTGATCGGCTGGCGTTCACTGGTGATGGCCGGCGAGGGGGCAAACCTCGGTCTCTACGGGTTCGGTGCTGCGGCGCACATCATCGCCCAGGTGGCGCGCTGGCAGGGCCGCTGCGTGTTCGCTTTCGTGCGGCCGGGCGACGCGAGCGGCATGGCCTTCGCGCAAAGGCTCGGCGCGATATGGGCCGGCGGCTCCGATCAGGCGCCGCCGGAGCCGCTCGATGCCGCGATCATCTTCGCGCCGGTCGGCGCGCTCGTGCCGGCAGCGCTCAAGGCCGTCCGCAAGGGCGGGCGCGTGGTCTGCGCCGGCATCCACATGAGCGACATTCCGGCCTTTCCCTACCGGCTGCTCTGGGAAGAGCGGCAGGTGATGTCCGTCGCCAATCTCACGCGGCAGGACGGAGCGGATTTCTTTCGCGTTGTCGCGGACGCGAAGCCTGTCACCGACGTCACGATCTATCCGCTCGAAAGCGCGAATGCTGCGCTCGACGATCTGCGTGCCGGGCGCCTCAATGGCGCGGCTGTACTGGTGCCTTAGACCGGCTGCGATTGGGATGACCGGCGTGCTTTGATCGCGACGTGACGATGGGTTGACTCCGTCCCGTTGTTCTGTATTTGTTCTGTTATCCTGCTTGTCTGAGGGGCCCAACCGGTGGGAGCCATTGGCAGAAGCGGGAGCGGCGCCTGCGCGTCCGGCCGATCCAACCGGACTCTCGGGGCGCCTCGGGACCCCGTCTCGCGGGCACTACGACTCGCGCGCAGGGAGCTCTGCTGGACTGCCGGGTGAAAGCGCCAGTAACCCGTCAGGGAAGCACGGCCTGAGGTGTGTGGGGCGAGGCCTCACGAAAACGCCGTGGTGAAGCGCCGCAAGGCGCGCCGGCCCGCGTCAAGGGCCGGCAGTCCCTTCCGCAGAAGGGACTGGCCTGACCGCAAGGTGGCCACCGGGTGCGGCGGTTTCCGCACCAGCGCTTTGTGGCGCTTCACCCTCCTCGATTGCTTTCGAGGCGGACAAGACGAACGGCGGCCGGGTGCCGATGATTTCCCGGAACACCGACGCTTGCCTGCCGGGCTGTTTGACAACGTAAATCTGGACTTCATGCGAGGCCGCCGTAGCCCGCATGGAGCGAAGCGGAATGCGGGACGAACCCTCCCGGATTTCGCTTCGCTCATCCGGGCTACCCGCTTGCAACACGGGCGGCGTCACTGCTGACCAAAAGCAAATCGGCCGCAGCGTGGGCTGCGGCCGATTCGGATCAAATCGATCTGGCTTCGCTCAGCGCTGTGTGCGCCGGTCGTTGTTGTTGCTGACACGCCGTGGCGGCGTCGCGCCGAACAGTTGATCGAAGAAGCTGCCACCGCCGCCGAAGAAGCCTCCGCCACCGCCGCCGCCGAACGTGCCCGGTGCCACCCGCACCGGCGCATTCGACGCGGTCTTCGGATGGGCCACCGCGGTGTCGGCGACCTTGCGCTCGGAACCCTTCAGGATTTCGAGCATCCGCCGGTCGCGGCCGTAGATGTCGTCGCGGATCTGCAGCTTGCCATCGTCGTCCACGAACGCCGACTGGTAGGTGATATGCACCGGGATCACGTTCGGGAAGTTGATGTTGATCTCCGAGCCGCCGTACATCTTCTGCAGCCGGTCCGCCGTGTACTTCTCGTTCGGCAGCGCCAGCGACAGCAGCACCTCGCCGTACTTCAGCGGGTCCTGAACGCGCATGCAGCCGTGGCTGTAGGCGCGCCGTTCGTGCGCGAACAGGTGCTTGTCCGGGGTGTCGTGCTGGTACACCAGGAACTTGTTCGGGAAGTTGAAGCGGATGCGGCCGAGCGCGTTGCGGTCGCCCGGCGGCTGATAGATGCGAACCGTGCCGTCGGCCGCCTGCTCGACCTTGAGGCCGATGCGCTCCATCGCCATCGGGTCCTGCTGCAGCGCCGGCAGGTACTCGTTCTGGATGATCGAGGGCGGCACGTTCCAGGTAGGGTTGACCGTGATGAACTTCATCTCGGCGCTGATCAGCGGCGTCACCAGGTTCGGCTTGCCAACCACGATGCGGGTCTTCCAGACCAACTGGCCGTCGCGGATCACGCGCAGCGAGTAGTCCGGGATGTTGGCGACCACATGGGTCTTGCCGAGGTCGCGCGGCACCCAGCGCCAACGCTCCATGTTGACGATGATGACGTCGGCCGTCTTGTCGCGCTTGGGCCCGTTGATGACGTCGAGCGTCGCCTGCGTGAGCTGGCCGCTCGGCTGCAGGCCGTGCTCCTTCTGGAACTTGGCGATCGTGTTCGACAGCTCGCGGTCGTAGTTGGTGTTGCCCTCGGGCGATTTCATGCCGAAGCGCGCGCGCAACGCGGGCACGCGCTCGTCCGACATGATCTCTTCCTTGCCCTTCTTGTCCTTGCTGTACTTCAGCACCGGACCAGAAGGGATCACCTTCTTCTCGACGTCGTTGCCGCGGCGCACCTCGGCAAGCTTGGCCTTCAACGCCTTGTATTGCGGCTGTTGCGGGTTGTAGCCGTCGAGCGCCGCGCCGACGTCGGAGGCGCTCGCGAGCTTCGCCAGCACCTCGGCCGGGTCGGTTTTGGTGAGGTCGTACTGGATGTCGGTGTGGACGCGGCTGTAGTGCACGCGGCCGGACTGGGCGTGGCGAACGAAGGTCAGCACCGCATCGGTGAACTTGACCTCGGCCTCGGCCAGCGCCTCGGCATCCGCCCCCGCCTTGATCTGCGGTAGCGGATAGTCGGCAGGGTCGAGACCGTCGGCGTCGACGCCGGAGAGGTACTGCGCGGCGACCTTGGCGCGCGCGCTCATCGCGCCGTCGCCGACCCACAGCGGCGCGAACTCGCGGCCCGAATAGAACGCCTCGACCGGTGCGCGCTCCTTCTTGCTGCCGAGGATGCGGTCGAACTTGCCGGACGCCATCATCTCGCGAAGCTTGTCGGCGATCGCGGCATCGGCCGCGGTGGTCTTGGCGGCGGCCGCGCCGGAAACCGAGCTGGTGACCTCGGCGGTGTTGGCGGTTCTCACCACCGCGGGCTTGTCCGGCGTGATGTCCTTGAGCGACGGCGGCGGCAGGTCGGCGCTCTGCGGCATCGGCACCGCGTTCGAGATCGCGCGGGCCGATTGGGCGGACGCCGTGGAGGTAACCGTCAGCGCCAGAGCCGTGGCAAGCGCCGTTCCCGCCAGCAGTTGATCGAGCCGCACAGGTCGCATGGATTTCTCCCCAGCCCCCGGCCGATCCGGGGCCCTCGATTGCAGTCCAATAGGGTTAAATATCAGGCCTACCGGTCCATTGATACCGGACGGACCTACCGCATGACCGCTATTTTTCGGCCTAAACCGCGGATTTTCCCCGCAAATCAAACTATTTTGACCGGTGTTGCGCCCTCGCACCACCGAATGTTGGCGTCGTGTGTTGCTTCCCTACCGCTATACCGACGGGATGAATTTCATGGCCGGAAAGAACGTTCCGAGCAGGGTGGGCGGCCAGGGCAGCGCCATGAAGAAGTCGAAGGCGAGCCAGACCGCGAAGATCAGCACGGTGACGTAAGGAAGCACCAGCTTCCAGCGCTCGGGGCCTTCGAGGCGCATGAAGATAATGACGAAAATCGCCGCGGTCGGAATGAGCCCGATCACGCCCATGCAGGCCATGAAGCCGAGCAGATAGCCGAAGAAGCGTGCGGCGCGACGCACGATGGTCTGCACCGGCAGATGGCCGGTGTCGGACTCCAGATCCATGTGGATCTTCTGCTCGACCTCGGCCTGCGCCTGCTCGGCGAGGCCTGAGGCGGCGGCGGCCTCCGGCTTGCGGCACATGTCGTTGAACAGGCTCAGGCCCGCCACGGTCAGCGCCGTGATGCCGACGATCAGCGGCACGAGCTTCGCCGAGAAGTGCCAGGGCAGGGCGACCACCACCAGCGTGCCGATCAGCGCGATGAAGAAGATCGTGAAAAGCTGCTGCGGCTCAAACCGCGGCGCGCCGAAGCTCGTCACCATCTTGCCGATGCCGCCCTGCCGCCGGATGTCGGCGATGAACGGCCGCACCAGGCCGACGATCGCAAGGATCAGGAGGACCGCGACCACGGGACGGGCAAGCCAGCTGAAGCCGTAGCGCTCGATCGAGATGAACATATAGCGCTCGATCGAATCGCCGAGCACCAGGCCCAGCACCAGCGGCGGCCGCGGCCATTTGAACTGCTTCATCAGCCAGCCGAACACGCCGAACACCAGGAGCGCGATCAGGTCGCCCCAGCTTCGCGAGGCCTCGAACGCACCGATGTAAACGACGCTCAGCACTGCCGGCAGAATGAGCGTGTAGCGGAGTGTGGCAAGACGGGCGAACTGCGGGCTGAAGGCGTAGCAGGCGCCCGCGCCCAGGATATTCGCGAGCGCCACCGACCACACCATCGCGTAGGTGATGTCGAGGTTCTTGTGCAGCATGTCCGGACCCGGCACGAGCCCGTGGATCAGGAACGCGCCAAGGAGAATGGCCATCGTCGCGCTGCCCGGCACGCCGAACGCCAAGGTCGGCACCAGCGCGCCGCCCTCCTTGGCGTTGTTGGAGCTTTCCGAGGCGATGACGCCGCGGACGTCGCCCTTGCCGAAGGTCTGCGCCGCGCCCTTCTCGGTCTTGAGCGCGTGGCCGTAGGCGAGCCAGTCCACCACCGAGGCGCTGATGCCGGGGATCGAGCCGATGCCGCCGCCGATCCAGGAGCAGCGCATGATCAGCCACCAGTTCTGGAAGCAGTCCTTCATGCCCTGCCACTGGCCCTTGTAGATGCTGCCCTTGTCGATCGTCTTGGCGATGGTGGTGCGCGCGATGAGGAGGTCGCACAGCTCCGGCAGGGCGAACAGCCCGAGCAGCACCGGCGTGATCGGCAGGCCGTCCCAGAGATAAAGGCTGTCCATGGTCCAGCGCAGCGTGCCGGTCTGCGGGTCGGAGCCGATCATGGCGATCATGACGCCGAGGCAGCCCGCGCCGACGCCGCGCAGCGGCGCGCTGCCCGAGAGGACAGCGACCATCGATATGCCCAAGACCGAGAAGGCTAATAGCTCCGGCGATCCGAGATAGAGCATCACCGGCCGCAGGATCGGGATCGACACCGCGAGCAAGGCCGCGCCGAAGATGCCGCCCATCAGCGACGACATATAGGCGGCGCTGAGCGCGCGGCCGGCTTCGCCGCGCTTCGCCATCGGGAAGCCATCGAGGACGGTTGCCGCGGAGGCGGCACCTCCGGGCACGCCGAACAGGACCGCGGGGATCGGATCGCCGGTCGCGGTGGTGGCGCCAAGGCCGAGCAGCAGCGCGAACGCCGAGTAGGGATCCATGCCGAAGGTGAACGGCAAAAGCATCGCCGTGCCGGCGAGGCCGCCGATGCCCGGCACGATGCCGAGCACCAGCCCCATCATGCAGCCGAGCATCAGGAACATCAGACGATGCGGCTCGATGAGCTGCAGGAACGCCTTGCCCGCGGCTGCGGCCATGAAGGCTGCTTCTGCTCCGACGCCTTCCATGGCTCAGTTGCTCTCCGCCCTGATCACGCGCATGCCCGTCATTGTTATTTCGCCGCAGGCTTTGCCGACAGCGCCCGCCTGGCTCGTTCTACCAGATGCTGAGGGGTCGCATAGATGCCCGTCACCAGCGTCTGCAGATCGCCGCCCGGGATCGGATCGACGTCGAGTTGCATCTTCGCCGCCTCGGCGCGCAGCGTCTTGTCGTCAAGCGCTGCGACGAACGCCTTGCGCAGCGCCGCAACCCGGTCGGCCGGGACGCCCGGCGGCAAAATATACGGCCGGCCGAACACGCCCTGGCTGAAGACGAGCTCGATGGTCTTGCGGTCGTCCTCGGTGCGGGCGAGCTCGGCGGCGCGCGGCACGCCGCGCTTGTTGAGGTCGGCGTGTCCGCTGTTGCTGAGCTGGACCAGCACGCGGACGGTGTCCTTGGCAAACCAGTCTGGATACATCGTCTCGATGCCGGTCCAGCCGATGCCGCAGGCGCCTTGCACCTCGCCGCGCTCGAGCGCGAGCGTGATCTCGCGGCTGCCGGGATAGCCGGTGACGATCTTGAACTTCGCGCCGAGCACGCTGTTGAGCAGGAGCGGCAGGTCGTAGGTGGTCGCCCCCGGGTTACTCGCGCCGATGATGAGCTCCTTGTCCAGCACGTCCTTGAACGCCTTCACCGGCGCGTCGCTGCGGACGAAGCAGACATAGACGTCGCTGTTGGCGCTGCCGAGATAGACGAGCTTGCTGGGATCGTGCGGCACCGGCTGCTCGCTGAGCAGCGGCTGCAGCACCGCGCCGGGAAAGATCGCGCCGATCGCGGTGCCGTCTTTGGGCGCAACCGAATAGATGTAGCCCGCCGCACGGTTTGAGCCGGCACCGCTCATGTTCTGCACGACGATCGCGGGATTGCCGGGGATCGAAGCGCCCATGGTGCGCGCGAGCAGCCGCGCATAGGTGTCATAGCCGCCGCCGGCGGAGGAACCGACCACGATGTTGATCTGCTTGCCGCGATAGAACTGCTCGACCGCGTCCTGCGCCGCAGTCTCGGTCAAAGTGCCGAACACGCACGCGAGCGCCGCGGCAAAAAGCCGGAAGCAACAGCCGAACGGCATCAACAAATCCCGCGTTTCATCCCACCAGCGACAAGCGTCCGCCGTTTCTTGCGTCCCCCGCGGCTTCGCTCGCGGCGGCGAGGTTTTCAGGCGGGTGTGCGGCTGTCAACTGCGCGCGCAACGCAAGTTTGCGCGACGCGGCCGATGAGTTCCGGGGGCGGTGGTCGAAGTGCTTGTGACGCGCTAGGCTTCGTTCCGCTGTCCGGAAAACCGCGACACGCGGACGCAGGCCGCCGGCCGGTGGTGTCGGCGGCAATCAATTCTCAGGTGAGGACCATGATCGACTTCTACGGATTGACCAGCCCCAACGTGCAGAAGATTTTCATCATGCTCGAGGAGTAAGAGAGCAAAGCAGTGATCGACCTTGGCGCCCGCATTGCGTAGCGCGTTGCAGAAATTGATCTTGCTGCGGCCGTCTGTCGCTAGATCTTCTACCAGAAGCGTGCGCGCACCTTCGCGCAGATCGCCTTCGATCTGCGCGTTTCGCCCAAAGCCCTTTGCCTTCTTACGGATGTACTGCATGGGCAGCCCCAGCTTGTCGGCAATCCAGCACTTCTTGCCAATGACGACGCCGAGTTCGCCTTCGTAAATGATCCTTCCGTCATAAGTCGGCGGCCGATGGATTGGCTGATTTGCCGGCCAATAGGAGTTCGGGGCTTTCCCAAAAATTCCAGTTGCCGGCTCATGGGTTTGGAGATTGCATCGGCGCGACGCCGAGAGGTGACGCCAGGCCGAAAATATCGCGTTCATGGGCACGGCCATGAACGCGTAACCAGGCCATCGCCGCTACGACGACACCAACCAAGGCATCCCACCCCGACGTGTGACCGATCGCATCGACCACGTCGAGCTGCCTGTCGAGATTGCCGATCTGTCCGGAAAAGATTGCATTGACGAGATCATGAATCGCCGCGTGTCCATATCCGCCTGCGGCGGCTTCCAGGTGCGCGATACTGATGCGGTTGGTCACCTCCGGAAGAACCGGTCTTATCTGCGACCACATCACGTCTCGAATGCGGGCCTGACCTAGCAGGCATAACGCGATCATCACGCCGCCAATCACGTCATCGCCCGAAGGCGTGAGACCTGGTCCCAAACCAAGGAGCGGCATCAGCTTGCTGGATTCGATGCCCGACATCTCGCCGGCTCCCATCGCGCTCGCAAGGGCGAAGGCGAGACGTTCGACCGGCTCTTTCGCCGCTGCAGCAAGATCTGGATTGGGGGTGACTTCCTGCCCCTCGCCGGCGATAAGAAATGCGAGGCCATTACTCGGCAGTGAGCGTACGCCGAGGTGACGGCGAAGCGCACTCATCCCTCGCGTGACGGACTCCTCATTGCAGTGAGACAAGATGGGTGGATGCCAACCGACGGCATCACTAAACGCAAATGAAATATGGTCGCCGATCGAGAGCGTGGTTCCGGTTACGGCCGCCTTGTCGCCGACGCGGACGAAGCGTTTGATCGAATTCTCTAGTCCAGCTTCGTCACACCGCGCGTTGAGTGGCCCCAAGCCGCCTTGGCGAGGCAGAATGCAAATCAACTGGCCGCCCAAGGAAGCATAAAAACTGCGTTCGAACACGGCCTCGACCCTGCCGCGCGGGGAAGCGTACAGAGTTCGAAGAACTATCGGACCGGCCGAGATGATCCGGAATTTTTGGCGATGATTTTCCAGCACCGTGCGTCTCAAAGGTTGCTTCAGCGCCTTGATTGCACCACGAAGAAGAACCGTTAAGGAAAGATCGGTCGCCCCAAATCACCAGGATGGATTTCGCCGAAATATTCTAGCTGATGGATAGGCAGTTGGAATGCTGTCTAAACCGCGAAGATCCGCAGGATCGTTGCCGGCGCGGTTATCTCTTCGACCGGGAAGAAACCTTGCCTGGTTTCGGTGGCTGCTTGGCTTTCGGATCGGAAAGACCATTCACAATCAGCGTGGCTGCTTCGTCGATGTGATCGCCGAGAAGCTTGACCGCGAGGTTGGCCTTGCGGCTCAAGGCCGCGTCGAGGATCTGCTGGTGGATCAGCGAACGCGGCGCGTTCGGCAACCGGCTCTGTGCGGACAGCCGGCGGTATCGGTCGAATTGATCGCTCAACAACCCATACAGATGCAGCAGGCACTCTGAGTTGCAGGCCGAAATGAGTGTCTGGTGGAATTCGCGGTGGCGGCTTTCCCACACATTCTCGGCGATGTTCTTGCCGGCTTTTTCCAGCAGCTCGACCTTGTATCGTGCTGCGACAACTCTGGCTTCCCACGCATCGTCACCGTTCTTGATGGAAAGGCGCAGCGCCAGCCCCTCGACTTGCTTGCGCACCATCGCGATATCGAGAATATCGCCGACCGAAACCGACGGAACGCGGAATCCGCGCTGGCCCGTGGCAACGACCAGGCGGTTTTCCGCCAGGCGCGACAGAGCCTCCCGGAGCGGGCTCAATCCAACGCCATAGGCTTCGCGCAAATCATCAAACCGCAGCTTCATCCCTGGCGGAAGAGAGCTGCTGAGGATGTCGGCGCGAAGCTTCTCGAAAACTTCGTTGGCAAGCGTTCGCGACTGAGGCTCACGCACCGGGAAGGTCGGCGTGTCAGCGGCGGGTTGAATGTTCGCCCCCAAACTCTGTCGACCCATGTTTGACATTTTTATAGCCCTGCCTGTCCCAACAGAAGAAGCGTGATTTAGGTCACGCCAAGCGAGTCTGCAATCCCGGCGAGCGCCCGCTCGAAACAAGCCATCGGCGCGCGCACGATGCCAGCGCCGACCTGGCCGACACCCGGCTGTTTGTGTGCGATGCCCGTATTGATCACTGGCGCCATGCCGGTTTGCAGGACCTTGCGAATATCGATGCCGGTTGGAACGCCAGCGTAATCGAGATTCGGCATGGTCCATTCTGGATTGCGGCTGGCGGCGATCTCATACATCGTTTTCGTATATTGCGCAGCTTCACTGGCCTTCCCGGCGCCAACAAAACCCGCCACCGCCGTCGCCGTTGCCATCGCGAAACCACCAAGCCCGATCGTTTCGACAATCGCCGAATCGCCCATGTCCGGGTTGGCGTCCTTCTCCGAATAGCCCGGGAAATAAAGTCCGACCGGCATCTCTACCGGTGCGGTGTACCAGGTGTCGCCGGTGCCGCTGACACGCACACCGAAATCCGTGCCGTTGCGGCACATGACCGTGACGATGGTTGACCCTTTGATCCCATAGGCGGGATCGGTCATGGACTTACCCATCGCCATCGCGATGTTGAGGAAGAACTGATCGTTCTTTCCGATGAAGGCCAGGATCTCGGTAAGCTGTTTCTGATCGGTGGAGGTTTGCGCAAGGAACGGCGCAATCTCGCGCAGGAACAGCGACGAGCAGGCGACATTGCGCTGATGCATTTCGTCGCCCATCGCGAGCCCTCGCGCGATGATGCTCTTGAGCGGAATGCCGCTGGTCGCTTTGAGCGCTGCCGACAAAGCAGGTCCGAGCGTTTCCTTGGTCCAGCGCAGGCGATTGAGCACTTCCGCGTCGTTTCCGCCGAAGCGCATCACCTTGCCCAGGCCTTCATTGATCGTGCAATAGGCGCGGTTTCCAAAGGCGCGGTTCTCGACGATGAAAACCGGTTGGCTCATCGTCGTCATCCCGGTCATGGGGCCGACGGCGCCGAAATGGTGGTTGGGGTGAAATGCATACTCACCCGCAGCGGCGGCCGCTTCCGCCTCCTTGAGGTCCTTCGCCCAGCCTTCGAACACCGCAATACCGCACACGGCGCCGCGCATCGGTCCGCACATCCGATCCCAGGTGATGGGGGGGCCGGAATGCAGAATCATCTTGGCCGTCAGATTGGGAATAACGTCGCCGGCACGCTGGACATCGACGAGCACCGGTTCCGCCTGGAAGATGCGGCTCACCGCCTCCTTGTTTGCGGTTTCAATGTTATCCAAAGGAAGTCCTCCTGATCACTACAAACAGAATCCCGGCGGCTTGCCGCAGGCAATAGCAATAACCCGACAATTCCGGGCACGCAAGAAACATCGATAAAGTTACAAATATCGGTAACTCAAAAAATTTCGAAATAAATTGCGTCTGGCAAATACCCTCCCTAGAATGATTACCTGCCCGTCTCGATGGGGGACGGGTGTGCAGCAATTGAGGGAACGCTCGATGTCTAATAGCGATGGAATTCCTTCTCGATTGATCATCGCCATTGGCGGAAACGCGACGCATCCGGAGGGCATTCGCGGAACTCCGACTGAGCAGGCGGATGTCGCCGCCACTCTCGGCAATGCCCTATTGCCGCTGATGGAACTCAACACCGAGCTCATCATCACGCACGGCAACGGCCCGGTCGTCGGCAAGATCCTGATGCGGCAGTCGATCGCACGCCAGCGCGTCGAGCCGATGTCGCTGGACATATGCGTGGCGCATAGCCAGGGCGGCATCGCCTATCTGCTGATGCAGGCGCTGGAAAATGCCCTGCGTGCCAAAGGCAATCCGCGCCACGTTGTCTGCCTGTTGACGCAAGTCGAAGTCGACCCCGAAGACCCCGCATTCAAGAACCCGACCAAGCCGATCGGCTACTTCTACACGGAGGAGGAAGCCAAGGCCCTCATGGCCGAGATGGGATGGAAAATGGTCGAGGATTCCGGCCGCGGATGGCGGCATGTGGTGCCTTCCCCGCTTCCCAAGCACATCGTCGACATCTCGTTGATCAATACGGTCGCCAAGAGCGGCGCGGTCGTGATCGCTGGAGGTGGTGGCGGCGTGCCGGTCGTGCGCAGCGGCCGCAGTCAACGCCACGGTGTCGAGGCGGTGATCGACAAGGATCGTACGTCCGCGCTGATGGCGAATGTCCTTAAGATCGACGACCTGATGATCCTCACCTCCGTGCCACGCGTGGCCATCAACTATGGCAAGCTGAACCAGAAGGCGCTCGACCGGGTTTCGCTCTCCGAAATCGAGAAACTTCACGCGGAAGGGCATTTCCCTCCCGGCAGCATGGGCCCCAAGGTCGATGCCGGCATCCAGTTTCTCAAGGGCGGTGGCCGCCGCGTGATGATCGGCCGCCTCGAGGACGCCGTGTCAGTGCTGCGCGGCGAAACCGGAACGCATATCGTCGCCGACTGAAGCGGCAACAGCGGCGAAAAATAGATGCGGCGGGAGATGCCCGCCGCATTTTTTTGGATTTTCTCAGGAAATTTTACCAAGCGCCTCTACGGCCAACTCGGCCACACGGGCGTTCAAGGACGCAACAATGATATCTGCGTCCTTCAGCAGCTGCGCCTGGCGAGAATGCCTTGCGCGTCCCGCTCTGTGCCACGCACACCGAGGCGATGAGGATCAGATCGCAGGCAAGAGCCGCGGTAACTGGACAATCAAATCGATCAGTTGATGCGGCGGGAGATACCCGCCGCATCAACTTTAGATTTTCTCAGGAAATTTTACCAAGCACCTCGATTGCCAGCTCGGCCGCATGGGCGTTCGAGGGCGCAACGATGACACCTGCATCCTTCAGCAGTTGCACTTGGCGAGAATAGCCTTGCGGGTCCTGCTCTGTGCCGCACACCGAGGCGATGAGGATCACATCACGGGCATTTGCCGCGGGTAGCTGCGCAACGAGATCACCAGCCGGGTCGGAATTGGCTCCGTATCCGATCACGACGTCAAAGAGGATGATCGCGGTTTCCCCATCCTTCATGGCTTCGCCGAACATCTGATTGCGCAGCGTCGGATCGATCATCGGGTGCGGTCGCCCGACCGTGTATTCGTCGTCACCGAGATCGAGGAGAACGTGCTTATCAGATCCGCTCGGCTTGCCGACACCAGGGATCGGCACGTTCGATGCGACGGGCACACCGGCCTTGCGGAAGAAGACCTGCGCTTCGGCGCACAATGTGCCTCCGGAGAAAAGCCCCTTGACGCGCTTGCGGCCGCCTTTGGCGGTCTTGGCAATATCGGCCGCCCGGGGCGCCGAGCCTGCCCACGCAATTTTCTTGCCGCCCAGCGCGCTCTCGGCGGTCGAACGGAGCTCCGACGAAAGTGTCGCGTTCGCCGGCACCGACATGTCCTCGGCACCGATGAAGCAGATTGCGAATTTCTTTTTGCTCTGCCCGACGCGATCAAGAATCGTCTTCGCTACCGAAGGCTCCGGCGGTTTCGAGATCAGCACGATCTGTTGCGTGCCAGGATCGCGATCGAGTGCATCGATCGCCATCAAAGTCGTGATTCCGCCGACTGCCTGCTTGAGATCGCGTCCACCGACACCGATCGCATGCGAAACGCCTTTTCCGTTGCGGGCAAGCAAAGTTGAAACTTCCTGCAGCCCGGTTCCCGAGGCGCCGACAATGCCGACGTCGCCACGCGCGATGACGTTGGCGAATGCCAGCGGCACCCCGCCGATAATCGCCGTGCCGCAGTCCGGACCCATCATCAACAGGCCGCGGCGTTTCGCTTCCTGCTTGAGCGCGACCTCGTCCTCGACCGGAACGTTGTCGCTGAACATCATCACATGCAGCCCGCGATCGAGCGCGCGACGCGCTTCGGCCGCGGCGAATTCGCCTGGCACCGAGATCAGCGCCACGTTGACGCCAGGGAGCTGCTGCAACGCAGTGTCGATCGTCTTCGGATGCCATTCATCCCCGTCGCCGCCCGACGTCGTCGGCGCATCAAGAAGCGTCTCCGCCTCCTTGATGGCGTCGAGTGCGCTTTTCTCGTCGTCGGCGCGCACGGCAAGAACGAGATCGTTCGCGCCGGCACTGTCGCCATCGTTGTTGAGCAGGCCCGCGCCTTGCATTAGTTTCTTGTTGGTGGCGGAGCCGATCATGAGGGCCGCCGTCTGAACGCCGGGCTGAGACGAAATCGTGCGGGAAATCCGCATCAGCGCGACCGAGTCCATGTAGAACGTGCGGCGAACTCTATTGACGAGAGTGGTCATACTCAAAGTGCTCCATTCATTTCGCCGAACTTCAGCAGGGCCTGCTCGAAGCAGACGAGCGGCGGATAGACGACACCCGCGCCGATCTGCCCCTTGCCTGGCCGTTTGTTGGTGATTGCGGTGTTGATGACGGGAAGAAGCCCGGTCGACAGCACCTTGCGGATATCGATGCCGGTCGGGACGCCCATCATGCTCAGTGTCGGTAGCGTCCACTCAGGATTGGGCCCGACCGTAATCTCGGTCATGCTCTTCGTGTGAGCGATCGCATCGTTGAGTGAGCCTGCACCGAGAAAGCCGACAACAGCCGGTGACGCCGCCATGGCAAAACCGCCAAGGCCGACCGTTTCGGTGATGCAGGAATCGCCGATGTCGGGATTTCCGTCTTCCTCCGTGAAACCTGCGAACAGCATGCCCTGCGCCATCTGCGCAGGACCTGTGAACCAATGGTCGCCGGTTGAACTGAGACGGATTCCGAAATCAGTGCCGTTCCGCGCCATGGTCGTCACGACGGTCGAATGCTCGATCCCGTGCGCGGCGTCGGCCATCGCCTTGCCCATCGCCATTACAATGTTCAGGAAGAACATGTCGTTGCCGGACATGAAACGCATGATCCTGCCAAGATCGGTCTGGGCCGTCTCGGCAAGGTCGGCGGCAAGCTCGCGGATAATAAGACCGGTGCAGGCCGCATTGCGCATGTGCATTTCGTCGCCCATCGAAAGGCCGCGGGCGATGATGTTCTTCAGCGGAATGCCTTTGCGCTGGCGGATCGCGGCGCCGAGCGCCGGGCCGGCAACATTGGCAATCCATTTCAAGCGATCGACGACTTCCTGATCGTTGCCGCCGAAGCGCATGACGTTGCCCATGCCTTCATTGACGGTACAGAACGAGAAATTTCCGAAAGCGCGGTTCTCAACGACAAGCACGGCCATGTTGCGGGTCGTCATGCCGGTCATCGGCCCGACGCCATTGTAGTGATGGTTCGGCTCGAACTTGATTTCGCCCGATGCCGCGAGCTTCGTCGCGTCGTCGAGATTCTTTGCCCAGCCTTCAAAGACGATGGCTCCGGCGACTGCGCCGCGCATCGGTCCGCACATCCGGTCCCAGGTGATCGGGGGGCCGGCATGCAGCACGGTGCGATCAGCGAGGTGAGGGATCGCGTCTTTCGCGAGCTTCACGTCGACGAGGACAGGCTCGCTTCGCGCGATGCGCCGATGGGCCTCTTGGTTGGCCCTTGTGATTTTGTCGGTCAGATTTTCAGCTTTCGACATCTTATCCGCCGAGCTTGGCGAGAAGGCTCGCGATTTTCGGATTGGTGACAGCCGGCGGCGACCAATCGACGTGAACGTATGGAATCTGACAGCTCTTCAGATCGCGCGCGAATTCGCGCAGGCCGATATTGACCACGCGGACCTCGGACTGCAGCAACTTGTCAACTTCGGTGGTTTGCGATGAGCTCATTTGCACTCTTCCTTCGAGTTCTTCGTTTTACGATAATCCGTGCAATCTCTTAAATCAAACGGATTTTCGAAATTATCTTGACAAGGTTGGAGCCGACCGATTTACCTTGGGGAGGCTGCAAAAACAGCCTCAAACAAGCACCCCGGAGGAGTAAATACAATGTTCGAATCCAGAGTTGTCGGCGTGCCGATGAGTTCGCCGGGAGATGTATCCCAGGTCGCGGCGCTGTTCGACAGCAAGCAGGTCGATCCGGCTCACATCATTGCGATCATGGCGCAGACCGAAGGCGATCCTTACGCCCGCGGATATGCGACTCTCGCGATGGAAGTTCTGCTTTCGGAAAAACTCGGAATTTCGCGCAAAGAGGTCTTCGCGAAAATCCCGATGATGATGATTGGTGGAGTCGGCGGTATCATGTCGCCACACATCTATCTCTTCATCCGCCAACCCGGCGGAACACCGGGCAAGGGCAAGCGTCTGGTGCTGGGTGTTGCCAGCTCGCGCGAGCTCAAGCCTGAGGAATATGGCACGATGGTGCAGGTCGATCTCTGCGCCGATGCCGTGCGCGAGGCGATGAAGGCCGCGGGGATCACGGATCCGTCGCAGGTCGAATGCGTCGAGATCAAATGCCCGGCGATGACGCCGGCCCGCATCGCTGACGCCGAGAAGCGCGGCCAGAAGGTCGTCAACTCGAATCCGGTTGTTGCTTCGTCCCTCGCCAAGGGCGCCTGTGCGCTCGGCGTCGCGGTTGCGACGGGCGAAGTGGAGCGCAGCAAGCTCAAGGACGGCGTGATCAACGTAGAGAAGTCTTTGTACTCCTCCGTTGCCTCGACGTCGGCGGGCGGCGAGCAGGTCGCGTGCCGCGTTCTTGTCATCGGCAACGTCGAAGGCGCGCCGGGCAAGCTGGTTGCGTCGCGCGGCGTGATGCAGGACCAGCTCGATATCGCTGGCGCCCGCAAGGCCTTCGCACAGGCCGGACTGGGAATGACTGACGGAGCCGTGAACGAGGCGGACCGCAAGCGCATTGCCGCGGTTCTTGTGAATGCGGGAGCCGACTACGTCACGAACGTGCGCGGCAAGCGGCACGTCCTGCATTCGGACTTCCTGGCGCCGTTCGCCGGCATTCAGGCCAAGGCCGTCGCGCACGCGATCGTCGCCTCGATCGTTGGCGACACCATGTTCCTTGCATCGGCGGGAGCAGAGCACCAGGGCCCTCCCGGCGCCAACCTGGTTTGCGTCATTGCCGAAGCGAAGCCGTAAGTCTGTAAAGCAAGGACATCGACATGAACGTTGAGAAGCATCTGCGCCTCACCCACGCCGGCGCACAGAAGATCATCGAAGCGGCCGTCAAAAAGGCCAATGAGATGAAGAAGCCGCAATGCATTGCCGTCGTCGACGACGGTGGCAACCTGCTGGCCTTCATGCGCATGGATGGCGGCAAGATCCTGAGCATCGAGTCCGCAATTCGAAAGGCTGCGACAGCTGCCTCGAGCCGCGGACCGACCGGTGGCATCCAGGGCGATCTGGAATTCCGGCTTGCTCATGCGACATCGGGCCGCCTCGTCAATCTCAAGGGTGGCGTCCCCGTGATCGTCGACGGTTTCACCATCGGCGGGATCGGCGTCGGTTCGCAGACCGGTGAGGAAGACCTGGAGGTCGCCAAAGCCGGTCTGGCAGCGATCGAAAACGCTAAGTCGTTCGACTGAACCACACTCGAACGAGGGATTGACCCATGCTCCGATCGGTTCGTGCGCCTCGCGGCATGGTGACTGCGCCCCACCAGCTTGCAACACAGACGGGTTTGTCTGTGCTGCAAGAGGGGGGCAATGCGATCGAAGCAATGGTAGCCGCCGCGGCAACAATCGCGGTGGTCTACCCGCACATGAATGCCATCGGCGGCGACGGGTTCTGGATCATCCACGTTCCCGGTCGCGAACCTGTCGCCATCATGGCCTGCGGCGCCGCTGGCGCGCAGGTGAATTGTGATTTCTATCGCCGGCAGAATTTGGACGCCATTCCCGCACGCGGCCCCCTCGGCGCCAACACGGTCGCCGGCACCATTGGCGGATGGGCCCAAGCGCTTGAAATCAGCGCCTCGATCGGCGGCAAGATTGCGCTGGCGCGTCTTCTCGGCGATGCGATCGATTACGCGCGCGACGGCTTCCCTGTATCGCACAGCCAGTCCGTCCTGACGGCGGCAAAACTCGGCGATTTGAAAGGGGTTTCAGGATTCTCTGACGCGTTCGCTCCAGGCGGAGCAGTGCCGAAGACCGGCGATATCTTCAAGCAGCCTCGTCTCGCGGCAACATTGCAGCAATTGGCGAGCGATGGCGTCGACAGCTTCTACCGCGGTGAACTTTCCCGACGCATTGCGCGCGATCTTGAACGCGCCGGCAGCCCGATCACCGCTGCGGATTTGAACGCTTATCGCGCTCGCCAGGAGCGGCCTCACCGGCTGTCCACGTCACAGGGCGATGTTTACAATGTCGGCCCCCCGACGCAGGGCATCTCATCGCTAACAATCCTCGGAGTTTTCGAGCGTCTCGGCGTGAAAAAGCCCAACGGTTTCGATCATGTCCACGGCCTGGTCGAGGCGACGAAGCAGGCATTCATCGTCCGCAACCGCGAAATCGCGGATCGCGCCGCCATGACAATCGATCCGTCCATACTGCTCTCCAACGAGCAACTCGATGTTCTGGCGAAGCGCGTCGATCCGCGTCAGGCACTCCCGTGGCCTGTGCCATCAAAGCAGGGCGACACGATTTGGATGGGCGCGATCGACCAGAACGGCGTCGCGGTGAGCTTCATCCAGAGCGTCTACTGGGAGTTCGGTTCGGGCGTCGTACTCGAAGACACCGGCATCGTTTGGCAGAACCGCGGCTACAGCTTCTCGCTCGATCCCAATGCGGTGAACGGGCTGAAGCCCGGGAAATTTCCGTTTCACACGCTCAACCCCGCTCTTGCGCTGCTCACAGATGGCCGCACGATGGTTTACGGGACGATGGGCGGAGAAGGTCAGCCGCAGACACAGGCTGCGTTGTTCACGCGCCATGTCTTGTTCGGCCAGGACATTCAGGCGGCGATCACTGCACCGCGCTGGCTGCTTGGCCGCACCTGGGGCGCCGAAAGCACGACGCTCAAGCTCGAATCGAGGTTCGATCCAAATCTTGTGGCGTCCTTGAAAAAGGCTGGGCACAATGTCGAGATGATCGGCGAGTTCGACGAGGTCGTCGGGCATGCTGGCGCCGTCATCCGCCATGCGGACCGAATGTTTGAGGGGGCGACGGATCCACGAAGCGACGGTGCCGCTGCTGGGTACTGAAGTACGGAAGCGTCTCTGACGATGAAAAAGATCGCGGTCTTCTGCGGCTCGAATTTTGGCTTGTCGGACGTCTATCGCGAAGGTGCTATCGCTTTGGGGCGGGCCTTTGCCCAGCAGAAAATTGCACTCGTCTACGGCGGCACAAACAAGGGCCTGATGAAGATCGTCGCCGACACGCTCCTGGAGAATGGCGGCGAAGCGCACGGCATCATTCCGCGCGCGCTGGTGGACAAAGCGCAGCAACACGCAAACCTGACGACCACCGAGATCGTCGCGACGCGTTCAGTCCGGAAAATCCGTATGGCCGAGGTTTCGGACGGATTTATCGCCATGCCGGGAGGCATAGGCACGGTGGAAGAACTGTTCGAGATGTGGGTCGACGCGCAGTTCGAAGGACACAAGAAGCCGATCGGGCTCTACAACGTCAACGGCTTTTACGATGACCTTCTGCGCTTTGTGCAGAACATGATCGCACAGAAATTCCTGCCGCCGCAGCAGAAGGACATGGTGATCGTGGATTCGGATCCGGCGGCGCTGCTCAATCGCATGAGCGATTTTACGCCGATCACCATCCCGAAGTGGATGTGATTGATTCCAATCTCAGGATGCCCGGGCAGAGCCGTATCGACAGGGTTCCGGCCGCATTTAGCCGAGCCTCGCTCTAAGGACCCGGTAGGCTCCGAAAAATCCCAAGTGCTTTAAAATCTCAAGCGCTTTCGTGTTGTTGAACGCCTGCCCGCTGGAAACACAGCAGAGCGCCTGGATGCATCGTCAGATGTGGCGCTTCACCGACCATCGCCCCCGAGGGCCAGGTTTGAAGGGGATTCCAGTTTCCGGATAACCCATCAACGCAGTTGCAGTAGTCGTGAATACATTATTCCACGGTTGACAAGACGATCTGGATGAAATGAAAATGATTTCCATAATTCGCCATTGAGGACGAAATGAGAAGAATATTGTTGTTTATCAGCGCATTCCGCCCCTCAATGATTGAGCAGCCGCGCCAGCCATCGCGCGGGATGATCCATGGTTCCGGTCATCCAATTCCCGCGATGTCGGCAGCCGGCTATGGGCGCCGGACGCGGTATCACGCGGTCGGCCGCTCATGCCTTCCCCACCCTTGCACTGAGAGCGCGAACTAATGTCGGCACAAATCATCGACGGCGCGGCATGCGCCGCAGCCTTGCGGGAGCGCGTTCGCGTGGAAACGTCGCAGCTAAAGGCAGCGACTGGCACCACACCGACGCTCGCCGTGGTTCTTGTTGGCGACGATCCCGCCAGTCAGGTTTATGTCAGGAGCAAATCGCGGCAGGCCGAAAGCATCGGATTGAAGGCCGTTGATTATCGCCTGCCGTCCTCCACGGAGGCGGCAGAACTGCTCGCCTTGGTCAAACGCCTCAATTCCGACGCGGCAGTCCATGGCATTCTCGTTCAGTTGCCCCTGCCGAAACACATTCCTGCTGCCGATGTTCTGCGTGCAATCGATCCAACAAAGGATGTTGACGGATTTCATCCGATCAATGCCGGATTTCTCGCGAGCGGAGACCAGGACAACGGCTTGATTCCTTGCACGCCGCTCGGCTCCCTTCTTCTGCTAAAGACGCGGTTCGTCAGTTTGTCCGGCCTGAACGCACTCGTTCTTGGGCGCTCCACGATTGTAGGGCGGCCGATGGCTCAGTTGCTGATTAACGAAAGCTGCACCGTCGCCGTCGCGCATTCGAAGACATCCGAGCTCAAGGAGCATTGCCGTCGCGCCGATATCCTGATCGCCGCCGTCGGCCGGCCGGAATTCGTTCGAGGCGACTGGATAAAACCGGGCGCGACCGTGATCGATGTCGGAATTAACCGGATCACTCGGGCCGATGGAACATCAGCCCTTGTCGGTGATGTGGCTTGGGACGAGGCGACCGCGGTCGCCGCCGCCATCACCCCCGTTCCTGGTGGTGTTGGGCCCATGACAATCGCGTGTTTATTGGCAAATACGGTCACTGCGGCCTATCGGCATGCGGGGATGGCCACACCTCCGCGGGACATGCTGACTGGCCACCCGCAACTCATGCCGGCATGACCGCTAACATGGATCGTCCGGCTTCCTTCCGCCGATACGTTCGGTGATTTCGATTGCAGCGCGTTTGACCATCGGTCCGAGCTCGCCGAGACGCTCATCGGATATTCTGACCGTCGGACCCGAGACCGATATCGCGCCAATCACCTCGCCGTATTCGTTGTAAATGGCCGAACCGGTACAGCGCATCCCGTCCGACTGCTCCTCGTCGTCGATTGCCCATCCACGCTTGCGCACAAGCGCCAGATCCGCGAGCAGCACGTCCGGATCGACAATCGTACGCGCGGTCAGCCGGGGCATGCCGACACGATGAAGCTTTTGCGATACGCCATGGTTTGAGAGCGCCGCCAGCATTGCCTTGCCAAGGCTCGATGCGTGCATGGGGCCTCGTGCGCCGGGACGATGAAATGCGCGAATCGCCCGATGGCTTTCCATTTGCGAAATGAAAACGACAGATCCTTCGATTTCGATCGCGAGATTGGCCGTTTCGCCGCTTTCCTGCATCAAATGGCGTAACGTGCTTCGGCCGACATCGACCAATTTTCGATTACGCAGGAACGCGCTTCCCACGCGAAAAGACTGCACCCCGATGAGGTAGCCGGCGTGTGTGTCATCCGACTGCACAAAGCCGCTGGATTTCAGCGTCGTCAGAATGCGGTGCGCCGTCGACGGTGCGATGCCGGCGCGCTGCGCGATGCTGGTCAAGGACAGACCATCCGCTTCCGCGATGATCGCAAGCAGGTTCAGTCCCCGCTCCAGGGCCTGCACTGAACCCGTGAGGTTTTGTCCGCTTTCGACCGAAGTCTTCTTGATTGCTCGGGGCCGTCCAGCCATCGCAAAGCCTCCGTCCCAGCTTGGGACCCTCGAATCGATAGAAATTTCGATATCGAATTCCCCGTATAGACGATGACGATCGTCCCATTCAACTAAGCTATTGCAAATTATCTGGAAAAGCGCGTGCGAGGTCTTGTATAAGAAAATGGAAATTGTTTCCATTATTCCGCTTGACGGCTGGTATACATTATTACGATAATGGATCGCAGGAATAATAAGGGGCGGCGCCAATGCATCAGGTGAGAGAAGGCAATCGCAATCTGGATCACGCCGGCGCCTTCTTTGCGTCGAGCCTCGGCGAGGCGGATCCGGCACTCGCCGCGATGATCGAGCGGGAAGTCAGCCGGCAGCGCTCCGAAATCGAGCTGATCGCATCGGAGAATATCGTCAGCCGCGCGGTGCTTGAGGCGGCGGGATCGCCGCTGACCAACAAGTATGCAGAGGGCTATCCCAACAAGCGCTATTACGGCGGTTGCCAATTTGTTGACGAGGCTGAGACGCTCGCCATCGATCGGGCCCGGAAACTCTTCAACTGCAATTTCGCCAATGTGCAGCCGAGTTCGGGCAGCCAGGCGAATCAGGCCGTATTGCTCGCGCTCGCAAGCCCGGGTGACACCATCCTCGGTCTGTCCTTGGCGTCGGGCGGGCATCTGACCCATGGCGCGGCGCCGAATCTTTCCGGCAAGTGGTTCAAGGCCGTTCACTACGGCGTGCGTGCGGACGACCAACGCATCGATATCGACGAAGTGGCGGCGCTCGCGCGCCAGCACAAGCCGCGCATCATCATCGCCGGCGGTTCGGCTTATCCGCGGGTAATCGACTTTGCGCGGTTTCGCGCCATCGCCGACGAGGTCGGCGCATATCTCATGGTCGACATGGCGCATTTCGCCGGTCTCGTTGCCGGTGGCGCACACCCGAGTCCGCTGCCACATGCGCACGTCGTGACGACGACGACGCACAAGACATTGCGCGGTCCGCGCGGCGGCATGGTGCTGACCAACGACGAAGAGATCGCCAAGAAAATAAACTCCGCGGTGTTCCCTGGCCTGCAGGGCGGCCCGCTGATGCACATCGTTGCCGCCAAAGCAGCCGCTTTCGGCGAAGCGTTGCGGCCAGATTTCAAGGCTTACGCGCATTCCGTGATCGAGAACTGCAAGGCAATGGGCGAGGTCTTGCGCGCTGCGGGCTACGACCTCGTGACCGGAGGCACCGACACCCACCTCATCTTGCTCGATCTGCGGCCGAAGAAGCTCACCGGCAACATCGCGGAAAAGAGCCTCGGCCGCGCGCACATCACCTGCAACAAGAATGGCGTGCCGTTCGATCCGCAGAAACCGACGGTCACGTCGGGTGTCCGCCTTGGCACGCCTGCGGGAACGACACGTGGCTTCGGCGTCGCAGAATTCCGCGACGTGGGCCGGCTGATCGCCGAGGTTTTGGATGGGCTCGCGATTAATGGCGAGGCCGGTAACGCCAACGTGGAGTCGAACGTGAAGGCGCAGGCCATCCAGCTATGCGAGCGATTTCCGATTTATCCGCGGTGATGGGCCTTCAAGGAAGGTCGATCGCGACGCAGTCAAAGAACTGAAACTCTAGGGAGATACCAATGTCAGGATTCCAAGGCCTTTTCATTCCCGGTCCGACCAATATGCCGTTCGCCGTCCGTCAGGCGATGGATATCGCGCTTGAGGACCAGCGCTCTCCCGATTTTCCTGCATTCACACTGCCGTTGTTTGCGGATCTCAAGAAGGTCTTCAAGACCGAGAAGGGACAGGTTTTCCTGTTTCCCGGTTCGGGAACGGGAGGATGGGAATCTGCGATCACCAATACCCTGTCGCCGGGCGACCACGTCCTGATCGCGGTCTACGGGCAGTTTTCTCACCTCTGGGCCGATCTCTGCAATCGTCACGGACTGGTTGTCGACGCGGTGAATGTCGAATGGGGTGAAGGTGCTCCGGTCGATGCTTTCGCGAAGAAACTGGAGGACGACAAACAGCACAAGATCAAGGCCGTTCTCGTTTGCCACAACGAAACCGCGACGGGTGTGACCAGCGACGTCGCCGGTGTGCGCAAGGCGCTCGACGCTGCGAAGCATCCTGCTCTGCTCATGGTCGATGGCGTGAGCTCAATCGCGAGCATCGATTTCCGGATGGACGAATGGGGCGTCGATCTCGCCGTTTCCGGTTCGCAAAAGGGCTTCATGCTGCCGACCGGACTTGCCATCGTCGCAGCCAGCCAGAAGGCGCTGGAGGCACACAAGACTGCAAAATGCCCCCGCTGCTTCTACGATTTCGCGGACATGATCCGTACCAATAAGGACGGTTATTTCCCATATACGCCGGCGACAACGCTGATGCGGGGCCTGCGTGCATCGCTCGACATGCTTTTCGCGGAAGGGCTCGACAACGTCTTTGCGCGCCACCATCGCGTTGCCGAGAGCGCACGCTTGGCTGTCTCGGCCTGGGGGCTGACACTCTGCGCCAAGGAACCGAAATGGCATTCGGATACGGTGACTGCGATCTGCGTGCCGAAAGGCTTCAACAGCGATGATGTGGTGAAAACCGCTTATCATCGTTATCGCATGTCGCTCGGCGTCGGTCTGTCGAAGGTCGCCGGCCGCGTGTTCCGCATCGGCCATATCGGCCATATCAACGAGATCATGATCCTGCAGGCGCTCGCTGGATGCGAGATGGCTTTGCGAGACGTCGGCATTTCCGTGAAGCCGGGATCTGGTGTTGCCGCGGCGCAGGAATATATCCGGGAAACCGCACCCAAACTGCAACTCGGCAAGGTCGCATAAATACAGCTGGAGGCGCCGGTGAAGATTTGTATTTTCGGTGCAGGCGCGATCGGCGGGCATCTGGCCGCGGGCTTGAGCGACGTCGAAGACGTTGAGTTGTCGCTCGTTGCTCGCGATCCGCATCTCGCGGCGATCAAGGAAAATGGATTGATGGAACACGATCGGCCCGGAGCGCGCGATAGGCTGCGTCGTTTATCCCGCCACCGAGATCGTAAGCCCCGGTGTCGTGCGGCACACCTACGGCGACAAGTTTGCGTTGCGTGAACCGGATGGCAGCATATCAGAACGCTGTCGCGATCTTGCCAAGGCGTTTGAATCGGCCGGGTTCGACTCGCCAATCCTGACCGACATTCGTAGTGGAATCTGGCTGAAACTGTGGAGCAATCTTTGCTTCAACCCGATCAGCGCTCTGACGCGCGCGACGCTCGATATCGTCGCGACGCAGTCGGATTTGCGCGCGTTGTCGGCCCACATGATGGCAGAAGCGAAAGAAATCGCGACGCGATTTGGCGCGTCGTTCCGCGTCGACATCGAAAAGCGTATCAATGGCGCGGCGCGAGTCGGCGCACATCGCACCTCGATGCTGCAGGATCTGGAGAGTGGGCGCCCGCTCGAGATCGATGCATTGCTGACATCGATGCAGGAAATGGGCCGCCTCGTCGGCGTCAATACGCCCTATATCGACGTCGTGCTCGGCCCCGTCCAGCAACTTGGACGCTCACTCAAGATCTATCCAACTTTCCCAGAAGTGACGATTGCCCCCGGCGCAATGACGCGCGCGGAGGCAAAGGCGTCATTGCCCGTGTGAGACCATGACACATCGCATCGTTTTTCTCGACAGGAGCACCATCGGCCCGGCGGTTGATTTGGCACGGCCGCGCTTTCAGCATGAATGGATCGAGTATGCAGCGACGCGGCCCGATCAAGTGATCGAGCGGCTTGCGGGCGCCGATATCGCGATTACCAACAAAGTGCCGATCAGAGAGGAGCACCTCTCGGCCTTGCCGCGCCTGCAGATGATCGCGGTCGCGGCGACCGGATATGACGTCATCGACCTGGCCGCATGCAGCAAGCGCGGCATTGTCGTCTCGAATGTGCGCGGTTACGCGGTTAACACCGTTCCTGAGCATACATTCGCACTCATTCTTTCGTTGCGCCGATCCATTGTTGGCTATCGTCAGGATGTCATGGACGGCCAATGGCAGCATTCCGGCCAATTCTGCTTCTTCACTCACCCGATCAGAGAGCTCGCGGGGGCAACCCTCGGCATTATCGGCGAAGGCGCGATCGGGCAATCCGTTGCCCGGATCGGACAGGCCTTCGGGATGCGAACGCTCTTTGCAGCGCATAAGGGTGTCGAAGGGCTTGGGCCGCTCTATACGCCGTTCGATGAAATCCTGGCCACAAGCGACGTCATCACTTTGCACAGCCCGCTGACGCCCGCGACGCGCGGCATGATCGGCATGGCCGAATTCCGCAAAATGAAAAAGCAGCCGCTTCTGATCAACACCGCGCGCGGCGGTTTGGTTGTAGAAGAGGATGCGGTACAAGCGCTCGATGAAGGGCTGATCTCCGGCCTCGGGTTCGATTGCCTGACGTCGGAACCGCCGGTTTCGGGGCATTGTTTCAATGCCATTCTGGATCGGCCGAATGTGATCGTCACGCCGCATGTCGCCTGGGCCGGCCAGAATGCGATGCAGACGCTATGGGCGCAGGTGATCACCCATGTTGAGAATTTCCACGCAGGCCGCCCGACAAATGTCGTCGCTTAGCCAACAGAAAAAACGTGCAAGAGAGGCCTGAAGGGCAACAAAGCAAGATTCGGGAGAGCGCCATGCAACTCCAGGAATTCCAGGCGAAGGTACTTTTATCTCAATACGCTATCAGGAGCCCCGCTGGCGCAGTTGCGACCACGCCCGATGATGCAGAGATGGCCGCTGCGCGGCTCGACGCGGACAAGATTTTCGTTAAAGCTCAAATTCATGCCGGTGAGCGGCTGGCCGCAGGCGGAATTCGCACGGTGAATTCGGCGAAGGCTGCCAAAGCCGCCGCCGGCGAGTTGCTCGGCCAGAAATTGGTGACGTCACAGACCAGTCCTCACGGCCTGACCGTGAAAAGCGTTCTGGTTGAGGCTGGAATCAAAGCCGAACAGGAATTGTATCTGGCGCTACAGATCGACGCCGTGTCCGGCACGATCGTGGTGACGGCGGGGCAGGGCGGTGGCGCCGATATCGAGCGTCGGCTTGCAACGCAGGCGCTCAAACTCGAATCACTGACGCTTGGCATCAGCGGCGAGCGTGGCCCCGGCGAGATTGCGGACCTGGCTCGCCGGATCGGCCTTTCAGGCGGCCTAGCAGACAGTTTCGGTGACTTGATCAAGAAGCTGCACCGCGCTTTTGTTGAACTCGACGCCGGCCTGATCGAAATCAACCCGCTTGTCGTAACCGACACCGGGGAATTGGTGGCCGTTGATGCCAAGGTTGTAGTCGATGACAACGCTCTTTACCGGCATCCGGAACTAAACGAATTACGCGACGATTCGCGCACCGACCGCATCGAACTGCAGGCGCAACGCCATCAGATCAACTTCGTGCAGATGGATGGCGATATCGGCACGATCGTGAACGGTGCCGGACTGGGGCTCGCAACCCTCGACATGATCGCGGCGGCAGGTGGTGCGCCGGCCAATTTCATGGACATCCGCACCACCGCTAAAAGCCTCGATATCGCGCAGGGCATCGGTCTGGTGCTGGAAAATCCGCGCGCCAAGGTGCTGCTGGTGAATGTCTTCGGCGGCGGTATGCAGCCTTGCGACACGATTGCCGAAGCATTGGGCATAGCGTTTCGAAAGAGCCGCCGCATATTGCCTTTGGTATTGCGCATGACCGGCAACAACGAGGACCTCGCCCGGCTGCGTCTTGCCAATTTCAATCTGCCGAAAACCGAATTCGCCGACATGTGGCAGGCGGTCACGCACGCCGTTGCGCTTGCGCATGGGAGGACGCGATGAGCATTCTCGTCGATCAGAATACGCGGCTTTTGTGCCAAGGCATGACCGGATGGGCGGGCACCTATCACACCAACCGCATGATCCAATATGGCACCAAGGTCGTGGCTGGCGTGACGCCGGGCAAAGGCGGCAAGTCTCATCTGGATGTACCGGTTTTCGGCAATGTCGCCGAAGCGATGAAGGCCACAGCGGCTAATGCGAGCGCGATTTTCGTTCCTCCCGATCGTGCTGCAGGCGCGATGCTCGAATCGATCGAAGCCGAGATGCCGCTGGTG
Source organism: Xanthobacteraceae bacterium (assembly GCA_019746355.1). The sequence goes on along the minus strand of JAIESC010000123.1, from coordinate 1,668 downwards.
GTGGTCGTGACCGAGCGCATCCCCGTGCTCGACATGATCCGCGTCCGCGAAGCCCTGACAGGTTCGCGAACGCGCCTTCTTGGTCCAAACTCACAGGGGATTCTGGCGCCGGATATCTGCCAGATCGGCGTGATGGCGACAGACCGCGCAAAACCCGGAACGATCGGCGTGGTGTCGCGCTCTGCCTCATTAACAAGTGAGGTCACGAACCAACTGACAGCGGCCGGTCTCGGGCAATCGACGACCATCGGTATTGGCGGCGATCCGGTACACGGCTTGGGCTTTGTCGATTGTCTGGAGCTGTTCTTTGCCGACCCGCAAACCGAAGGGATCGTCCTGGTCGGTGAAATTGGGGGCAGCGAAGAACAGGAAGCGGCACGATATCTTCGCGACGTCGGCATGAAGAAGCCGGTAGTAGCCTGTGTCGTCGGACGGTCTGCACCGCCGGAGCGCCGCATGGGGCATGCCGGCGCATTGGCACTGCATGGATCGGAGGATGTGGATCGCAAGATCGCGGCGCTTCGCGACGCGGGCGTGGTCATCGCACCCAGCGCTCATCTTGTCGGAGCGACGACACGCGAAACGGTCGGCAAACGGGCGGCTTGATCATCTCCGACGAGCCGATCGCTACCGGGCTAACCTGCGGCGTCGGAGAATGTTGGCTATCACGACAACGCCGATAGCTGGCAGGATGACGGCGGGAATCCCGACATACCAGCGGCCCCGCTCCCATCCTTGTTTTCGTAGCCGCTCCTGCACAAACCGCTCGCCCCTGCTCATTTCGTTGTAGGAGCGCTGGAAATTCGACAATTGTTGAACGGCCTCTTCTGTCAGCGGTTCGCCCTGCCAGCGAGCGTTGCGTTCGGCTTCGTATAGCTGTTCGACCTTCTCGCGAAGGCTGGCTTCGCTGGCGGCAGCCGTCCGCATGATGTTTCTCTCCCGCTCATCGAGAAACTGTCCCGGTCCGACAACGTTCGCGGCCTCCAAGATAGAAACGAGCGGCTGGTCAGCCTGGGGAGCGATCAGGATCCACGCCCCCTGCGCCAGCACCGCAGCGCAAAGAACCCCGGCGAACCACAACGCAGCCGCCTTGAAGCGCTCACGGTCAGACAGCGTGGGCACGAGCCAGCGGGCTATTGCCGAAAGGGCCAAGACCAGCGCGAAGCACGCGACCAGGACGGCGCCGGTTGGCAGGTCAAGGGCCAGTGACGCACCGAAACCAGAAAAGCATGCAACCACACCCGCAGCCCAGCCGATGCACAGGGCAGCGGAGGTCCGGTTCGAATACATGCTTCCGATAACGGCGGGGATGATGAGAAAGGAAAAAACCAGAAGTACGCCGACAAGGCCAACGGAGCTCGTGACCACAATGCTGAAGCTGACATAGAATAGAAGGTCCCAAAGCATGACGTTTCCGCTCTTGGGTTCCGAGCTGGCGCTCGACAGCAACGGGCTGCGGAAAACAAAGTGGATCGCTCCGATCATCGCATAGAGGATGACGAGACGAGCGAAATCGTCGGCGCCGATCGTCAGGATATTTCCAACGAGCATTTTCTTGACATGCTCGGCGCCTTGCGGTGAACGATCGATCACTAGAGCGTTTTCACGAATGGTGGAATCGGGGGATTCCTGATCTGGCCGATTTCTGATTCCTGGTTCTCATGTTTG
>JAIESC010000253.1 GCA_019746355.1 Xanthobacteraceae bacterium | reverse complement strand
TCGGCGGGGCTGTTCTTGAGCACGTCCATCACGACGCGGCCGCCGGCGCCGGCGCGGTTCTCGACGATGGTCGCGGAGGCGTAGCCCTTGATGTGCTCGGCGAGGAGCCGCGCGGTGACGTCGCTCGGGCCGCCGGCCGGGAAACCGACCATGACGCGGGCGGTGGCGTGCAGCGGTTGCGATTGCGACAGGGCGGGCGGGAGACCCAGTGCGAGCGAGGCGATGCCGGTCGTGGTTCCGAGAAGGAAACGCCGGCGATTGGGATTGATGATGCGACGCACGTCAGTCATGGCCACCCCCTGATTGTTCTGAATTACCAAATCAGCATTCCACTCCATCGGTCGCGTAGGGCGGGTTAGGTAGCCGAAGACGTAACCCGCCATCGTGGTGCAGCAGAGTTGGCGGATTACGCTTCGCTCATCCGCCCTACGGCTCCTGCGCATTCCCGGGTAGAAAGTTTCTGCGCGTTCCGCTGCGAGAGCGGGCGGGGAAGGCTAACCGATCTCGCGGGCGGGAGTCAGCAGCGTCAGAGCCGCATAGGATGGGTTGAGCGCGCAGCGAAACCCCATCATGCCCCGGCTCGATGGGTTTCGCCTTCGGGTCGCGGTAGGGACGCTCATTGCTGAGCGCCCCCCGCACAGAACCGTACGTGCGGCTTTCCCGCATACGGCTCATCTCGACGACCATCACCAAGGTCGAGATCGGATCAAATGTGGTTAGGCTTCGGCTGAGATCATTGACTTGGGCCACGGGGTAACCTCCATCAGTTCGTGTAGAGCGTGAAGGTGCCACGGCCTCCACCACCCGCCCCATAGCTTCTCCCACCTGTGAAATGGCGCGGCGGCAACGGCCGCCGCGAAGTTGCGCAGCGTGCCGTCCGCACCGCGCGGCAATCTTGAAATGAAGCGAACGCGAACATTCAACCACAGCGATGGATTTTCAGCTTCACGCTGCAGAGCATGTCTTGCTGCACGCCGCTCGCGGAGGCGTCCGGCGGCGAATGCATTGCTCCCGGCTATCGCGGAATTCAGAACGTGACGCGGACGCCGCGCCTGCCGCTGACCACGCTGCTGCCGTCGTTGAGCGCGAGATACTCGCCAGACTGGGCGAAATGGGCGTGCAGTTCGTGACGTGGTCCCTGGAGCAGGCGCGCGCGCCGGCGGTCAGCTCGCGCCGCAACGGTTCGGGAAACAGTCCGGGGCCGCCGAGACCGTACGAGGCATTGCCCCTCGTGTTCCTGCGCCATCGACGAACCGTCCGACATGATCCACACGTGAAGGCCAGCCGGCCTGACCGATGTCCTTTGCGAACATTTTGTCGGACGCGTGGGTGAACGTGACAAGCACAAACGTGACAAGCGCGCATATTTGCCAGCCGCAAGCCCGAATTGAGCCGGCGCTCCACCGCCGCAAACACATTCAACCGCACCTGCGCGGAAGCGGCTGCGAACGCAGGCGCTGGACGCTCGGGCCTGAATCTCTGGAGCTGGCATCGGCGGCCTATATCAAAAGGTAATGCGGCGACCTCAAGAGATAATACCGCCGCGGCTCCGCGCGGAGTTCAATGCACCCGTTGTGAACCCGCAGACAAGGAGGAGCCGATGCACAAGCTGAGCATCCTTGGAATCCTGGCCGGGACAACGCTGTTGTGCGCTGCCCCGGTTTCGCTGCAACTGTCGCCGGCGGGCAAGCTGCAGATCTCGACCGACACGGCGAAGGCCGAGATCGGCCGTCCCTGGACCGCCACGAGCATCGCGGGCGTCAACCGGCGCGTGGCACGGCGCGCGGCGCGCCGCGCCTACTATGCCGACAATTACGGATACCAATACGGTCTCGGAGCCGGATATCCGTACGGGGCGGCCTCCGGATACTACGCGGCCGGAACCGGAGTCGGATTCGGAACCGGGTTTGGTCTCGGAACCGGATATGGATGGGGTGTCGCTCCCGGGTATCGATACGGAACCGGATACGCCGGAGCGCGATACATGCCCGGAACCGGATACGCGATCGGCACCGGATACTACGGCGACGGCACAGCATACGCTGCTGCTCCCGGATACCAATCCCGTGCTGAGCGCCGCGCGGCCGCATACGCCGTGGCGAACCCGGCCGCGTACCAGCCTGGCGGCTGGTTCGGAGCCTGGAATAGCAGCGCCGATGCCGCCACCAGCAATGTTGCCGCCGCCCGCGCCGCCAACATTCGCGCCGCCCGCGCCGCCAACGCCCGCGCCATCAACGCGGCTGACACCAACGCCGGCTATACCAACGCCGGCTACGGCAGCGATGCCATCTACTACAACACCAACGCCTACCCCACCCGCGCCTACTACAAGCGCGGCATCCTGTCCGGGAGCTACTTCGGTCCGGTCTGCGACCCGCGGGTCGACCGGTCGTGCCAGTAACCCCGGCCGCTGAAACCGGACGCCGCTGAACGAGCGCGAGCCGGTTTCGTCAACGGGCAGACCACGAAAGGCGCGCGGCCGTTGCGCCGCGCGGGCGCTCCCACATGTCTTCCTTCCGCCGCGACACGGTGTCCGGAGTGCCCATGAACGACAAAGAAACGTCCCTCGACATCTACCCGTTCATTTGGGTGAGCATCGTCGCGATGCTCTGCATCTACTCCGCGATCGGGCTGTTGCCGTAGCGCGCGGGGTGGGCAAAGGCGCGAAAGCGCCGTGCCCACGCGATCGTTTCGCAAGACGCGACATGCGGCCCGCGGGCATACCGCGGGGCACGCCGCGGAGCCTGTCGTCGGGCCATGTCGTTGACCGGAACGCGTGCCGGCAGAGTGACTGCTGGCTCAGCACCGCCGGCGCGAACTCCGCAGGGCTTCGCAGTGCTTCACCTGGCAGTGCTTCACCTGGCAGTGCTTCACTTGGCAGTGCTTCACTTGGCAGTGCTTCACTTGGCATGCGCTTCGGACGCATCGATCCTATACCCGGGATGTACGCGACCTGGACCACCGGATGGTTACGTCTCCATCGCACACGGGAGTAGCGAAACACATCGCAAAACGGACGGTCAGCAGGAGGCCAACATGAGCATGAACATGAACATGAACGTGAACGTGAGCTTGGACACCATCCCGCACCCCGGCCGGCACGACGAGCTGGTTCCGTCGCGCTACGCGCTGCGGATCGGCGAGATCGACGTGCTGGTGATCAGCGATGGGGTGCTGTCGCTGCCAACCAGGATGCTGGCACACGACACCGACCCGGCCGTCCGGGCGGCCTGGCTGGAGGACATGCTGCTGCCGCCGGAAATGCTCGATTGGCCGCTGAACGTGGTCGTGGTGTACAGCGGCGGCCGGACCATCCTCGTCGACGCCGGCCTCGGGGTGAACCCGAACCTGCCGCGGGCCGGGCAGTTGGTCCGGCGACTGGAGGCCGCCGGCATCGATCTTTCATCCGTGACCGACGTGGTGCTGACCCACATGCACATGGACCACATCGGCGGGCTCCTGGTCGACGGCGTGAAGGAGCGGCTGCGTCCGGACCTGCGGATCCACGTGGCGGCCGCCGAGGCCGCGTTCTGGGCGTCGCCCGATTTCTCCCGCACCTCCATGCCGGATGGATTCCCGGACGCGCTTCGGGCGACCGCCCAGCGGTTCTTGAGCGAGTACCGCAGCCAGCTCCGGCTGTTCGAGGAGAAGCACGAGGTGGCGCCAGGGGTGGTCGTCGTTCGCACCGGCGGCCACACCCCCGGCCACAGCGTGGTCCGCCTTTCGTCCGGCGGCGACCGGCTGACCTTCGCCGGCGACGCCGTGTTCACGGTCGGGTTCGAGAACCCCGACTGGCACAACGGCTTCGAGCACGACCCCGCGGAGGCGGCCCGCGTTCGCGTCCGTCTGTTGCAGGAGCTGGCGGCGAGCGGCGAGCTGCTGGTCGCCACTCACCTGCCGTTCCCGTCCGTCGGACATGTGGCGGTCGACGGCGACGTCTTTCGTTGGATACCGGCCGTCTGGGATTACTGACCGCTTGTTTGGGTCAGGGTCGAACCAGACGACCGCATGCGTTTGAACAGCGGGCGCTGCCTCGCACGGCAGCGCCCGTATCTTCGCGGTGACCATAGGCGAAAGAAGATGCCATCGCTCGGACAGCTACCGTGATGGAACCCATCCTACGGACTCGGCTGATGTTCAGCGCCTTGCCGCGCCGGAGCCCGACGATCGTCCCGCCGCGGTCGCAGGTTCGGCGGGTTGAGCGAAAAGCGAAACCCATCATCTTCGCGGGGGTCATAGCCAGCGGCCGCAACACACGTGACAGACAACCTGACCTACACCTACGCATAGTATCGAGCGGCTTGCCGACCGCGTATGCCCATGCGGTCAACGGCCCTCGTCCACGGAAATGCGTGTGCAGTGATGCACAGGTCGCCGCGGTCCCCTTGGGACCGGGCTTCGACATCAGGAGAGGTGTCATGAGTGACAAGTTCAAAACGGAAGCGATTTCGCGTCGCAAGGCTTTTGCCCTTGCAGCGCTCGCGGTCGTGTCGGGCCTCGCGGCACCGGCGGCGGTGATGACCGCCACGGACGCCGAGGCCCGCGTCGGCCAGCCAGGCACGGCGGCGAGCGTTGCCGGCGTGAACCGGCGCAACCGGCGTCGCAACCGGCGTGACACGCGATATCAATAGCCGACACGACGCCTGCCGGAACGATGCGGCATGCATGAGGCGGTTGTGGCGGGCACCGCGCGTGCCGGCCTGCTCGGCTGGTCACGTCAGAGGCCGGCGCGGCGAGCGGCACGGTGCGACCGCGTCCTTGCGCCGGCAGGCCGTCGCGCTCAGGCGATCGCGGCTACGGCCGCGCGGCGGCAAACTTCACGGTCACGCCGCCGCCGGCGTAGAGGTTGGTCCGGCTGTCAAAGAACAGCGAGGCGGGCTGCGTCGGGCCGGCCGTCGTCCCGGTCGAGAACGCGCCGGCAATCCCCGGCACATCGCGGTCGTAGTTGAGGCCGGCAAAGCCTTTGAGGGTTATGGCCTGCGTCAGGTGCCAGGTGACGTTGGCCTCGGCATTGGCGAGCAGCGCGGTCCGGCTGTCCTGCAGCGTCAAGGTGCTGGCTCCGGCGAGCAGGAACGCGGGGTTACTCGACGTTGCGACGTCGCTGCCGGAAAACTCGATTTTCCGCGCGGCCACGCCGACCGAGCCGCTCCATCCGACGATGAAGCTCGGCGTCACGAATGAGCGGAGCTGCAGCCCGCCGCGAACGCCGATGTCGCGCCATTGCAGGCTCGTGCTTGCGGCATAGGTTCCCGAGGCGAAGCTTTGCTGCGCAACGGCCTCGGACAGCGTCTGGTCCGCGCGGGTGATGCCGCCGAACACCGCGACCGACGGTGTGACGACGGCCGAACCCAACCGGAAGTCCGCCGCCGCTTTCGCATTCAACGACCACGCGCGGTATTCGGTCCGCAGCGTCGCCGACTTCGAGCAATCGAGCGAGCCGGGAATGCAGGGCAGCATCATGCCGGACAGGATGGTGCCGTCCATGAGAATTCCGGCAATGGATTGCGAGGGACCCAGCGCTGTGGAGTTGGTGCTGCCGCCGTCCATGTATGAGCCGCCAAGCTCGATCCGGACGTTGCTGTGCGGAACGGCCGTGCCGATTGCGCCGCGCACGCCGCCCGCATCAAGGCGCGGGTTGAAGCTCTGGGATGGGCCGGCGTCGAAGCCCGCGGAGGTGAGACTGCGGTAACCGGTGAGACCATAGGTCGGAAGCCCCACCCGCTCGTAGACGCCATCGACCCAGATGTAAGCGCCCTGGTGGCTGTCGCTCGCGACCTGCGCGGCGGTCACCGACTGCGCGCGGACCGGATGGGCGGTGAACGAGACAACGGCAGCAAGTCCAAGCAATGCAATGCGACGCACAAATTCCCCCTGCATTTCCGGAACGGACACTAGTTGAAATCGAAAACCGATATCAATCGCCGTCGGAGATTTTTCCCACCTCTTGTGGACGTTGTTGCATTTCGGCACGTGGCTCATGCACCGACAGAGTCTGCAACGCGCAGTTGCCGCTGCCGCCGTCGCGCAACGCGTTCATCACCTCGGCATCCCTTCGCTCAGGCACATCACCGCCGCGCCGCCTTTGCCGCGACCCGCGCGCGGATGTCGTCGTTCCCTTCGACGCGGATGCGCGGTCGGTCACCTGACAGGTCGGCGCGATGAGATTGGCGCGATGAGATCGGCGCGGTGCAGTCGGCGCGGTGCGGTCGGCGCACGCGCCGGCCTCAGACGAGTTGCGCGCGTGAAGGTCGGTTGGCCTGACCTGGAGCTTGGTATCGGCGGTCTATATCAAAAGGTAGTGCGGCGACATCAAGAGATAATACCGCCGCGGCTCCGCGCGCGGTTCAATGGCGCACGGCTTCTGGCCGCACCGCCTCTCCCAGGCGGCTTCGTTCCGGCGCGACGTGCTGTCTGGAGTAGCCCATGCACAACAAGAACACGTTCCTCGACCGGAATCTCTACCTGTTCATCTGGGTGAGCATCGTCGCGATGCTGTGCATCTACTCGGCGATCGGCCTGCTCCCGTAACCCATGCCCGCCCGCGACCCGGACCGGACGTCCCGCCGGCCCTGCCACCCGCCCCGGCTGGCCCGGTACGATGCCGCCTGCTGTGCCCGGAGGCGGCCATGAGGCGGCGGGAATTTCTCGTCGGCGGCGCTGCGGTGATGGCCGCATCCTCGCCGTTTGCGCCGCAGCCCCGGCAGGCCGCTGCAACGGCCATTGCAAGCGCCGGGTTCGTCAACAGCGGCACGCCGGACGCGCCGGCCGCGTGATCGAATGACCGGGCCGGTGTCTGCCTGCCGCCCGTTTGCGACGTTCTGGAATTTCTGCCGGCTCGCCACACTTGAGGAACGGCGGGCTGCCATTGCGACGGAGGGATTGATGACGCGTCTCACGCTGTTGATTGTCATTGTTCTGGCCGCCCTGGCCGATCGTGCAACGGCCCAGCACCACGTTGAAGCGCGCGGCCTCACGCCATCGGTCAAGCTCGAAGAGACGATCTACGGCCACCTGACCGAGCTCAACGGCAAATACAAGATGCGGGCGACCGAGGTGACCTTTGCGCCCGGCGCGTTTTTGGGCGCACATCATCACGTCGGCCCGGGAATTCGCTTTGTTCTTTCCGGCGAGCTCGCCTTTACGGAAGGCGGTTACACGACAATCTATCGGGCCGGCGATTACTTTTTCGAAACCGGAAATCTCGCCCACACCGCCGAGAACAAAACGGCGCAGCCGCTCAGGGTTTTGTTTTTTGAGATTCTTCCAAAGGACTGGGACGGCCCGACGATCGTCCCGCCCCGGTCGTAGGCCCTGCGTCCGCGCCGCGTTGTCGCCGCGGTGCCCGGCGCGCGACGGCAGGGCCGTAGGATGGATTGAGCGCGCAGCGAAACCCATCACGGGTGCGAGCCCGGAATCCAGTCGGGTCGGTGTTGCAGTCTCAGTCGCGCCGTGTGTGACACCCGAGATGCGTGGGCGATGGCGGGTGCGCGACGAGGCCGAGCTGTTCGATGAGCCGTTCGCGATGACGCTCCAGCGAGCACAGGTTGTCGTTCATCGACCGCAGCCGTTCCCTTGCCGTGCTCGGGTTGCGACCTTCCAATTTGAGCTTTCTGATGAATTCCAGCTGGTCCGCGATCCGGATACGTTCGCTGCGCAAAGCGTCCTCGGTGAGGCTCAGGTGCGCAAGGAGCGTGCTTTCCCGCATCAGCGCGCCCCATCGAAATTCGCAAGAGTGTCCGTGTCGTCATCCGCCGCGGCAGTTCCGGGAATTTCAATTCCGGCCGCTGCATAGCACCGCAGCTTGTCGCAAAGACACCGGATCGAGATGCCCAATCGCCTGGCGGCTTCCGTCCGATTGCCCCTGCAATGGATCAAAGTCTGCAAAATGTGAGTTCTGACCGCTTCCGCCAAACTAAAGTCCGGCTGTCCTTCCTGCATGGCCGCACCTCCGCAGTTGTCGCGCAGGCACTTTCCTAATCATTCCTAATCATTGGCCGTTGTGGCGACTCCAGTCGCCGGCGATAACGACCGGAGCCGCCCACGAGCCCGATGCCCCTGCATGCGCGCTCGTTTTTCGAATTTGTCGCGGCCCCAGAATTCGCGGGGATGGGGTGACGATCCTGAAGCCGCTCCCCAGGGTGTGAAATGCGTAGCTGAGTCGTCGCAAAGGCGGCGTTACGCCGGTACCGCGCGCGCAATAAATTACAGATGGCAGGCGTAGATCCGGGCACGGGCCATCGCATTTGGCGCGTGGCGCGGTGTCGGATATCGCGGTCGGCGGTGCCACAGCATTCCTTCCCCCGCTTGCAGGGAGGGACAGGGAGGGCCGCATCGATTCCGGAGTTCGCCGTAGCCCCCTTCCCAACCCTCCCCCGCAAGCGGGAGGGAGCGAGAGGTCGTGCCCCTTGCATCATCAAACGCGATTGCCCTTCCCCTTTCAGGAAAAGGGAGCACACCGCCCGAGTGGCGATCATGCGATCGCAACCAGCGGCCAGGTTCGCGCGAGTCCCGACGGCACGGCGCGCTTCCGCCTCGGCGCTGCGCGCTACGGCGGACAAGTCGCGCCTAGCCTACCCACGCTCCAGATCAGCTTTTTCGCTGTGGCCTGGCGGACGGACCGTGGAGCTCCGCAAAACGACTTCGTATCCTGCCGACCTCGTCAGCCCGCGCCGGCCTCGTCTTTTGCCGGGCCAGCACGGCAGCTTCGGTCGCCTTGACGGCGGCGGGCACGGGCTTTCCGACAATGAACTCGCTCGGCCGCGGCAGGCCACGGCGATGCGGCGTGCTCCCGCCTTCCCTTGCGCGAACCGCAAGCCGCTCCGGCCCCGGATTGTCTTTTTGCGGCGACGCGGCCTCGGTCCTTCCCGGCTGAAGCGAGGCAACCTGCGGCCCGGCCGGCGATCCGACGGCGGGACAACCGGAATGCCACGCGGCCGTGATCTGCGGCGCGGCCTTGCCGGATCCGGTCCACGCATCCGCAGGATGGCCGGTGATCCGGTGAACGTAGTTGCGCGTCTCGGCCGGCAGCGATCCGCGCTTGGCGAGCCAATCCTGAACGCGCCTGGGGCCGGCGTTGTAGGCCGCAGCGGCGAGCCCGAAATTGCCGAACTGCGCGTAGAGCTCGGACAGGAATTTCCCGGACGCGTTCAGCGCGGCAGCCGGTTCGAACGGATCCTGCAATCCGCGGGACGACGCCGTGGCCGGCATGAACTGGGCGATCCCGAGCGCACCGGCGGGGCTCCCCGCACGGGGCCGAAAGCCGCTCTCCTGGTGAATGAGATTGGCGAAGAACGCGGCCGGCAGGTCGTACGCCGCGGCAACGTCGGTGGCGAGATCGCAGAGTTCCGCACGGGACAGCGACGGATTGGGTGAAGGAGCCGCGGCGGGGCTCGCGCGACCGGCGGCGGCATCAGGCGCCGGTTCCACGCCGGGCGCTTTGGAGTTTTCGACCGCAGGATGGTCTTCGGCCGTACCGGCGGCCGAGCATTCCGCCGTCGCGGGCAGCAGCGCGGTCACGACGGCGATCGAGGCGCAAAGCAGCGCGAGGCGCATCAACATCTTCCTTGGGTGACGGGATGCGCGGGTGGTCGCCCAGAAACGCGACAGCAATGTGGCGCGGCGACATCGCGGCGAGGCACAGCAATGTCCATGCGCTCGGTCCAGCACGCAGCACCTAAGGCGGGTTTGGCCGAAGGCGTAACCCGCCGTTCTGCTGCATCGGAGTTGGCGGATTGCGCTTCGCTCATCCGCTTACGAGCTACGTGCTTGCCAAGAGCGAAAGGATCAAATGCCGCTTTCAAGACGCACTCAACGAAGCGGCCGCTGAACGAGGCGGTTGGATGATCATCCACTCGATTGCGTGGTGGGTTAGCGTCGAAGGCGCGCAACCCACCGGCCAAGGCTTTTGCGAGGCCAGATGGTGGGTTACGGCGCTTCACCGCTACGGGCTGTGGCGAGGGCAGCATCGCATGGACCGCCGGGCCAAGCCCGGCGGTGACGGTGTGCATGTTGCGCGGATGTGCTTCCATTCAAGCACGCAGCATCAGGGGTGGCGGATGACGCTTCGCTCATCCGCACTGCGGGCTCCTACGGGGCTACTACGGGCTTCGGGCCGTGGCTGCCGCGCGTCCGCGATTGGCAGCGCATTTTACGAAAGTCTTCGCCCCTCGCAAACCGTAGCGCAAAGAAAAAGCCGCCACCCGGGGGGCAGCGGCTAAGGGGATGGGGGAGGAACTAAAGAAGTCGTTCGCAACAATACCGCTGCCGGGCCAATGTTGAAGTGCGCTAAGTCACACCCTGAAAAATCGGTGTTTTTCCAAGGTGTTGGTCGGTTCTTTTGGGTGCGTCCGCGGCTGACACATTTGCCGCAATAAAGCGCAGGGACCAACAAACCGGCGCAAATCGATTCAATGCTTCGGCCGCGATCGCGGCAACCTTCAATCGCCGCCGCGTGGCAGGCTTCCACGTGGCCGACTTGGGGAGACGATGGACGCATCATCGCACACGCTGCCGAAGCGCCTTCATCGCGCCGACGCGCGGTTCGAGCAGACCGTTCTGCTGCTGCAGGGCGGCGGTGCGCTCGGCTCCTATCAGGCCGGCGTCTACCAGGCGCTGGCCGAGGCGAACCTGCATCCGGACTGGGTCGCCGGCATCTCGATCGGCGCGGTCAATTCGGCGCTGATCGCCGGCAATCCGCCGGAAAGGCGGGTCGAGCGGCTGCGGGAGTTCTGGGAGGCGGTCAGCACGTCACCGCTCGGCCTGCCGTATTTTTCATCGATCCCGATTCCGGACGATCGCGCCCGCTCGCTGCTCAACCAGATCCGGGCGCTCAACATCCTGCTGTTCGGCGCGCCGTCGTTCTTCACGCCGCGGTTGCCGATGCCGATGCCGTGGGACGTCAAGCGCGCCGACACGGTCAGCTTCTATGACGTCGCGCCGCTGAAGGCCACGCTCGAGCGCCTCGTCGACTTCGACCGTCTCAACGAGGGCGGCATGCGGCTCAGCGTCGGCGCGGTCAACGTGCGAAGCGGGAATTTCGCCTATTTCGACACCACCACCCACCGGATCACGCCGGCGCATATCATCGCCAGCGGCTCGCTGCCGCCTGGTTTTCCGGCCACCGAAATCGACGGCGAGTATTACTGGGACGGCGGCATCGTTTCCAACACGCCGCTGCTCTGGGTGCTCGACGGCCGGCCACGGCGCGACACGCTCGCGTTCCAGATCGATCTGTGGTGCGCCAAGGGCGAGCTGCCGCACAATCTGGCCGATGCCGACGTGCGGGCGAAGGAGATCCGCTTCTCGAGCCGCACGCGGGCGGAAACCGACCGGTACAAGTACGCCCAGAAGCTGCGCGCCGCGTTTGCGACGCTGCTCGAGCGGCTGCCCGAGGAGTTGCGCGGCCTGCCCGAGACGAAGCTGCTGGCGGCCGAGGCGAACGACAAGGTGTGCAACATCGTTCACCTGATCTATCGCGCCAAGACCTACGAGGGCAGCGCCAAGGATTACGAGTTCTCGCGGCGGACGATGGAGGAGCACTGGCTCGCGGGATATCGCGACGCCGCGCAGAGCCTCGGACATGGGGAGATATTCGAGCCGCCGGAGCGGCTGGTGGGCGTTCGGACGTTTGATTTCAGCAGCAAGGTGCCGCCGTGAAGAAGCGGACCCCCACGCCGTGAACAGGACCCCCACCCCTACCCTCCCCCTTTCAGGGGGAGGGAGCGCACCGCCGGAGTGGCGCCATTGGAGTTCGTAGGGTGGGCCAAGGCGCGTGAGCGCCGGGCCCACGCATACTTGTTCAGCGCGACGACGTGGGCACGCCGCTTCGCGGCTTTGTTCTACTGCGTCAGAAGAGCCGAGGCGCTTGTTGTTGTGCCCTCTCCTTGTGGGAGAGGGCTACACCGACCGCTCAGCGAAAAGAAAGGGTGAGGGGTGACGGTCCATCGATAGGTCGTAACCCCTCACCCATTCGAATGTACTGCACAGTTAGTGTAGCCCTCTCCCACAAGGAGAGGGCGCAACAACCAACGGCGGCGTTTTTGACGCAGTAGAATTTGCCCACCCTACGAACTGACGATCAGCAGGAGCGGACCAATGAAACAGCAAGACGTGCGCGAGCGGGCGTTCGCGATGCCGCTGACCAGTCCGGCTTATCCGGTCGGGCCCTACCGGTTCTATCATCGCGAATTCCTCGTCATCACCTACCGCACGGATCCGCAAAAGCTGCGCGAGCTCGTGCCCGAGCCGCTCGAGGTCGACGAGCCGCTGGTCAAGTTCGAGTTCATCCGCATGCCGGACTCGACCGGCTTCGGCGACTACACCGAGAGCGGACAGGTGATCCCGGTCTCGTTCAAGGGAAAGAAGGGCGGCTACTCGCATTGCATGTTCCTCAACGACCATCCGCCGATCGCCGGCGGGCGCGAGCTGTGGGGTTTCCCGAAGAAGCTCGCGGAGCCGGTGCTGAAGGCGGAGATCGACACGCTGGTCGGGAGGCTGCATTACGGATCGCTGCCGATCGCCATCGGCACGATGGGCTACAAGCACCGGGAGGCGGACCTCGCCGCGGTGAAGGCGTCGCTGCTCGCGCCCAACTATCTGCTCAAGATCATTCCGCATGTCGACGGCACGGCGCGCATCTGCGAGCTGGTCGAGTATTATCTCAGCAACGTCGACCTGAAGGGCGCGTGGACCGGGCCGGCCGAGCTCACGCTGTTCTCGCACGCGCTCGCGCCGCTCAACGAGCTGCCGGTGCTCGAGATCGTGTCGGGCACGCACATCATCGCCGACCTCACGCTCGAGCTCGGCAAGGTGGTTCACGACTATCTGGCGTGAGGTAGGATTTGGCCTGAGCGCGCAGGGTGGGTTAGCGCCGAAGGCGCGTAACCCACCGCTACGTTTTTCGTGAATCCAGATGGTGGGTTACGGCGCTTCCGCCTTCGCGCTGCGCGCTACGGCGGACAAGTCGCGCCTGACCCACCCTGTACGATTCAGCCGTTCGAAGCCAGCCAGGACTGTAGACTGGTGGCACGGGCCGATCTGCCGGGAGCCGCCCAAGCCCACCCGCGCCTTTGAGCACCAACGTAGGACATGCCGCGCTGCGTCTCGGCAAGGCGCTCGGCACGTCCGCACAGCTCTCGCTGAACCTGCAGAACCGCTACGACGTGGAGACCGCCAAGCGCGCGCTCGGCAAGACGCTCGACAAAATCGAGCCAATCATGGGGCACAAGACGGCGTGAAAGCGTCCTGAGGATTCAAGGGCAACGCCATCAGTGCGGCTTGTGACCGCCGTGCACGTCGACGCCTTCCGGCGCCACATACTTAGCGCGGCGGATGCTCGCAGGATCGGCGCGCGGAACGCCGATGACCGGCCCGCCCTTGATGGTGACGCGCTCCATGTAGCGGCGCTGCGGGTAGTAGTCGTGCACCGCGTAGTGCTGCGTCGAGCGGTTGTCCCACATCGCAATGGTGTGCGGCTCCCAGCGGTGGCGGAACTGGTATTCGGGGACCAGCGCCTGGTGGAACAGCGTGTCGAGCAGCGCGCGGCTCTCGCGCTCCTCCATGCCGTCGATGGCGAGCGTGAACTGCGGATTGACGAACAGCACCTTGCGCCCGGACACGGGATGGATGCGCACCACCGGGTGCAGCTGCGGCGGGTACATCAGCTCGAACTGCTGCAGCTTCTTCCGGTCCTCCAGGCTCTGCCCGAACAGCGGCCGGAACGGCTTCATGTCGTGAATGGCATGCAGCCCGGAAATGTATTGCTGCATCCGGTCGCTCAGGCCGTCATAGGCCGCGGACATGCTGGCAAACATGGTGTCGCCGCCGACCGCCGGCAGCTCGTCGGTGGCGCGCAGGATGGTCGCCATCGGCGGCTCGGCGCGAAACGTCTCGTCGGAATGCCAGACGTCGGTGCCGAACGGCGGCGTGGTCTCGTCGTTCCGAAACTTGATCAGCTCCGGCGCGTTCCTGCCTTCGTTCGGGGCGAACGGATGCACCGTCAGCTCGCCAAACCGCCGGCCGAACGCCATCAACTGGTCCGAGGTGATGTCCTGGTCGCGGAAGATGATCAGCTCGTTCTCGGTGAGCGCTGACTCGATCGCGGCAAACTGCGCATCCGGCAGCGGATGGCGCAGATCCACGCCGGAGATCTCGGCGCCGAGATTGACGCCGACGCGGCGGATGGTGATGCCGGCACGCTCCGACCGAACCGGCCTCGCAACGCTGGGATTGACCCGCTGGCTCATGACGCCGCCTCCCGTGATTTTTCCCGATTATCGGCCCACCGGACGGGCCAGCGCAACGGCCCACCGCATTGCCGGTCAATGGCTTTTTTGGCAGGCTTGGCGTCCAATCAGTTGGTTTGACCCGCTCGCTTCCCGTCATGCGCGGGCTTGTCCCGCGCATCCCGCTCAGGGAGGCACTGTGCCAACCGAATCGAGATGGCCGGGACAAGCCCGGCCATGACGTGGATAGACTCGTGCAAGCTTGCTGAAAATCGCTCTCGTGTCCTGGGGAGGACCAGCCATGAAATGCAGAGTGACCGTGAAATCGCTTTTGCTGACCGTCGGGCTGACGGTCGCAGCGGCTTTCAACGCCAGCACCGTATCGGCGCAGCCGATCGAGCTGAAGCTCGCCTATTTCGTCGGCGATCAGCACGCGATGTCGCAATGGCTGATCAAATGGGCGAACGGCCTGGAAAAGGATTCCGGCGGCCGCATCGTGGTCAAGCGCTTCCCGGGCGCGCAGATGGGGCCGATGCAGCAGCACTACGACTTCGCGCGCACCGGCCAGGCCGACGTGTCCTGGTTCCTGCACGGAGCGACGCCGGGGCGCTTCCCGCTCACGGAGATTTCGCACCTGCCCTACCTCGTCGGCAGCGCCGAGATCGGCACCAAGACGCTCAACGACCCGGAGCTGCGCGCGAAGCATCTCGATGCCGAGCACCGCGGCGTGAAGGTGCTGCTGCTGCTGACGCACCAGCCCGGCAACGTGCACACCACCAGGAAGCCGATCCGCACCACCGACGACATGAAGGGCACGCGGCTGCGGTTTGCCTCGCCGACGATCCGCGAATTCGTCGCAGCCCTCGGCGGCACGCCGGTCGGCGTGGTGGCGACCGAGCAGGTCGAGCAACTGCAGAAGGGCTCGATCGACGGCACGTTCA
The DNA here is from genome assembly GCA_019746355.1 of Xanthobacteraceae bacterium. The sequence goes on along the minus strand of JAIESC010000253.1, from coordinate 50,960 downwards.
TCGATTACGGCGGCGCCGGCATCGCATTCAAGATGGGCGGCCTCCTGAAGTATTCGACCGAGATGTACTCCTACATCTCGAGCTTCGCCGTGGTGATGAACCAGGACTTCTGGAACAAGCTGCCGCCCGACCTGCAGGCGCTGGTGACCAGGTCGATGACCGGCGTGGAGAAGGAGGTCGGCGAGGCCTGGGACGGGCTCGACGTGGTCGGCAAGAAGCTCCTGGTCGACGGCGGCGCCGAGGCGATCAAGCTCTCGCCTGAGGAGAACGCCAAGTTCCGCAGGATCGGCGCGGAGGTCGCCGAGAAGCACCTCAAGGAGCTCGAGGGCAAGGGCATGCCGGCACGCACGATCTACAACAGCATGAAGGCGCTGGCGGAAAAGCACGCGACGACGTCGAAGAATTTCTGGAACTAGAGCGGTCTCCAGTTGGCTTGCGCCAGCCCATCCACGTCATGCCCGGCCTTGTGCCGGGCATCCCGCTTGGGAGAGCACAGTGCCAACCCAAGCGAGATGGCCGGGACAAGCCCGACCATGACGACGGATGGTTCAGTGCGAGTGGAAAAAACGCGCCGGAAGCTTGCTGCGATGACGCCGGGGACACAGAAGCCGTGAAGCGCTGGCGCGACCGCTGCTCGCTCATCTGCGGCGCGATGGCTGCGGCGTTCCTGAGCGCAATGCTGCTGATCACGGTGGCCGACGTCACGCTGCGCGCCGTGGTGAACTGGCCGATTCGCGGGGTCTACGAGGTGGTCGAGCTTCTGCTTGCGGCAACGTTCTTTCTGGCGTTGCCGTGCGTGTTCCTGCGCGACGAGAACATCCTGGTCAACGCCATCGACGACGTTGCGCCGCGGCTCGTGCCCCCGCTCAAGCGCGCCGCGGCGGTGCTGGCCGTCGTCGTGCTCGCGGTGATGGCCTGGCAAGGCCTGATCGCGGCGCGCGACAGCCTCGAATTCAACGACGTCACCGCGGACCTGGCGCTGCCGCGGTTCTGGCACTGGCTTGCGCTCCTCTTCGGCGTGATCGCGTCTGCCATCGCAGCGCTCGTCATGGCGCTCGCGCGCGAGGACGCGCGATGAGCGTCGCCGCGATCGGCGGGCTCGGCGTCGCCCTGCTGCTGGTGCTCATTTTCCTGCGCGTGCCCATTGCGGTTGCGCTGGCCACGTCCGGCCTGATCGGCTACGCCGCGATCGACGGCTGGCCACGGGCGCTGACCATGTTCGGCTCGGTGCCGTATACGCTTGCCAGCGCCTATTCGCTGTCGGTCATTCCGCTGTTCATCCTGATGGGCGCGGTCGCCGCGCGCGGCAACATGGCGACCGAGCTGTTCCAGGCCTGCAACGCGGTGTTCTCCGGCATCCGCGGCGCGCTCGCCAACGCCACGATCGGCGCCTGCGCGCTGTTCGGCGCGATCTGCGGCTCCTCGATCGCGACGGCGGCGACGTTCTCGCGGGTGGCGATCCCGGAGATGCAGCGGCACGGCTACAACCCGGCATTCGCGGCGGGCGCGGTGGCCTCGGCCGGCACGCTCGACGTGCTGATCCCGCCCTCGGTGCTGATCGCGATCTATGCGATCGTCGCCGAGCAGTCGCTGATCAAGCTCTACGCGGCGGCGTTCATCCCGGGCTTTGTGCTCGCCGGCCTCTATGTCGCGGCGGTGTGGATCGTAGCTGCCATCCGGCCGCACTGGATCCCGAAGGTGGAGCCGATGCCGCTTCGCGTGCGGCTCTCCGCCTCGCTCGGCATGTGGAAGCTCGGCGTGCTGTTCTTCTTTGCGGTGTTCGGCATCTATCTCGGCTGGTTCTCGCCGACGGAGGCGGCGGCGATGGCGGCGTTCGCGGCGATCGTGATCGCGTTTGCCACCGGCGCGATGGGGTGGCGCGGCCTCCTCGAATGCCTGCTCGAGACGGTCTACACCACCGCCGCGATCTTCTTCATCGTCGTGGGCGCCTTCGTGTTTTCGCGCTTCATCGTGCTCACCCAGTTTCCGAACGAGTTGACGAAGTGGACGCAAGTCGCCGGGCTCACGCCGTTCTGGATCATCATGGCGGTGATGGCGCTTTACGTGGTGCTCGGCACCTTCCTCGACGAGGTGAGCACCATTCTCATCACCGTGCCGGTCACCCTGCCGCTGATCAACAGCATCGGCTACGACGGCATCTGGTTCGGCATTTTCGTGACCGTCATGTGCACGATCGGCCTGATCAGCCCGCCGACCGGCATGACCGTGTTCGTGATCCAGGCGCAGCATCCGGAGATTCCGGTGATGCGGATCTACCTCGGCACGCTGCCGTTCCTGGCGGCGGATTTCGTGCTGGTGGCGCTCTTGATCTTCGTGCCGTCGCTGGCGCTGTGGCTGCCGCGCGTGCTCTATTAGCGAGCGCGCGGGTGGGCAAAACCGCGAAAGCGGCGTGCCCACGCTCTCGCGTCGAGCAAGAAAGCGTGGGCCCGGCCATAGCGCCTCGAAGACGCGCGTGAACGCGCTGCTGCGCGCCTTGGCCCGCCCTACACTCCTAAGCTGGAGCGCAGTCCTTTTCGGAAAGCTGGTGCCCACCCCGGCCGTTCGCCGCTCTAAAGAGTCGGTTGAATGATCATCCGCTCGAGCGCGCGCATGTCCTGCTTTTCGACAAACTCGACCGCAAAGCCGCCGGGCAGGTGGCGCACGATGCGGCCCACGACCTTGCCGACCGCAAGCGGCATCCGGAGCTCGGGCATGATGTCGGCGGACACCGCAACCCCCGAAGCCGACATGTCGATGACAAAGCATCGCAGCCGGCTGCCATCGGCGAGAATGAGGCTGGACAGCGGATTGGCCGGCACGATGCGCTTGTGCTTGCGGTTGTCGACCGTCTCTTTCTTCTGAAACTTCTCGTGCCAGGCGATCTTATCCGCGAGTCTGGCGCGCTCCTCGTCGGTCGCCTTGATCTTCATCGCGAAGCCCATGCCGGTGGGACGGCCGACGGTTCCCTCCAACTGCCCGAACTCCTCGCATGCCACCGTGATGTCCGCGCCTGTTCGCCCCATCACGGGGACGATCAGCGCCATCTCATGCGGTGTAATTCCGGTCAGGCGGCAGGAAAATTCGCGGAGCTTGCCCTGCTGGTCGTACCAGTTCTTGAACGAGTAGCGCCCGGTGATGCTGAGGACAGACGCCGCGTCATGGCGCCGCGCGGCCTGGGCCTCGGCGAACAGGACATCGGCGGGCACACCAGACACCAACTGCCGCATGGGTCGGCCTTTTTAACGCGCAAATGAGGAAGTCCCGCATAACAGATTAGTATGGCGCATTTTAAGAAATGATGAATCCGATCCTCGATAAACTGCTGCATCCGTGAACCACCCGGCTTTTCATTGCGTAGAACAGACGGAATTCGATCCGTTCATTCCCGCGAGCTGGAATCCGGGCCCCATGCAAGCACTTGGTCTCCGGCCCCGGCTCCCGCGCGGGGACGAACGGAGAGAGCATCGATCCCAGCCAACCGGTCTTCGCTGCTCAGCGCACCACCCGTGCGCCATGCGCGAACTGCAACAGCGGATTAAGTTTGCCTTGCTTTCAGCCGAAGCGCGCGCCGGCCGCGACGCGGGTGAAGCTAACCGGGCGTTCGCGCTTCCGCGGCGCGCGGAAGATCCACCGGACCGCCGTCCTTGGTGACCTTCCTCACTTCGTCGATCGTGCGCGCGTGCAGCGTCTGGTTGACCTGAACCAGCATGTGCTGCTCATAAATCTTGACGATCTCGACGTGGGTGTCGCGGCCGCGCAGCATGCCGCCGCCCAGGCCGAAGAACGCAGGCGTCATGTTGCAGTAGCAGATCGCCCGCTTGACGTTCGGGCCGATGACCATCATGCCCCAGGGCGGGCTCGGATCGTACATGATCATCAGATCGATCTGCGGCTTCGACGGCATGTTGGCGAGCCAGGTCGCCTTCGCGCCGCCGCCGGAATAGCCGACGACGATCACGATGTCGTCCTTCGGCAGCTTCGCGATGTCCGCGGCCACCCGCTTGTAGGAGGGCCAGTCGTAGGTGGTGATCGTCACGTCGGGCAGCCCGGCGAGCGACGCGCGCAGCCCGTACATGCCGGCGCTCGTCACCCAGCCGTCCCGGCCCTGAAGTCCGCCGAGCAAGAGATAGATGTGCTTGTGGGCCTTGCGGAACGGCGCGGGCACCTCGGGGATGCGCGCAGCCGGAGCGATCGAGCCGGTCGGCTCGTTGTCCATGGCGGCGTAGCTGTCGAGATCGCGCACCTCGACCGGCGGCGTGGCAACGCCGGCGAGCCTCGGCGATGACGTTGCGGATTGATCCTGCAAGGCGATGTTGTTGCCCTCGGTGTGCACACAGGCACCCAAGGCCAAGAGCATGACCACGCCGACAAGATACAAACGCACGCGACCACTCATGGCCGCGACAATGCAAGCAATTTGCTTAACGGAGCGTCAATGCTGACGTTCGGCGGCCGCGCAACGCCTTTGCCGGCTTTTGAGCGTCAAACAATGCCCTGTCGTCAGTTCGTGATGTTCTCCCGCTTGAGAGCATCCGGAACCGTATTGATGCCGGGCCAATTTCTTTTCGGCTTACCTGAGGCGTGGCAACCCAGGCAGTCCGCCTTGGTCTGTCCAAACCACGAACCGCCGGACTCGATGATGGACCTCTGGACATAAGTGGTCGGCAACGGGTCAAGGCACAATCGGACACATTCGTTGTAGAGCTTCCGCGACTCGGGGGATTTGAGCTGCGGGTCGTGTGCGCCGTAGGCCCGGTATATTCCGTGGAGGTTGCCGGAGCTGCAATCCTTTTTGCAGGCAGCGGTCCTCGCCCCCACGCTCGTGTTCACCTTCTTCGCCGGCTGGGCATGGGCCAGCGTGAAGGCCACGGACAGCAACGCAACCGACGAAACGGCCGCAGCAGCCGCGCTCATCATCGCAAAACGCATTTTCATACCCGGCCCCCTCTGATCATGGCCCCGCTCGAACCTCCACAATACGATAGTACCCGGCACGCCTACAGGTTGGCCGGCCGAGAATCCAGATAACATCGGGGATTTCCTGCGTTCCTGGTTCAGGAACTGCGCTCATGTTGCGTCAAGGACACGCGTGGACGTGCCCACGGCGCCGGCCGGAACGCCCGAGGCTTTTTCGGCAGCCTGCCCGACGCCCGGGCTAGACGAGCATCATCACCGGGTTCTCGATCAGCGCCTTGAACGCCGCGAGCAATTCGGCGCCGAGCGCGCCGTCGACGACGCGATGGTCGCAGGACAGCGTCACCGTCATCTGGCTGACGAACTTCACCGAGCCGTCGTCGGCCTCGACCGGCCGGCGCTGCGAGGCGCCGACCGCGAGGATCGTCGCGTGCGGCGGGTTGATGATCGCGGCGAACTCGCGGACGCCGTACATGCCGAGATTGGAGATCGCCGCGGCGCCGCCCTGGTATTCGGCGGGCTTCAGCTTCTTGTCCTTGGCGCGGCCGGCGAGCTCCTTCATCTCGTTGGAGATCGCCGACAGGGATTTCGCCTCGGCGTTGCGGATCACCGGCGTGAGCAGGCCGCCGTCGAGCGCCACGGCGACGCCGACGTCGGAGCTCCTGAAGCGCAGGATGCGGTCGCCGGCCCACACCGCATTGGCCGCGGGCACGCGCTGCAGCGCGAGCGCCAGCGCCTTGATGACGAAGTCGTTGACCGAGAGCTTGTAGGACGCGGCCTCGCCCGCCTTCGGCGCGCCGGCATTGGCTTCCTCGCGGAGCCGCATGAGCGCGTCCATGGTCACGTCGGCGGTGAGATAGAAGTGCGGGATGGTCTGCTTGGCCTCGACCAGGCGCGTGGCGATGGTGCGGCGCATGCCGTCGAGTGGGACTTCCTCGAACTCGACGCCCTGGTAGAGCGACTTGACCTGATCGGCGGACATACCGGCGGCGATGGCGGGTGCGGCGCGTCCCGCGCCGCTGCCGATCGCCTTCTCGACGTCGGCTGCGACGATGCGGCCGCGCGGGCCGGAGCCGGAAATGCGGGAGAGATCGATGCCGTTCTCGCCGGCGAGACGACGCGCGAGCGGCGTGACGTGCGTGCCGCCGGAGGTCCGGCCCGGACCGAAGTTGCGCGAGGGCGTGCGGACCTCGAAGAAGGGGTCGAGGTTGTCGTAGGCGAAATTGGCGCGAGCCGCAGAACCCGGTGCGGGGCCCTGGGTCCCCGCTTTCGCGGGGACGAACGATGGAGCAGCCGGTGCTGGCTTGGAGGCAGCTGGTGGCGGAGCGGACGCCGCGGGTTTCGCAGCCGGTGCGCTTGCGGCCGCGCCGCCCTCACCGGCGATGATCGCGACCACCGCGCCGACCGGCGCGACGTCACCGGCCTGCACCCGGATCTCGGCGAGCGTGCCGGCGGTGATCGACGGCACCTCCATCGACACCTTGTCGGTCTCGATCTCGAACAGGTTGTCGCCCGGCTTGACGGCCGCCCCAGGCGTGACGAACCACTTGGTGATCTTGCCCTCGGCGACGGTCTCGCCGAGCTGCGGCATCAATACGTCCACTCTCTTCCCTCTCCACCGTCATCACCGGGCCGCGCGTAGCGCGAGTCCCGGTGATCTCGATTCCATTGGCACACCGCTGCCCGCCTTATCGGGATCGCCGGGTCAAGCCCGGCGATGACAGCGGTGTATGTTGCGGCCCGGTTACCAGCTCACCGAGATGTACTGCGTCTCCAGGAACTCCATCAGCCCCTCATGCGCGCCCTCGCGGCCGACACCGGACTGCTTCATGCCGCCGAACGGCGCGGCCGGGTCGGAGACGAGGCCGCGGTTGAGGCCGATCATGCCGAAGTCGAGCTTCTCGGAGACGCGCATGCCGCGGCCGAGGTCCTTGGTATAGAGGTAGGCGACCAGGCCGTATTCGGTGTCGTTGGCGCGACGGATCACCTCCGCTTCGTCCTTGAAGGTCTGCAGCGAGGCGACCGGGCCGAAGATCTCCTCGTTCAGCATCTTGGCGCCGTCCGGCACGTTGGAGAGAACGGTCGCCGGGTAGAAGTAGCCGGTGCCCTCGGGCTGCTTGCCGCCGACGAGAATTTTCGCGCCCTTGCTGACCGCGTCGTCGACGAGCTCGACGACCTTGTCGCGGCCCTCGGCGTTGACCAGCGGTCCCAAGGCGACGCCGTCGTCGAGGCCGTTGCCCATCTTCAGCGAGCCCATCTTGGCGGTGAGCTTTTTCGAGAACTCCTCGGACACCTTCTCATGCACGTAGAAGCGGTTGGCCGCGGTGCAGGCCTCGCCCATGTTGCGCATCTTGGCGATCATCGCCCCGTCGATCGCGGCGTCGATGTCGGCGTCCTCGAACACGATGAACGGCGCGTTGCCGCCCAATTCCATCGCGGTCTTGAGCACCTGATCGGCGGCGCTGTGCAGGAGCTTGCGGCCGACTTCGGTCGAGCCGGTGAACGAGACGACACGCACGCGCGGGTCGTGCAGCATGGCATCGACCACCGGGCCGGAACGGCGCGACGGGATGACGTTGACAACGCCGGCGGGGACGCCGGCCTCTTCAAGAATGGGCATCAGCGCCAGCATGGTGAGCGGCGTCTCGGAGGCGGGCTTCAGCACCACCGGGCAGCCGGCGGCAAGCGCCGGGCCGATCTTGCGGGTCGCCATCGCCGCCGGGAAATTCCACGGCGTCACCAGGACGGCGATGCCGGCCGGCTTGTGGTGCACGAAGATGCGCGCGCCCGAGGCCGGCGCGATGCCGTTCTGGCCGAGATTGCGCACGCCCTCCTCCGCGTACCAGCGGAAGAACTCGGCGGCGTAGGCCACCTCGCCGCGCGAGTCCGACAACGCCTTGCCGTTCTCGATGGTGATGAGCTTGGCGAGCCGTTCGGCGTCGCGCATGATCAGCTCGTAGGCCTTGCGGAGGATTTCGCTCCGCTCACGCGGCTTCTTCGCGGCCCAGGCGGGAAACGCGGCCTGCGCCGCGTCGAGCGCGGCTTTGGCGTCGTCGGTCGAGGCGCTGGCGACCGAGGCGATCTTCTGCTCGGTCGCGGGATCGATCACGTCGAAGCGGGAATTGTCGGACGATTTCTTCCATTTGCCGCCGATCCAGAGGTCGGTCGGGACGTTTGCGAGCAGATTGTCGTAGGCGGCCATTGTTCTCTCCTCCGTCATTCCGGGGCCGGCCGAAGGCCGGAACCCGGAATCCAGACATACATATTGTCTTTGCCGCTGGATTCCGGGTTCGCGCCTGCGGCGCGCCCCGGAATGACAGCGGGGCTAGCTGTTCAACGTCTTGCGCACCCGGTCGACGATGCGGTCCACCGTCGGCAGGATCGCGTCCTCCAGGATGTCGGCGGCCGGCAGCGGGCAATGCGGCGTGGTGATCCGCACCAGCGGGCCGTCGAGATCGTAGAACGCCTCGTCGGCGATGATCGACATGATCTCGGCGCCCCAGCCGCACAGCCGCGGGTTCTCTTCGACCGAGAACGCACGGTGGGTCTTGGCGACCGAGCCGAGGATGGTCTGGGTGTCGAGCGGCACGAGCGAGCGCACGTCGATCACCTCGCAGTCGATGCCGTGCTCGGCGGCGAGCTTTTCGGCCGCGGCGAGCGCGCGCGGCACCATCAAGGCGAGCGCGAGGATGGTCGCGTCCTTGCCGGGCCGCAGGATCTTCGCGGTGCCGAGCTTGTCGACGATCTCGCCGTCCGGCACCTCGCCCTTGGTCGCATAGAGCGACTTGTGCTCGAGGAAAATGACCGGGTCGGGATCGCGCACCGAAGCCGCAAGCAGCCCGATCACGTCGACCGGGCTCGAGGGCGCCACGACCTTGAGCCCCGGGATCATCATGCACCAGTTCTCGACGCTCTGGCTGTGCTGCGCGCCGAAGCGCGAGCCTGCGCCGTTGCCGGTGCGCACCACCAGCGGGCACTTGGTCTGCCCGTTGCTCATATAGCGGCTCTTCGGGAATTCGTTGGCGATGTAGTCGAAGCACACCGCGAAGAAGTCCGAGAACATGATCTCGGCGATCGGCTTCAAGCCGGTCATCGCCGCGCCCATCGCCGCGCCGAGAATGGCCTGCTCGGAGATCGGCGTGTCGCGCACGCGCAGCGGGCCGAACTGCTCATAGAGGCCGACGGTCGCCTTGAACACGCCGCCCGCCTTCGCAATATCCTCGCCGAGGAACACGACGTCCTCGTCGCGTTTCATCTCCTGGGCGATGCCGCGGATCACCGCATCGCGATAGGTCAGTTCCGCCATGCGTAGCCTCCATCGGCGTAGACGTCGGTGGTCAGGATATCCATCGGCGGATTGGGCGCGGCTTTGCACTTCTCGGTCGCGTCATCGACGGTCTTCTTCACGTCGGTGACGATCGTGTCGATCTGCGCGTCGCCGATGCCGAACTGCTTCAGCCGCTCCTTGTAGATCTTGATCGGGTCGCGCTCCTTCCAGCGCTCGAGCTCGCCCTCGGGGCGGTACTTGGCGGGGTCGGCGCGCGAATGGCCGCTGTGGCGGTAGGTCAGGCACTCGATCAGCGACGGGCCTCCCCCACTTCGTGCCTTGTCGAACGCCTTGATCGCCTCGCGGTAGACCACGTCGGCGTCGTTGCCGTCGATCACGATCTTGGGCAGGCCATAAGCCGCGGCGCGGTCACCGGCCGGGCTCGGAACGGCAGTGACGTCAGCAATGGGCGTGTACTCCATGTAGAGGTTGTTCTCGCACACGAAGATCACCGGCAGCTTCCACACCACGGCGAAGTTCAGCGCCTCGTGGAACGCGCCGATGTTGGTGGTGCCGTCGCCGAAGAAGCAGACCGACACGTCCTTGTGGCCCTTGTACTGCGCCCGCCAGGCCGCGCCGCAGGCGATCGGCAGGTGTGCGCCGATGATGGCGTAGGAGCCCATCACGCCGTGCTCCTCGGAGGTCAGATGCATCGAGCCGCCCTTGCCGCGCATCAGCCCGTTGTCGCGCTGCATCAGCTCGCCCAGCACCTGCTCCACCGGCACGCCGCGGGCCAAGGTGTGGGCATGGCCTCGGTAGGTGCAGAAGGTCAGATCGCCCTTCTGCATGGCGACGGCGAAGCCCGCGGCCACCGCCTCCTGGCCGAGCGACAGGTGGCTCGTGCCCTTCACCAGGTTCTGCAGAAAGAGGTCATAGGCGCGCTGCTCGGCCTCGCGGATGACGACCTGGGTCTCGAACAGCTTGAGCCGGGTCTCTTCGCCAATGTCGTCGTTGACGGCGGTTTTGTCCGGACCTTTATTTTGGGCTTTGTCCAGCATTGAGCGGTTCCTCGGATGTTCCTTGGTATTCCTTGGTGCGTTCCTTGGGAAACCCAAGGTTTGGCCGGTATCAGGCGGGGCGGGGCTATTTTGTCAACCGGGCTCGTTCCCGGCAACGGTGGCTTACAGCTTACCGTGCACCTTGCGCTCGCGGTGCAGGAGATAAAGCCCGGAGCCGACGACGATGGCGGCGCCGGCGAGCGTCCAGCGGCTCGGCACGTCGCCGAACACCAGGAAGCCGGCGGTCGTGGCCCACACGAGCTGGGTGTACATGAAGGGCGACAGCACCGACGCCGGCGCATGGCGGTGGGCCGAGATCAGCAGGAAGTGGCCGAAGGCGCCGAACACGCCGAGCGCCACCATCAGGATGCCGTCGAGGATCGAGCGCGGCGGGGTCCAGACGAACGGCAGGATCGGCAGCATGATCGCCGCCCCGAGCATGTTGGAATAGAACAAGGTGGTTTCACTGGAGTCGGTGCGCGCCAGCATCCGCGTGGTGATGCTGTAGAAGGCGTAGCAGACCGCGCTGCCGAACGACAGCAGCGCCGCCCATTGCAAGCCCCCCAGCCCCGGCCGCACCACCACCAGCACGCCAAGAAAGCCCACGCCGATGGCGAGCCAGCGCCTTAAGCCGACCCACTCGCCGAGCATGGGGCCGGCGAGGATCGCCACCATGAACGGCGTCGAGAACAGGATCGCCAGCGCCTCGTCGAGCTGCAAGTAGCGGAACGCCATGAAGTTAAACACGGTGGAGCCGAGCAGCAGCGCCGAGCGGCCGACCTGAAGCAGCGGCTTGCCGGTGCGCAGGAGACCGGGGCGGATGATCGGATTGGAGACCAGGAACGTCAGCAGGAACGCCGAGGCGTAGCGCACGGCGACCACCTGCAGGGTGTCCATGTGGGTGCCGAGATACTTCGCCATGGCGTCGAGCACGGCAAAGTCGGCGACCGCGCCGCACATCAGGCCGATACCGATCAGCCGCTGGCGGCGCTGCTCGTGGGCGGGATCGGTCAATACGTCGCCCGCCCGCCGGAGATGTCGAACACCGCGCCGGTCGAGAACGAGCATTCGGCGGAGGCGCAGAACGCGGCGAGCGAGGCGATCTCCTCGACCTCGACGAAGCGCGCGCGGGGGATCTTGGACAGCATGTAATTGATGTGTTGCTCGGTCATCTGGCCGAAGATCGCGGTCCTGGCCGCGGCCGGCGTGATGCAGTTCACCGCGACGTCGTAGCCGGCGAGCTCCTTGCCGAGCGATTTGGTCAGCGCGATGACGCCCGCCTTCGACGCCGAATAGGCGGCGGCGTTCGGATTGCCCTCCTTGCCGGCGATCGAGGCGATGTTGACGATGCGGCCGTAGTTCTGCGCGATCATCAGCGGCACGACCGCGCGGCAGCACAGGAACGGCCCGTCGAGATTGACGCGCATCACCTGCGACCAGGCCTCCGGCGGATATTCGGCGACCGGAGCGTTCGGCCCGGAGATGCCGGCGTTGTTGACCAGGATGTCGATGCGGCCGAACGATGTCACCGTCGCGTCGCGGGCGCGTTCGATCTCGGCGGGCGCCGTCACGTCCACCGGATGGGCTTCGACACGCCGGTTGCGCCGCAGTTCGGCGGCGGTTTTCGCCGCAAGCGTCGCGTCACGGTCCCAGATGGCGACCGCCGCACCGGAATCGAGCAACCGGTCGACGATCGCGCGGCCGATGCCTTGCGCGCCGCCGGTCACCACCGCGGTCCTTCCTGTCAGGTCAATCTGGTTGGCCATCGGAACCCAAATTACTGGAGCGGCGGAGCGCTGGCGAGCGTCTATTCCCGTTGCCTGCGGCATGTGATACAGGTTTGGTCATGCGGGGCCTGTGGCGGTCGCCCCGCTCTCCCAAGGCTTGCGAGCCCAAGCACCGTCTCCTTCGTACGCGGAGGGGACCGATGACGTTTACGGGCTATATCTGAAGCCTTCGCAATTCCGGGGATCATGCCGCCTCCCCGTCAGATGCCATTCATCCAAGCGCTGCGCCCTTTCGCTTTGGGAGCGATCGCTATGGATTCGTTGAGTCTCTCACTTTTTCTTCTGGCGGCCTTTCTCGGCGGGCTGACGTCGGGCCTGTCGGGCTTTGCCATGGGCCTGGTGGTGTCCGGCGTCTGGCTGCACATCATCGCGCCCGATCAGAACGCCCTGCTCATCGTGCTGTGTGGTCTCGTCACGCAGGGCTCCGGCATCTGGCGGGTGCGCAAGTCCATCGACTGGAAGGCGGTGACGCCGTTCATCATCGGCAGCGCGCTCGGCGTTCCGGCCGGCACCGCCATGCTCAAGACGGTGGACCAGAACACGCTTCGCCTCGCCATCGGAATTCTGCTGGTGGCCTTCAGCCTCTACGGCCTGATCCGGCCGGCGTTGAAGGTGGTTGAGGGCGGCGTTGCGCGCGAGTTCGGGGTCGGCGTGGCCAACGGCCTGATCGGCGGGCTGACCGGCCTCGGCGGCATCGCGGTGACGGTCTGGAGCCAGGTGCGCGGCGGCGCCAAGGACGCACAGCGCGCGGTGTTTCAGCCGGTGATGTTCTCGACCTTCCTGATGAGCGCGGTCTGGCTCGCCGTGGCCGGCGCCTACAGCAGCGAGACACTCAAGCTATACGCGTTCGCGCTGCCCGCGCTCGCTGCCGGCATCTGGGTCGGGCTCAAACTCTATGGAAAGCTCAACGACGCGGCGTTCCGCAAGATCGTGCTGTCGTTGCTGCTGATCGCGGGATTGTCGTTGATCGTGCCGATACGTTGAACTAGCATTCGTCAAGCGGGGCCTGCGGCGGTCGCCCCGCTCCTTCCAAGGCTTGCGAGCCCAAGCACCGTCTCCTTCGTCAGCGGAGGGGACCCATGCTGTCTCCCATACTGTCTTCTGGCACCTTCAGATGACGACAGTCGAGCAAAGCGCACCGGCCGGGACCGCATCGCCAACCTTCGGCGAGGCCTTCAAGGTCTGGTTCAAGATCGGCTGCCTGTCGTTCGGCGGGCCGGCCGGACAGATCGCGATGATGCATCGCGTGCTGGTCGACGAGAAGAAGTGGATCGACGAGCCGCGCTTCCTGCATGCGCTCAACTTCAGCATGCTGACGCCGGGGCCGGAGGCGCAGAAGCTCGCGACCTATATCGGCTGGCTGCTGCACGGCGTCCGCGGCGGGCTCACGGCCGGCATCTTGTTCGTGCTGCCCGGCGCGCTCGTCATGCTCGGCCTGAGCCTGCTCTACGCGCTCGGCCGCGGCATCCCGCTCATTGACGGCGCGCTGTTCGGCATCAAGGCGGCGGTGCTGGTGATCGTCGTCGAGGCGCTGATCCGCATCGGCAAGCGCGCATTGAAGACATCGGTGCTGCTCGGCATCGCAGGCGCGGCGTTCGTCGGCATCTTCTTCTTCGCCCTGCCATTCCCGATCATCGTCATCGCCGCGGCGCTGACGGGCTTCCTTGTGGCACGATCGTCACCGGCGCAGATGGGCCTCAAGGACGACGTCGGCACACTCGCGCCGCCGGTGCCCGACCGCTGGCGGCGGGCCGGAACGGCCGCGGTCATCGGGCTCGCTGCCTGGTGGGCACCGGTTGCCCTGGCGATCGCCGTGCTGGGCTCCCATCACGTGCTGGTCAGCGTCGGCCTGTTCTTCTCGAAGCTTGCGGTGGTCAGCTTCGGCGGGGCCTATGCGCTGCTCGCCTATATGGCGCAGCAGGCGGTCGAGACGCATCACTGGATGACCGCGCCGGAGATGGTGGACGGGCTGGGCCTCGCCGAGACCACGCCGGGGCCGCTCATTCTCGTCACGCAATTCGTCGGCTTCCTCGCGGGCTTCCGCGACGCCGCGCCGTTCTCGCCGGTGATCGCCGGGATCATCGCCGCGGCGATGACGACCTGGGTCACGTTCACCCCGTCGATGCTCTGGGTGTTCGTCGGCGCGCCGTTCGTCGAGCAGCTGCGGGCCAACCGGCTGCTGTCGGGCGCGCTCGCGGCGATCACCGCCGCCGTGGTCGGCGTCATCCTCAATCTCACGGTCTGGTTCGCGCTCCACGTCCTGTTCGGACAGGTGACCGAGCGCCACACCGGCTTCCTGCGCTGGTATGCCTTCGATCCGCTCGGCATCGACCTGAAAACGCTGGCGCTGGCGGTGATTGCCGGCGTGCTGGCGTTCCGGTTTCACCGCGGGCTGATCGAGGTGGTCGCCGTGATGGCCGCGCTCGGGATCGCGGTGCGGCTGCTGGCCGGCTGATTTTGCTGGCTCATTCGGCTGGCTTATAAGTTGCCTCATTGGTTGCCTTGGGCTCCCAAGCATTACGAAAACTTAATCGCGTTCAGGGGCCTGGCGCCCTGTGTGGCGGATTGCCGCATGCCGGGCGCCATGCCAAGGATGACGCAGGGCGACGACACAACGGAGGGCGACCATGTGGGTCCTGGCCATCTATGTCGTCTTGATGATCATCGGCGACGTGATCGACGTCGGCATCGGGGCCGTGGTCTCGAACATGTGGGGCGATCCGATCAGCCTGCCGGTCTTCCTGGCATGCTATTTCGCCACGCTGGCGATCGCCTGGGTGCTTGCGGTGAAAATCGCGGAATCGATGAAGCTGACGACCTGAGCTCCGTCGTCGTCAGCTCTCGCGGGTGATGGCGCTCTCGTGCCAGCGGCGCAGCGCGAGATGTGTCAGCGCCGACAGCAGCGCGAAGATTGCAATGCCGGCGAGCGAAAGCAGCAGCAACGCGGCAAACATCCGCGGGATGTTGAGCCGGTAGCCGGATTCGGCGATGCGATAGGCGAGCCCCGAGCCGGCGCCGGCCGAGCCCGCGGCGATCTCGGCCACCACCGCGCCGATCAGCGCAAGCCCGCCGGCGATCTTCAGGCCCGCCAGCATATGCGGCAGCGCGGCCGGCAGCTTCAGCTCCCACAGCACCTGCCGGCGCGAGGCGCCATACATGCGGAACAGGTCGGCAAGGTTGTGGTCGACCGAGTTCAGCCCGAGCGTGGTGTTGGCGAGCACCGGGAAGAACGCGACGATCCAGGCGCAGGCCAGCACCGCGGCCTGCTGCGGCAGATAGATCAGCAAGAGCGGCGCGATCGCCACCACCGGCGTCACCTGCAGGATCACCGCGTAGGGATAAAGCGAGTGCTCGATCAGCCGTGACTGGTTGAACAGGATCGCAAGCCCCACACCGCCGACCGCGGCGAGCGCGAAACCCTCCACCGTGGTTCCGAGCGTCGCGAGCAGCGACGACCAGAGGATTGCCCAGTCCGAAACGAGCGTCGACAGCACCAGTCCCGGCCCCGGCAGGATATAGGGCGGGATGGCGTTGATGCGGACGATCAGGTCCCAGACGAGCAGCAGCAGCACGAGCACGCCGGCCGGGGCGAGAAAGCGAAGCGCGCGCTCGTTCATGCCGCGGCTCCCGCGCGCGGCTGCATCGCCTTCGCCAGCGCCTCGGAAGCAACACGGCAATAGGCGGCATACTCCGCCGAGGTGCGGAATTGCGCGTCACGGCCCGGCGCGTCGATTATAAGCTCGCTCGACACCCGGCCGGGGCGGCCGGTCATCACGACGATGCGGTTGGAGAGATAGACCGACTCGAACACCGAATGAGTGACGAACACCACCGTCATCTTCAGCTCGCGCCAGAGCGCGACGAGATCGTCGTTGAGCTTGAAGCGGGTGATCTCGTCGAGCGCCGCGAACGGCTCGTCCATCAGGAGAATGCGCGGCGCGGTGACCAGCGCGCGGGCGATCGACACCCGCATCCGCATGCCGCCGGAGAGCTCGCGCGGATAGGCGTCGGCAAAATCGGCGAGGCCGACCCGCGACAGCGTTCCCGTCACCCGCGCCTGAACGGCGGTGCGGCTTTCGCCGGCAAGCTTCAGCGGCAGGTACACGTTGTTGAACACCGTGGCCCAGGGCATCAGCGTCGGCTCCTGGAACACGAAGCCTAAGCCCTTGCGCGCGTCCGGATCGCGCCAGGTGACGGTGCCGCTGGTCGGTTCGCTCAAGCCCGCAACGATGCGCAAGGCCGTGGACTTGCCGCAGCCGGACGGCCCGAGCAGCGACAGGAATTCGCCGCCGCGGATATCGAGATCGAGGCCGGCGAGCGCCACCGTCCCCGATCCGAACGTCTTGCCGACCCCGCGCAGCGTGACGAGCGGAGCGGAAGGCGACCCCGCCATCGCTATTTCCGCAAGCCCACTTCGCCGTAGAACGCGATCCAGCGCTTCACCTCCGCGGCATGATGCGCGGTGAATTCGGCCGTGCCCTGCCCGGTCGGCTCGAAGCCGATGGCGCGGAGCTTCTTTTGGATCTCCGGGTCCTTCACCACCTCGACGATGGCGGCTCCGAGCTTGTCGCGCACGTCGTTCGGCAGCCCGGGCGGGCCGTAGATGCCGAGCCAGCCGGTGACGACGACGCCCGGCACGCCGGCTTCCGCAAAGGTCGGCACGTCCGGCAGCATCGGCTGCCGGTACGGGCTCGTCACCGCGAAGCCCTTGATGGTGCCGCTCTTCACCTGCTCGTTCACCACCGGCGACACCTCGATGATGAGCTGGATGTGGCCGGCCATCAGGTCGTTCAGCGCCAGCGGCCCGCCCTTGTAGGGCGCGTGCACCATCTTCACCCCGGTCTTCTGCATGAAGAGCTGCGTCGCGAGGTTGGCGAGCGAGCCCTCGCCGGTCGAACCATAGGTCAGCTGGCCCTGCCGTGCCTTGGCATAGGCGATGAACTCCTGCACCGAGTTCACCGGCAGGCCTTTGTGGACCACCATGGTGGTGGCGTATTCGGCGGTGCCGGCGATCGGCACCACGTCCTTCATCGGATCGAACGGCGCCTTGGTGTCCATCGCGTAGTTCAGCACCAGCGAGCCGACATTGCCGACCATCAGCGTGTAGCCGTCGGATTCGGCCTTGAGCAGCTCCTTCAGGCCGACGATGCCGTTGGCGCCGGGCTTGTTCTCGATGACGATCGTCTGCTTGAGCTTGTCGCGCAGCCCCTCGGCGACGATCCGGCCGGACAGATCGGTGATGCCCGCCGGCGGGAACGGAATCAGCAGCTTGATCGGCCGCGACGGATACGGATCGGCCGCGAAGGCCGATGCCGACAACGTGACAGACAAAATCAAACCCAACAGAGTGCGCATTGCCTCTCCCCTGACACCGTTGTCATGGCCGGGCTTGACCCGGCCATCTCGCTTAGGAGGGCACTGTGCCCGCCTGATCGAGATCACCGGGTCGCGCCGCTTCGCGGCGGCCCGGTAATGACGTCTAACATTACTTCGGGCGCAACTCTGTGCCGACGCCCTTGTTCACGAATCGCAGCGTGTACGACTTCTTGTAGTCGATGCTGCCCTTGACCACGCCCGCCGCGACCATCTTGTCGAAGAAGCTCTTCATTCGCTCGTCGGTCATCGCGCCGACGCCGAGCTTGAGCGAGTCGCCGGAATCGACGATGCCGTATTGCTTCATCGTGGCGATCGAATAGGCGATCAGCCCGTCGCTCATCTCCGGATTGTCGCGCTTGATGCGCGCGTTCGCCGCCGAGCTGTCGCCGTAGATGTAATTGTACCAGCCGGTGATCGAGGCGTTGACGAAGCGCTGCACCACGTCAGGCTTCTTCTCGACCATGTCGCGGCGGGTCTCGATCAGCGTCGAATAGCTGCCGAAGCCCAAGTCCGCGAGCAGGAAGACCTTCGGCTTGAACCTGCCCTGCTTTTCGACCGCATACGGCTCCGACGTCACGTAGCCCTGCATCGCGCTCTTCTTGTCGGCGAGAAACGGCTGCGGATTGAAGGTGTAGGGCTTCACCTGCCGCTCGTCGAAGCCGAAGTCCCGCTTCATCCATTGGAAATAGGAGGCTATGCCCTCCTTGGAGATGAACAGCGTCAGCTTCTTCAGGTCCTCGAACTTGTCGATGCCCTGATCCGGATGCGCCAGCAGCACCTGCGGGTCCTTCTGGAACATCGACGCGACGACCAGCGTCGGCACATTCTGGCCGGCCGCGTCGAACGCCTGCAGCGTGTTGGCGCTCATGTAGAACTGGATCTTGCCGGCGAGCAGCTGCAGGCGGTGGTTGACGTTCGGCCCGCCCGGCAGAATGGTCACGTCGAGGCCGGCCTTGCGGTATGTGCCGTCGGCGAGCGCCTGGTAGAAGCCGCCATGCTCGGCCTGAGCCACCCAGTTGGTCGCGAAGGTAACCTTCTCGAGCGGCTCCGCCTGGGCTGTCGCGGGCGCGATCGCCAAAGCCAAGACCAAAGCCCGCGAAAGACCTGCCAACATCAGCCCAGCTCCCCTTGTGTATGGGTCGGCGGACAATACGAGAGGCGTCCTGGATTGGCGAGGCGCGAAGCTTCGGCCTGGGGATGCGTGATTTTGCCCACTCAAGAGGCGGCGCGTTCGCCCGAAAACCGGCCGATTGGTCGCGAAAACCGGACGAAAATTCCCGAAATAAAGCATTGAACCTTTTCTTAACCGGCCGCGACCAACGGGCATATGGCGGCTCTCACCATCACCGCCACCCTGACGGTCGGCGTCGCGAAGTCCCCCTTCCCCCGCGCCGATCCGATCGGCCCGCCCGGCCCTCGTCCCCCTCCGGGCGGGCCACCCCTTTTCTTTTGTCACGCTCCCTTGGGGTGTCCCGTGCCTTGACTTGCCCGGCCGCAAGCCGGAGCAATGCGCTTCGCGCACTGGAAGCGTCCAAGTCCGGGGAATGGAATGAAAAAAGGTCTGCGGTCACGGCTTGCCCAGTATGGCGACGAGGAGTTCGCGCTGTTCCTGCGGCGCGGCTTCCTCAAAGGTGCGGGCTTCACCGACGACGCGCTCGACCGGCCGATCATCGGCATTCTGTCCACCGCTTCTGATTTCAACCCGTGCCACAAGACCGCCCCCCAGGTGGCTGAGGCGATCTCGCGCGGCGTCCGCATGGCGGGCGCCCTGCCGTTCGTGTTCCCGACCGTGTCGCTGCACGAGGCGTTCTCGTTCCCGACCTCGATGCTGTTGCGCAACCTCATGGCGATGGACGTCGAGGAGATGATCAAGGCGCTGCCGCTCGACGCGGTGGTGCTGATCGGCGGCTGCGACAAGACCATTCCGGCCGAGCTGATGGGCGCGATCTCGGCCGACATGCCGGCGATCGTCGTCAATGTCGGCTCGATGCTCGCCGGCAAGCACGAGGGCGCGCGGCTCGGCGCCTGCACCGACTGCCGGAGATTGTGGGCGGCCTACCGCGCCGGCTCGCTCGAGGGCGACGACCTCAACCGCGCGCACGACCAGCTCATGCCGACATCGGGCACCTGCATGGTGATGGGCACCGCCTCGACCATGGCCTGCATGGCCGAGACGCTGGGCTTCATGCTGCCGGGCACCGCAACCGCGCCCGCGGTGTCGTCCGATCGCTGGCGCTTTGCCGAAGCGACCGGCAAGCGCGCCGCCGAGATGGCGATGGCCGGCGGGCCGAAGCCGAGCGAGCTGCTGACAAAATCAGCGCTGAAGAACGCTTCGGTCGTGCTGCAGGCGATCTCGGGATCGACCAACGCCATCGTGCATCTTGCCGCGATCGCCGGGCGCGCCGGCATCACCTACGACCTGCAGGAGCTCGATCGCGTCGGCCGCGACGTGCCGGTGCTGCTCGATCTCAAGCCCGCCGGCGGCAATTTCATGGAGGACTTCCACGCCGGCGGCAGCCTCCCCGCGCTGTGGCGGCGCCTCAAGAATCATCTCGATCTGAATGCCAAGCTCGTCAACGGCGAGACCATCGGCGACGTGATCAAGCGCTGGCCTCCGTACGTCGACGACAAGATCATCCGTCCGCTCGACAATCCGCTGGTGAAGAACGAGGCGATCGCGATCCTCACCGGCAACCTCGCGCCGAACGGCGCAGCCATCAAGCTCGCGGCGGCGACGCCGGAGCTGTTCCAGCACGAGGGCCCGGCGCTGGTGTTCGATTCGCTCGATGACCTGGAAAAGCGGATCGACGATCCGGCTCTCAACGTCACGCCGCAGACCGTGATGGTGCTGCGCAACGCCGGCCCGATCGGCGCGCCCGGCATGCCCGAGGCCGGCGCGCTGCCGATCCCGAAAAAGCTCGGCTCGAAGGGGCTGAAGGACATGGTCCGGCTCTCCGACGCGCGCATGAGCGGCACCGCGTTCGGCACGGTGATCCTGCACGTCTCGCCGGAAGCGGCGGCCGGTGGGCCGCTGGCGCTCGTGGAAGACGGAGACCGCATCGAGCTCGACACCAAGGGACGGACGCTCAACCTCAAGGTGGACGACGCCGAGCTTGCGAAGCGCAAGACGCAGTGGAAGCCACCGGCAAAGCCCGAGCGCGGCTATCAGCGGCTGTGGGTCGACGCGGTGACGCAGGCCGAGCAGGGCTGCGATTTCGATTTCCTGGCTGGAAAATAACGGCTCTCGTGTCCCAGATGCGGTGCAGCACGAAGTGGTGCACCGCTGGTCCGGGACCGTACCAAATTCCGAATGTGGAACGGTCCCGGGTCTGCATCGCATCACTGCGCTTCGCTTGTGCTGCGCTGCGCCCGGGACCAGAGATTACCTAAGCTGTCAGCTCCTTGCGCACGATCTTCGTGCCCTCGACCATCGCACACATCTTGCCGAACGCCACCTCGCGCGGCAGATACTTCAGCCCGCAATCCGGCGCGACGACGATCCGCTCCGCCGGCACGTGCGGCAGTGCGCGGTGGATGCGCTTCGCCACCGTCTCCGGCGTCTCGACCGTCATGTCGGAGAGGTCGAGCACGCCGAGAATGATGGTCTTGCCGGGCAATTTCTCCAGCACCGCGCAGTCGAGGCCCGACTGCGCGGTCTCGACCGACACCTGCTGCACGGGCGAGTTGGCGAACTCCGGCAGGAACGAATAGCCCTCCGGCCGGACGTGGATGATGGCGGCGTATCCGAAGCAGATGTGCACCGCGGTCGTGCCGTTCACGCCGTCGAGCGCGGCGTTGAGCGACTTCAGCCCGTATTGCCGCGCCTTCTCCGGGCGGGCCTGCATGTAGGGCTCGTCGATCTGCACGATGTCGGCGCCGGCCGCGAACAGGTCCTTGATCTCGGCGTTGACGGCTAAGGCATAGTCGAGCGCCATTTCCGCCTCGTCCTTGTAGAAGTCGTTCTGCGCCTGCTGCGACATGGTGAATGGGCCGGGCACCGTGATCTTGATGGTGCGGTCGGTGTTGGCGCGCAGAAACTTCACGTCGTCGACCTCGACCGGGTGCTTGCGCCGCACCTTGCCGGCGACCCGCGGCACCGGATTGGGATGGCCGGAGCGATCGAGCGCGGTGCCGGGATTGTCGATATCGACGCCTTCGAGCGCGGTGGCGAACCGGTTGGAATAGCTTTCCCGCCGCATCTCGCCGTCGGTGATGATGTCGAGGCCGGCACGCTCCTGGTCGCGGATCGCGAGCAGCGTTGCGTCATCCTGCGCCTGCGCGAGAAACTCCGGCGGGATGCGCCACAGCTCCTTCGCACGCACCCGCGGCGGAAAGCGGCCGGCGAGCTTCTTGCGGTCGATCAGCCATTCCGGCTGGGCGTAGGAGCCGACCAGCGAGGTCGGTAGAAACGGCAGGGGCATCGGCATCCTCCCACTGTGTGTTTTGTTCAGCGCGGCCCGCTCATTGGAGACTCATCGCCAGCACGCGCGCAACATGCAAAGCTTCGCGGCCTGCGCCGTCGTGGATCTGATGGCGGCACGAGGTGCCGTCGGCGACGATCAGCGTGGCAGCATCCGCCTTGCGGACGGCGGGCAGGAGCGACAGCTCACCCATCGCCAGCGACACGTCGATGGTCTCGGCACTGTAGCCGAAGCTGCCGGCCATGCCGCAGCAGCTCGACTCGATCGGCTCGACCTTCAGGCCGGGCACCAGCTTCAACACGGTCTCGACCGGGCTGAAGGCGTCGAATGCCTTCTGGTGGCAGTGGCCGTGCACCAGCGCGCGGTCGGCGACCTTTTTCAGCGGCAGATTGAGCCGGCCCGCAGCGGCCTCGCGCGATAGAAATTCTTCAAAGGTGAAAGCGTTTTCCGAGAGGCACCTTGCGCCGTCGCCCTTGACCATCGCCGGCACTTCGTCGCGGAAGCTCAAGAGGCAACTCGGTTCGAGGCCGACGACCGGAACGCCGCGGGACACATACGGTTCGAGCGCCGCAAGCGTGCGCTCGGCCTCCTTGCGTGCTTCGTCGACCTTGCCAATGGACAGGAAGGTACGGCCACAGCAGAGCGGGCGCGACGAGCCGTCGGCGGACTTCACCAGATGAACGCGGTAGCCGCCCGCCTGCAGCACTGCCACCGCCGCGTCTAAATTCTCGCACTCGAAATAGCGGTTGAACGTGTCAGCAAATAGTACGACTTCGCGAGCCCGGCTCTCTCCGTCCGTGGCGGCCCCCTCCCCACCCCTCCCCCGCGAGCGGGGGAGGGAGTCACCCGCCGCGCCGTCGGTGAATATATCGGAACGCCATTTCGGCAGCGAACGCCGCGCGCTGAACCCCGCAACGGCCTCCGACAGCTTCGCCGCGCCCGGCAGCACGTCGCGCAAATTCATCAGCCATGCGAGCCTCGCCGCATAAGGCGCGTAGCGCGGCAGGTAGCCCACCAGCCGGTCGTGCAGCGACAGGCTGTGTTTCGCCGCGCGCGCCGCCTGCACCTCGATCTTCATCCGCGCCATGTCGACGCCGGTTGGGCATTCCCGGCGGCAGCCCTTGCACGACACGCAGAGCTTCAGCGTCTCGGCCATCTCGTCGGAGGCAAAGGCGTCCGGCCCAAGCTGGCCGGTGATCGCAAGCCGCAGCGAGTTGGCGCGCCCGCGCGTCACGTCGCGCTCCTCGCGCGTCACCCGGTAGCTCGGGCACATCACGCCGCCGGCGAGCGAGCGGCAGGCGCCGTTGTTGTTGCACATCTCGACCGCGCCCTGGAACCCGCCGCCTTTTCCTGGATAGGCCGACCAGTCGAGCGCCGTCGTCATCTCCTGCGCGGCATAGCCCGGCGCGTAGCGGAAGCTCGTCCGGTCATCGAACTTCGGCGCACGCACGATCTTGTTCGGGTTGTAGACGCCGTCCGGATCGAAACGGTCCTTGACCTCTTCGAACGCACGCACCAGGCGGCTGCCGAACATGAACTCATGGAACTCCGAGCGGACGATGCCGTCGCCGTGCTCGCCGGAATGCGAACCCTTGTACTCGCGCACGAACGCGAACGCCTGCTCGGCGATGGCGCGCATCGCCCTTACGTCCTTGTCGAGTCGCAAATTCAGGATCGGCCGCACGTGCAGGCAGCCGACCGAGGCATGAGCGTACCAGGTGCCGCTGGTGCCGTTCTTCTCGAACACCTCGGTGAGGCGCGCCGTGTAGTCGGCGAGATGCTCGAGCGGCACCGCGCAGTCCTCGACGAAGGAGATCGGCTTTCCCGCATCCTTCATCGACATCATGATGTTGAGGCCGGCGGTGCGAAGCTCGGTGATCGCGGCCTGAAGCTTGGCGTCGTGCACGTCGACCACGCCGCCCCACTTCGCGCCGCCGTTGCGCCAATCAAAGCCGAGATCGCCCATCAGCGCGTGCAGCCGCTTCAGGCGCCGCTCGTTCTCGTCGGGGTCTTCGGCGAACTCCACCAGCAGCAGCGCCGCGGGGCGGCCCTGCACGAAGGCCTCGAGCGTCGGCCGGAACATGGCGATGTCACGGGCGAGCGCGATCATCGTCGCGTCGACCAGCTCGACGGCGATCGGCGCGAGCTTGACGATGTGCTGCGCCGCCGCCATCGCCTCGTGGAAGCTGCCGAAGTGGCAGGCGCCGACCGCGCGCTTGCCCAGAACCGGCGACAGCCTGATCTCGATCGCGGTCGAGAACGCGAGCGTGCCCTCGGAGCCCACCAGGATGTGCGCGAGGTTGACGTCGTTCCGGCCCGGCACCAGCGCGTCGATGTTGTAACCGCCCACCCGCCGCTGCACCTTCGGGAAGCGGGCGGCAATCTCATCGGCCTCGCGCGCACCCAGTGCGAACAGGTCGCGGGCCAAAGGCTTGAGCGGAGAGGCGTCCGGCACATCGGAAAGGTCTGCGGCCACCGGCCCGAAATGCGCCTTGCCGCCGCCGGCGAGCAACGCGTCGATGGCGATCACGTTCTCGCGCGTGTTGCCGTAACGCAGCGAACGCCCGCCGCAGGAGTTGTTCGCGGTCATGCCGCCGATGGTGGCGCGCGAGGCGGTCGAGACATCGACCGGAAACCACAGGCCGTGGCCCTTAAGCTGGCGGTTCAAATCGTCGAGCACGATGCCGGGCTCGACGCGGGCGCGGCGGCCGGCCACGTCGAGATCGAGGATCTTGTTGAGGTGCTTCGAGCAATCGACGATGACGGAATGGTTCACCGTCTGCCCGGCCTGCGAGGAGCCGCCGCCGCGCGGCGTCACCGGCACGCCCTCAACCCTGCAAATTTCTATCGCCCGTTCAGCTTCTTCTATCGTGCGCGGAACCACCACGCCGATCGGCATGATCTGGTAGTGCGACGCGTCGGTCGCATAGCGCCCGCGGGCAAAACGGCCGAAATCGACGCCGCCCGACACCTCAGCGCGCAGCTTCCGTTCCAAACCGGGCATCAGCCGTTCGACCACCGGACGTCTCCCAATTCAGCCATTGGATGCCCCGGTTTCGATCACCCTGACAATAGGTGAGCATCACCGGAATTGGCTTGACCGCGCTGGGACATTCTAGTTCAACGCCCCAGCCGGGGCCCTCAAAAGCCCAGAAAAACAGCCGTCAGAGGAGCCTTTCATGGCCCAGAATTCCGCGCGCAATCCGGGACGCCATTTCCTGCAGATTCCGGGGCCGACCCCGCTGCCCGACCGGGTCATGCGCGCCATGGACAGCCCGATCATCGACCACCGCGGCCCGGAGTTCGCCAAGCTCGCCCGCAAGTGTCTCGACGGCATCAAGACCATCTTCAAAACCACCAACCCGGTGATCATCTACACCGCGACCGGCACCGGCGCCTGGGAAGCCGCCCTCGTCAACACGCTGTCGCCCGGCGACCGCGTGCTGATGGTGGAGACCGGCCAGTTCGCGACGCTGTGGAAGAAGATGGCCGAGAACCTCGGGCTGAAGCCCGAGTTCATCAAGACCGACTGGCGCATCGGCGCCGATCCGAGCGCGGTCGAAGACCATCTGCGCAAGGACACCAAGAAGGAAATCAAGGCGGTCTGCGTCCTGCACAACGAGACCTCGACCGGCTGCCTGTCGCCGATCAGCGAGATCCGCAAGGCGATCAACGCCGCCGGCCACCCGGCGCTGTTCATGGTCGACACCATCTCGTCGCTCGCCTCGGCGGACTACCGCCACGACGAGTGGGGCGTCGACGTGACCATCGGCGGCGCGCAGAAGGGCCTGATGCTGCCGCCCGGCATGTCGTTCAACGCGGTCAGCGACAAGGCGCTGGCGGCGTCGAAGACCTCGAAGCTCACCAAGTCGTTCTGGTCGTGGGACGACATGCTGACGATGAACAAGCAGGGCTTCTTCCCCTACACGCCCGCGACGCAGATGCTCTATGGCCTCACCGTCGGCATCGACATGCTGCACGAGGAAGGCCTCGACAACGTGTTCGCGCGCCATGACCGCCTCGCCGAGGCGACCCGCCGCGCGGTGCGCGCCTGGGGCCTCGAGATCCTGTGCAAGGACGCGAAGTACTATTCGCCGACGATCACCGCGATCCTGCTGCCTGAGGGCCACAACGCCGACAACTTCCGCGGCCAGGCGCTCGAGACCTTCAACATCGCCTATGGGGCGAGCTTCGGGCCGTACGCCGGAAAGTACTTTCGCATCGGCCACCTCGGCGACATCAACGACGGCACGCTCATTGGCGCGCTCGGCATCACCGAGATGGCGCTGGCGCTCGCCGGCGTCCCGCACAAGAAGGGCGGCGTGCAGGCGGCGATCGACTATCTCGTGTCGGCGCATTCCGGCTCGAGCCGCGCCGCGGCCGAGTAGCGGGACGATCTGAAGCGACGCAAGTCAATCGGCCGGCCCAAGTGCAAGCTTGTGCCGGCCGTTTTCTTTTGTTTTGCTGAGACACAATCACAACACTTTGCATGCACCGCGATGCGGGCACGTGGGAGGACGACGCTATGACAATTCGCCTGCTGACCTCTGCTGCCTTGCTGCTGGCGCTGGCCACGGGGTCCGCTCTCGCGCAGTCCTATCCCAACCGGCCGATCCGCGTGCTGGTGCCGTTCGCGGCGGGCGGCGCGGTGGACACGCTGGCGCGCATCGTCGGGCAGAAGCTGTCGGAGAGCATCGGCCAGCCGGTGATCATCGAGAACCGGCCGGGCGCCGGCGGCAATCTGGCTTCCGAGGTGCTCACGAAGTCCACGCCCGACGGCTACACCGTGCTGCAGACCGTCAACGGCATCGCCATCAGCCCGTCGCTCTACAAGACTCTGCCGTTCGACTCGCAGAAGGACTTCACCGCCGTCACCCAGCTCGTGCGGTCGCAGCTCATTCTCGTCGCCAATCCCAAGCTCGAAGCCAACAACGTCGCCGAGCTGATCAAGCTCGCCAAGGCCAAGCCCGGCGCGCTCAACTACGGCTCGACCGGCGTCGGCAATCCGCTGAGCCTGACGATGGAGATGCTCAAGAGCGCGGCCGGCCTGGACATCCAGGCGGTGACCTATCGCGGCGACGCGCCGGCCAACGCCGCGCTGATCGCCGGCGAGATCCAATTGGGCGTGATGCCGATGGCGACCACGCTGCCGCTGGTGCAAGGCGGCCAGCTCAAGGCGCTGGCGATCGGCGGTGCCGCGCGCTCGCCGGCGATGCCCGACGTGCCCACCGTGGCCGAGACCATTCCCGGATTCGAGTCGACGAGCTGGCAAGGCTATTTCGTGCCGGCCGCGACGCCGCGCGACATCGTCGTGCGTCTGCAGCAGGAGACCGCAAAGGCGCTGAAACATCCCGACGTGATCGAGCGGCTGCGCGCCGGCGGCAACGAGGGTGTGGGCTCGACGCCCGAGGAGTTCGACCGCGTATTCCGCGCCGACATCGTCAAGTTCGCCAAGATCATCGCCGACGCGAAGATCCCCAAGCTGGACTGACGCGATCGGACCCGCGCTGCTCTCACCCCAACACGTGTCCGCACATCCGGGCTTGAGCCGCCCCGCGGCCGAATAAGGCCGCCAGACCGTCGATCTGTCGCAACGGCCGGGCCAAGCGCAAGCTTGTACCGGCCATTCGCGTCTGTTTTGCTACCTGCAACAGTAAGAACGGATGCCTGGGAATGGCCGGGCGCGACGGGAGGGGCTTCGATGTTTCGCTGGTTACTTGCGATCACGTTGGCGTTGCTGTCGGTGTCGAGCGCTCTGGCGCAAGGCTATCCCGACCGGCCGGTTCGCCTCATTGTGCCGTTCCCGGCCGGCGGCGGCGTCGACACCATGGCGCGTATCCTGGCCAACAAGCTCACGGACGTGCTCAAGCAGCCGGTGCTGGTCGAACACAAGCCGGGCGCCGGCGGCAATGTCGGGTCCGACTTCGTCGCCAAGTCCCCGCCCGACGGCTACACCATGCTGCTCAACGTCAACGGCATTGCCATCAGCCCGTCGCTCTACCGCAAGCTGTCGTTCGACCCGCTCACGGACCTGATCGGCGTCACGCAGGTTGCGGCGACGCAATTCCTGCTGACCGGCTCGCCTAAGCTCGAGGCCAAGACCGTCCAGGAGGTGATCGCCCTGGCCCGCGCCAAGCCTGGCACCCTCAATTACGGTTCGAGCGGGGTCGGCGCGCCGCTGCACCTGCAGGCGGAGATCTTCAAGCATGCCGCAGGCGGGCTTCAGATCATGCACATTCCCTATCGTGGCGACGCACCGATGCTGACCGCGCTGCTCTCCGGCGACGTCCACATCGCCTTTATGCCGCAGAGCACCGGGCCGCATCAGGTGTCGTCCGGGCAGCTTAGAGGGCTCGGCGTCACCGGCCGTAAGCGCTGGCCGTCGATCCCCGACGTCCCGACGATGTTGGAGTCCGGCCTCAACGGCATGGACGACGGGAGCTGGTACGGCTTGTTCGTTCCTGCAGGCACGTCGCCCCAGATCGTGCAGACGCTGCAGCAGGCGATGACCAAGACACTCGCCGATCCCGACGTCAGCGGGCGTATCCGCTCGACCGGCCAGGAGCCGGTCGGCAGCCCGACAGCGGAGTTCCAGGCCTTCTTCAAGTCCGAGGTTGCGCGCTTTGCCCGCGTGATCGAGGCGGCGCAGATTCCCAAGCTGGATTGAGGCGATGCGACCGGCGTTGCTGCTTCGGTACGCTCTGCTCGCGCTGATGCTGGCAGCGGCGTGGGCCGGTGACGCTACAGCGCAGAGCTACCCCAACCGTCCGATCCGGCTGATCGTGCCTTTTCCACCGGGCGGCGCGGCCGACATCCTGGCGCGGCTCATCGGCAACAAGGTCGCCGAGCAGATCGGCCAGCCGCTCATCGTCGAGAACCGCCCCGGCGCGGGCGGCACGCTCGGCGCGGACGCCGCGGCGAAGTCGCCGCCCGATGGCTACACCATCCTGCACAACACCAACGGCGCGGCGATCGCGCCCGCGCTCTACCGCACCCTGCCGTTCGACGGCGTGAAGGACTTCGCGCCGGTGACGCAGATCGTGGCGTCGAACCTGGTCTTGGTGGCGGGCCCGAAGTCCGGAATCGAGTCGGTGAAGGACCTGCTCACTCGCGCCCGCGCCAATCCGGGCAAGCTCAACTATGGCTCCAGCGGCCCCGGCAACCCGCTGCATCTGACGATGGAGATGCTCAAGCATGCCGCCGGCGTCGACATCGTCGCGGTGCCGTTCCGCGGCGACGGGCAGATCCATGCCGCGCTGATCGCAGGCGAAGTCGAGGTCGCGGTGATCCCGCTGTCCGCCGCCGTGCCGCTCATTCAGGAGGGCCGCCTCAAGGCGCTGGCGGTGACCGGCCCGAAGCGTTCGCAGCCGGTCGCGGATGTGCCGACAGTGGCCGAAGCCGCGAGCCTTCCGGGCTTCGCCTCCGCCGGATGGCAAGGCTGGTTCATGCCGGCCGCGACGCCCGCGCCCGTGGTCGAACGCATCCGCAACGAGGTCGCCAAGGCGGTCGCCTTGCCGGAGATCAACGAACGGCTCAGAGCCATGGCTTATGAGCCGCTGGCGAGCACGCCGGCCGATTTCGGCGCCTACTTCCAGGCGGAAGTGGTCAAGTTCACAAAGATCATCGCGGATGCGAAGATCGCCAAACAATAGCGAAGGACAGAAACGGCGATGCGAAGACTGAGTTTGACGATCGGCGCGATGCTGGCGCTCTGCGCAAGCGTTGCAGGCGTGCGGGCGCAGGACTACCCGAACCGGCCGATCCGCATGGTTGTGCCCTACGCGCCCGGCGGCGGCGTGAGCATCCTCGGCCAGATCGTTGGCAACAAGATGAGCGAGATCCTGAAGCAGCCGATCGTCATCGACAACCGCCCCGGCGCGGGCGGCAATCTCGGCGCCGATCTCGTCGCGAAGTCGCCGCCCGACGGCTACACCATCCTGCTGCACACCAGCGCGATGTCGAGCGCGTCCTCGCTCTACGGCAAGCTGCCGTTCGACCCGGTGAAAGACTTCGTACCGGTGTCGATGGTGATTTCGACCCAGTTCGTGATCGCAGGCTCGCCGAAGACCGCCGCCGCAGACCTGCGCGAGCTTGCCACGCTCGCCAAGGACAAGCCCGGCGCGCTGAACTTCGGCTCAAGCGGACCCGGCTCGTCGCTGCATATCTTTGCCGAGATGTTCAACAGCATCGCCGGCGTGAAGATGGTGCACATCCCCTATCGCGGCGATGCGCCGATGGTCACCGCGTTGATCGGCGGCGACATCCAACTCGCCTTCCTGCCGCAGGCCAACGGCATCGCCAACGTGCAGAGCAACCTGATCCGCGGCCTCGGCGTGACCGGCACGAAGCGAATGGGCGCGCTGCCGAACGTGCCCACCGCGCTGGAACAGGGCTTCAAGGGTCTCGAGGTCGGAAGCTGGAACGCGATGTTCGTGCCGGCCGGCACGCCGCCGGCCATCGTCAACACGATCCAGCAGGCGCTGGCCAAGACGCTGGCCGATCCCAAGGTGCGGGAGGTGCTGATCCAGACCGGTCAGGAGCCGGTCGGCGATACGCCCGAGGCGTTTGCCGCGACGTTCAAGGCCGACATCGCGCGCTTCGCCAAGGTGGTCGAGGACGCGAAGATTCCGAAGCTGGATTAGAGCCCGCTTCTATATCGCGGAGTCGAACCATGCAGCCCCGGGTCCCCGCTTCCGCGGGGACGAACGCGGAGAGCGTTCGTCGAACTATCAGCCGTTCGTCCCCGCGGAAGCGGGGACCCAGTGACGCAGACGCTACTGCGGCTCGATCCCCGCGTCCTTCACCACCTTCGCCCACTTGGCGATCTCGGCCGGAATGAACTTTTCCAGCTCATCCGGCGTGCTGGTGAGCGGCGTGATGGCGAGCGTGTTGAGCCGGTCCTGAATGTCCGGGCGCTTGATGAAAGGCATCAGCACGCCGTTGAGCTTGTCGATGATCGGCCGCGGTGTGCCGGCCCGCGCCACCACCGAGAACCATCCCGTCGCCGCGAAGCCCGGCAGGCCCGCCTCGGCGATGGTCGGAACGTCGGGCATCGCCTTGATCCGGGTGGATGACGTGACGCCGTAAACCTTGAGCCTGCCCTCCCTGATCGCGCCCATGGCCACGGCGAGATCGATCATCATGAACGGAACCTGCCCGGAGACGATGTCCACCATGGCCGGCGCGCTGCCGCGATAGGGGATGTGCTGCGCCTTGGCGTCGATCGCCTTGAGGAACATCTCCATGAACAGGTGATGCGGTGTCGACGCGCCCGACGTGGCATAGCTCATCTGGCCGTCCTTGCTCTTGACGAGCTTGATCAGGTCGGGAAGCGTCGGCGCGTTGAGGTTCGGATTGGCAATGAGCGCGAACTGCGCCGAGCCGACCAGCCCGATCGGCGCAAAGTCCTTCACGGTGTCGTAGGGCAGCGTCTTGAATATGCTCGGCCCGATCGCCAGCGTCGTGACCGGCGCGAGGAAGATCGTATAGCCATCGGGGGCGCTCTTCGCCGTGGCATTGGCGGCGATCTGCGTGCCCGCCCCCACGCGGTTGTCGACGATCACCGGCTTGCCAAGCTTGTCCTGCAGCTCCTGGGCCAGAAGCCGTGTCAAAATATCGGTGCCGCCGCCGGCCGGAAACGGGCAAAGGAACGTGACGGTCCGGCTCGGATAATCGTCAGCCTGCGCGCGCGCACGGTCCGCGCCCGCGGCGACGAGTCCCAAACCCAACAGCAAGGCAAGCGCGGCCTTCCGCATGGCGTTCCATCCCCTGATGCGGCTGTTGTCTTCAGTCGTTCGCCGCGCCTGGCAATGTTATGCGATGGCCGCGGGCGGATAAAGCGCGGCGGCATGCCCGGGATGACGGATCGACGATTGGCCGTCTAGACTGAGACTTTCCTGCCGGAGTTGTTCATGGGCCAATTCTCGATCGGTCAATCGGTGCGGCGGCGCGAAGACCCGCGTCTGCTGACGGGACGCGGACGCTTCTACGACGATCTCAAGCTCGCGGACCAGCTCTATGCCGCGATCGTGCGCTCGCCGCACGCCCACGCCGACATTCGCGGCATCGATGCCCGCGCCGCGCTGCAGATGCCCGGCGTGCATGCGGTGCTGACCGGGAAGGACTACGAGGCCGACGGGCTTGGTACCATGTCGTCGATGGCGCCCTACAAGCGGCGCGACGGCAGCGCGATGTACCTGCCGCACCGGCCCGCGATCGCCATCGGCCGCGCCATGCATGTCGGCTATCCAGTCGCGGTGGTGGTCGCGGACACGCTCGATCTCGCCCGCGACGCCGCCGAGCGGGTCGAGATCGACTATGCGCCGCGTCCCGCCGTGGTGAACGCCGAGGAGGCCTCCAAGCCCGGCGCGCCGCAGCTCTACCCGGACTGCCCCAACAACGAGGCCTATTTCTACCAGGCCGGCAACAAGGCCGCGGTGGACGAGGCCTTTGCCCGCGCCGCGCATGTGGTCGAGCAGCGCCTCGTCATCAACCGCGTCACCGCCAACACGCTCGAGCCGCGCGGCGTCACCGGCGAATACGACGCCGGCACCGGACGCTACACCCTGCAATGCGGCTTCCAGCGGCCGTGGCTGTTCCGCAACGCCATCGCCGAGACCACGTTCAGGATTCCTGAAAGCCAGCTCCGGCTCATGACAGGGGACATCGGCGGCTCCTACGGGCTGCGCGGCTCGATCTATCCCGAGATCATCCTGATGCTCTGGGCGGCAAAGCGCGTCGGCAGGCCGGTGAAGTGGCTCGCCACCCGCAACGAGGCGCATGTCAGCGACGACGACGCCCGCGACAACATCGTCGACGCCGCGCTCGCGCTCGACAAGGACGGCAAATTCCTCGCGGTGCGGATCCGGAGCTTCGGCAACCTTGGCGCGTTCGTGTCGTTCCGCGGCGCGATGCCGCCGGTGGTCAACATCGGCACGGTGGTCGGCGTCTACACCACGCCGGCGCTGCACGTGGCGATCTCGGGCATGCTCACCAACACGCACTGCACCTCGCCCTATCGCGGCGCGGGCCGGCCGGAGGCGTCCTACATGATCGAGCGGCTGATCGACATCGCCTCAGACGAGATAAAGATCGATCCGGCGGAGCTGCGCCGGCGCAACACCATTCCGCCACAGGCGATGCCCTACAAGACGCCGCTCACCTTCACCTACGACAGCGGCCGCTTCGAGGAGAACATGAGCCGCACCATGAAGCTCGCCGACTGGCAGGGCTTTCCGGCGCGGCGCAAGGAGGCGGCGACGCGCGGCATGCTGCGCGGCCTGGGCCTCTCCTGCACCATCGAGCAGGCGGCCGACCCGACCATCGAAACCGCGGAAATCCGGTTTGATCCGTTGGGGGGAATGACCTTCGTCACCGGCTCGATCTCGCACGGCCAGGGCCATGCGACGATCCAGACGCAGATCCTCGTCGATCGCCTCGGCGTCGATCCGGAGAAGATCAGGTTCGTCCAGGGCGACACCGAAGCGGTCGCGTTCGGCATGGGCACCGGCGGCTCGCGCTCGACCACCATGAGCGGCGGCGCCATCGTCATGGTCGCCGACAAGGTGATCGCCAAAGGCAAGAAGCTCGCCGCGCACATGCTGGAGGCCTCCGAGACCGACATGGAATTCAAGGACGGCCGCTTCGCCATTGCCGGCACAGACCGCGGCATCGGCATTCACGACGTGGCAAAAGCGGCCTTCGACCTGGGCAAGCTGCCCAAGGGCATGGAGCCCGGCCTCTACGAGACCGCGACCTACCGCGCCAGCAGCGGCAACTTTCCGAACGGCTCGCATGTCTGCGAGGTCGAGATCGATCCGGACACCGGCGTCACCAAGGTCGTCGGCTACTGGGTGGTGGACGACTGCGGCACGGTGATCAACCCGATGCTGGTGAAGGGCCAGATCATGGGCGGCATCGCCCAGGGCATGGGACAGGTGCTGATGGAGGACAAGGCCTACGATCCGCAGAGCGGCCAGGTGCTGTCGGGCTCGTTCATGGACTACGCCATGCCGCGCGCCGAGGACTTCTGCCCGGTGACGATCGAGGACAATCCGGTGCCGACACCGACCAACCCGCTCGGCGTCAAGGGCGCGGGCGAAGCCGGCACCGTCGGCTCGCTGTCGGCCGGCGTCAACGCCATCGTCGATGCGCTGTCGGTCTACGGCATCCGCCACGTCGATACGCCGTGCACGCCGTATCGCGTGTGGCAGGCAATTCAGAACGCCCGATTCACGAAGTAGTGCTGCGTCAGTTGCAGTAGCCGCAACCGCTACTCGGCGGGGGCGTAACAGGCGGAGGCGTCAGCCCGCGCTGGATGATGCCGTTCAACTGATCGATGTTGCCCATGTTGACGTTCGGCAGCCCGTTGTTGAGCGGCTCGCCCTGGAAGTGCCAGCCGTACAGCGGGAAGGACACCTGCGCGCTGGTGTTGAGGATGGTGCCGTCCCACGCGAACGGACCCTGCACGCCGCCGCCGGCCGTGAAGGTGTAAGCGGTGCCCGGCTTGCTCAGCGTGTAGGTCCGGCCGTTGACGGTCATCGTCAGCGCGCCTTCCACCAGGATGACGGTGACCTGCCCATTCTGCACGATGAGATCGACGATGGTGCCGCGGACACCGAGGTTTCCGACCGGCGTCTTGATCGTGTAGCTGCTCGGCTTCTGCGAGCCGCTGATGAAGCGGAACGTGCCCTGCACGGCGTTGAGCACCACGCGGCCCGCACCGCCCTGCGACGGATTGTAGACGAAGTTGTCGAGCGTCATCTCGGCGCGCGGGCCGACCGTCAGCGTGGTTTTGTCGAGCAGCAGAATCTGCGCGATGCTGTCCTCGCCGGTGCGGATGCGCTCGCTGGTGTAGAGGTCCGCGCCCACGTTGAGCTGCTGCGCGCCCGATCCGGTGACGCGCTGGACGTTGTTCTTCACCGCGGCGGCAACGCCGACCTTGGGCGCCGCCTGCGCGCCCGCAACGAGCCAAAGCGCGGCGAGACATCCTCCGATCGTACGACTGATAAAATGCATTTTCATAATTCGTTCCTGTGTTGCGACACCATAATACGGATCGCGCGCCAGGACCGTTACACATTTGCCGCACTGACTCGCAAATGAATTCCGGGCATGTTGATGGTGATCGGATTTCCGATGCCGGGGCGCCGCGGATTTGCTTTATGTCGCGGTGGAGATTGTGGACGGAATTATTTGATGTCGGGGCGTTGGTATTATCATATTCGCCGCGCGCTTGCGGTAACCTGTTACCTGCTGGCTGCCGGCGTGCTTGTGGCAGCGTTCGCACCGCGCGCGAGCGCCAATGAGCTCGATCGTCTGCACCAGCAGATCCTGCTGCAGCCGAGCAATCTCGAATTGAACCTGCGGTTCGCGCTGCTCGCCGAGCGCAGCGGATACCTGCGCTGGGCGCTCGCCTCCTACGAACGGATGATCCTGCTCGATCCGAACAATCCCGAAGTGCTGAAGGGGCTCACGCGCATTCGGCGCGCCTTGCAGCCCAACACCACGCTGGTGACGGTGCAGCTCGGCACGCAGTACGAATCCAATCCGACCTACTATATTGGCCCGCGCACTCCCGAGCTTCAGGCCATCGGCTCCGCCTCGCTGCTCGACGAGCGCAACATCAACGGCACGCGCTGGCGCACCAATGCGCTGGTCGGCGGCATCGTCCACGGACGCGAAAGCGATCTGAACTACGGCATCGCCGGCCTCGATATCGGACCGGTGCTCGACGCCTGGCCGGGTTGGTCGTTCCGTCCGGCGATCGGCGGCAATGTTTCGTACTTCGACCAACGCTTCTACTACAGCGAGGTGGCGGCGAGCGGCACCTGGGAGAGCAGCGCCGACAACATGTTCCGCGCGGTGACCGTGCGCGGCGCGTATCGGTCCTATGACGACTTCTTCCCGTCCTCGCACGGCTTCTACGTCGAGGCGCGCGGCCGGCTGGCGCTGCCGAACCTGCTCAGCAGCGGCGTGATCGCCATCGTGTCGCCCTGGGTGGTGTGGAGCGATATCGGCGGCAACGCGCCGGTCATCACGCCGATCATCACCGAGTTGCAGCCGGGCGCCTATCTCGAGTACGGCGGCCGGGTCGACCTGATCAAGGGCCTGACCGACTGGATGGCGTTCGGCGTCAATGTCGCGGTCAGCCAGCGCGACTACCGCAACGACATCGATATCGTCTCGGGCGACAAGCGCAGCGACCTGATCGTGAGCCCGGGCGCGTCGCTCACCTTTCCGAACCTGTTCGCCAGCCAGACCGGGCTGCGGCTCGACTACCGCTACATCTACGATCACTCGAACGACCAGACCAAGAGCTTCACCGACCACGTCGTGACGGCGTCAGTGATCTGGCGGTTCGATCCGACGCTGCCGCCGCCGTGGATGACGGCGCAGCGCTGAGCGGGCTACGCAAAGGTCCGAGCCGTCATTCCGGGCGCGCCCGCCAGCGCGTTCACGCGCGTCTTCGACGCGCTATGGGCGCGGGCCCGGAATCCATACGAACAGGGAATCCCGACGTTCTGGATTCCGGGCCCGCCGCTTCGCGGCGTCCCGGAATGACCGGGGGAGAGTTTTTCAGCAACCTGCTACGCCGCGATCTTCACGTATTCGAAGTCGCCCGGGCGGTTGTCGATGCCCACCTTGGGCGGCGCGATCCATGACGCGAACTTGCCGGGCTCGGCGACCGGCTGCATCAGCGAGGCGATGAAATCGCCATCCGATGCGGACGGCAGCCACTGATCCTTCTGCCGCTTCCAGGTGGCCTCGTCGATCAGCACGCCCGACGGCGTCGCATGCACGTCCTTGAACTCGCCGATGTCGCGATGGAACGCGACGTGCGGCAGCGCGAGCCGGAAGTTCACCCCGGTTTTCTCGATGATCTTGTTGAAGCGCTCGACGCCCTTGGCGCAATCGTTGGTGTAGTCGTCGCGAAGCCGCATGTTGAGCGCGGTCAAAGCCGGCTCGTCGATGAGCTTGATCTCGCCGTTGACGAGCTTCAGCACCGGATAGACGTCGTTCTTGAGCTTGTGGTCGTCCTCGATCGCGGTCTCGCGGAAGCGGCCCTTGAGGCCTGCGTTGAACGCATTGGCCGCGTTGGTCGAGACCTCCGAGCCGAACAGATCGAGCGACAGCGTGTAGTGCAGGTTCAGCTTCTTCTGGACCGTCGGCAGATCGATCACGCCGAGCTTGCGGACCTTCTCGATATCGTTCGGATCCTCGATGCCGGCGGCCTTCATCGCCTCGCAGGT
This sequence comes from Xanthobacteraceae bacterium, assembly GCA_019746355.1. The sequence continues at coordinate 13,886 of JAIESC010000253.1, read as the reverse complement.
GCGCTGCACGGTGCGGCCGATGCCGGTCTCGCCGACGAACATGTGGTGCGCCTCTTCGGTCAGCATGAAGCGGCAGGTGCGCGACAGCGGATCGAAGCCCGACTGGGCGAGCGACTCGAGCTGCATCTTGCCATCGCGGTCGGTGAAGAAGGTGAACATGAACAGCGACAGCCAGTCCGGCGTCGCCTCGTTGAAGGCGCCGAGCATACGCGGCGCGTCGGCGCTGCCCGAGCGGCGGCGCAGCATGTCGTCGGCCTCGTCGCGGCCGTCGCGGCCGAAATACTTGTGCAGGAGATAGACCATCGCCCAGAGGTGGCGGCCCTCCTCGACGTTGATCTGGAACAGGTTGCGCATGTCGTAGAGCGACGGCGCGGTCTTGCCGAGATGGCGCTGCTGCTCGACGGAGGCGGGCTCGGTGTCGCCCTGGATGACGACGAGGCGGCGCAGCATGGCGCGGTATTCGCCCGGCACATCCTGCCAGGCGTCCTCGCCCCGATGCGCGCCGAACGGCACCTTGCGGCCTTCTTCATGGGGAGCAAGGAGAATGCCCCAGCGGTATTCCGGCATCTTCACATAGTCGAACTTGGCCCAGCCCTTGGGGTCGACCGACACCGCGGTGCGAAGGTACACCAGCGACTCCTGGAAGCCCTCCGGCCCCATGTTCTGCCACCAGTCGATATAGCCCGGATGCCAGCCTTCGAGCGCCTTCAGCACGCGGCGATCCTCGGTGAGGTTGACGTTGTTCGGAATTTTTTCGCGGTAGTCGACGTTGATGATGTCAGCGGTCATCGCACGCTCCTCTTGCTCGGCTGTCATGGCCGGGCTTGTCCCGGCCATCTCGATTCGGCTGGCATGGTGCCCGCCTGATCGAGATCACCGGGTCTCGGCGCTTCGCGCCGGCCCGGTGATGACGGCGTGTTGTTAAACCCGTTTCATATCGAACACGGCCTTCTGGCCGGTGCCGTAGCGGCGCAGCGCGCCGTCCTCGCCGACGGCGTTGGGGCGCTGGAAGATCCAGTTCTGCCACGCGGTGAGGCGGGCAAAGATTTTCGTTTCCATCGTCTCCGGCCCGCCAAAGCGGAGGTTGGCTTCCATACCGGTGAGGCCGTCGGGCGAGAAGCTCGCGCGCTCCTCGAAGAACACGCGTATCTCGTCCTCCCAGTCGATGTCGTCGAGCGCGAAGGTGACGAGGCCGAGTTCCTCTGCGGCCTCGGCGTCGAGCTCCCGGCCGATCGCCTTCTTCGCGGCTTCGAGCGATTGCGGCTCGCCGAGAAAGCGCGTCGCGAGCCGAGAGAGCCCGTTGCTCATCGGCAGGCCGCCGGCGAAATTGGCCTCGCCGAGAATGAGCGCCGCCGGCGGGCGGTTGTCGCCTTCCAGACGGCCGATCAGCATGTAGGCGCGGTCGGCGGCGAACACGAACTCGGCCAGGGTGCCGGCGAAGCAGGAGCCCGGCTCGATCATCGTCACCAGCGAGCGCGAGGTGAGATCGACGCGCTTGAGCACGCGCTTCCATTTCAGCGCGACCTCGCGGGCGAGCCAGTGGCTGGCGTTTTTCGCAAGAAACGCGTCGTATTCGAGCACGCGCTTCGGATCGCCTTCCGACTTGAAGACGATCACCGCGGTTTCCAGCTCGTTGATGCGGATGTCGAGGATCGCATCGTCCAGCTCGCGGGCGAGCCGCAGCGGCCAGAAATTCGCGCCCTGCGCCAGCATCTCGTCGGCCGTGGCGGGCGGCGGGGCGTCCGGGCCGCGCACCGTGATGGTCGCAAGCCGCTCGGCGCGCGAGAGCTCCACCGACACGGCGCTGTATTCGACGCCGTCGGCCGAGCGCGTGCGCTTGAGCGGCTCAAGCGCAATGCCCTTGCCGTCCGCCGGGCGGTCGGACCTGGCGGCGAACTCGCGCACCCGCGCCTGCACGGCGTCCTCGAGCTTCGAGTTCGGCACCGCCTCGTCGACCAGCCGCCACTCGACCGCGCGCTTGCCCTTGACGCCCTCCTCCGTGGTGCAGAACACGTCGGCATGGTCGCGGCGCACCTTGCGCTTGTCGGTGACGCGGGTGAGCCCGCCGGTGCCGGGCAGCACCGCAAGCAGCGGCAGCTCCGGCAGCGATACGGTCGAGGAGCCGTCGTCGGTCAGGATGATGTGGTCGGCGGCGAGCGCCAGCTCGTAGCCGCCGCCGGCGCAGGAGCCGGCGACGACGCAGATGGTTTTCTGCCCGGAGAACTCGCTCGCGTCCTCGATGGCGTTGCGGGTCTCGTTGGTGAACTTGCAGAAGTTGACCTTGTGGGCGTGGGTCGCCCCCGCCAGCATGCGGATGTTGGCGCCGGCGCAGAACACCCGCGGCTTGCCCGAGCGCAGCAGCACCACCCTCACCTCGGGATGCTCGAAGCGCAGCCGCTCCAGCGCATCGGCGAGCTCGATGTCGACGCCGAGATCGTAGGAGTTGAGCTTGAGCTGATAACCTTCAAACAGCGGCGCGTTCTCGTCGACGTCCATGGTCAGGGTCGCGACCTCGCCTTCGGTCGCGAGCTTCCAGTGCCGGTAACGCGCCGGCTCGGTGGCAAAATCGATGCGGCTTCCGTTGGACAATTTGCGATCGGCGTCAGCCATGATGGTCAGCCCTTCATCCAAGGCGCGACGAGCTTCGTCAGCTTCACGAAGCTCTGCTGCACGGTGGCGCCCGACGTATCGAGGGCGGTTTCGGCGCGCGCGTAGTCGGCGCGGCGCGATTCGAGAATGGCGTGCAGGTCGGCCATCGCCTCGCGGTTCTTCGCCATCGGCCGGAAGTCGCCCTGCTTCATCACCCGGCTCATGTGCTCCTCCGGCTGCGCGCTGATCCACACCGTGTGGGTGCGGCGCAGCAGAAGACCGTAGGTCTCCGGGTTGGAGACGATGCCGCCGGCGGTGGCGATCACCGCTGCGGCATTCTCGGCGATCACGCGCTCGAGGCACGCGCGCTCGTGGCGGCGGAAGGTCGCGACGCCCGACATCTCGATCAGCAGCGGGATGCTTGCGCCGTATTGCTGCTCGACCATGCGGTCGAGCTCGACGAACGGCACGCCGAGCTTTTCCGCCAGCATCCTGCCGAGCGTGGACTTGCCCGCGCCGCGCAGGCCGACGAGGCCGATGCGGCGGGCGCGATCGGTCGCCGCGGCGTGCGCGAGCTGGCGCTCGATCAGCTCGGCGATCGAGGCGAGATCGCTCGGCGGCGCGCGGCCAATGAGATCGATGATCCGCGCGTAGGGCGCGGCGACCCCGCCAGTCTGCGGCAGGAGCTCGAACATCGGCATCTCCAGCGCGTCGGCGATGGCGCGCAGCACCAGCACGGACGGGTTGCCGGTGCCGCCCTCGATCTGCGCCAGATAGCGCTCGGAGGTGCCGGACTCCTGGGCGAGCTGGCGGCGCGACATGCCGCGCCGGGCGCGGCCGAGGCGGATCATGCGGCCGATCTCGGCGGCAAAGGCCTCGTCGGCGGCGTCGGGTATTTCGTGACTTTCCAAGGTGTTGGCCATGCTCGTCCCGGGCAGCGCGCCAAAGCGGTAAGATGCATTATAATTCATGATCCATAGTGCATGCAAGGGCGTTGGGCAGAGTCCTCGGCCGATGCGCCGCTCGGCGCTGGCGCTCAACGACCTGCTCGGCGGCCAGGTCGACCTCGCGATGGACTTCATGCCGACCTATGTGCCGCAGGTGCGCAAGGGCAAGATCCGTGGGCTGGCCGTCACGACCAGCCAGCGCGCGAACGATCTGCCGGACGTGCCGACCGTGCAGGAACCCGGCTTCCGGGGCTTCGAGGCCACGGCCTGGTTTGCGCTCGCGGCACCGGCGGGCACGCCCAACGAGATCATCGACAAGCTCAACGCCGCCACCAACAAATTTCTGAAGAGTTCGAAGGGGCAGGACGCGCTCGTCAAGCTGAGCATGCACGCAGCCGGCGGCTCGCCGGCCGACCTGAAGGCCTTCATCGGTTCCGAGCTGCGGAAGTGGGGTCCGGTGGTGAAGGACGCGGACATCTCCATGTGACGCGCCCGCGTCCCGTCGCACGCGCCACGATTTTCACCGCTGCAGCTTCAACCCGACCAGGAACACGTTGGCGCTGTAGTCGACGCCCTCGATGTTCGACCGAAGCTGGTCGTAGCGGTACTCGCCCTTGAGCGCGACCTCGCGGCTGAGCTTGTAGGTGATCGCCGTGCCGAGCGACATGCGGCTGTCGGCGCGGATCGAGCCGATGTAGTCGTCGAAGCCGTAGCCGACCCTGAGGGTGCCGATCAGCCAGCGGCGGAATGCGTGGTCGACCTGCACTCCGACGTCGCGCCGCAGCACGCCCGAGGTGCCGGCGACGACGATCTCGTCGGCCCGGGAGCTGCCGGTGAGCGTGACCGTGGTGAGCCCGCTCATGGCGTAGACCAGCGAGGCGTCGAACACCACGCCGCGGAGCTGCTCGAGGTTGGGGTCCTCGTACTTGCGGACCAGATAGCCGGCGGAGATTTCGCCGGTGAGGATCCTGCTGATCTCGAACGTTGTGCCGGCCCTGGGCGTCAACGCGTTCGAGTCGCGCTGGAAGCCATTGCGGTCGAATTGCAGATCGTGCTTGCGGGTGTCGGCGCCGACCTCGACGAACGGCCTGACGCCGGGGAACACCTCGTAGCTGCCGCGCAGCGTGCCGCCATAGGCGTTGAAGTCGCGGTCGCGGTTGCTCGACGTCGTGCCGTCGGTGAGCTGCGAGTCCTGGTACTCGGTGCGGTCGACCGTGGCCTTGGCGGCAATTTCGAAACGGTTGAAGCGCCGGGTCAGGCCGAGGGTCGTGCCGTAGGTGTGGAAGATCGGCAGCTTGGCCACATCGGCCGGGACGTTCGGGCTGCCCGGATAGTCGGTCGACAGGAAATAGCGGCCCTCGATGTTGAAGGCTAAGTCGCGCGACGCGTCGAAGCGCGCAAACGCCTTGGCGTCGAGCATCGGCCGGTTCAGCGACGGCTGGGTATCGAACCACGAATACGTGCCGCGAATGTCCGCGCCCGCCTCGTGCACCGACCACTGCGAGCGGGCCTTCAGCGCCGGCTCGACGACGGTGTACCACGAGGGCTGGCCGGTCGAGGTGCGTCCGGGATTGGTGTCGTAGGCGCGCGTCACATCGATCGACGGCCGGAGCAGGAAGGTCCCGGCGCGGATGCCGAGCGGCTCGTAAGGATCGCCGATCGGCACGAGCTTGCGGCGCGGCGGCGCGTCCGGCGGGCGGTAGGCATTGGAATAGGGCTCGCGCGCCGGGATCTGCTGCGCGAGCGTGTGACCGGCCGCGGCCTGGGGCGGACCCGGCGGTTTCGGCGGCGGCGGTGGCGGCAGGCGCGGCGCGCCGGGCTTGGGCGTTGAATTGGGCTTGTTCTTCTTCTTTTTGGCAATCGCGCCGGTGGTGTCGAAGCCGGTTTCGCCTGCGCCGGTGGGAATCGCCGGCGCGGCCTCGCGCGCGATCGCCTCGCGCGTCCTGATCAGCGGCGCGCTGAAGCGATTGGCGTTGCGCGGATCGGTGACCGAGGGCTGGAACGGCGTCGTGGTCGGAGACTGTGCGTGCGCGCCAGTGAAGTGTGCAAACGCCAACGCCGGCGCAGCAAGCGCGAAGATCAGACGCTGGTGACAGCGGCGCGGCAGAGGCGGTCTCCATTGCACAACGCGTCGCGCCAGCGCTCGCGCGCCCGCTGGCGGCTGGCCAGGAGCGAACGAAAGCCGGCGGCCGGCCGCGCGGGGCTCCCCGTCGCCATAGGCGAGCGCAGCGACGCCGGCCTTCGGACGGCTATGCGCGACGCGGCCCCGGCAGCGGCCGGTGGTTAATGAGGATTAAAGATTTGTGGTTAACGGGACCTTTCCGGAGCGAAATCGCCCGGCCATGGCGGCCTGTCGCGCGTCCCGCCGCACCGCCCGGACCATTCCGCCGGCACCATCGGACGGCCCGCGTGGCGGTTGCCGGGATCGCTCCCCAACCGCCCTTCAGCGTTCGACCTCAACCGCTCTCGTCCGCGGCGCCAAGTCTGCGCTCGCGCATCAGGTTGCCCCTGGAGTTCTCAATCAGCGCAGCCACGTGCGTTGCGAAGGCAGCGACCTCCCGTTCGTTCAAACCGGCCATGAGCAAGCGGTTGTACCGCGGCCACAGCCCCCTGATCTCGCGATAAACCTTTCGGCCATTCGGTGTGAGCGTCAGGATCACGCCGTTCGGATTGTCCGGATTGCGCCTGCGGTCCACCAGGGCACGTTTCACCATGGTCGTCACCCCACGGCTCATCTGGCTCTTGTTCAAGCCGCAGCGATAGGCCAGCTCGTCCAGCGACATCGGCCCGCCGGCACCGATGTGCGAGACGATCCATCCCTCGACCAGCGAAAGTTGAAACAGGCGCTGGAACCGCATGGCCATGATGCGCCGCATCAGGTTCGACAGCGTCATCAGTTTTGCACCGAGCGAGATGTCGGCCGCGCGGGCGGCTGGACGTTCCGGCGTCCTGCCGCGTCCCGGATTGCGCTTCGTATTGGCCGCCATCGTTCCCCCGTCAGAATTTGCCGCTGTGCGGCGGCGCCGATCAAGCGACCTCGACTTTACAACAGCTTGTTGACTTTGTTAACTAGCATGCACCTGCGCACAAGGGAGAGGTCGCGTGGCGTCGGTCAAGATAGCGATTGTCGGCGCGGGAATAGGCGGCATGGCCACCGCGACCGCTCTGGCCCGAAGCGGCATCGAGGTCTGCATCTTCGAGCAGGCGCCGCAGCTACGCCGCGTCGGCGCAGCCATCAATCTGACGCCGAACGCGGTCAGGGTCCTCGACGAGCTGGGGCCGGGTCCATCGTTACGCGACAGATCATTCAGTCCGACCTATCGCGTCAGCCGAACATGGGACAGCGGCGCGGAAACCTCCCGTATCGAAATGGGGGCCGCGGCCGAGCGAAAGTACGGCTCACCGCAATTGATCGTTCATCGCGCCGATCTTCTCTCGGCGATGCTGGCTGCTTTACCGCGGCATTCGCTTCGGGTTGGCGAACGGCTGGTGGCCATCACCCAGGATGAGGATGGCGTCGAATTGACCTTCCGGGACGGAATGCAACGCCGGTTCGATGCGGTCGTCGGCGCGGACGGCATCCATTCCACGGTGCGCCACAGCCTGTTCGGCGAGGACAAGCCGATTTACACGGGCATGGCCGCGTACCGCGCGATCTTCCCGGCTGATCGAATTCAAGACTATGAGATTGAATCGTTCGTGAAGTGGTGGGGCCCGACCCCGAGCAGCCAACTCGTGACGTCGGCCATCAACGGCGGCCGGGAGATGTTCGTGTTCGCCACCAAGGCCGAGCCGGAATCGTCAAGGGAATCATGGTCGGCCGAGTGCGACATCGATGGCCTGCGGGCCGCGTTTTCCGATTATCACCCGGAGGCGCAACGCGTCCTGGCGTCCTGCGATTCGCCGTTCAAGACGGCGTTGTATATCCGCGAGCCGCTTGCTTCATGGAGCGCGGGCCGGATCACCTTGCTTGGCGACGCATGCCATCCGATGGTGCCGTTCATGGCGCAAGGGGGCGCCATGGCTCTGGAAGACGCCGCAGTTCTTTCGCGCTGCGTCGCGGGGAGTGCCGATGTGCGCAGCGCATTCCGCGCGTATGAGGCGACCCGCCTGCCACGGAGCAGCCGGATCCAGAAGGTATCGAGTGACAACGACTGGCTGCGCACCGGCTCGAACGCCGATTGGGTTTACGGCTACGACGCCTGGAGCGCACCACTCGAAAGCAGCGTCTGATCCCGCCGGCTGCTCAACCGACCGCTGAAACCCCGTCGATCGGGACAAACACCTCCTCGGGCGCCATCGGGGCCTTCAACAGGCCGTCAGCCACCAGGTAACGGCTGAAGTTTTCGAGGGCCTTGCGATTGGCTGCAATCCCGTAGGCCCACGGATCGCCACCGAACACCGTCTGTATTTCCTCGAGGTGTTCGCCAAGCCAAGGCAGCATGAACTGGAGCGAACCGGAAAACCTCATTTTGTCGAGCGCGATCCGTTTTGCCGCCTCGCAGGCCTTGTACACATTGTCGGCGATCCAGCGATGATCCTTGTAAAGCTGCTCGCGGATAACGAGGCCATGCATGATCGGGAATACGCCGGTCTTTTCGAAATAGGCCCGCTCGACCTCGTGATAGTCGGGAAAAAGGCGCACGACATCCGGGCTGGTATAGAGCGAGGCGGGAGTAATCGCGCCGATCAAGGCGTCGATCTCGCCCCGCGCCAGCATGTCGCTCAGCGTCTTGTCGGTGCCTGCCGATTTGATGGCCAAGCCGTGCGGATGGAAGCTCGTGGCATCACCACCCGCAACGCCCCTCTCGTTAACGCCACCTTCAATCCATTGCACGTCATCGAGCGAAACACCGTAGTCTTCGCGCAGCAGCCCCCTGATCCAAACGGCCGCGGTCATCTGGAAGCCCTGCACGCCAATCCGCCGGCCTCTCAGGTCGGCGGGCGTCGCCACGGCGTTCCGGTTGACGAAAATAAACGAATGCCGGAACATCTTCGATGGAAATACCGGAACGCTGACAAACCGCGCCAGCCCGCGTTGCCGAAGGAAGAAGCAATGGGCGAGCGACATTTCGCAGACGTCGAACTCGTCGTTGCGCAGCATCCGCGAAAAAATCTCCATCGGCTGCTGCACGGGGCGCGCGTCAAGCTCGACGCCATCGATGGCGATCGTGCCGTCGAATATCGCGGACATCCGATCATAGGGGCCGGTGCAGAATGACAGCTTCAGCTTCGACATGGATCTTCGCTATGGGTTTTCGCTTTGCGGCTGCGTCGTCCGGGAGGGAAGCCGGACCGTGCGCTGCCGATTGCTACTGAGAGCTGATGTTGTTCTTCTTCATCACGTCCGCCCAGAGCTCGGTCTCGCGTCGGATTCGCGCAGCAAGCGTCATGGGCTCCTCGATCGACACGGTGAGCCCCTGAGCTTCCAGTTGTTGACGAATCGCAGGTGTCATCAGGACATCGCGGGTGACCGCGAAAATTGCATCGCGCGTGGGGTCGGAAATTGCCCGCGGAGCCAGGAGGCCATACCAGGACGCGACGTCGATTCCGGCAAAACCCGCCTCGGCCAGCGTCGGAACACCCGGAACGAGAACGCTGCGCGCGGCCGTCGTTACGGCAATCGGCGTAACACTGCCGCCTTTGATCGCGCCGAGCGTGGCGGTCAAATTCGTGGCCAGCAGATCGACATGGCCGCCCACCAGGTCGTTAAGCGCCTGCGAAGAACCGCGGTAGGGCACGTGGACAAGATCCGCGCCGCTGGACGCCTTGACCAGTTCCATTGTCAGATGAAGCTGGCTGCCGACGCCGGGTGACCCATAGGTCACGCGGCCCGTCCTGGCTCTTGTCACGACGTCCGACATTGTTGCCGCGCCGAACTGGCGCGAGGCGACGATGATGTTTGGCGCGGTGGCGAGCAGCGCGATCGGCGCGAAGTCCCGCTCCACGTCGAAAGCCAAATTCTTCATCAGGGTTGGATTGATGGTGAGGTTGCCAGCGGGGATCAGCAGCAGCGTCGTGCCATCGGGTTTCGACTTGCGAACCGCCTCGATGCCGATATTGCCGGCGCCGCCGGTCCTGTTATCCACGGTCGCCGGCTGACCCGAGCGGTGCTGGAACTCCTGCGCCAGGATCCGCCCGAGAACATCGACCGGGCCACCCGGCGTAAACGGCACGACGAGCGTCATGGGCTGGCCCGGGAACGCAGCCGACACAGTCTGACCATGCGCGGCCCATGGAACGCAGAGCAGCGGGGCCATGAGCCCAGCCAGCGTGTGGCGACGGGTGATGAGCGTCACGATGTCACGATCCTTTTAGAATTGTTGATCCTGCGGTCCTGCACGTGCACCGACGCAAAGCCTAGGCTTCCATAGCAGGCAAGCTCCACGGATGTGGCTGACCATCAAGGTCCCAGTAAAGCGCCTTTTGTGTCATCCAGGCGCGGATTCCATCGCGGCCCTTCTCCCGGCCGAGGCCGCTGTCCTTGATTCCTCCGAATGGCGTCGAAATCGAGAACTGCTTGTAAGTGTTGATCCACACCGTGCCGGCTTCGATCGCCTTCGCCACGCGCCACGCCCGCCGGTAATCAGCGGTGTAGATGCCGCACGCCAGGCCGTATTCGCTGTCGTTGCTTTGCTCAATCACATCGTCTTCGTCGTCGAAGGGCAGAACGGCGAGTACTGGGCCGAACACCTCATCGCGACAGAGCCGGGCCTTGTTATCGAGTGAGCCGACGATAGTCGGCCGATAATATGTGCCGGCGTCGTAATCCGCGCCTACGGGCCGTCCGCCGCCCGCGAGGACCACGCCACCATCCTCGCGCGCGCGCCGCACGTGCCCCTCCACCTCATCGCGGTGACGGGGGCGGATCAGCGGCGCAACCTGCGTAGCGGGATCGAACGGATGGCCAACGCGCAACCGCTCCGTCGCTTCGACGAGTCTTTTCAGAAAGCCGTCATAGATGCTGCGCTGGACGAAGAGGCGCGATCCGGCGATGCAGGATTGCCCCGTCGAAGAGAAGATGCCGAAAAGCACGCCAGCGCAGGCCACGGCGGGGTCCGCATCCTCGAATACGATCGCCGGCGACTTGCCGCCCAGCTCGAGCGAGACCGGCATCAGCTTTGTTGCCGCTTGCCTCGCGATGTGACGGCCCGTCTCCGTACCGCCGGTGAATGACACCCTGCGGATGGCAGGGTGGGTCGTCAGACGGTCGCCGACCACCGCACCCGCGCCGGGCAGCGTCGAGAACAGGCCACGCGGCAGCCCAGCCTCCTCGATTACTCGCGCCAGCTCCAGACTGACCATCGGGCTCCAGGACGATGGCTTGATCACGATCGCGTTGCCGGCCGCAAGGGCGGGCGCGACCTTCTGCGCGTCGGAAGCGATGGGCGAATTCCAAGGCGTGATGCCTGCCGTGACGCCCAGCGGTTCATAGACGGACATGGTGAGATAGTCGCCGCGTGATGGCGTCAGCGAATCTTCCAGCGTTTCGAGCGCCGCAGCCATAAAACGAAATGTACCAGCGGCGCTGAGCGCCAGCGCGCGGGTCTCGCGGAGGGTTTTGCCAGTATCGCGCGACTGCACATGCGAAATGCGATCGGCATTGCGTTCGATTCCGTCGGCAATGCGATAGAGGTACTTGGCGCGTTCGTGCGGAAGCAAATTGCGCCATGCGCGATCGTGCGCCGCGTCCTGTGCGCGTTCGACGGCAAGATCGACATCTTCGAGCGAGGCGCCTTGGAGCACTGCATTCAGCGAACCATCGGCAGGAAAACGGGATTCGATCGCCGCGCCGCGTCCAACACGCCATTCGCCGCCGATGAAAATCTTGTCACTGACAGCCATAGCTTTGTTCATGACGCATCCACATCACAAGACATATCGGAGATCGGCCTACGCAGAGATTTCAGAACGCGAGAGCAAGACACCTTCGACTTGGTCCGGGCAGCATTCAAGTCAAGATGCGGCCTTGACCTCGGCAGTCTTCGCCACCTCCGCAGACCAAGCGTCATAGCCGTAGACCCAGTCCGCGTTGCCGCCAATCTTGAGCCACTCGTTGCCACGTGAGCCATGCTGCACACGTGCCGTCCGGTCTTTGCGTGCGTCCTCGTACACGCGCAGCGCTCCGGTGACGCCATTGCGCTCGACGCCGGCCAGCGCCCGCCCCAGCACGACCGCGTCCTCGATGGCCATGGCCGCACCCTGCGCCATGAAGGGCACCATCGGGTGACAGGCATCTCCCAAGAGGGTGACGCAGCCCTTCGACCAGGCGGGCAGCGGATCGCGTATGTACAGTGCCGATTTGGTCACCTCGCTGCACGCATCGAGAAGCGTGCGCGCCTCGTGGTGAAACGCCTGGTAGGCGCGCCGCAACTCGGTGACGTCGCCCGGCATGGTCCACGATTCATGCAGCCAGTCGGATTGCGAGGTGGTGGCGAAGACAAAGGTTTCGCGCCCGCGGTTCAGTGGGAAGGTTACGATCTGAAGGTCAGGCGTCGGCCCCCACCATTTCGTAAAGGCGTCCATGTTCGGAATTGCGACGCGGGCGCTGTCGAACACGCTGCGGTAGGACACAAGCCCGGTGAACTGCGGGTTCTCCGGACCGAACAGGGCGGTGCGCGTGGGCGAGTGAATGCCGTCGGCGCCGATCAGCACATCGACCACGCAACGCGCTCCGCCAGCGAAGGTCACGGTGGCAGAGCCCTCGCCCGGCTCCACCGTCTCGACCTTGCGCCCGAGCTGGATGATTTTCGCGGGCAACTGCCCGCGCAGGGCGTCGAGCAGGTCGGCACGATGAATGGTGAGCTGCGGCGCGCCGTACTTGCGTTCGGCAGTATCCGCCATCTCCAGCCGGGAGGTTTCCTCGCCGGTGTCCCACATGCGGCTGATGCGATGGGTGGGGCGCGCGGCAGTTTCCATGAGCGCAGGCACTGCGCCGAGCCCCTGGAGCGCCCGCACCACGTTGGGCGTCAGATTGATATCGGCGCCGACCCGCTTGAACGATGGCGCCTGCTCGAACACCTGCACATCGTGGCCGGCGCGGCGGAGCGCAATGGCCGCGCAAAGCCCGCCGACGCCGCCTCCGCAAATTCCGATCTTCAGCTTTGCCATCTCTGCGCCCTATCGCGCTGATTGCCCGCGATGCGGTTCACGCGCGGTCCGTCAAGCGTGACCTCTGCCGCTCTGGTCCCGCGACGCCACCTGGCGCCGCGTCGTCGCATCGATGCCCCCGACGATGGCCCACTCCGCGAACAGCTCGGGCTTGCGCTGGAATGCGCCCGGCTGCCAATCTTCCGTGCAATAGTCCTCGTCGGCGTAATATTCGAGCGGCGCCGAGAGCGGGTTTTCGAAATACCAGAAATAGGCCGACGAGATCGGATGGCGGCCCGGCCCAATCTCGGTCTTCCAGCCCTTCCTGCTCATGGCGATTCCACCGCCGATGACCTCGTGAATGTCGCTCACGGTGAAGGCGACATGATTGATGCCGGGCCGGCCGGGCCGGTTGAGCATGAAAAGGTTGTGGTGAGCGCCGACCGTCTGGCAACGGGTGAAGACGCCGTGGCCCGGATATTCATCACTGATCACGAATCCGAGCTTCTCGGTGTAGAAGGCGCGCATCGCCGCGAAATCCGCCGCGAACAGGACGATATGCCCGATATTGATCGGACGCGCCCGGTCGTGGATCGGCGAGCGCTGGTTCACGCGCTGATGCGATCCCGGCGCGTTCGGGGGCGTGGGCGTCACGCTGACGGGTTTTCGCCGGCTCACGCGAAACGCCAGGCTCAGCCCGTTGGGGTCGGTCACCCGCGGCAGACCGTCCGCGCCGGTGCGGAAATTGTCGACGGAGCCCAGCGTCGCCAGCGTCTGCTGCAATTGCGCTTCATTGGCCGCACCCCAAATCACCTCGCGAACGGTGTTTCCGTCTTCGATGGCCGGCGGCAGATCGGCAGCATCGCGCGGACGCACGATGACCTCGGCCCCGTCGCGGGTCTGATAAACCAGCCGATCCGCGGTTGCCGATGCCGGGGCGACTCCCCAGTCGTCCAGAAACCGCTTGGCCTCCGCCATGTCGGTTACCCCGAAAATGACAGCATCGATTCCGCACAACGCCATGTCGAACGATCTCCTGCTCTTCTGCCAAGCGGGCGCACCGCGCAGCCGCGGCACGCCCGAAGCCAATCACCCTCGTTTCACCTTGGACAAAGGATGATCCGGCGGGTAGGTCGGCGTGATCGGCCTGGGCGATCCGATCATCACCATCATGATCGCCTCTTCTTCGCCGACGTTGATCTCGCCGCGGTACACACCCGGCGGAATCGAAACACAATCGCGTTCGCCGAGCACGGCCTC
>JAIESC010000167.1 GCA_019746355.1 Xanthobacteraceae bacterium | reverse complement strand
TTTCCACCGTCTTTCTTGAGGGCGGCCAGCGCCGCGAACGGGTGGCTTGCCGGATCGCCGGCCGGGGGCGCCTCGAAGACTGCACCGGGTTTGCGCGGATAGGGGTCGATACCCAGCATCAGGAACTCGGTTGCAACCGCGCCGAGATCGACCACGCCGCCATGCAGGACCTCCGGCGGCTCCTCGGCTTCGAGCCCCTGATGTCCGGCGTCGGCGGCCGGCGCAATCGGGACCTCGGCCTGCGGCTGAAACAACAGGTCGATATCCTCGTCGATCTGGTTTTCGACCGGCTCGAGCGTCACCACGCAGCGCTGGATCACCGTCGCCGAAACGTGGCCCGCGACCCGCAGACCGTCGGCACCGTGCCGCGTCAGGTCGAAGCTGGCCGCAAAGCGTGGCAGCTCGAGAATGTCCGCCGCGGCAGCAACCACCTTGCGCTGGGCCTCATCCGGCGCAAGCTCGAGGCTGCGGCCGGTGTCCGGCACCTCGGCCACCACGACCGGAACGCTCCACGGCGGGGCCGTCTGCGCCGATGGCCGGTCGGCCTTCTTGCCGCCCGCTTTCGCGGACCGTTCGGGAGGGGTGCGCTCGATCATATCGTCAACATTGTTCCGGTGCTGCCCGGGCCGCAGACGTCGCGATGGACGCCGGATCGGGAAATGCAAATTTCGCGGCGACCAGCGCATCCACGTCGCGCGCCGCAAGCCGATCCGCAGCCTCCCGCATATAGGCGGCCAACTGCCGCGCGCCCAGCGGGACCTCCGCCGCGCCGAACACATTCCGCGCAACCGCCGCTTCCAGCATCGCCGGATCGGCATCAGTCAAGGCGCTCTCATAGACCTTGGCGCGGCCAAAAAACGCCTCGCCGACCTTCTGCATGCGCTTGGGCACGCCGAAGTCGCCGACGCCCATCTCGCGGAAGTTATCGTCCATGTCGGCGCAGAAGCGGTCGAACAACTGCTGCCCGGGCGGCGGCAGGGCGCCCTGTGCGCGGGTCAATTGCCGCAGCACCAGCACCAGGTGCAGCACGATCATGTCGAGCCGGCCATCGACGGTGTCCGGAACCCCGTAACCACGATAGAATTCGATGGTCCGCGCCTGCGCCACGATCATGCCATAGAGGGCATCGATGCTGGCGGCTCGCGAGGAGCGGCGAAAGGGGAGCGAAATCATAGGGTTCGCGGGACTGGCTGCGGCGGCGTTAAGCTGTTCGTTGCACTTTCCGAGTACCTCGGGTACGCCCCCTCACGCCTCGGATGCAAGCAAAATGACGGGAATGAGCCGCAAGACCAAGCAAGCCAAGCTGCTGCTGCGGCCCGCGCTGGCGGGCGTGGCGCTGTCGATGGCGTTCCTGCTCGGCGGTTGCGACAGCTTCACGCAGGTCTATCAGCGCGGCTATGTGCTGCCCGAGGGCGCGCTCGAGCAGGTTCCGCTCGGCGCCACGCAGGAGCAGGTGCTGATCGTGCTCGGCACGCCCTCCACGGTCGCGACCGTGAGCGGCGAGGTGTTCTACTACATCTCGCAGCGCGCCGAGCAGAAGCTCGCCTTCCTCCCGCAGCAGGTGACAAACCAGCGCGTGATCGCCGTTTATTTCGACCGGCAGCGGCGCGTCGCGCGGCTTGCCAATTACGGGCTGAAGGACGGCCGGGTGTTCGACTTCGTCAGCCGCACCACGCCGAGCGGCGGCGCCGAGCTGAACTACCTCAACTACGTGTTCTCGATCACCAAGCCGCTTTCGTAACGGCCCATCTCAAAACGGCACCACGCCGCGCGCGTTGGCGAAACGTCCCGGATCCGGCGGTCGCGCGGGTGACGGTGACCGTCACCACGTCGCCGGCCGCGAAATTCGAAACAAGAGAGGTGTTGTGGCCCCGGCACCGGCCACGGAGTTCTGGATGAAATTGTTGTTCACCCCGTCGCAGCCAGCCGAGGCCAGTGCCGGCGAAGCTCCGCCGACGACTGCGACAACAAAACCGGCAACCCAGCTCCGGCGGCTGCGGCAAGACCAGTTGAGAAGCGGCATCGACGTCCTGTGGGCGTGTGACCGACACGCGAACGGACGCAACGCCCCGCCGCCTCACGGCGGGAAACCCGCTGCGAGCTAATTATCCACAGGCTGGTGGGGCAATGGCCCAGTCGCCACACAACCCGTTATTTTGACGCCAGAGTCCGCCCCGCGGCGCTCGGTTGTCCACAGCGCGCACGAGACTTATCCAGATGCTGTCAACAGGCCGCACGCCTCGTCGAGGCGCTGATCACTCCGCCTTGATGTTGCCCTTGCGGATGACCTCGCCCCAGCGCCTGGTCTCGGCCTCGACGTGCTTGCCGAAGGCTTCGGGCGTGCCGAGCGGCAGCGTCAGCCCCTGCCCTTCGAGCCGCGCCTTCAGGTCCGGCGATGAGAACGCCTTGTTCGCCTGGGCGTTGACCCAGTCGATTGCGGCCTTCGGCGTGCCGGCAGGTGCGAACAGCCCGAACCACGGGCCGCCCTCGATGCCCGGCATGCCGAGCTCGGCGAAGGTCGGCACGTTCGGCACCGCGGGCTCGCGCTTGGCCGCGGTGATCGCGAGCGGCCGCACCCGGCCCGCCGCGAGCTGCTCTTTCGTCAGCGGCACGATGTCGAACATCACCTGGACGTGGCCCGCGACCAGGTCCTGCAGCGCCGGTGCCGCGCCACGATAGTGCACGTGCTGGATCTCGAGATTGTTGATCTGCTTGAACTGCTCGCCCGCAAGATGCCCCGAGCTGCCGAGCCCCGGCGTGCCGTAGGTGAGCTTGCCGGGATTGGCCTTGATGTAGGCGATCAGCTCCTGCGGCGTATTTGCCGGCACCGAAGGATGCACCACCAGGATGTTCGGCGAGGTGGTGATGAAGATCACCGGTACGAAGTCCTTGGCCGGATCATAGGGCAGCTTGGAGTTCAGATGCGGCAGGATCGACTGGGTGGCGTGGAAGCCCATGTAGAACGTGTAGCCATCGGGTGCCGATTTCGCCGCCGCGTCCGCGCCGATGATCCCGCCGCCGCCGGTGCGGTTCTCGACCACCACCTGCTTGCCCTGCTCGGTGAGCTTTGCGGCAAACGCGCGCGCGACAATGTCGGCAACACCGCCCGGCGCGAGCGAGACGATGATCTTGATCGGCTGCGACGGATAGGATTGCGCGAAGACCGCCGTTGCAGCCGCCGTCAGCGCCGCGAGAGCGGCCGCGAAGACCATTCCAAACACGCGAACGCTCGATTTCCACCTCTGCATGGCATTTCCCCCAAATCACGCTGCGTCGTCCGGCGACGCCTGTTTCATTTGGCGGTCATTGTAGTGGAGCGAACGCCGTCCGCGCCAGCCTCCGTGCCGGCGCTGGAACGCCTTGCGGCAAACCAACGCGGCGGCCAAAAGCAGAAGCCCCGCGGATTGCTCCACGGGGCTTCGCCAGTTCGAGAGCTGCGGCGTCAGCCGTGCGCGAGCACCGCGAGCAGCAGCAACGCCACGATGTTGGTGATCTTGATCATCGGGTTCACCGCCGGACCAGCCGTGTCCTTGTAGGGATCGCCGACGGTGTCGCCGGTCACCGCGGCCTTGTGGGCGTCCGAGCCCTTGCCGCCGTAGTGACCGTCCTCGATGTACTTCTTGGCGTTGTCCCAGGCGCCGCCGCCCGAGGTCATCGAGATGGCGACAAAAAGACCCGTCACGATCACGCCGAGCAGCATCGCGCCGACCGCGGAGAAGCCGGCTGACTTGCCCGCCGCGCCGCCCCCCGCGACCCAGTAGATCACGTAGTAGACGACGATCGGCGAGAGCACCGGCAGGAGCGACGGAATGATCATTTCCTTGATCGCCGCCTTGGTCAGCAGGTCGACGGCGCGGCCGTAGTCCGGCTTGTCGGTGCCCTTCATGATGCCGGGCTTCTCGCGGAACTGGCGGCGCACCTCCTCGACGATCGCGCCGGCGGCGCGGCCGACCGCGGTCATGCCCATCGCGCCGAACAGGTACGGCAACAGGCCGCCGAACAGCAGGCCCGCGACGACGTACGGATTGTTCAGCGAGAAGTCGAGCGTCACGCCGGAGAAGTACTTGTGCTGCCCGGACTGGGCGATGAAGTACTTCAGGTCCTCGTTATAGGCAGCAAACAGCACCAGCGCGCCGAGGCCCGCCGAGCCGATCGCATAACCCTTGGTCACGGCCTTCGTGGTGTTGCCGACCGCATCGAGCGCGTCGGTCGACTTGCGCACCTCCTTCGGCAGGCCCGACATCTCGGCGATGCCGCCGGCGTTGTCGGTGACCGGACCGAAAGCGTCGAGCGCGACGATCATGCCGGCGAGCGCCAGCATCGTCGTCACCGCGACCGCGATGCCGAACAGGCCGGCCAGCGCGTAGCACACCAGGATGCCGGCGATGATGACGATGGCAGGGAGCGCCGTCGCCTCCATCGAGATGGCAAGGCCCTGGATGACGTTGGTGCCGTGGCCGGTGACCGAGGCCTGGGCGATCGACTTCACCGGACGGTAGTCGGTGCCGGTGTAGTACTCGGTGATCCAGATGATCAGGCCGGTGACGGCGAGGCCGACCACGCCGCACCAGTAGATCGTGGTGCTGGTGAACGCGACGCCTCCGGTCGTACGCAGCGGCAAGCCGAAGCCGAACAGGAAGTGCACCACGATGGCGATGCCGATCAGCGACAGGATCGCGGTGGCGATCAGGCCCTTGTAGAGCGCACCCATGATCGACTGGCTGGCGCCCAGCTTCACGAAGAAGGTGCCGGCCACGGAGGTGATGATGCAGACGCCGCCAATGGCGAGCGGCAGGATCATCATGTTCTGCAGGTTCGGCGTGCCCGCGAAGAAGATCGCCGCGAGCACCATCGTCGCGACCGCGGTCACGGCGTAGGTTTCGAACAGGTCGGCCGCCATGCCGGCGCAGTCGCCGACATTGTCGCCGACATTGTCGGCAATGGTTGCCGGATTGCGCGGATCGTCCTCGGGAATGCCGGCCTCGACCTTGCCGACGAGATCGCCGCCGACGTCGGCGCCCTTGGTGAAGATGCCGCCGCCGAGACGGGCGAAGATCGAGATCAGCGAAGCGCCGAAGCCCAGAGCCACCATCGCGTCGATCACGGTGCGCGAGTTGGCGGCAAGCCCCATCGGGCCGGTCAGGATCATGTAGTAGACGGCGACGCCCAAGAGCGCGAGGCCCGCCACGAACATGCCGGTGATCGCGCCGGCCTTGAAGGCAAGCTCGAGGCCGCCGGCAAGCGAGCTGATCGCGGCCTGCGCGGTGCGCACGTTGGCCCGCACCGAGACGTTCATGCCGATGAAGCCCGCGACGCCCGACAGCACCGCGCCGATGGCGAAGCCCACCGCGACAAGCCAGCCGAGCAGATAGCCGACCAGCAGGAAGATCAGCACGCCGACGATACCGATGGTGGTGTATTGGCGCTTCAGATAGGCCTGCGCGCCTTCGCGCACGGCTCCCGCGATCTC
Organism: Xanthobacteraceae bacterium; assembly: GCA_019746355.1. The sequence goes on along the minus strand of JAIESC010000167.1, from coordinate 59,112 downwards.
CTGCATCCGGGCGCTGCCCGGATCGGCCTTCATCACCGACATGGTTGCCCAGATGCCGTACGCGACCGCGAGCAGGCCGCAAACGACGATCAGTCCCAAAGCTGTCATGGAATCCTCGATTGAACTGGGGGGTGCCGGTGACGGCGCCCCGGCCCGGCTGGAATGTGGCGCGGTATGCCAAAAACCAGCCGCAGACGCAACGCCGGATGTGGCCAAACCGGCTCTGAATTCAGGGAAATCGGCGTTTCAGCCGGCAAGGCCGCGGCGGCGCCTTGCCACCCATCCGACCAGCAGGGCCACCACCAGCACCGGCGGGAATGCGGCCGCGTTGACCCACTCCCAGCCTACCGTCGCCATCAGCTTGCCCGAGGCGAACGAGCCCAGCGCCATGGTGCCGAAAATCAGGAAATCGTTGAACGACTGCACCTTGGTGCGCTCCTCCGGGCGATGGCAGAGCGTGACCAGGGTGGTCGCGCCGATGAAGGCGAAGTTCCACCCGATCCCCACGAGCGTCAGGCTGACCCAGAAGTGGGCGACCGAGAGGCCGGCGATGCCGACCACGCCGCTGAGCAGCAGCAGCCCAAGACCGGCCGAAATCACCCGGAACACGCCGAATCGGACGATCAGGTGCCCGGTCACGAAGCTCGGGGCGTACATCCCGAGCACGTGCCACTGAATGCCGAGCGTCGACACCGTGACCGAGTGCCCGCAGCCCACCATCGCGATGGGCGCCGAGGTCATCAGCAGGTTCATCACCACGTAGCTCACGACCCCGCAGGCGACCGCCACAATGAACAGCGGGTTCTGCACGATTTCCGACAGCGGTCGCCCCGCCTCGCGTTCCGCGCGCGGCACCGGCGGTGGCGACTTCAGCCGCGTCAGCACCAGGCCCGCAAGGCCGGCCAGCACGGCCTGTGCGATGAAGGTCGCGGCGAACAGGTGCGGCACCCACAGGTCCTTGGTGACGATCACGGTCCCGGAGCCGATGAAGCCCGCCGCCACGCCGCCCGCGAGCACCATGGAAATGGCTTTCGGCTTGTAGGCGTCGCTCGCCGTGTCGCACGCCGCGAAGCGATACGAGTTGTGCGCAGCCGAATAGAAGCCGCAGCCGAAGGTGCCAAGCAGAAACAGCTCGAACGAGCTCATCAGCACCGCGGCGCTAGACACAAGGCCGGCGAGCATTCCGACCACCGACCCGGTCTGCAGGGCGAAGCGCCGGCCACAGTTGCGCGCGAGCCAGCCGATCGGCAGCGTGCCGAACCAGATGCCGATGACCATCATCGACACCGGCAAGGTCGCGAGCCCCTTGTCGGGGGCGAGCATCGTGCCGATGATGCCCGCGGTGGCTGCGATCACGGTGTTGTTGCCGCCGGCCAGCGCCTGCGCGACCGACAGCACCAGCGCGTTCCGGCGCGCAATTCGGTCGTCGGCCACGACAGGAGATATATCGGCGATCACCGACATCTTCAGGTTCCGGCAACGGGCATCAGAAACGGCAAGGCGCCCGTTCTAGCGGGCGCCTTGTTCCGAAGCCATTGTCGTGGCCGCAGATCAGAAGTGCAGCGCGCCGGGATGCCGGACCATGACATTGCGCGCCTCGGCCGGCGAATGCGCGCCGATCTGGCCGAGCGCCGAGCGCAATTCGTCGATCAGCAGGTCGATCACATGGCCCGGACCTTCGTCGCCGAGCGCGCCAAGGCCCCACAGAAACGCCTTGCCGGCGAAGGCTGCGTCGGCGCCAAGCGCAAGCGCCCGCGCCACGTCGGTGCCGCTACGCACGCCGGAGTCAAAGATGATCGTCGCGCGCTTGTTCACCGCCTTGACGAAGGCCGGCACGCAGTCGATCGGCGGGGGCAGCGCCTCGATCTGGCGGCCGCCGTGGTTGGAGACGACGATGCCGTCCGCGCCAAGCGCAACCGCCTTCTCCGCATCCTCCGGATGCAGCAGCCCCTTGAGCACCAGCGGCCGCTTCCACCGGTCGCGGTAGCGCTTGACCTCGTCCCAGGAGAACGCGCCGCCCATCTGCTCGCGGGCAAACTTGATGGTGTCGTTCAGGCCCGCGCCCGGCCCGGCATAGGGCTGGATGTTGGCGAAGCGCGGCAGGTTGTTGGCGAGCATCGCCATCGCCCAGCCGGGGCACTTCACCATGCCGAGCATCATGCGCCAGTCGGGCCGGAAGTATCCGCCGCCGCCCATGCCGACCTTGACCTCGCGAGAGCGGACGGTCCGCACCGGCACGTCAAGCGTCAGCATCAGCACGTGGACGCCGGCTTCGTCGGCACGGCGCATCAGGTCGAAGCCGATCGAATGGTCGTTTTTCGCAAAACGATACATCTGCAGCCACATCACGTCGGGCGCGAGCTGCGCGATCTCCTCGATGGTCGCCCCGCCCGCGACGCCGAGCGTGTACGGCACCTTGGCGCGCTGCGCGGCCTTGGCGAGGAGCTTGTCCGCGCCGGGCCACACCACGATCGGGCTGCCCATTGGAGCGACGCCGAGCGGCGCTGAGTATTTTCGGCCGAACAGCTCGACATTGACCGGCGGCAATTCGGGCATGACGCCATAGCGCGGGATCATCTCGATGGCATCGAGCGCCGCCCAGTTGTGCTTGATGCCGGTGTCATCGCCCGCGCCGCCATCGCCGTATTCATAGGCAAAGTGCGGCAGCCGGCGCCTTGCGCCGCGGCGGAGATCGTAAACCGTCGGATACCAGCGCTGGTTCTTGACGAAGTTCGGCGACCGGGTGGCACCGGGCTTGGCGGCCGCGATGGCGGTAATGTCGTGCATGGACGTTCCCAACCTCGATTTTCGTGTCTTGTTGTAGCGAGACTATAGCCTGGGTTGCGCCGTCAGAAATGGCTGAAAGACGCGCGCTTGAAGCGCAGCTCGCGACCATCGGCGTCGACGAAACGGGCGCCCTGCCCGGCCGTCACGCAGCCGATCTCGGTCACCGGCACGCCGGCGCGGCGGGCCATCGCCTGGAATGCGGCGAGCGCGCGGGCGGGCACGGTCGCGATCACCTCGAAATCGTCGCCGCCGGTCAGCACTGTCTGGAGCGCCCTCGGATCGGCGATGACGGCGGTCCGCGCCGCCTTCGACAACGGGACTTTTGCGACTTCGATCACGGCGCCTGTGTGTGAAGCGCGCAGAAGCTTGCCGAGGTCGCCGGCAAGACCGTCGGAGACATCCATGGACGCATTGGCATAACAGCGAACTGCTTCAGCAATCGCGCTCTGCGGTTGCGGCACGAGATAACGCGACGCGAGATGCCGCCGCATGCCGTCGTCGAGCTTCCAGCGTTTCGCTGCGCCACGATCGGTGCGCAGCTTCAACCCGAGCGCTGCATCGCCGATGGTGCCGGTGACGACGATGCGGTCGCCCACGCGCGCGCCGAAGCGATGGACCATGGTGTTCGTCGGCAATGTCCCGAATGCCGTGATCGAGATCGTCACCGGACCAGGTGTGCGCACGGTGTCGCCGCCGAGCAGCGGACAGCCGGACTGCTTCGCCGCTGCGCCAAGGCCGCGCACGAAACGTTCGAGCCATGCGTTGCCCCGCTGCTTCGGCAACGCGAGCGTCAGCAGAAACCCTGCGGGCTTTGCGCCTTTCGCTGCGAGATCCGACAGGTTGACACCGAGCGCCTTGCGGGCGACGGCCTCGGGCGGATCGTCATTGAAGAAATGCACGCCGCCGACAATCGCGTCGGCGGTCAGCACCAGCTCGTGCCCGGCGGGCGGCACAAGCCGCGCCGCGTCGTCGAGCAGTCCGAGTGCGCCGGGGTGCCGCGCGATCGGCTTGAAGTAACGCCCGATCAGGAGGTCTTCGCCAGACTCGGCTTTGGTCCGGCGTTTGGCCATGCCGTCACCGCGTCGTCTCGAACTCGCCGGCGCGCAACTGCCGTGCCAGCTCGTCGAGCACCGCGTTGATCATGCCGGTCTCGTCGCGCCCGACGAACGCGTCGGCAATGTCGGCATACTCCGACACCACCACGCGTGCCGGCACGTCCGGCTTGCGGTCGAGCTCGTAGGCCCCGGCGCGCAGGATCGCGCGCAGCACGGCCTCGATCCGCACCAGCGGCCAGCCTTTGGCCAGCACCGCATCGATCATCGGATCGAGCCTTCGCTGCTCCTCGACGACGCCTTTGACCACCTCGCGGAAATGCGCCGCCTGGGCCGGCAGGTATTGCTCGCCCTCCACCTCGCGTCCGATCCAGTGCGCCTCGAACTCGCCGAGGATCTCGTTCAGCGGCGTCGCGGCAAGGTCCATCTGGTAGAGCGCCTGCACCGCGGCGAGTCTCGCCGCGCCGCGGCGGTTGACGCGGCGTCCGTCATTCGATGGTGCCGCCTTGGCCATGCGATTACTTCTGCGCGCGTTGGCGTTTGAGCGTGATCAAAGCGAGGGTCGCGCGCGCGGCGTCGCCGCCCTTGTCCTGCTCGGTCAGGCGTGCGCGGGCCCAGGCCTGCGCCTCGTTGTCGGTGGTGAGGATGCCGTTGCCGCAGGGAAGCCTGCGCTCGATCGAGAAATCGAGCAGCGCGCGCGCCGACTGCATCGCGACGATGTCGAAATGAAACGTCTCGCCCTGGATCACGCAGCCAAGCGCGACCACGCCGTCATAGGGCTTCTTCTGCTTCTCGGCGGCGTCGACGGCGATGGCGACGGCCGGAACGATCTCGAGCGATCCCGGCACCGTGATGATCTCCCAGGCAGCCTTGGCTTCGTCGAGCGCCTTGGCAGCGCCTGCCAGCAGCGCATCCGAGATGTCGTTGTAGAACCGCGCCTCGACGACAAGAATTCTGGCGCCCGCGGGCTGGGATGCAGACTTTTCGGCGGACTTGTCTGCAGATTTGGCGGATTTGCTTGCAGGTTTGCGTTTCGGCGCGGCCATTGTTCCTCACTCGTTGGACGCGTCAGTTAGCAAGCGTACCGCTAACGAACAAGGGGCGCGTGACTACTGACCTTTCAGCATCCGCGGCAAATCTGCAGGTCGCGATCGAGCTTGCGGGTCCGCACAGATTGGGGCGGGTTCGCTTCTTCCCTTGCAACGCCGGAAGGCAAGTCACGGGCGCGGGGCTGACGGTGTCCGACAGGCGCCTGCGGAATGCAGAACCCGCCGTCCGCCCGCACCTCGTCGCGGCAGCGTTCGACCGAAGTGAACGTGCAGTTGGTCGCACCCTCGTGGTTCACCGCACAGAACGTCTGGGCCTTTGCGGCTTCGGTGAGCAGGCCACCGAACACCATCACCACAGGCAGCAGGGCGGCGCGCATGCGATTCCCCCCCCCCTCAAAATCAAAACGATACTATCGCGTTTCCATCAGCCGCGCCGCATAGCGCGCCATCAGGTCGATCTCGAGATTCATCCGATCGCCGGCCCTGGCCGCGCCGAGCGTGGTGACCGCAAGCGTATGCGGAATGATCAGCACCGAAAAGGTCTCGTCCGTGACCGCGTTGACGGTCAGCGATACGCCGTCGAGCGCGACCGAGCCCTTGATCGCGACAAATCGCATCAAACCCTTCGACGCACGCAGCGTCAGCCGCGCCATGTCCGGCAGGTCCTCGCGCGACACAAGCTCCGCCACGCCGTCGACGTGGCCCGCGACGATGTGGCCGCCAAGCTCGTCGCCGACTTTCATCGCGCGTTCGAGATTGAGCCGCGTACCCGCCTTCCAATCGCCGGCCGTCGTCAGCCGCAGCGTTTCGGCGGCCGCATCGACGGATACCGCGGTGCGGTTGCCGAGCTTGCCGGTCTCCACGACCGTCAGGCATACGCCGGAATGCGATATCGATGCGCCGATGGCGATGGAGTCGATCGGATAACTGCACGCGACCTTGAGGCGTCGCAGCCCTTCGGCGCGCGGCTCGACCGCGACCACCTCGCCCACATCGGTGACAATTCCGGTGAACATCACTTTTTCTCGCTGCGCACGATCTTGTCCGAAAACCGGTACTCATCCCGGATCAAGTCCGGCACAGGCTTTTCTGGGATCATGCGCCCGCCCGCTCGAACATTTCCAGCATATCGACGCCGATCGTCTCACCGCCCGCCGTTTTCAGCTTGGGCGACTTCGTCAACGCCGTGAGCGGCATGCCCTCCAGCGCATCGATGCCCTGTCCGATCTCGTTCGGCGAGCGGAACAGCGCCGCCTGATCCACCAGATCGGCGGCGATAAAAGCGGCTGCCACGGTCGGCCCGCCCTCCACCATCAGCCGGGTGATGCCGCGGTCTGCGAGCGTCTTCAGCACAGCCGGCAGATCGAGCCGGCCGTCCTTTGCGTCGACGCGAAACACCTCGACGCCCTTGGCCTTCAGGATGTCCTCGGCGACCGGAGAAGCGCCCGGTCCGCCGAACAGCCAGACCGGTACCTCGCGGGCCGTTCCGGCGATCGCGGTCGACAGCGGGATGCGAAGCTTGGCGTCGAGGATGACCCGCACCGGCGACCGCTCGAACATGCCGGGCAGCCGGCAGGTCAGATGCGGGTCGTCGGACAGCACCGTGCCGATGCCGACCAGAATAGCGTCCGCTTCGGCGCGCATCTGGTGCACGCGGAGCCGCGCCGCCTCGCCGGTGATGCCGACGGGCTTGCGGCCGGCGAGCCCCGCCTTGCCGTCGGACGAGACGGCAAGCTTCAGCAGCACCTCCGGCCGGCCGTCGCGCATCCGCCGGGAATGGCCGGCATGGTCGCGCGCCGCCTGTTCTGCGCCGAGCCCGGTGTCGACCACGATCCCGCGCTCGCGGAGCCTGGCGTAGCCCGTCCCTGCGACCTCCGGATTGACGTCCTCCAGCGCCGACACGACGCGGGCGATGCCGGCCTTGATGATGGCGTCGACGCATGGCGGCGTCTTGCCGTGGTGCGAGCACGGCTCGAGCGTCACGTACAAAGTGGCGCCCTGCGCGGACTTCCCGGCGCGCCTGAGCGCTTCGGTCTCGGCATGCGGCCGGCCGCCGGGCTGGGTCCAGCCGCGGCCGACGATCACGCCGTCCTTGACGACGACCGCGCCGACGGCCGGATTGGGCCAGGTGCGGCCGAGGCCCCGGCGGCCGAGCGCCAGTGCAAGCTGCATGTAGCGCTGATCGAGCGCAGGGGCGGCGGGAGCGGAAGGCGGGTCGGTCATCGGCGCGCGACGACGGGCGGCTTGGTCGGCTCGTCCTCGCCGCTCAGTTCGTCGAGCGCCTGCTGGAAGTCCTTGGGCTCGCGGAAATTGCGATAAACCGAGGCGAAGCGCACGTAAGCCACGTCGTCGAGCTCGCGCAGGTGCTCCATCACGGTCTCGCCGATGGTCTCGGACGTCACCTCGTTTTCGCCGAGGCTTTCCAGGTCGCGCACGATCTTCGACACCATCTGCTCGACGCGCTCGGGCTCGACCGGTCGCTTGCGCAGCGCAATCGACAGCGAGCGGATCAGCTTGTCGCGGTCGAACGGCGCGCGCCGGCCGTTGCGCTTGATCACCACCAGCTCGCGCAGCTGCACGCGCTCGAACGTCGTGAAGCGGAAGTTGCAGGACAGGCAGACGCGCCGCCGGCGGATCGCGGCCGAATCTTCCGTCGGCCGCGAGTCCTTCACCTGCGTATCGAGCGATCCGCAACTCGGACAGCGCATCCCTCGCCCCTTAAACTCCGTCCCCGCTCAGTAGATCGGGAACCGGGAAATCAGCCGCTTCACCTTCTCGCGGACGGCCGCCTCCACCGCCGCGTCCTCATCGGCGTTCCTATGCGACAGCGCATCCAGCACCTCGGCGATCAACTCGCCGACCTGCCGGAACTCGGCAATGCCGAAGCCGCGCGTTGTGCCCGCGGGCGTGCCGAGCCGGACGCCCGAGGTGATCGCGGGCTTCTCCGGATCGAACGGAATGCCGTTCTTGTTGCAGGTCATGTGGGCGCGGCCGAGCGCCGCCTCGGCCACCTTGCCGGTCAGCCGCTTGGGCCTGAGATCCACCAGCATCAGATGCGTGTCGGTGCCGCCGGAAACGATATCAAGCCCTTTGTTTTTAAGGACTTCGGCCAGAGCCTTGGCGTTGTCCGCGACGTTCCTCGCGTAATGCCTGAAGGCCGGGCGGAGCGCTTCGCCGAACGCCACGGCCTTGGCGGCGATGACGTGCATCAGCGGGCCGCCCTGCATGCCCGGGAACACCGCCGAGTTGACCTTCTTGCCGAGTTCCTCGTCGTTGGTAAGGATGAAACCGCCGCGCGGCCCGCGCAGCGTCTTGTGGGTGGTCGACGTGACCACATGGGCGTGCGGGAACGGGCTCGGATGCACCCCGCCCGCGACCAGTCCTGCGAAATGCGCCATGTCGACCATCAGCTTGGCGCCGACGCTGTCGGCGATCTCGCGGAATCCCTTGAAGTCGATGATGCGCGGATAGGCCGAGCCGCCGGCGACGATCACCTTCGGCTTGTGCTGCTCCGCGAGCTTGCGCACCTCGTCCATGTCGATGCGGTGGTCGTCGCGGCGCACGCTATACGGCACCGCCTTGAACCACTTGCCCGAGACGTTGACCGGCGAGCCGTGGCTGAGATGCCCGCCGGCCGCGAGGTTCAATCCGAGGAACGTGTCGCCCGGCTGCATCAGCGCCATAAAGGCCGCGACATTGGCCGAGGCGCCGGAGTGCGGCTGCACGTTGGCAAAGCCCGCACCGAACAGTTTCTTGACCCGGTCGAGCGCCAGGTTCTCGGCGATGTCCACGTAGTGGCAGCCGCCGTAATAGCGCCGGCCGGGAAGCCCCTCGGCGTACTTGTTGGTCATCACCGAGCCCTGCGCCTCGAGCACGGCGCGGCTGACGATGTTCTCGGAGGCGATCAGCTCGATCTCGTCGCGCTGGCGGCCGAGCTCCAGCCGGATCGCCTCGGCGATCTCGGGGTCGGTCTCGGCAAGGGAGGCGGTAAACAGGGAATCCGCGACGGCTTTCGCAGCGCTATCGGACACGGGCATTGGCTTCTCCAGGAATGGGCCTGCCCTACCATATCGGGCCCGACCCGCCAAGGTTTGGATAGCAGCCACTCACAGCCCGCAATATGTTGATTTTTCGACACTTCCTGGCGGCTATTCCTGGCGCTTCAGCCGCGATCTGAGCTTCTGCAGCGCCAGCCGCTGGAGGTCCATTTGCGCGGCACTCGCGGGCCCCATGGTCGAAACCTCGATGCCGGTCAGGCTATCGATGGCCGTGACCTTCACGGCGTTGCCGACCGCGATGAACTCGAAATAAACCTCGCGCTCGTCCGGAGCAGGCATGGCCAAAGAGTATCGGCACGCGGCGCTGCTGTTCAACCGCCGCTTGCCGGGCGATCGACGGCGGCACACAGGCTCAAGGCTTCGCTCTCGTCCTGCAGAAGATTCGACCGGATCGGCCGACACGGGGTTGCGGCGAGCGCCAGATCGAACTGCGCCAACAACTTATTGAGCTCGCTTCGGTCGATTTCGCCGACGTTCACGACGAATTTTGCCCGCCCCGGCGCGTGCATCAGCGCCTTGACCTTGGCCGCAAGCCCGTTGCGCTGCGACAACTGAAGATAATTGTTCTCGATGCCGAGGAATTGTGCGGAAGGCTCAGCGAATGGAATGAAATAGGCCGCGGGCTGCCAGGAAGCGATCAACACGACGCTGTTTTTCGGTAGCGGCGGTACGCGAACGTCGATCGTGCGCGCGCCATATTGGCCCCGCCCCCAATCGGGATAGACCGTGGTTGCGGAGACCACGGCCAGCACCGCAACAGCGACGCCGATTCGCAGCCAACTTGAACGGACGATCGAAACCAGTGCGCCGAGGGTAACGACGCCGGTCAACATTTCCAGTGTCACCGCATATCGGTAATTACCGAAGATAAGCGCCCACGCGAAATAGGACGCGATGACGAAAACGAACAACAAATCGAGCCCGCGTGTTTCGGACCAAGCTCCCGGTTGCTGTTTGCGAACACGCCGCGCGACGGCAGCCAACATTGCTGTGGCGGTCGCGACATAAGCGATGGCGCCACGCCAGTCGCGAAACGGCAGCTCCGATACAAGATGGACGTTTGTCCTGGTCCAATAGAATGGATAGGCAAGCAACTGCCAGATGTTGCGCGGCAGGAACTGCTCGTCGCGAAGCCCTACGGGTTCGTAGTCGGGCGATTGAAAGATGTTGTTGAAGAGCGGGAAGACGGCGTTGCCGAAATCGAGCCAAAGCGTGAGCAGGTGATGTCCGGCCAGCGCCAGCAATCCAGCAACGGCCGACAAGCCGAACACGATCACGCCTGAGTCCGATTTTCGCCGGACAGCGGCGACCAGTGCGACAAGGGCGAGGCCCGGCGAAAAAATTATTGCCGTGTATTTCAATCCGACCGCGACGCCGGCCGATAGTCCAGACCAGGCAAAACAGCGCCACGCCGGGCCTGTGGCGGCTGGTTCGGCGGCTTTGAGAACGGCCAACAGCGAGCCTAGCACGAAGATCGAACTGATCAGGTCGTTGCTCGTCGTTCCGAGCAAGGGCGCGGGGCCGGCTCCGGAGACTCCCATCAGCGTCGCTGCCGCAGAGAGCGCGACGCGCTCGGCGCGCTGGTTCGTCCGAAGCACATGCCTCGCGATCGCCAGCACCAGCACGGCATTGAGCCCGTGCACGGCGCCCATGATGAACGCAATCAATCGCGGGGTTTCGTTCAGGACCGAAGACGTCAGCCCGTAAAACAGAAAATCTGCAGTCGGATTGAAGAACCCTTGGAATTGCGCGGGCCCGACATCGTAGAGATACCGGCCGTGCCAATAGGCCCAAGGCGCATAGAGGTGATAGAAGCGAAGATCCCAATTATTGTCCGGGCCGAGCGCGACCGACAACAATCCAGTGCCGCCGCAGGTCAGCAGGATTGCGAGACCCCCGCGCCATGCTGCCGTCTGCACGCTGGTCGCGAGCAGATCCACGCCCCTCGACGCCTGGACGGCAGTTTGCTGCGTAGCCATTCTCGGCATCCATCGGCGGGATGGCTCAGCCGATCATGCTAGCGCTTGTGGCGGCGAATGGTGCCCCTTCCACAGTTCGACCGCAGCAACCAGAGCGACCGCGAGGCCGGTGACGACGTGAACCGACGTCGCCGCCGGCATGGTGGCGAAGCCGAGCACCCATGGCGCCAGCGCAAGCCACAAACCAAGCATGACGTTGATCCATCCCCATTGGACGTGGTCTAGAAGTACCGCCGTGGCGACCACTCCGACCACGGCGCCGCTCGCTCCCGCATTTGCCGCCGCGGGATGGACGTGCGCAAACCCGGCGCCCCACGGTGACACCATCAACCACATCGCCAGAGTGAGATTGATGAACATCGGGACAACCTCGTTTTCAAACGCTTACAATCCTGGAAGCCCCGGGCGACGAATTGAGTGAGCCGCCCTGCGCGTCTTCAAAAAATCCCTCTGCCCGACGCCAATCCTGGTGTCGCGCATATAACGACAATCTCCCGACTACAGTTTCCACGCGGAATCCGGCAATCGACCTCGCGCTCCTCTGGCCCGGGCATGGCGCAAGACCACGGATTCGCGCCCGATTTCTCCCATGCGCGCTGTCTGGTTCCGATGGAACCGCCGGCCGCGCAGGGAACCAACCGGCGGCCACAAGCATTGTTAGGAATATCTGCCGACGGTCCGGACGCGGACTGGTGGTGGGCCGTCGGCCTTCGACAGGAGGTCGTCATGGAATGGAGAAGTGAACGGATCTGTGACGTGCTCAATCTGATCCTGGGCGCGTTTCTGCTGGTTTCGCCCTGGATCATCGGCTTCGATACCGGCGCGCAGACCCAGAATGCCGTGATCTGCGGTCTCATCATCGCCGCGCTGTCGATCGCAGCGATCTCTGCATTCTTCGAGTGGGAGGAATGGCTCAACCTGATCGTCGGGCTCTGGGTTCTGGTATCGCCCTGGGTTCTGGGCTTCACCGGCACCGCTGCGGCGCACGTCCACCTCGTCGTCGGCATCCTGGTCGCGGTCATCGCCGCCGTTGAGCTGTGGATGATGCACCGGCCCGGACGGCTGACGGCCGGTCACTGAGCCGAGCCGCTTGCAGGTATCGAAAGGGCTGCCGGGCCACGGCCCGGCAGTTTTTTAATCGATCACCCCGCCGGCGCGGGCGGCCATCGAAATGCGGCCACCGGCGCGTTCCTCAGGCCACCTTGGCTGGTGCCACCTTCAGAAAGCGCTCGATCAGGTCCGTGACCTGCTGCGGCTTCTCGTAAGGCAGCATGTGCCCCGCACCCGGAATGACCGCGGTCTTGCTGTGCCGCAGGCCCTTCTTGAAGTCGGCCTCATAATTCCGCGGCACGACGCGGTCCTCAGCGCCGAGCAGCACCAGCACCGGACAGGCGATGCGCGGCAACCGCCGCGCAAGCCCGCGGTCGGGAATTGGCCAGACGAACTTGGTGACAGCGGCGAGGCTTCCCGCGAGCTTGACCATCTGCGCCGCCACGTCCTTCACGTCGGCGTCGGTGACGACCTTTCTGGCGAACGTCTCGCGCGCTGCCGCCTCGTGCCAGAGGATATCGTCCATCTGCATGTAGGGCATGGCGAAGATGTCGGCGACCGGATAGGCGTCGTTCCACAGTCCGAACGGCGCCAGCAGAACGAGTTTGTCGGCACGCTTTGGAAAATGCGCCGCAATGTCGGCTGCGATCATCGCCCCGAACGAATGGCCGATCAGGCTGAAGGCCTTGAGCCCGAGATGCTCGATCAGATCGTCGTAATCGAGCGCGAGCTCGTGGATGTTGTCGATCCGCGACAGCTCTTCGAGATCGTTGAAGCCGGGCGCAACCGGCGCGGTGACGCGATAGCGCGCCTGCAATGCGGTAAGCGTCGGATCCGCCGGATCGACGCCGCGCAACCCGTGCAGCCACAGGATATCCGGGCCCGAGCCGCCGGTATGGACTTGCCAGCGTCGTCCACCCGGCAACGTGATGGTCTCGCTGTTCATTTCACCGCCTCGGGTATCCGGTGCGGTGCGGCCGCCACAGGCTTTGCGACGTCGCGCGGGAACCAGTTGTCCTCCCATTCGCTGAAGCGCGAGCGGAGCCGAGGAATGACCTTCTCGGCGAACATCCGCGTGTTGTGCATGGTGACCTCCTTCGACATGTTGCCGAAGTGGAGCAGCACCATGAGGTGTCCGACGTTGAGCTTGTCGGCCATGTCGTTGATGCGGTCGGCGACCGTCGCCGGGCTTCCCGCCACCAGATAGCCGCGGTCGACCAGGTCCTTCCACGACAGCGTCGCAAGCTCGGCGCGCGCGCCGGCGCGATTGGTGATGCGCGCCACCTGCCCTTCGATGCCGGCCTTCAGCGTCGCCATCGACGTATAGCCCGGCGGGTTCACGTAGCCGCCGTAGACGTGCAGGCAGCGCTGGTAGAAATAGAGCGCCGGCTCGGCGTAGAGCCGCTCAGCCTCGGCGTCGCTGTCGGCGACCGCGATGAACTGCAGGAAGCCGGCACGGTACGGGTTGCGCGGCAGCTTGTGGCGGTCCACCGCGTTCCAGAATCCGTCCATGATCTTCTGGCCTTCCTGGTAGCCGAAGTAGGACAGGTTGGCATAGAGGAAGTCATGGTCGAGGCAGAGGTCCCAGGTCTCGACGCTGGCGCCGCCCGGCACCCAGACCGGCGGACGCGGCTTCTGCATCGGCCGCGGCCAGACATTCACATAGCGAAGCTGCGTGTACTTGCCGTTGAACGAGAACACCTCGGGTTCGGCCCACGCCCGCAGGATCAGCTCCACGCCCTCGCGATACTTGTCACGCAATGTCGCCGGCGACTGGCCGTAGCAGAAGGTCGTGTCCATCGGTGTGCCGACCGGAAAGCCCGCGACCAGCCGGCCGCCCGACATCACGTCGAGCATCGCCATCTCCTCGGCGACACGCGTCGGCGGATTGTAGAGCGCGACCGAATTGCCCATCAGCACGAGCTTCACGCCGCTGGTGCGCCGCGCCAGCGCCGCGGCCATCAGGTTCGGCGACGGCATCATGCCGTAGGCGTTCTGGTGATGCTCGTTGACACAGATGCCGTCGAAGCCGACGGTTGCGGCGTATTCCAATTCATCGAGATAATCGTTGTAGGCGCGATGCCCGACCGCCGGGTCGAACAGTTTCGCCGGCACGTCGACCCAGACCGATCGGTGCGCCTGCCGGAAATCGCCCGGCAAATCCGGATAGGGCATCAGGTGAAAGAAATGGAACTTCATCGCGCCGTTGGCTGCCTCGTGCGATCGCTGTTTCGCTACCGAGGCCCGATTTCAGCGACTTCGGCCGACGACGACAAGGTCAAGTTTCGACGACCACGTATTCGTTCTCGACGCTGACGCGGAACGTCTCGGCAACGTACGGTCCCTCGATCAGCTTCGCCCCCTTCTCCACCGACACGCCGAAGCGCCGCGCCTTGACCTTCTCGGGATCGCACCAGGATTTTCCGGTGCGAATGTCGAACTCCCAAGCGTGCCACGGGCAGCGGATGATCTCGCCGCGACGGGTGTAGTTGTAGTGCCCGGGCTCGTCCGACAGCACGAGACCGGTGAGATTGCCCTGGCACAGGCTGCCGCCGCGGTGCGGGCAGCGGTTCGACAACGCGAAGAACTCGCCGGAGAGATTGAACACGACAATGGCGCGGCCGTCCGCCTCGACGAGCTTGCGCCCGCCCGGCGGGATTTCGCTGACTGCGGCGACGACGTGCTTTTTCGCCATCAGAGCCGGTACAGCGCGCGGGCGTTGCCGGCGTAGATCATCCGGCGCTGCTCGTCGGTGAGCGTCGGCGGCAGCGCGACAAACGGATCGTCGAAGTCCCAATGCGGGTAGTCGCTGGAGAACATGATCCGGTCGAGCCCGATCCAGTTCATCACCTCGATCAGGTGATCCGGATTTTCCGTCTCCTCCATCGGCTGGGTCGTCACCCAGAAGTGTTTCCTGATGTACTCCGACGGAGCAAGCTTCAGGTGCGGCACCTCGTCCTTGAGCCGCTTCCAGTGCTTGTCGAGCCGCCAGCCCAATGCGGGGAGCCAGCCGAAGCCGGACTCGATCAGCACGACCTTCAGCTCCGGCAGGCGCTCGAACACGCCCTCCATGATGAAGCTCGTCACCATCGCTTGCGCCGATGTGGCGTGCTCGGTCATCTCCTCGATGTAGAATGACGGATAGCCGGACGAGGTCATCGGCCAGCCCGAATAGCCGAACACGTGGATGCCGACCGGAAGGCCTGCCTCCACCGCGGCCTCGTAGATCGGCCAGTAGCGCTTGCGTCCGGCGGCCTCGCCGGTGCGGCTCAACAGGAGCACCTGGGCGTAGTTGTTGTCGCCGGCGCGCTTCCTCACTTCTTTTGCGGAAGCCGCGCCATCCTCGTACGGCACCACCACCGATGACCTCAGCCGCGCATCGCGCGCGGTCCAGTGCGCGACCTGCGCCTCATTCGCAGCCGTTGCCATCGCGATCGACAGCTCGACATTCATGTCGCCCTGCCCGGTCGGCGACAGCGGATTCATGATCGCGGCACTGATGCCGTAGAGGTCGAGATGCTGCTGTCGCACGAAATCGAGATCGCTCGCCGGCAACCCGCCGCCCGGCGGCCAGGCATCGCGGCGCGCCGCCTGCGGCGTCATTTTCGGATAGGCGTAGCCCTTGGCGTAGCCGTGCCGCGCACGGTTGCCGTAGGTCTGCAGATAGCTCCACCACTGATTGCTCAGGAACGGACGCATCTGCTCGAGCGTCAGCTTCGGATGGAAGTCGCAGTCGACGATGTCGAGCTTGGTCTTCTGCGAGCGCTCTTTGGCCCTGACCTCGATGTTCATGCGCGAAGTCCCTTGGCAAGTCTCTTGGCATGAGTGCGCGGGCAGGATTCGCCAGCCGCCGCAGACTTATAGCACGCTCAATCCTCCGGCTAAACCGGCCGGCGCGGGGCCGGTTCCCGCCTCCCGGCCAGGACGGCATCGAGCGAGAACCGCCCCGCGCCGCGGCCCGCGACAAACAGGAAGGCGCCTGCCAGCGCAACGTCCTTGGCGAAATGCAGCACTTGGTTGGTGTCGCTGAATTTGGTGTGAAAGATCGCCGCCGCGAGCAGGCAGAAGCCGGACAGCGCCAGCGCCGCAAGCTTGGTCTGCCAGCCGATGAGGATCAGCGCGCCGCAGCCGAGCTCGGTGGCGATCGCGAGCGGCAGGAGTGCGCCCGGCACGCCATAGGCCGCCATGTACTGGACAGCCAGATCGTAGCCGCGGAGCTTGACGAACCCCTCGTACAGAAACAGCCCCGCAAGCAGCACGCGGCCTGCGGCCTCAGCCGCAGGCGCCAGTGTGTCGGTGAGCAGTTTGCCGTTCATGGTGCGTCACATTACCGTACTTTGACGGTCCTGGTCTTGATCGCTTCTTCCAGGTCCTCGCGCTCTTCGCAGCCTTGCGGGCAGAGCTTCGCGAGCTTCGCCAGGTTGGATTGCGCCTTGGCGAAGTCACCGAGCTTCACATAGAGCTCGCCCTGATACTCCAGCGCGCCCTTGTGGTCGGGATCGAACTCCAGCGCCTTCTGGTAATACGTTTGCGCCGTCCCGGTGTCGCCCTGATTGCGCAGGCTGAAGCCAAGGAGATTGTAGACATCGGCGTGCTGCACGCCTTTGTCGATCATGCCGTTGAGCTCGGCGATGGCGGCGCTCCAGTCCTTGGCCTTGATCTTGGCGCGCACCGCCGCGAGGTCCGGGGCATCGCGGGTCTGGATGCTGTCGACGGCGAACGCGGACGTGCCGGCAATGCCGGTGACCAGCAAAGCTGCAAGCAAGGTCGATCGCAGATGTGTCATGACGTGTCCTTTCGGCTCAGGCTTTGTCCGGGGTGAAGGTGTAGCTCGCGCCGTCTTTGGCGAACCGGCCGGCGCCGGGGAACGGGAAGTGCGCGCCGCAGATCATCATCCTGTCGGCGATCACCCGGTCGAGCAGGCTGCGGCGGGTCGTCACCGCCAGCGGGCCATCCTGATCGTAGCTGCCCTGCCATTCCGGATGCGACGCAAGCAGTGCCGGCACATAGGCCACGTCGTTCGAGATCATCAGCTGCTGATTGCCCGAGCTGACGTGGAACGCGGCATGCCCCGGCGTATGCCCCGGCGTGTTGACGAGCCGAACGCCCGGGACCACCTCGTTCTCGCCGTCGATCAGCGCGAAGTTTTTCCAGTTCGGGAATACCGTCTGGATGCGCTGGCCGAGCGCCTTGCGGGCCTCCGGCAGCTTCTCGACGCGGCCAGCCTCCGTCCACCACTTGAATTCGGTCGCGGTGACGATCAGCTCGGCGTCGGGGAACACCGGCTTGTTGGTGCCGCGCTCCATCAGCCCGAAGATGTGGTCGGGATGAAAATGCGACACAAGGATCGTGCGTATCCCGGGCGGGTCGATGCCCGCGGCCTTCATGTTGCTGAACAGCCGGCCCGAGGTTGGCTGCCACTGGCCGCCACCGCCGCCGGAATCCACCATGACGTGCCTGCCGCCGATGGTCAGCACCACCACGGTCAGCGGGATCGGCATGAACTCAGTGGTCAGCCCGGCTTTCGCCAGCGCCTCGCGGGTTTGCTCGACCGAGGCGTTGCGGATGAAGGCGGGATCGTGCGGCTTCTCCCAGATCCCGTCATAGAGGGCGGTCACCTCGATGTCGCCGACCTTGTATTTGTAAAAGCCCGGCTGCGGGTCGGCGGTCTTCTGCGCAATGGCCGGCGATATGGCGAGCCTCGCATTGAGGCCGAAGGCCGCGGCAAGCGCGGTCGTTGTGACGAAATTCCGACGGGAAAGGTTGAGCATGGGGGTCTCCTTCAGTGGAACTGTGCCGGATGCACGAGCTTGCGAGACGACACCCAGGGGGATTCAGCGCTGCGGCGGTTTATTCCCGCGCCCGCGCCCGCCGCGCGCATGAGGCGGGAATAATCGCGGCATCGCCGGAGTCACATTTAGTTGAGTGGACGCTCTTGGTTGAAAGGCGCCTCTGTCAGAGCAACGTCACATGCCGAGCCTTCGCGACTTTGACACCGAAGCGCTGCCGCACATTGATGCGGCCTACAACCTGGCGTTCTGGCTCCTGCGCAACGAAGCAGACGCGGAGGACGTGGTGCAGGACGCCTATCTGCGCGCGTTCAAGGCCTACGGCCAGTTCCACGGCGGCGACATCCGGCCGTGGCTTTTGACCATCGTCCGCAACGTCGCCTATCGCTGGCTCTCCGTGCGCAAACGCAACGCGAACAATGTCGTGTCCATCGAGGACGCGCTGGCAGGCCGCGGCGACCATGACGGCCCGGCCTTCGAGCCGGCGAGCGTTGCGCCGTCCGCCGAGGACTTGTTGATCAGCAGCGGCGAATGCGCGCTGGTCCGCCGGGCGCTCGCGGAGCTTGCGCCGTCCTATCGCGAGGTGATCGTGCTGCGGGAGTTCGAAGGTCTGTCCTACCAGGACATCGCCGGCGTAACCGGCGTTCCCGCTGGAACCGTGATGTCGAGGCTGTCGCGGGCCCGCGCCCAACTCAAGGACCTGCTGACGGGGTTGATGACGAAGGAGAACCACAATGCGCTGTGACCTCGCGCGCGAGCGCATCGGCGCGTTGCTCGATGGCGAGCTGCCGGACCGGCAGCGCCGGGATGTGGCCGATCATGCTGACACGTGCCCGGCCTGCGCGCGCTATCGCGATGAATTGAAAGATTTGAGCGCGCGACTGCCAATGGCGCGAATGCGTGCACCGCAGGGGCTGGCGCAGCGCATCCAGGCGCGGCTTGCGGCGGAGCCGTCCCAGCCCGACGAAATCGCAACGCCACGTCCGGCATCCTGGTCGCTTGCCGCCAGAATCAGAGCCGCGTTCGCGGCGATGACGGGCGGATGGGCCCCTGCCCTGCGCCAGGTGGCTGTGGTGCTCGTCGCCTGCATCGTGTCGGCGTCGGCAACCTGGTGGTACATGCAGGCGGCCGACACGCGGCAGGCCATCACCCGCGACGTTTTTGCGGCGCATATGCGGTCGATGCTGCAGGACAATGCCGTGCAGGTGGCATCCAACGACACCCACAATGTGAAGCCGTGGTTTGCCGGACGGCTCGAGTTCACGCCGGTGGTGAAGGACCTCAGCACCGAAGGCTATCAGCTCATCGGCGGCCGGCTCGATTATGTCGGCGGGCGGCGCGTGGCCGCGCTGGTCTACAAGAAGCGCCTGCACCAGATCAGTGTCTTCATCTGGCCGAGCAGCAACGAGGCCGCGCTGAAGCTCGACACCGCCGAGGGCTACAACGTCGCAAGCTGGACCCGTGGCGGCATGGCGTTCTGGGCGATCTCCGATCTCAACGCCGGCGAGCTGCGCGAGCTGCCGTCGCTGCTGTGATCAGCCGGTCTTGAGCCGCGGATAGGTCGCGAGCGGATTGTCGATCGCGATCTTCCGGCGCAGCGTCTCGGAAAAGCCATCCGGCACCACGGCGTCGCCGTCAAACTGCCAGTGCGGAAAGTCCGACGCGTAAAGCAGGATGTCGTCGGAGCGCAGATGCTCGATCGCCCGCTCGACCGCCTCGCGGCCGTCGGGCGCGTCGAACGGCTGCATGGTCAGCCGGAAATGATCGCGCACGATCTCCCAGGGCGCGCGATCGACCCACGGCACCTCGGTGCGAAGCCCGCGCCAGAACTTGCCGAAGCGCCAGAGGAAGCCCGGCAGCCAGGTCACGCCCGACTCGATCAGTACGACCTTCAGCCCCGGATGCTTGGCGAACACGCCTTCGGTGATCAGGCTCGCCATCTGCGACTGGAAGCCCTGCGACTGCGCCGCGTAATCCTCGATGTACCAGGTCGGCCAGCCGAGTGAGGTCACCGGATTGCGGTAGGCCGAACCGGCATGGATGCCGAGCGGCAGCCCATGGCGCTCGCAGGCGGCATAGATCGGCCAGAACTGCCGGCGGCCGAGCGGCACCTCCTGCATCGCCAGCACCAGAACCTGCACGAAGCGCCTGTCGCTCGCGCAGCGCTCGATCTCATCGACGGCGTATTCGGCGCTCTGCATCGGAATGACGATCGAGGCGCGAAGCCGCGCGTCGCGGTCGAGCCATTCCTTGGCAATCCAGTCGTTGATCGCCCGGCAGAACGCCGCCGCCATGTCCTCGCTGAACAGCAACTGCACCCCGTAAAGACAGTTCAGGATCGCAAATCCGGACTTCCAGCGGCCGAACACCTGCTCGGCGACCTGTCCGGCGTCGGCCGCGGCCAAGCCGTTCTTGCCGCGCCATTCCGGCCGCGCCGTAAGCGGCGACTTCAGCGGATAGCTGTTGCTGTCGAGCGAGCTCAAGCCGCGATCGACAACCGAGTCACGCCAGAACGTGTCGAGATGCGGCAGCAGCACGCTGACGTCCGGCACGCTCGGGTGCACGTCACAGTCGATGGCGCCGGCTTCGGACATGTTGCGTTACTCGGCCTTGATGTTGGCAGCTTTCGCGACCTCTTGCCAGCGCGCGATCTCCTTGGCCATCCACGCGCCGAGTTCGGCCGGCGTGTTGCCATAGGCGTTGATGCCGAGATTTTTTACGCGTTCGAGGAATGCCTCGGAGACGATAATGGCCCGGATATCCGCCGACAGCTTTTCAACGACGGGCGCAGGCGTGCCGCCTTGGGCAATAATGGCGTTGAACGCCATCACCTCGAAACCGGGGTAGGTCTCATTGATCGAAGGCATATCCTTTGCACCGGGCAGCCTCTCGGCGCTGGCACCGGCGACGAGCTTGAGCGCGCCGGATTCGACATGGCGTCGCGCTGAATGCCAGACGTCGAACATCAGCGGCACGCGCCCGGCCATCACATCGGTCAGCGCCGGCGCGCTGCCGTTGTAGTTGATGTGCGTGAAGTTGCTCATCGGGATGCCCGCGCGCTGCTTCAGCATCTCGCCGGCGAAGTGGCCGACGCCGCGCGGGCCTGGCGAGGTGTAATTGACCGGCTCCTTCTTCGCCGCCGCGACCACGTCGGCGATGCTGTTGGCCGGATAGGACCTGGTCGCGACCAGCGCTACCGGCTGGGTCGCGATCATGCTGACCGGCGCAAGCTCCTTGGCGGGGTCGTAGGGCAGCGAATGGCTGATCGCCGGATTGATCAACAGCGAATTGGTCGCCATCAGCAGCGTGTGACCGTCCGGCGCGGACTTCGCCACCGCCGCAGTCGCGACGATCGTCCCCGCCCCCGGCCGGTTCTCGATCACCACCAGCTTGCCGCCCCAGCGTGACGACAGTTGCTCGCCGAGGATGCGCGCCACCACGTCGGTCGGACCGCCGGCGGCAAACGGCACCAGGATCTTCACCGGCGCGTTCGGATAGTCGGCGGCGGGTTGCGCCTGCGCGGCGGCGATGGTCAATGCCGTCAGCGCCAGCGTAACAACAGTGGACGTTTTCATGCCGCGATGTTAGCGCGCGGACACGCCGATGCGCCAGCCGAAGGGCTTTGCCCAACTGTGCGGGCCGATGGGCAAGCTCGCACATTGAACCAAGTTCGACTATCTGTGCGGACGGCGGGCGTTCAGGCCCGCCTGAGGGTTCAGGAGCGCATGTCAGGTGCTTATGGAAATCGGCGTCTACACGTTCGTTGAAAACACCCCGGACCCGGCGACGGGCAAGTTGCTCGACCCGGCACAACGGCTGCGCGACCTCATGGAAGAGGTCGAGCTTGCCGATCAGGTGGGTCTCGACGTCTTCGGCATCGGCGAGCATCATCGGCCCGACTTCCTGGCCTCCGCGCCGCCGATGCTGCTTGCGGCGGCCGCCGAGCGCACCAAGTCCATCAGACTGTCCACCGCGGTGACCGTGCTGAGCTCCGACGATCCGGTGCGGGTCTACGAGCAGTTCGCCACGCTCGATCTGCTCTCGCGCGGCCGCGCCGAGATCATGGCCGGCCGCGGCTCGTTCATCGAGTCGTTCCCGCTGTTCGGCTACGACCTCAACGACTACGACGAGCTGTTCGCGGAAAAGCTCGAGCTGCTGCTCGCGATTCGCGACAACGAACGCATCACCTTCGAGGGCAAGCATCGCACGCCGCTCGACAACCAGGGCGTCTATCCGCGCACACCGCACAAAATCCCGATCTGGGTCGCGGTCGGCGGCAATCCGCCCTCGGCGATCCGTGCAGGCTCACTCGGACTGCCGATGGCGCTCGCCATCATCGGCGGCATGCCGGAGCGCTTCGCGCCGTTCATCGAGGTGTTCCACAAGGCCGCAGCGCACTACGGCCACGACCCGAGAGCGCTTCCGGTCGGCCTCAACACCCACGGCTACGTCGCCGACACGTCGCAGCGGGCGGCGGACGAGTTCTTCCCGAGCTATGCCACGCAGATGACGCATATCGGCCGCGAGCGGGGCTGGCCGCCGACCACGCGGGAGCATTTCGATGCCGGCCTGCCGCTGCGCGCGCATCTCATGATCGGCAGCCCCGAACAGGTGATCGAGAAAATCCTGTTCCAGCACGAGAAGCTCGGCCACGCCCGCTATCTGATGCAGATGAGCGTCGGCACCATGCCGCACAAGGCGATCATGCGGTCGATCGAACTCCTCGGCACCAAGGTCGCGCCGGCGGTGCGCAGCAAGTTGAAGGATACTCAGCTGCGGCGGGCGGAGCCGGACACCGTGGGGGTCGCGCCGTCGCGCTGATAGATGTCGTCGCGGAACTGGGTCACGCCATCCGGCGTCGCCCAGGCGGTGATATAGACCCAGTAGAGCGGGACCGGCCGCAGGATCCGCGCGTCCTTCCGCTCGCCGCTCTTGATCACCGCGTCGATCTCCTGGCGTGACCAACTGGGCGTCTCCACCAACAGCCAGTTCACCAGCTCGCGCACGTTCTGCACCCGCACGCAACCTGAGGAATGGAACCGCATGTCCTCGCCGAACAAGTTCTTCAGCGGCGTGTCGTGCATGTACACGCCGTCCTTGTTCGGGAAGTTGATGCGGATCGAGCCGAGCGAATTGAAGTCGCCCGGATCCTGCTTGAAGCGGTAATTCACCGCCTCTTCCGAATACCAGTTGATCTGCGATGGCGTGAGCTCGTCGCCGCGCATGTCGAAGATGCGGATGCGGTTCGCCGTCAGGTAGTCCGGCTCCGCCTGCATCTTCGGAATGAGGTCCTTGCGGACGATCGACACCGGCACGGTCCAGTACGGATTGAAATTGACCTCGACGATCCTGCTGTTGATGTCGGGCGACGCCCGGTCGGGCTTTCCGACCACGGCGGTGTGCCGCGACACGACGACGCCGCTCTCGATCGCCTCGATCCGCGCCGCCGGGATGTTGCACAGCACGTAGCGCGCGCCGAGATTGCCGCTCATGCTGCGCAACCGCACCAGGTTGGTGCGCAACTGCGCCAGCCGGACCGGGGCCGGCACATTGAGCGCCTTGAGCGTCTGGTCGCGCACCACGCCATCGGCCGACAGCCCGTGCCGCGCCTGCAAGCGACGGACCGCCGCCTCGACGTAGGAGTCATAGACGTCGGTCACACCCGCATTGGCGTCGAGATCGCCGGAGGCGATGAGGCGCTGACGCAGCGCGATCACCGCGGGCTGACGGCTGCCGAGCCGCAACCGTTCGGCCTTCGCCACCTCGGGCCAGCCGCCCTTGGCGACGATCCCCTCAAAATGCGCGATCGCCTGCTCGGTGTGCTCCACGGTCGCGGGTGACAGCGTCGGCAGCGACGCCTTCGGCATCTGGATGGTGCGCGAGCCGGAGTCGAAGCCCTGGCCGAAATCCGAGCCGGCGTTCTGGTTGATCAGCGCCTCAAGCGCCGCGTCCTGGGCCAGCGCCCGCGAGGCTGCGACCCCGCCCGCCGCCACGGCTGCGCCCTTGGCGAGGCCGCGCAGCACCGTGCGCCGGCTCAAGTGACGATCATCAGGCGGTTGCGTCATTGATGTCCCCGAACGGCCTCGGCCCCGAATCCAAGCGGACCAATTGCTTGTAGCAAAAGCCGAAACAGGCTGCCCCGACAAGCCCCGGCCGATCAAACCCGCGGCATCGGTTAGGGGGCCGGCTGGGCGAATTTGTGACGCAGCCGGCGGCAAGCGGTCACGTGAAAGTGTTAGGCCCCCGGGGGAGGAACACCCCGAGGGCCTGGTCGCGGCAGAAGATGGTGGGTGGGCGGCCGCGCAGCTTTCGTCTTGCGCTGATCAGAGCCGGTAGAGGATCTGATCGGTCCAGAACCGCTCGAGCCGGTGCAGCGACTTGTTGAGGGTCGTGAACTCGTCGGCGCTGATGCCGCCGACCTGCTCCACCGTGCGCACGTGCTTCTGGTAGAGGCCCTCGACGATGTCGCGAACCTCGCGGCCGGTGTCCGTCAGGCGGATACGCACCGACCGGCGATCGACGCGCGAGCGCTGATGATCGAGGAAGCCCATCTCGACGAGCTTCTTCAGGTTGTAGGACACATTCGAGCCGAGGTAGTAGCCGCGGGTGCGCAGCTCACCTGCCGTCAGTTCCTTGTCGCCGATATTGTAGAGCAGCAAGGCCTGCACCGAATTGATGTCGGAACGGCCGCGGCGATCGAACTCGTCCTTGATGACATCCAAGAGACGACGATGCAGCCGCTCAACGAGCGTCAAGGCATCGAGATAGAGCGGCCGGATATGGTCGAACTTCGCCTGGCGATCGGCGGGCTCGACCGCTTTGACTACGGTCTTCATTCTGACGCCTTCCATTTCGTTTTCGTTTTAGACGACGGGCCCTGTTTTCCCGTCGATGCACGAAACCATAGGGGTGGCGCCTGAAGATCGGCTTAAATTGTAGAATAAACTTTGGGTTTATCTCCGAAGGTGAACCGGCGGTAACTTAAAATGCGCGCGATGCGTTTTACCCGACTTTCACCCTGCCCGTTCGCATAGCGCCGATTTTTGCGGGTTTTCGTGGATGACCGCGGCCGCAGGACAAAGCGGCGGTAACCGCGGCCGCCGGACCGCGGCAACCAAGCGGAAAGCATATCTGCCGCTGCTGTTCCAGAAAATCCGGCTCTTGGACACACTACCGGGCCGGTGGCACCGATCCGTCGCCATCGACGACCTTCGCGGTGTGCTTCGACCACTCGTGCTCGCCGCCGCAATGCGGGCAGCCGATCCGGCCGACAAACGATGGAAGTCTCGCGAAAGAGGATTTGTCGATTTCAATGCCGGTATCGATCATCCGGCCGGTCACATCGCAGGGCGTCAATATCTTCCACATGGGCGCGCCGGCCCCTCCTCCGGCGAACCGAGCTTACAAAGATGACGTTCCTGCCTCTATCAAGTTTGACATAGAGGCGATCGCGCGTTGCTGGAGGTCATATGAAGGGCCGGCGTGCTTTCAGTTTGGGCGCTTCATAGCTCGCGATGCGCGCGAGGCCTTCCCGATCGACGAGCTCAAAACGCCGGTCCTTCCAGCGGTAGGTCTTGGTGGCCGCAAGCCGTCGCAGCGACTTGTTGGTGTGGACCAGCGACATGCCGAGCGTGTCGGCGACGTGCTGCTGCGTGAGTGGTAGCTGCAGCGCATTGCCCCTGGTCACCCCCACCTCCTCTGCCCGCTGAAACACCACGAGCAGCAGATAAGCGAGCCGCTCCATCGCGGTGCGGCGACCGACGCTCAGAAGATGCTCGTCAAGAATCTGCTCCTCGCGCGCCGCGAGCCAGGTGAGGTCGAAGGCAAGCGTCGGATAGTCGCGATAAAGGTGCCACAGCTTCTCGCGCGGAAACACGCACAGCGTCATGTCGGTCAGCGCTTCGACCGAATGCTGCATCTCGTCGTTCACGGAGCCCTGCAGGCCGAGGAAGTCCGAGGGCAGCGCATAGTTCAGAATCTGGCGCCGCCCGTCCGGCAGCATCTTGTAGCGGAACGACCAGCCGGAAAGGATCGTATAGAGATGCGCGCTGTTGGTGCCCTGCAGCAGAATGTTGGTGCCGGCCGCAACGTTCAGCTCGCCGGATTTGAATTCGGGAACGAACTCCAACTCCTTCGCCGAGAATTCGCGCAGCGTGCGAATGTCGCGTAACGGACATTTCTCGCACGGCACCTTCCGCCCGGATGGCGGGGGAACGGCACTTGTTGCAGCAGGAGAAGCAACGGACATGCGGCCATCCCTTGGATGCTCGGCCGACAACACCCCCCTGCTGAAAAAAGTTCCTTCGCTCCACGCCGGTTGCTGTGGGAAATTCCCGACGTGCCAGGCGGCAGCGCCGTTCGTTGCGCATCGAAACTACTTGCCGCGAATGAACCTGATCACGCCGGAGAAATCGCGCGGCCCCTCGCCGCTTTCGACATACTTGGCATAGATTCCTTCGGCATCCGCGCCGAGCGGCGTCTTGGCGCCTGCGGCCTTTGCCGCCTCCTGCGCGAGCTTCAGGTCCTTGAGCATCATCGCCGCGGTGAAGCCCGCCGCGTAGTCGCGGTTGGCCGGCGATGTCGGCACCGGCCCCGGCACCGGGCAATAGGTGGTCATCGACCAGCATTGGCCCGACGACTTCGAGGCGATGTCGAACAGCTTCTGCGCATCGAGCCCGAGCTTCTCGGCCAGCACGAAGGCCTCCGAGACCGCGATCATCGACACGCCGAGGATCATGTTGTTGCAGATCTTCGCCGCCTGGCCGTTGCCCGCGCCGCCGGCGTGCACGATGGTTTTGCCCATCTTTTCCAGGATCGGCCTGGCGCGCTCGAACGCCGCGTCGCTGCCGCCGACCATGAAGGTCAGCGTGCCGGCGCTCGCGCCGCCGACGCCGCCGGACACCGGCGCGTCGAGCATCGGCAATCCCTTCTTCCCGGCCTCCGCCGCAACCGCGCGCGCGCTCTCGACGTCGATGGTCGAGGAGTCGATCAGAAGCGTGTTGCCCGCCGCGGCCGACAGCACGCCGTCGGAGCCGGTATAGACATCGCGAACATGCTGTCCGGCCGGCAGCATGGTGATGACGACCTCGGCGCCACTGGTCGCAGCCTTCACGCTCGATGCGG
Organism: Xanthobacteraceae bacterium; assembly: GCA_019746355.1. Next base: position 32,225 of record JAIESC010000167.1, on the reverse strand, counting down.
CCGTGCCGCCCGATGCGGCCAGCGCATCCATCGGCGCCTTGCTGACGTCAAAGCCCTGCACCTTGTGCCCGGCCTTGATGAGGTTCTGCGCCATCGGCAGGCCCATATTGCCGAGGCCAATAAAGCCGATCGTCGCCATGCGTTTCCTCCGTCGTTTCCCGCGATTAAAGCCGGGAAGCGCGTCAAGCGACAAGCGCTCGGCGATTGAACCTTCGAAGGACGCGGCCTGTCACCCTCGCCTATTGCGGCTGGATATTCGCCGCCTTGGCGAGCTTTTTGGCGATATCGGCTTCCTTGGCGATGCGCGCGTCAAACGCCGCAGGCTCAACAATCATTTCCTCGACCCCGAGCTTTGCGAGCTTCTCGCGCGTTGCCGGATTTTTGATGGCCTTGACCATCTCCGCATGCATTTTGGCGACCACTTCGCCTGGGGTCTTTTTCGGCACGAAAGCCCCGACCCAGAAATCGAAATCGGAATCCGGCACGCCAGCTTCCACGGTGGTTGGCACCTCCGGCAAGGCCGAAGCGCGCTTGGAGCTTGAGACCGCGAGCGCCAGGACCTTGCCGTCCCTGATCAGCGGCAAGGCCGGCGTGATCGGGCTGAAATACATGTCGATGCGGCCGGTCATCACTTCGGTCAGAGCCTCGGGCGCCCCCTTGAATGGCACGAGCTGACCCTCAAAACCGGCAGAGAGCCGGAACCGCTCCATCGTCAGATGCGGCGGCGTGCCAATGCCCGCGGCGCCGTAATTGATCTCGCCTGGTTTGGCCTTGGCCTTGTCCACCAGCTCCTTCAGCGTCTTCATGCCTTTGCTTGGCCCAACCACGAGGACGAGCGGCACATTGCCCAGCGTCGTGATGCCGGAAAAATCCTTCACCGGATCGTAGGCTACGCTGCTCTGGATCGCCGGCACCGTCACGATCGCGTTGGAATGGATCAGGATGGTGTGGCCGTCCGGTTCGGATTGCTTGACCTGCATCGAGCCCACGGTGGTGCCGCCGCCGGGACGGTTCTCGATGACGAATGACTGGCCGACCTGTTGGCCCACCTGCTCCAGAATCGTGCGCGGCACCAGATCGGTCGCGCTGCCCGGCGCATACGGTACCACGACCCGAACGGCCTTTGTCGGCCAATTGGCAGCGTAGACCGGCCCGGTCGCCGGCAAGCCGGCCGTCAACGCGGCGAGCGAACCTGCGCCGGCCTTCAGGATTTCGCGACGGTTCATGGACACTCTCCCATTTCGAGAATTCGTGGCTCCGCAGGCCGCGATGCAAGCATGGCAGCAGCGGCCACAAGCTCACCGCGTTGGCAGCGATTTCAGTTCGGATGCTCGCGCGCCGACTGGATGGCGAGGAACAGGTAGCAGAACAGCAGCAGGAATTCGACGGCGACGACGACGATCCGTCCACCATAGACCTGCGGAAAGAACACCTCGACCGCGGCCATCGACACGGATGCGGTGAGCCACACCACCGCCCCCCATGCAGCCGCGAGCCAGAGCCCGACCGCCGCCACAAGGTCAATCACCGCAAAGAACACGGTCGCCGTCTGCCACGGTGTCGGCTGATACTCAAACCCGTCCTGCGGGCCGACGAAGCCGCAGACGATCGCCCAGTGGTAAAGGCCCTTGGTGATCGACAGCACCGCCATCACGCGCAGGAAAATGACCAGCCGCGCGGTCCAGCGCGCCTCATGGGTCTCCGGCTCGTCGGCATGCACCGGCTCGAGGTTGCGGATCGGATCGTTGGAAACGGCGTGCTGGTCGGTCATGCGTGATCCAGATTTGCGCGATCGAGATCGGGCGGCTGCCACTCGCTGCTGCCAAGCGGCGCGAAATGTCGGGCGACCTCGGCGTCCGACACCTCGGGGAGCGACGCCGGCCGCCAGCGCGGCGCGTTATCCTTGTCGACAATCACTGCGCGAACCCCTTCGTAGAAATCGTGGCCGTGAATGACCCGGGACACTATGCGGAATTCGCAGGCCATGCACCCCGCGAATGTCAATTTTGCGCCCTTCCGCATCTGGGCCAGTGCAAGTTTCAGCGCGGTCGGCGACTTGGCGCGGATGGTCGCGGCGGTTTTGGTCGCGAACTCCGAGCCGTCGGCATCGAGCGCGTCAAGGATATCTTCGACGCGGTCATAGGCGAACAATCGGTCGATCGCCGTGCGATGCGGCGCAAGCTTCGCCGCGCCGATCGGCTCGGCAAAGGCCGCAAGGGTGGCATCGACCGGGGCTGCGCCGCACAGAGCCTCGGCCAGATCGGTAAACCGCGACGATGCCACCTGGTGCGTGGCGATCCCCCCCGCAACCCCGTCGGCGGCACCAAGCCGGTCGCCGGTCAGTGCGCAGTAGGCACCAAGCTCACCCGGCAGCCGCGGCAGAAACCAGGTTGCGCCCACGTCGGGGAAAAACCCGATACCGACCTCGGGCATCGCGAACAGATAGCGGTCGCCGGCAACGCGGTGCGAGCCGTGCACCGACACCCCGACGCCGCCGCCCATGCAGATGCCGTCGATCAGCGCGATATAGGGCTTGGGGTAATGCTTGATGACGGTGTTGAGGACGTATTCCTCGCCGTAGAACTTAAGCATCTCCGCGTGCCGGCCGGACGTGCCGGCGTCGTAGAGCGCGCGGATGTCGCCGCCGGCTGAGAACGCCTTGCCGCCTGCAGCCGTCACCACGATCCGCGTCACGGCCGCATCGTGCCGCCATTCCTGCAATTGGCGCATCAGCGCGCGCACCATGCCGAGCGTTACGGCATTCAGCGCCTGAGGGCGATTGAGAGTGATCAGTCCGGCCGCGCCCTTGCGCTCGAACAGGACTTCCGGCGGTGGGGCGGTCATCGGCCTCGGGCGGCTCCGGATATGAAACGCGGCCGTTGCTTAGCCACAGGGAAAGGCCTGCGCAAGCGCCGGAACTTCGGCGTGTGCTGGTTCCATCGTTGTTTTTGATGCGGAACGCGCTGGCAGTGGTCACGTTGGTAGTTCGGCGGCGCCCGCCGATGGGGCGCTGATCGACAGGAGAAGCGTGATGAAAAAAGCCATACTGCAAACGTCGATTGTTGCCGCTGTTCTGGCGCTGCCTCTTGCCGCACAAGCGCAAGGAACGCTCCGTGGCGCAGCTGAAGGCGCCGAGGAAGGCGGACGGGCCGCAGGTCCGCTCGGCGCGATCGTCGGCGCCACGGTCGGTGCCGCGGTCGGAACGGCGCAAGGCATTCTCGGCATCGACGATCGTCCGCGCTTCCGCGAATACGTCATTCGCGAGCGCCGTCCGTCGTACGTCTACCGCGAGGAGGTCCGCGTCGGCACCGTGCTTCCGGAGTCCGGCATGACCTACTACGAAGTGCCGGCGGAGTACCGCGCGCCAGGCTACCGTTACACGGTCATCAATGATCGGCCGGTGATCGTGGAGCCGCGGACGCGGCGCGTGGTGCAGATCATCGATTAGGCGGCAGAGCGACGAACAAAAACCCGGCCGTCTCGGCCGGTTTTTTGTTGTCGTGCTTTGTCGCGCAATCAGCCCAGAACCGCCCACAAATAGAACAGTACCGCGCCCGTCCCGAGCGCACTGCGGCTGGCATGCAGGTATCCCCACCACACGACCAACCGACGCGCCGCGGCGCCCGCATGCTCAGCGGGAATGGAGTGTAGCTGGTTGTTGGTCGGTCTGATGACCAGCAACGTGTACGGCCAGTTGGCGATGATCGCGAGCGCGCCGACCTCCCACCGCCAATCCCGCGTCTCCCAAGCGGCGACAAAGCCCAGCAGCGCCGACACCATTGCAAGCCCGGCCTGCATCGGCGCGGCACGGTTGTAGCTCGTCTGCCAATGCAGCAGCATCGCGCGGTCGTCGAGCGCGAGCCGCGCCGGCTGCTCGGCGACGTTGATGAACACGGCCGCGCCGGCAAACAGCGCCGCGCCAATGAGCGCCAGCTGCCCGATCATCTCAATTGCCCAGCATGTCGCGGCTGACGATCAGCCGCATCACCTCGTTGGTGCCTTCCAGGATCTGGTGCACCCGCACGTCACGCAGCACGCGCTCGATCGGATGATCACGTAGGTATCCGTAGCCGCCGTGCAACTGCAGACAGCCGTTGACCGCCTCGAAGCCCACATCGGTGGCAAACCGCTTGGCCATCGCGGCGAGCCGCGTGCCGCCCGGCTCGCGATTGCTGACCGCGAGCGCCGCGCGCCGCACCATCAGCCGCGCCGCCTCGAGCTCGGTGGCGTAGTCGGCGATGCGAAACCGCAAGGCTTGAAAGTCCGAAAGCCGCGAGCCGAACTGCTTGCGCTCGCGCATGTATTCGATGGTGCGGTCGAGGCAGAACTGCGCGCCGCCGATCGAACAGGCGGCGATGTTCAGCCGTCCGCCGTCGAGGCCCGCCATGGCTATCTTGAAGCCGTCGCCCTCGTTGCCGATCAGGTTCTCGGCGGGCACGCGGCAGTTCTCGAACATCACCATCGCGGTCGGCTGCGATTTCCAGCCGAGCTTTTTCTCCTGCGCGCCGAACGACAGACCCGGCGTGCCCTTCTCGACCGCGATGCAGGAAATGCCCTTCGGGCCCGCGCCGCCGGTCCGCACCATGCAGACATAGACATCCGACACGCCGCCGCCGGAGATGAACGCCTTGCTGCCGTTCAGTACGTAGTGGTCGCCGTCGCGGACCGCCTTGGTTTTCAGGCTTGCGGCGTCAGAGCCGGAGTCCGGCTCGGTCAGGCAATAGCTCGCGAAATGCTCCATGGTGCAGAGCTTCGGCAGAAACTTCCGGCGCTGCGTCTCGCCGCCGAACGCGTCGATCATCCAGGCCGCCATGTTGTGGATCGAGATATAGGCCGCGGTCGAGGTGCAGCCCTGCGCCAGCTCCTCGAAGATGATGGTGGCGTCGAGCCGTGTCAGCGCCGAGCCGCCGACATCGTCCTTCACATAGACGCCGCCGAAGCCCAGCGCCGCGGCCTTGCGCAATTCGGCAACCGGAAAAATCTCGCCCTCGTCCCAGGCGCGCGCATTCGGGGCCATGTCCTCGCGGGCGAACTGCCGCGCGGTCGCCTGGAACGCGCGCTGGTCCTCGCTGAGCTCGAAATCCATCCCGGCCTCTGTCTACCGAGGGCTCAAGACGCTATAACTGAAAGGCCGGGTCAAGCCCGGCAATCACCAAAGGCAGACCTTCATGGCCATCAAATACGGTCGTCCGATCGAATCCCGCGTCCGCGTCGTGCCGGCGGAAGCGAAAGGCCGCACCGATGCACCCACGCTGGACCTGACCACCCGCCCCCGCCGCAACCGGCGCGCCGAATGGGCGCGGCGCATGGTGCGCGAAAACGTGCTCACCACCAACGACCTGATCTGGCCGATGTTCGTCGCCGAAGGAAACCGCGCGCCGGTCGCCTCGATGCCCGGCGTGGACCGCCTGCCGATCGACGACATCGTGCGCGCCGCCGAGCGGGCGGCGAAGCTCACCATCCCCTGCATCGCGCTGTTTCCCTACACCGATCCGGGGCTGCGCGACGAGGACGGCAGCGAGGCGGTCAACGCGCAGAACCTGGTTTGCCGCGCCGTGCGCGCGGTGAAGCAGGCGGTGCCGGAGGTCGGCGTGCTGTGCGACGTGGCGCTCGATCCCTACACCAGCCACGGCCACGACGGCCTGATGCGCGACGGCATCATCCTCAACGACGAGACCGTCGCCGTGCTGGTCAGGCAGGCGCTGGTGCAGGCCGAGGCCGGCTGCGACATCATCGCGCCGTCCGACATGATGGACGGCCGCGTCGGCGCGATCCGGGCGGGCCTCGATGCGGCGGGTTTCCAGGACGTGCAGATCATGGCCTATACGGCGAAATACGCCTCGGCCTTCTACGGCCCGTTCCGCGACGCGGTCGGCTCGTCGGCGACGCTCACCGGCGACAAGCGCACCTATCAGATGGACCCGGCCAACACCGACGAGGCGCTGCGCGAGGCCGAGCTCGACATCGCCGAGGGCGCCGACATGATCATGATCAAGCCCGGCCTGCCCTATCTCGACATCCTCCAGCGCGTGAAGGACGCATTTGGCATGCCGACCTTCGCCTATCAGGTGTCCGGCGAATACGCGATGGTGATGGCGGCGGCGCAGAACGGCTGGATCGACGGCGACAAGGCGATGGTCGAGACCCTCACAGCCTTCAAGCGCGCCGGGGCCGACGGTGTGCTGACCTACTTCGCGCCGCGCGTTGCCGAGAAACTCCCGAAGTCCTGACCGCGCATGCTCTGGTGCCGTTTCGAGAACGACGGACACGCCAGCTATGGCGTGGTCGAGGGCGAGGCCATCGCGATTATCGACGGAGATCCGTTTTCGCAGGCTCGGCCGACCGGCGCGAAACTGCCGCCGGCGAGCGTGAAGCTGCTCGTGCCGGTGATCCCGCCGACGTTCTGCGCGATCGGCTCGAACGACCGGAACCACGTCATCGAGCGCTCGAAGGTCAAAGGCTTCAAGAGCCGAAATTCTATGACCGGCCGCGCGTCGGCTATCGCGCCCACAGCGCCCTGATCGCGAGCGGCGAGGACATCGTCAAGCCTGCGGGCTCCGGCCCGCACTTCGAATACGAAGGCGAGCTCGTGGCGGTGATGGGCAAGCGTGCCGCAACGTCACCGACCGGCGACATGCTGTTCAGCGCCGGCTGAGGTGATCAGCGACATCTCCCGCACCAACACGCTTTCGCCCGGCGACGTGATCTGGCTCGGCACCGACGAATTGCCAAAGCCCATCAAGCCGGGCGACACTGTCGAGATCGAGATCAGCGGCATCGGTACGCTGCGTAACCGCGTGGTCGCCGAACAATAAGAAACGGGCCGGTCCGGGAGGAGCGAATGAGTGGGTTGCGGCCTGCGGCACTGCCGCTTGCACTGTTGGCATTTGTGGCCATGGCTGTGCCAGCTCTGGCGCAGGGCAGATATCCGGCGCGGCCCATTCGCGTGATGCTGCCGTTTGCGGCGGGCTCGGTGTCGGATGTGACGCTCCGCCTCCTGGCCGACAAGCTCGGCGCCCGCCTCAACACCAGCGTCGTGGTCGACAACCAGCCGCGCGCCGGCGGCACCACGGCCGCTGCGGCGGTGTTGGCCGCCGCGCGCGACGGCTATTCGCTGGTGACACTGTCGAGCTCGACCGCGATCAGCGTGTCGCTGCTGAAAGGCCTCCCCTACGACCCGGTTTCCGATTTCGTGCCGATCTGCGGCATCAGCACCTTCGCCAACATCATCGCGGTGAACAAGGACTCGAAATACAAGACGCTCAACGACCTGCTCGCGGCGATGCGCGAGCAGCCCGGCAAGCTGAACTTCGGCACCACGACGGTCGGCTCGACCAATCATCTCGCCGCGAACCTGCTGAAGTCGATGACCGGACAGAACTTCCTGATCGTGCCGTTCCGCACGCCCGGCGACCTCGTCACCGCGGTGTTGCGCAACGACGTCGACGCGATCATCCAGTCCTACGGTGCGCTCAAATCGGCGGTCGAAGGCGGCCAGCTTCGCGCGCTGGCCAGCACCACGCCGGCCCGCGCCGCTTACGCGCGCGACGTGCCGACCGTCGACGAGGCGGGCGTCAAAGGCTTCGACGTCGTGACCTGGAACGGCTTCTTCGCGCCGGCAGGCACGCCCCAGGAGGTGATCGACACCCTCAACCGCGAGGTCCGTGCCGTGCTGGCCGACCCGGACCTCAAGCAGCGCTACGCCGATCTGGGGCTCGAGCCGCTGCCCAACACCCCGGCCGAGCTTGGCAGCCTGCTGCGGGCCGAAATCGGCAAATGGGGCCGCGTCATCGCCGACGCCGGGATCGAGAAGCAGTAGCCGTCGGTTCCGGATGCTCAGGTTTGCGTCATTCGGGGCTGCCGCCCGGCCCGGAAACGGGCTACCATGCCGCCACTGCCGCCATAGTCTTGGGTAAGGGGGCGGACATGGAAATTGAAGGCAATCTGATCCTCGAGCGCAGGCCTACCCGACGGTGGGTTTCCGCCGTGGCCGTGATCGTGCCGGTCCTGGCCTGCCTTGCCGGCGTCACTTGGTTTATCCGCGCTTTCGTCTCGCCGCCGACCATCGCCATCCCGAGCCCCATGATGCTCGCCGCAGCGCCGCCCTCGCCCGCCGTACAGGCTGAGCCGCCGAGCGCCCGGCCGGCCGCCAGGGAGACGACATCGGCCGCCGCGCCGTCGTCCACCTCCGCGGAGCCCCCGGCGTCGCCGTCATTCATCGCCCTTTCCGCGTTCCCACCCGCACCTCCGGCCGAGGCGCCGCGGGAGCCGATGACCGCCAACACCGCGGGCTATGCCGATCCGGCCCGCGAAAGCCTCACCGCGGCAGCCGCACCTGCTCCGGCCGCGACCGAAATCGACGCTGCGCCACTTGCGGGGCCTGTTCCGCTGCCAAGGCCCCGACGGCAGGCTGCGGTTGCGATCGCGGGGCCCGTGCCGCTGCCAAGACCGCGCCCGGCGGACGAGACCAGCGCGCCGGTGCAGGCAAGCGCGCCGGTCTATTCCCGGCACTCCGCCGAGTAGCCGATCACTCCATCATCGCGTCGCCGGGATCGATCCGCACCGGAGCGAAACCCTCGGCCTTGAATGCGGCGAGGATTTCGTCGGCATGCGCCGCGTCGCGCGTCTCCACGGTGACGTCGAGCCGCGCGCCCTTGGCCGGCACGTCGAGAAACATCCGCCGGTGATCGACCTCGAGAATGTTGGCGCCGAGCCTGCCGAGCGTGGTCGCGATCTGGCCGAGGAGGCCCGGCCGGTCGGCGATGGTCAGGCGGAATGAGACGATCCGGTTTTCGCGTTCGAGCTCGCGGATCATGATCGAGGCGAGAATCCGCGGATCGATATTGCCGCCGCACAAGACGAGCCCCACGCGCTTGCCGGCAAAGCGCCCAGGCTTCGCCAGCATCGCCGCAAGGCCCGCAGCGCCCGCTCCCTCCGCCATCGCCTTCTGCAGGGTGAGATAGGCGTTGACCGCGCGCTCGATGTGCTCTTCGTCGACCAGAACGATGTCGCTCACCAGCGCGCGGATGATCGGCAGCGTCAGCGATCCGACGTTCTTCACCGCGATGCCCTCGGCGAGCGTTGCACCGCCGAGCGGACGCCGCTCCCCGTGGATCGCGTTCCACATCGACGGGTAAAGCGTCGACTCTACGCCAACGATGTCGATGCCGGGCTTGATGGCCTTCGCCGCCGTGGCAATGCCTGAAACGAGCCCGCCGCCGCCGATCGGGATCACCAGCACGTCGAGCCCCGGCTCAGCCTCCAGCATCTCCAGGGCGATGGTGCCTTGTCCGGCGATGACGTAGGGGTCGTCGTAGGGATGCACCCAGATCAGTCCCCGCTCCCGCGCCTCGGCCTCGGCGCGGGCCTGCGCCTCGCTGATGCTCTCGCCTTCCAGCACGACGCGGGCGCCGTGTGCCTTGGTCGCCGCGACCTTCACGAACGGCGTCTGCTCCGGCATGACGATGGTCGCCGATATCCCGAGCAGCGCCGCGTGATAGGCCACCGCCTGGGCGTGGTTGCCGGCCGACATTGCGATCACGCCGCGCCGGCGTTCCTCGGCCGTGAGCGACGCGAGCTTGGTGCGCGCGCCGCGCTCCTTGAACGAGTTGGTGACCTGCAGGTTCTCGTATTTGACGAAGACCTCAGCGCCGGTCAGCGCCGACAGCCGCGGTGCGGGCAGCGTCGGAGTGGGCAGCACGTGCGACGCGATCACCCGCCGCGCCGCTTCGACGTCGGCCAGCGTCAACTTGGCATTCGGCATGCGCTTCGCGCCACTTTCATTGCCGCGCGCTCCATGAAATCATTGGTGCTGGAGGATACGCGAGTGGGAGCCGATGTCATGAAAAACATAGCACGACTGATGACAGCTTTGATGCTGTTCGTGCTGGCAGGTACGACGGCGCAGGCGCAGGACGCCTACCCGAGCCGCCCGGTCAAGATCATGATCGCGTTTCCGGTCGGCGGACTGCTCGATACGGTTACGCGCATCGTCGGCGAGAAGCTGTCCGGGCTGCTCGGCCAGCAGTTCGTCGTCGAGGCGCGGCCGGGTGCCGGCGGCACGCTCGCCACCGCCGCGGTCGCCAAGGCCGACCCCGACGGCTACACGCTGATGATGATCAACGACAACCACGCGCTCAATCCGAGCGTGTTCAGAAATATCCCCTACGACAGCGTGAAGGACTTCGCGCCGATCGGCTTCGTCGGCTACACGCCGCTGATCCTGGTCGCGAACGCCGCGCTGCCGATGCGCAGCGCCAAGGACCTGGTCGAGGCGGCAAAGCAGAAGCCGGGCACGATCACCTACGGATCGGTCGGCGTCGGCAGCGCAAGCCATCTCGCCGGTGTGATGCTCGAAAGCGCCGCCGGCATCCAGTGGCAGCACGTGCCTTACCGCGGCGGCGCACCGGCGCTCAACGACCTCATCGCCGGCCACGTCAACACCATGTTCATGAGCCCGGTCGTCAGCCTGCCGCACCTGCAAACCGGCAAGCTTACGGGACTTGCGCTGGCAGCGCCGACCCGGCTCGAGGTGCTGCCGAACCTGACGACGATGGCGGAAGCCGGCTATCCGGTCGACGCCTCCTACTGGTTCGGCCTGGTCGCGCCCGCGGGCACCCCGCCGGCGGTGCTGGCCAAGCTCGAACAAGCCCTGGCCGACGTGCTCGCCATGCCGGACGTGCGCAAGCGCCTGACCGACATGGGCGCGATCGTCCAGCCGCTGAACGGCAAGCAGTTCGGCGATTATATCGGTGCAGAAATCGTCAAATGGGGGGACCTTGTCAAAAAAGCCGGCGTGAAGCCGGAATAGACTTTTCGCGTTAAACACGGGCGTGAACGCCCTTTTGCCGGCGCGACCAGCTGCCCTCTTGTAACCGGGACAGAATTAGCCATTTTTTGCGCTGACACTGGGCACGAATCATGGCTGCGAGCGAACCCAAGCGGATTGGCGTGTCGATTGAGCTCAAGCCGCACGCCTACGATCCGGCGACCAGCCCCGAGCTGTTCGAGGGCGTGGTGGCGCGGCGCGTCGTGGCGTTCCTGATCGATTTTCTGATCCTCGCCGTGCCTGTCGTGTTCGTGTCGATGTTCATCTTCGTCGTCGGCATCGTCACCTTTGGCCTCGGCTTCCTGTTCTATGCGCTGCTCTGGCCCGGCATGGTGATCTGGGCGATCGTCTACTACGGCATGACGCTCGGCAGCCCCGCCTCCGCCACCATCGGCATGCGGATCATGGAAATCGAGATGCGCACCTGGTATGGCTCGCCGGCCTATTTCGTGCTCGGCGCGGTCCACGCCGTGGTGTTCTGGGTTACCGTCTCGGCGATCACGCCGCTGGTCCTGCTGGTGTGCCTGTTCAATCAGCGGCGGCGCTGCCTGCACGACATTCTGGTTGGAACCGTGATTATCAACAATGCGGAGCGCTCGGCGGCGCTGCGATCGGTCCGCCGTCCCACATGAGTGGCATTCCAGTTGACGTCGTGCCCCTTTGACGCGGGGGATTTTCGCAGCGAAAATTAGGGCGTAAGGCGGAGCCTCCGCCGGCAAGGTGTTGGACGTCCGTGACCCAGCATTCCCGCGATACGCCGCAGTTCTACCTGACCGCGCCGTCGCCCTGCCCGTATCTGCCGGGCAAGGAGGAGCGCAAGGTGTTCACGCACCTGGTCGGCGAGCGCGCGCCGGGCCTCAACGATCTTTTGACCCACGGCGGCTTCCGGCGCAGCCAATCGATCGCCTACCGGCCCGCTTGCGAGAGCTGCCACGCCTGCGTCTCGGTCCGCGTCGTCGTCGACGAGTTCAAGCCGTCGCGCAACATGCGGCGCGTCAGCGAGAGCAACGCCGACGTCATCGGTGACATGCGCGCGCTGGTGCCGACGTCCGAGCAATATTCGGTGTTCCGCGCTTACCTCGACTCGCGGCACCGCGACGGCGGCATGGCCGACATGACCGTGCTCGACTACGCGATGATGGTCGAGGACAGCCACGTGAAGACGCGGCTCATCGAGTACCGGCGGCGCGGCCCGGACACCTCGATCAACGGCCGCGGCGCGGGCAATCTGCTCGCGGTTGCCTTGACCGATGTTCTCGGCGACGGGCTGTCGATGGTCTATTCGTTCTTCGATCCCGACGAGGCCGAGCGTTCGCTCGGCACCTTCATGATCCTCGACCACATCGAGCGCGCCAAGCGCATGGGCCTGCCCTATGTCTATCTTGGCTACTGGGTCCGCGACTCCCGCAAGATGGACTACAAGGCCCGCTTCCTGCCGCAGGAACGGCTGATGCGGGACGGCTGGACCAAGGTGGTCAGCGACGACCTATAGCCCCGCCTTCGCGCGTTGCGCGAGCACCGGCTCGGCGAGCCATCCCGCCTTCGCTCGCGATAGCGCGTCGAAGACGCGCGTGAACGCGCTGGTGGCGAGCTCTCGCCTTCGCGAAGCCGAAGCGGCTTCGCTTCGGCGGAGCAAGGACGGCGCGCCAAAGACAAGCGTCAGCGCTCCGGGAAATTGCTCGGCACCCGGCCGCCGTCCGTTCTGGCCCGCTCGAAACAAGTCGAGGGGAGTGAAGCGCCACAAGACGCTGGTGCGGAATCCGCCGCACCCGGTGGCCACCTTGCGGTCAGGCCAGTCCCTTCAGCGGAAGGGACTGCCGGCCCATGACGCGGGCCGGCGCGCCTTGCGGCGCTTCACCGCGGTGATTTCCGTGGAGCCTGGCCCCACACGCTCGGGCAGCGCTTGCGTATCGGTTCACGACCGGTGACCGATGGTACAGCAGGCTCCCTGCGCGCGGGTCGTAGTGCCCGAAAGGCTGGGTCCCGAGGCGCCCCGAGAGCCCGGTTGACAAGGCCGGACGCCCACCAGCGCGTTCACGCGCGTCTTCGACGCGCTATGCGCACCGCTCCCCGCTCCACCAACGGAATCACCCGGATGACGCCCTCGAACGAGCGGGGATGGTCCGGATATAGCACAAAACGAGAACATAAATCAAATGCAGCACCGGAGCCACCCAAGGATCGGGCGTCGCGTGGTGGCCGCCAACTGCGAAGGCGATAGCCAGTATGCGATGCCGGGTATTCTTCAGCGCGGCTCGGCGCTCCCTTCGTACATGAAGGTCATCGGCCGTGGTCCCTGCGTGTAGCCTGTCTCGAGCCGTTCGACCCGAAAGCCTGCAGTCTCGATCAATTCGCTGATGGCGCGATTGAGATGACACCCCCCGCTGATGCGCCGCCAGGCGGGCGTCAGAGCATCCTGCCACCGGCGAACGCCGAGGTCCGGTGAGCGCCCATGCTCGACAAACAACAGGCGGCCTCCGGGCCTCAAGACGCGTCGCATTTCGTCGAGCGCCCGCTGGATGTCCGGGATGCTGCACATCGTCCAAGTGGTCACGATCGTATCAATGCTGCCGCTGTCCAGCGGGATTGACTCGGCGCTGCTCTCGATCAGGTCGACCGGAATACGAACGCGACCCGCCGCGCCGCGTGTCATTTCCAGCAGCTTCGGTGACGGATCAAGCCCAACCACGCGTTCTACGTTGGCCGTGTAGTAGGGCAGATTGAAACCGGAACCGATCCCCACCTCCAGGACGCGTCCTCGGGCCGCGGGCATCAGGCGTTGGCGGTAGATCGCCAGATTGCGCTGGCGCATCGCCAGATTGATCAAATGTGGCAGGATCCGATCTTGATAGAAGCCCATGCGGGACGATCTCGTGTTCACTTTTTTCGTCGGCAGCAGGATCGGCAAGGCGCACATCGCGCGCGGCGGACCGTACCAGCAGTCCCATCTCACGAACGCATCATACGCGCGTGAAGCCGCAATCAAGCGTGGACTACTTGGTGGGGCGATATATCGCTGACGCCCGGCATGCGGCGCACGGCATCTTCAATCTTGAGAGCGCATGCGGCGCAATCCATGCCTTCGATGCGCATCTTCAACGGAACAGCCGTAGCCATATCAGCGCCTCAAAGCTCTCTGCGATCTATCCATGTATTGTCGGTGGCTGAATTCAGCCAGCTTGCTTGGTGCGGCAGTAGTACCAAGCTCGAATCGACAGTCCCCCCTGGGTTGGGTCCAGATATTCGTCGCCTATGGTCACACCAAAGCGGCGCGCTGAACGACCGTTCATCAACGTCAAAGCAAAAATGGCCTGCGGCATAATGCGCCGAGCTGCCCGACACAAACAGCCACAATCCGGAACGAACATGAGTCTTCCAGGTTTGAGGCAGGCGACGCAGATGAAAGCCAGTCAAGTGATCGACAAGCGAAAAGCAGGCATGGCCGGCGTTATCGGCGCTGGCGCCCTGGCTCTTACGATGGCAGGAAGCCAACCCGCCGCGGCGCAGCACGGGCATCACCACGGCCACCACCACGGCCACCACCATCATGGGCACGGCTGGCTCGGTCCGGCGAGCGTTGGCGGTGCTCTCCTGGGCGGGCTGGCCGCCACGGCGCCTTACCCATATGCCGGTGAATGCTGGATCGAGCGTCGAAGGTTTATTGATCAATATGGACGCCATGTGATCCGGCGCGTCCGTGTTTGCGACTAGACGTCACGTCAAGTCATTGGAGGGCGATCAATGGCAACGCTTTTGTGGCCGTTCTGACGGCTGAGGGCCTGGCGGCATTCACGGCTTCTGCCACAGTTGCAGATGGCGACAGCGCATCAAGTGCAGCAGCACCACCATCATTATCGCCGGCACCACCACCATCACCGGCGCCATCATCATCACCACCACAGGTAACACGTTCTTTCCGTCTCCAGTTTTGACCGAAGGCAGCGCTAGCGGCGGCACTTAACACAGTGCCACCATTGGCGTTCTGCTGGCTGCCATGCCTACCAACGCAGAAGCAACCGCCACGCGGCGCACAGCGTGAACTATCGATGACGGTGAGTGTGATGCATGTCCGGCGTATGCGGATGGGCATGGCGAAGCGGCTTGTGCTCGTGGACGTGCATGTGCGGCTCGCCGGGCGGATCGAGCGCGCCATGGCTGTGCAGGTGGTGTTCGTCGTGCACATGCGGATGGGCATGAACCAAGGCCTCATGAATGTGCTCGTGCTCGTGATGTTCGGTCACGTGCAGCCATAGTCCCGCCGCGATCAAGGCACCGGCGATCACAAGCTGCGCCGTCACCGGTTCGCCAAGCATGAGCACCGCAACCGCGCTGCCTATGAACGGAGCCGTGGAGAAGTAAGCCCCCGTTCGGGCCGTTCCGAGACTGCGCAGAGCCATCACAAAAAGCGCGAGGCTCACCCCGTAGCCGATGAATCCGATCAAGCCGGCAACAACAGCTATCGAAAGGCCTGGAATGGCTGCACCGAGCAACAGGCCAAGACCGAGATTGAAGGGGCCCGCAATCAGGCCTTTGATCTCGACGATCTGCAGCGGATCGGCCAGCGACACTTTGCGCGTCAGGTTGTTGTCCAGGCCCCAGCAGAGGCATGCGCCGACGATGGCAAGCGGGCCGACGACGCTGCCGAAGGTCGGCGCGCCGGACCACGACAACACCACAGCGCCCGCCATCAGAAAGCCCATGCCGAGGGCGATGCGGCGATCGAAATTCTCATGAAAGATGAACCACGCCATCACGGCCGTTGCCGCACCTTCGAGCGCAAGCAGCAGCGAAGCGGCCACCGCTTCGGTGCGGGCCAGTCCCGCCATCAACAGCAGCGGGCCAAGCACCCCGCCGACGGCGATCGCACCGGCGAGCCACGGCAGCTCATTGCGGGTCAGCGCGGCTTCCGGGGAGCGTGAAACGATCAGCGGCAGCGTCCGCCGCAGCACCGCCACGCCGAGGCCCGCGCCGCAATACAGAAGTCCGGCGAGCAGCGCGGGATGAATCGATCCGATGAGGACTTTGGCGGCAGGCGTCGAGATGCCGAACAAGGCGGCAGACGCCAGAGCATAAATGATCGCGATTTTATTCATCGCACCAGGATAGGCCGTCGTGTTTGCGACTATACGACAGAATCGGGTTCCAAGGCGCAGGCCGCATTCCTGCTGACCTCGATTTGCAGGGTGGTATGGCCAATCGCAAACCGGCGAGCCAGTTCCTGCGCGGTCCTTATCAAGAACATATCCCCCGGATGGCCCGCCGGCATGACCAGATGACACGTCAGCGCCGTTTCCGTCGTGCTGATCGGCCAGACGTGCAGGTCGTGGATCGAAGCGATCCCGGGGAGTTGCTCGATGAATTTGCGAACCTCACCGGGATCGATGGAACCTGGCACAGCGCTCAAGGACATGCGCACCGAGTTGTTCAGGAGCCTCCAGGTGCTCCAGACGATCACGCCACAAATAACAAGGCTGACGGCAGGATCGATCCACAACGCCTTCGTGAACACGATGACGAGGGCCGCGGCCACGACACCGGCGGATACGGCGGCATCGGCCGCCATGTGAAGGAACGCGCCCTCAATGTTGATGTCGTCCTTGCGCCCGGACGCGAACAGCCATGCCGTGAAGCCGTTGATGAAGATACCGATCAGCGCGACGACGATGACCGTCCACTCCGCAACCGGCTCGGGCCTTGAGAAACGCTGGATCGCCTCCCAGGCGATACCTCCAACAGCCACAAGTAGGAAAAGCGCGTTGAACAGGGCTGCGAGAATCGACGAACTGCGCCAGCCGTAGGTGTAGCGGGCCGTCGGCGCGCGTCGCGACAGGCCCGCGGCGGCCCATGCGATCAGCAGACCAAGCACGTCACTGAGGTTGTGAGCCGCGTCGGCGAGCAACGCGGTGGAATTGCTGAGAATGCCGAAGACTGCTTCAGCGGCGACAAACGCAGTGTTGAGCCCTGCGCCCAACGCGAACGCGAAGCCGAAGGATTTGGGCGTATGCGAATGGTCGTGACCGCCATGCGCGTGCGCGTGGTCATGGCCAGCGCGATCGTCGGCCGCTTCGCTAGCCCGGTTCCCTGGCATCGAGGCTGATTTCCGCTCTCTTCCGGTGTCCATTCACGACGGGCGAAATCGAAAAGATAGCTTCGCAAGTCTGCCGACGCCATGCTCCGCCAGCTCGTCGTCCGACCGGAAAAGATCGGGTTCCGGGATTGGCGCTTCTCGCGCCCGAGTTTCACGAATGCGTGAGCCCGGAGCAAAGGTAACAATTGCCATATCGATTGGGGTCCCTCCGCCCCAGCGTCGCGCACGCTCGGCGTTCGAGCGTGAAGGCCGATGACCTGCCGGTCCGAAACGGGCGAGCTGCCATCGCCGAAGCAGCCGCGCGGGCCTGCGATCGATCGCAAGGCTCGTGAGTGCCAACGATTGTTCATCGCGCCGCAAAGGTGGCATCCCGATTATCTTGCAAATTTCGACTGCCTCAACTGTTCCAAGAATGCCTCGTGGTTGTTGTCGTGGGTTTCGATCAGCGCTGCTATGAATCCCGTGGCGTAGCCTTCGCACCACGATTTCAATCCCACGGCTTTGACGTCTGCTTGGTCAACGGCAACGCTGGCTCGCAAACGCTCGCGCGTGTCGGCTCGTGCGTCATCCGCCGCAAGCCGGAGCACTTTCAATGCCTCGTCATAGGACAGCCCCGCGATGATTTCGTCCTTGACGTGTTCGGCGTAGTTCACGGCTGTCCCCCGGCTGCCCGTCGGCTGGCTCACAGCCCATGGCGGGTGGCTGGCGCATACCGCGGCATAATTCATTGCCGTGTAGGCCGGTGTCAGCAATCGGCTCAGCGACAAGAGGTCCTTGGCGTTCGCTGGCGGCAGTACCGCCAGCGCTGCCAGCAGCGACATCCAGTGCGCTCTGGGCATCGGCTATTTCTTGTATCGCGCCTGCCCCGATTTCCCCGCGGCGGTCTTCAACATCAGCGTAAACTGCGTGTTGGCGGCGAGCGCCCTCCTGGCTTCACCCTTGAGCGACGTGCCGCCCGGCTCAAGCTTCACCGTTTCGCGGTCGCTGCCGGCGACCACCAGCACGGAGCCCGTATAGCCCTGCGTGGAGAGCGGCTTGTTGCCCTCGTCGAGGATATTGATGGTGATCGTGTTGCCGGAGGTCACCAGCTCGGCATGGACCCCCGCGACATCTTCCAGAATGCCGCCGTTGGGCCCCTTGCTGCCGTGACTGTGTTGCGCGGCGACCGGAGACGACAGGGCCAGCGCGGCCACGAAAGCGACGATCAGTTTCTTCACGGCTGAACTCCTTGGTTGGCTGGTGAGGTTGAAACGAAATCCGGCGTCTCCCGCCGGAACAGGACGTAGAGCGCGGGCAGAACAAGCAGGGTCAGCACGGTCGACGAAATGATCCCGCCGATGACAACGGTGGCGAGCGGCCGCTGCACCTCGGCCCCCGCTCCCGTCGCAATCGCCATCGGCACGAAGCCCAGCGAGGCGACCAGGGCGGTCATCAGCACCGGCCGCAGCCGCGTCAGGGCGCCCTCGCGCACCGCATCCAGGATCGACTTTCCGCCTGCGCGCAGCCGCTGGATGAAGGCGATGATCACGAGGCCGTTGAGCACGGCGACGCCGGACAGCGCGATGAAGCCGATGCCGGCACTGATCGACAGCGGCGTGCCGCGCAGCAGCAGCGCTGCCACGCCGCCGGTGAGCGCCAGCGGAACGCCGCTGAACACCAGGGCGGCGTCCGCGGCAGAACCGAGACTCATGATCAGCAGCAGAAAGATCAGCAGCAGCGCGATCGGCACCACAATGGTCAGCCGCTTGGCCGCGGAGACGAGTTGCTCGAACTGTCCGCCCCAGCCGATCCAATAGCCGGCCGGCAGCTTGACCCGTTCAACCACGGCACGCTGCGCCTCGGCGACGAAGGACCCCAGGTCGCGGTCGCGGACATTGGCGCTGACGACGATGCGGCGTTTGCCGTCCTCGCGGCTGATCTGGTTCGGGCCCGGAGCGGTGTCGATCTCGGCGAGCGCGGACAGCGGCACGTAGCGCACCTGGGTCAACGGCGATGCATTCCACACCGCGGTCTTGGCTGACGTGGCGGCCGATTCGGCGGCAGGCAGCGGCACGGGCAACGAACGAATGGCGTCGACATCGACGCGCAGATGCTCCGGCAAGCGCACAACGATCTCGAAGCGGCGGTCGCCCTCGAACAGCAGCCCGGCATTCTTGCCGCCGACGGCGATTTCCACGGCCGCCTGCACGTCGGCCGCACTGATGCCGAAGCGCGCCAGCGCCGGGCGGTTGAGCTTGACGGTCATCACCGGCAGGCCGGTGACCTGCTCGGTCTTCGCGTCCGCCGCGCCCCTGATCCCCTGCACTACCGCCTGCACCTGGCCGGCGAGCCGCAACAGGGTGTCAAGATCGTCGCCGAAGATCTTCACCCCGACATCGGCGCGGACGCCCGAAATCAGCTCGTTGAAGCGCATCTGAATCGGCTGGGTGAACTCGTAATTGTTGCCGGGCAGCTCGGCCATGCGCTTCTCGAGCGCCTCGACGAAATCGGCCTTGGAGCGCCGCGGGTCCGGCCACTCGCTGCGTGGCTTGAGCATGATGAAAGTGTCGGCGACGTTCGGCGGCATCGGGTCGGTCGCAACCTCCGGCGTACCGATCTTCGAGAACACCTCCTTGACCTCCGGGAACTCCAGCGCCGCCTTTTCGACGACGATCTGCATTTCCACCGACTGGGTCAGGCTGGTGCCGGGAATGCGCATCGCATGCATGGCGACGTCGCCCTCGTCGAGCGAAGGAATGAACTCGCCGCCCATGCGCGAGGCGACCAGGCCGGTCAGCAGCACCAGCGCGCCCGCCAAGATCGCAACGGTGGCGCGATTGCGGATCGAGGCTTCCAGCAGCGGCAGATAGAGGCGCCGCGCACTCCGCATGAACCAGTTTTCGTGCTCGCTGACCTTGCCGGTCACGAACAGCGCGACCGCCGCCGGAACGAACGTCACCGACAGCAGCGCCGCGCCGCCGAGCGCCATCAGGACGGTGATGGCCATCGGCGTGAACATCTTGCCCTCGACGCCGGTCAGGGTGAGGATCGGCAGATAGACCACCGCGATGATCATGGTGCCGAACAGGCTTGGACCGATGACTTCGCGCGATCCCGCAAGGATGGCCTCGAATCGCTCCCCGGTGGTGAGCAGGCGGCCCTGCCGATGCTGCTCGGCGGCGAGCAGGCGCAGGCAATTCTCGACAATGATGACCGCGCCGTCGATGATAATGCCGAAGTCGATGGCCCCGAGGCTCATCAGATTGGCGCTGACCTTGTTCTCCACCATCCCTGTGACGGCGATCAGCATCGACAGCGGGATGACACAGGCGGTGACGATGGCGGCACGGATGTTTCCAAGCAGCAGGAAGAGAATCGCGATGACGAGCAGCGCGCCCTCGATCAGGTTCTTTTCGACGGTAGCGATCGTGGCCTCGACCAGCGCGGTGCGATCGTAGACGGTGCGCGCCACGACCCCCTCCGGCAAAGACGGCCCGGCGGCCTTCAGTTTCGCGGCCACGCGTTCGGCCGCGCTGCGGCTGTTCTCGCCGATCAACAGCATCGCGGTGCCGATCACCGATTCCTTGCCGTTGAGCGTCGCGGCGCCGGTGCGAAGTTCCTGGCCTTCATGCACGTCGGCCACGTCGGAAATCCGGATCGGGATGTTGTTGCGCGAGCCGATCACCACGTCGCGGATGTCGGCGATGGTGCCGACTTGGCCCGGCGTGCGCACCAGATACTGTTCGCCGTTACGCTCGATATACCCCGCGCCGACGTTCGCGTTGTTGGCGGCGAGTGCCGTCATCACGTCGCGGAGCGAAAAGCGATAGGCCATCAGCCGCGTCGGATCCGGCAGGACGTGGAATTGCCGCTCGAAGCCGCCGATGGTGTTGACTTCGACGATGCCGGGCGTGGTGCGCAACTGTGGCTTGATGATCCAGTCCTGGATCGTCCGCAACTCGGTTGCGGAGTAAGGCTTGCCTTCGGCGTTTTTCGCATCGGGCCTGGCTTCCAGGGCGAACATGAAGATTTCGCCGAGACCGGTGGAAACCGGTCCCATCGCGGTCTCCACGCCCGGCGGCATCTGCACCTTGACCTGCTGAATGCGCTCGTTGACGAGTTGCCGCGCGAAATAGATGTCGGTGCCGTCCTTGAAGACGACCGTGACCTGGCTCAGGCCGTAGCGGGACAGCGAGCGGGTGTATTCGAGGCGCGGCAGGCCGCCCATCGCCGTTTCAATCGGGAACGTAATGCGCTGCTCCACCTCCAGCGGTGAATAGCCGGTGGCCGTGCTGTTGATCTGCACCTGCACGTTGGTGATATCGGGCACGGCGTCGATCGGCAGGCGCGTGAAGTTCCATGCGCCGAATGCCGCAAGCATCAGCGTTGCACCCATCACCAGCCAGCGCTGGCGAATGGCGAAGGCGAGTATGGCGTCGATCATGCTGCCTGCTCCGTTCCCCGCTCCTCAGTGCTTCCTCTAGTGTTCATGGGCCGCCGATGCCTTGCCGAGCTCGGCCTTGATCACGAAGCTGTTCTTTGCGGCGTAGACGTCGCCTTCCATGATTCCGAACAGGATCTCGGCGTGCTCGGCGTCGCGATGGCCGATCTCGACATCGCGCGCTTCGAACGCGTCACCGGAGCGCACGAAAACCACGGTGCGGTTTTCGATCGTCTGCAGCGCGCTGGTCTTGATGGCGACCTGCGCCGGCCTGGCGCTGAGCAGAACCCGGCCGGTGACGAACAGCCCGGGACGCAGGCGGCGCTCGCCATTGGGCAGAACCGCACGCGCCAGCGCGGTCTGGGTTTCCGCGCTGCCGACCGGGGCCACATAAGCGAGCTTCCCCTCGAGCGGCGGGAGCCCGTCGTCGGTGCTGACGATGACGGTGTTGCCGGGCTGGATGCGCCCGAGATCGCGCCGGTAGACCGCGAAATCGGCCCAGACGGTGGAAAGGTCGGCAATGACGAATACCGGCTTCTGCTCGGAGGCGAACTCGCCGAGCGCGGCTTGCCGCTCGATCACCGTTCCGCCGAACGGCGCGCGCAGATCGTAAACCGTCAGGCTCTGGTTGCTCTCAATCTTGCCGAGAATCTCGTTCTTCTCGACGCGATCGCCGACGCGTTTACTGATTTCACGGATGATGCCGGGAAAACGCGGCGTAACTTGCGCGAGCGCTTCCTGGTTCGGCTGCAGGATGCCGTTGAGCAGAACGCTTTCGTGCAGCGTAGCCGGGCCTGCCGTGACGAGTTCGATCCCGGACGCCGCGACCTTTGCGTCGCTGAGCTCCACCTTTCCTTCGCCGTGCGCGTGATCGCCAGCGCCGTGCCCGTGACCGCCGTGCGGCTTGATCGAGCCACCCGATGGACCCATGTACTGAAACGCCGCCACCATCGCCCCGATGACGACGATGGCGAGGATGATATTACGGGCGAAATGCTTCATCGCGGCCTCGCGCGGCTCAAGGAAACCGGTGCGCCGGTCAGCCACTCCAGCGTGGCGATCGCGGCGTGAAAGGCGACCAGTGCGTCCGCCTCGCGCTGCATGGCCTGCGCAAAGGCGGCCTGGGTATCGAGCAGCTCGATCAGGCTGAACCGGCCCTGCGCGTAGCCTTCCTCGACGGCGCGGATCGCTTCGCGGGCCTTGGGTATGGTCGACGACTGCAGCAGGTTCAGCTCGCGCTGTGCGCCGCGCGCGATTTCGTAGGCGCGGCCCAGCAGCACCGTCAGCGCGGACTTGTTGACCGAGCGCTCGGCGTCGGTTTTGGCCAGCGTCTCCTGCGCGGCCATGATCGCGCCCCGGTTCTGGTCCCACAGCGGGATGACCGCGGCGATGTCGAAGGTCATGGCGTTGTCGCGGGTCTCGCGGAAATGCCGGTAGCCGACGCCGAGGCGTACATCCGGGGCGGGCTTCAGGCGGGCAGAGAGCACGTCCGCCTTGCGCTGCGCGCGCACGGCGGTCCAGCGGCTCAACTGCGGATGATCGTCGAGCGCCCGGACCAGCGTGGCAAACGCAGGCGGAGTGCCGATCGCGCCGAAGTCGCCGACCGCCGGGCCGAAATCCGGCGCGGACTTGCCCATCAGCACGGCGAGCTCCCGCCGTGCAATATCGAGTGCGGTCTGCGCCCGCTCTTTTTCGGCGCGGATCAGGTCCGCGGCGACCTGGGCGCGGCCGATGTCGACGGGCGACGACGCGCCGGAATCGACGCGGCGCTGCAGCAGCGGCTGCATGCCGTCGAGCGCGGCGACCAGTCCGTCGAAAATCTGGATGCGCCGCTGCGAGCCCAAGATCGTCGCAAACAGCACGGCGGTCTCGGAAAGCACCTCAAGGCGCTCGGCCTGCCGCTGCCAGCGCGCCGCGTCGAGCTCGGCGGTCGCGGCGGCGATGCGCGCATCGCGCTTGCCGGGAAACTCGATCAACTGGCCGAGTTGCAGCGTGGTCTCGGCTGCGCCGAGGCCCCTGTAGGGACCTGTGCCGTAGACATTCTCCACGGTGGCGCTGATTTCCGGATTGGGGATTGCTCCGGACTGGATGCGCCGCCCGGAGGCGGCCCCGATTTCGCGATCGGCCACCGCCAGCCGCGGATTGGCCGCGCTGACGCGCGCCAGCACCTTCGCGAGCGTGATCGAGCGCGCCGGCTCCGCGTGAAGCGGCAGCGCCGAAAGCAGCAAGGCAAGCGCGCCGATTCCCGGCACAACAATGCGGAACAAGAACATCGGACCAACCCGGATTGCGAAGCGACCGGACGCATGGCGCCCGGCGATTAAACGCTGTCGCTCAGGTCAGTGCTTTGGGAGGGGGCGTATGCAACGCGGGATCGTGAGCCCGCAAGAAGGGAGCGGCCGGGGACCGCAAGCTGTCGCCGATGGCCTCGGCGGCATCGGACCTTGCCGCGATGGCGGGCAACACGACGCCGACGCAGCTCGAACAATGATGGGCGACCAGCGTCTTGCTGTCGGCGCTTGATCCATGGTCGGCAGAACCGGCCACTATCTCGACGGAGGCGGTCGCCTCGGTGACGGCATCCTCATGGCCGCCAGCATGAATAAGGCTGCTGACGATCAGGGCCAGGGCGCACAGGACGGCGACAAGACGCCGGCCGACTCCCGCAATCTGTGCACCTGGCGCTTGTGACATAGTTACATGTCGCCCGTCTGGATCGGGCCTAGCCATAGCAGGCCCGGTCCGGCCGGACAAGCGAACGGGCCAACCGCATCACATTTGCGGATCAACATGCTTCCCTGAATGCGAGGGCAGCGTCGATCGCCGCGATCAGGTCGCCATCGCTGAAAGGTTTAGTCAGGTAGCGCACCACTCCGTCCTTGAGCGCGGACGCCTGCACCTCCTCGCTCGGATGAGCCGTGATCAAGATCGTGGGTATCGAGCGGCCGGAAGACCTCAGACGGCCGTGAAGCTCGACGCCGCTCATGGCAGGCATTCTCACGTCGGCAATCAGACACGACACGGACGGAATCGACTCCGAAGCCAGGAATGCCTCCGCACTTGCAAATGCCTCGGCAGCGAGACCCAGCGAGTTCATCAGGTCCAACAGCGCGTCACGTACCGACGGATCGTCGTCGACAATGGAGATGATGTGCGGTTTGGGCATCTTGCAATCATGCGCCTGCTTGGCAGGTCGTGGCGCGGATAATCTGCCGACCGGGACAGTGGAGTCACGCGGGCAAGAGGATCGAATGAATATCATTTCGTATATTCCGGTTCGAGCCTCGGCCCGCTGCTGACCGCCGCGACACGTTGTCGTCCATCGTGATCAAACAAACGAAACACCGATTCGATTGGGACACCGCCATACGACTTTGCACAATCGCGTCACACGCTCCGGCGAGATGAACAGGTCGAACCGTGCGGGAGCGGCTGCAGGCGCGGCCCCGAATTCAAGGCATGCGCCCCGGGCAGAAAGATTCCGGACCTGCAATCCAGAACGGAAAAGCCCTCGTTGAAGGTTATCTTCCCGCCCCCCAATGTCCTACGACGGGGCTCGCCTCTTCGTTCAAACGTCATGGCGGCATCCGATTACAAGCTGCGAGAATTGGCGCGATGGCAGCTCCGCCCCTGGGCGAAGCACAAGCAGGGCGCGCAGCAACCGCGCGACACAGCTTCGCAACGGAGTTGATCTGATCGAACAGCCACACCTGCATGGCACGCTCCCCACGCAATATCGGGAGCGTTGTAAGAACCAAGTGCCTGACAAGTTCTTACGTTCGGAGCGTGGCGGGCATGTACAATAGGACGCATGCAGGATGCGCCGGGATACGTTCGGTATCCCAACGTATATCGCGGCGAATATGTAGATTACTGTGGCTGTGGTTGCAGCCTGTCGGACAGCCGCACGAGGTCGGCCAACGTCTGCGCCTGCATCTTTTGCATGACATGGCTTCGACGAACCTTGACGGTGACTTCGGCAACGCCAAGCTCCGCGGCGATCTGCTTGTTGAGAAGGCCACGGACAACAAGAGCCATCACCCCCCGCTCGCCCGGCGTGAGTTCGGAATATCGTTGTTTCAATTCAGCCAGGTTCGCCTCCTCGGATCGCTGCGCACGATCTTTTTCGATGCCTCGCTGAATGGCGTCGAGCAGCGCCTGTTCACGAAAAGGCTTGGTCAGAAACTCAATCGCCCCCGCCTTCATGGCTTCCGCACACATAGCCACATCGCCATGCGCGGTAATGAAGACGATGGGAAGCCGGATGTTTCGCCGCTTGATTTCGCGCTGGAAGTCGATCCCGCTCATCCCCGGCATTCTGACGTCCAGCACCAGACAGCACGGCACCTCGGGCCGGCTGCTGCCGAGAAATTCCTGGGCGGTTGCGAACGACTGGACGCCGAGGCCGACCGATTCAAGCAAATCCTCCAGCCCGCGACGGACGGAAGCATCGTCGTCGACGACGAACACGGCGGCAGGCGGTGCTTTAGCGCTCACGGCCCGATTCACTCACCATCGTCGGTTCCCGTCAATCGGCAATTTGAACCGGAAAATTGCGCCCCGTGGCACATTGGATTCCGCCCAAATATGACCGCCGTGGGCTTCGACAATTGAACGGCTGATGGCCAATCCGATGCCCATACCGTCGCGCTTGGTCGACTGGAAAGCGTCAAAAACACGGGGCAGATTTTTGAGGTCCAGCCCAATGCCGGAATCCTGAACGGAAACGACCACGCTATCCGGTTCGTTCCGTTCCGTTGCCACCAGCAACTTCCTTGTATCGACGCCGACGCCGTCCATCGCTTCAATGGCATTCATCAGGATATTGAGCGTGACTTGCTGCAGCTGAATTCGGTCCGCAAAAACAGGCAGCAGATCGTCGGCGAGCCGCGTTTGCAGAACGATGCGGTGCTGCTCGAACTCGCTTCCAAGCAACGAGATGATTTCAAGCACCAGTTCGTTGACGTCTATTGGCTGCTTTTCCGGCGGCGCGCTCTTGGCGAGGCTCCGCACCCGCGCGATCACCTCGCTGGCGCGATTGGCGTCGTTGATGATCCGCGCGAGCGCCTGTTTGGCCTTTTCCAAGTTCGGCGCTTGACCGCCGAGCCAGCGCAGGCACGCATTTCCGCTGGTCACCACCCCCGTCAGAGGCTGATTCACCTCGTGAGCGATGGTGGCGGTCAGCTCTCCCAACGCCGTCAGACGTGCGACGTGTTCGAGCTGCGCGCGCGCCTCCAGCACCGCCGCTTCTGCCGATTTGATCTGCAGGCCGAGGTACGTCGTCACGAGGATCGCCCCGATGCTGATGGCGTGATTGATCAATCCCAGACTCACTGATCCCGTGGGCGTCAAGAGAAAGCTCGCCACCGTCAGGACGATGCACCCTGCTGAAACGAACAAAACGCCGCGTCGCGAACAGAAGCGGAGTGACATCAGCACCACGGCCACGAAAAAAACGGCGACGGCAATCTCCAAATCCGTCACGGTATCGACGACGAAGATCGTGATCGCGGCTGTTGCGGCGGCGATCGGGGCAATCCGCGAATGCACTGTTTCAGGTCGAATCATGACCCCGTTCTCCGGAATCGCGTCTCACCCTCAAGTTTGTTTGACTTTATCGAGGACCTGTCAACGGCCGGCGGTGCCCGTTGCGTGCGCGCCGAGCGCCGTCATCGCCTTGAGTGGAGGATTTTCCGCTCCTTCGTGCGGCGTCGGTCGTATGTTTGGCTTTATGGAGAACCGTCAACGGCGGGCGTCGTCATCCCCCTCGACAGCGGCACCGGCTACTGTTGGCTCACCAGCAACAGCGGCCGGCAATCACGTCGGACCATCAGAATTCAGCATGGAATCTGCAGCCGAAGATGCTGACCGAGCCGCGATCCGCGTTGTAGGCGGGATTGCTGATGAACTGATAGTCGAAGGTCAGCGCCGCGGACTTGTCGATCCTGTAGGAGTAATACGCTTCGATGATTTTCTCCTGACGGTAATTGAGGGCGCCATCGCCGATCAACAGGCCAAGCCCGCCGTTGGCGAGAAAATCGCGATGGGCTTCGGACAATCCGTTGATCGCGCCACCCAAGCCTATGACGTCATCGGGCCGCTTCCAGGCACTCCCCTTCAGCGAAATGCCGCCTGAAAGGCTGCGGTCGATGTCGGTAAACGACAGGATTTCGTTCTGGCCGTCGTTCCAACTGAAGCGGCCGAACACGCCGAGATCCCTGCCGACGGCCTGCTCGCCGTTCAGATAGAACCCGTATTTGAGGCGCTGCTCGCGATTTGCAAATGTCGCGTCATTGATATCGATGGCGGGATTGGCCGCTGCCGCGGCCACGACCTGGCGATAGTTGGCGGTTCGCCCGCGGTTGATAAAGCTGCCGACACGAAACTTGCCCGGTTGCCCCAGAACGTCATAGCGCTGCTCGTATTCGACGACCGCGCCGCCGGTCTTGAACGTCAGCACGTCGCTGTTCGGCTCTTCCGGCACCTGGAACACCCCGCCGCGAAGCGTCCAGTACTTCCGGTTCAGCTCGACCACGACGCCGCGCGTGAAGCCCGGCAGGTCGGCGGGAAAATCATAAGCCGCGGAGGACCAGAGCGCCCAGTTCGAGAAGTCCATGCGCGGGTCATGGGCATAGCTGTTGGCATCGAAAATGTCGCCGATCGCGAAGCGGCCGACCGTCACGGTGAGGCGGTCGATGTCGCGCTTGCCGCCAAACTGGTTGGGCCCGTCTTCCACGGTTTCCTGCTCGCCGCCAAAGCCGATGGTCTGACGGAAGAAGTAGCGTTGCGCGCGAACCCTTGGATAGGGCGCACCGCCCTTCTGCGCCTCGCCGTTGGAAAAACCCGCGAGCCCCAAGGTGCTGCCGATACCGAAGCCCTGGGCGAGCTCAGGATTGAAAAAGAATTCGCCGCCCTCCCACAGCCGCCAACCGACGAACAGCGTGCTGGTCCAGGTTTCCCGGGTGAGCCCACCGCCCGGCAGGCTGTTCGCGCCCTGATAGGGCGAGCGGAACGTGGGATAGCCCTGCACGATGAGGGTGGTCTGGCCGTGGACGTTCCAGCGGTCGGACTTGGGAGATTCCGGCGCGGCAAATGCCGGCCACACCGACGAACCGCCGTCGGTGAGCTTGTAGTTCAAGCCGGCCTTCACGAGGTGGAGGTTGGGATTGACGTTGACGGCGGTCCCGGCCGCGTCATTCAGAACATGGGTCCGCGCGCCGAGGTCGACATAGTTGTATTCGAGCTTTGCGCTCCAGCGCCGGTCCAGCGCGTATTCGACGCCTGCGCCAATGGTCCATCCGGCATGGTTCGCCGATTGCACGGCGGCAATGTCGCCTGCCGCGTCAAAGCGTTCGACCTTGCTCTGGCCCCATGCGAAGCCGCCAGTCAGGTAGGGCAGGACATCGCCGAAGGCGTAGCCGATGCGCCCGCGCACCGTGGCAAAATAGTTGAGCGTCGTGTTGAACGGGTCGGTGCCGGTGGCCTTGTGATCGACCGGGCTCAGGAAGGTCGCGTCGCCTTCGATACCGAACACGACATGGTTGGAAAGCTGGAAATTGTATCCCACCTGATAGCCGCCGATGAGGCCGGTCACCGTGGCGGGAAGCAGCACCCCCTGCAGGAGCAGCGGGTTGGTATCCGCGCCAAAGCTGCCGCCGCCATAGCCGAAGTGCGGGCCGGCATAGAGACCGGACCAACGATGAGACGGGACAGCGATCTCATTTTTCGATGCCGGCGGTCGCGAAATCTCTGCGGCCATAGCGCCGAGAGGACCTTCGAGCACAGAGACGATGACGATGGCACAAGGGATTTTCATAACGACCACTGACGGCACATACACCAACGGCCTGCACGACACGATTACCTTGGATCAGTTGCAGCCGTAAAGATTGGCGAGAATATCCAAAAGGATATGCACGACGGCGCCGCAGCGCCTGTGTGACAGGACGATGACACGCAGCCGCGCGGCGATAGAAGAGCCCGTGGATTGTCGCTAACCAGTCGCAAAATCGTAGAGCAGCTTGACGTTGAGAACGATGATGACGGCGGCGGTCAGCGCCGCCAGCGCCGTCACCCAGCGCGGCGCGATCAGCTCGCCCATCTTGCGGCGGTCGGCGGTGAACATCACCAGCGGCACGACGGCGAACGGCAGTTGCAGGCTCAGGATCACCTGGCTCAGGATCAGGAGCTGCGCGGTGCCCTTCTCGCCGTACCAGATGGTGACGATCGCGGCCGGCACGATGGCGATGGCGCGTGTCGTCAACCGCCTTGCCCAGGCCGGCAGGCGGATGTCGATGAAGCCCTCCATCACGATCTGGCCGGATAGCGTTGCCGTCACCGTCGAGTTCAGCCCGCAGCACAGCAGCGCGATGCCGAACAGCGTCGGCGCGATCGCCGAGCCCAGCAGCGGGGCGAGGAAGGAATGCACCTGCTCGAGCTCGGCCACGTCGGTCTTGCCGGCTTTGTGGAAGGTCGAGGCGGCGAGGATCAGGATCGAGGCGTTGATCAGGAGCGCGAACATCAGCGCGATGGTGGAGTCGACGGTTGCGAGGTTGATCGCCTCGCGCCGCTCGGCAACGCTGTCGCCGAACTTGCGGGTCTGCACGACGCCGGAGTGCAGGTAGAGATTGTGCGGCATCACCGTCGCGCCGAGGATGCCGAGCGCGATGTAGAGCATGTCGGGGTTGGTGACGATGTCGCTGGTGGGCGCGAAGCCGCGGATCACCGGGCCCCATTGCGGATCGGCCATCGCGATCTGCACCGCGAAACATACGGCGATGACGCCGAGCAGCGTGACGATAAAGGCCTCGATCCAGCGGAAGCCGAGGTTCTGCAGCCACAGGATGATGAACACGTCGAGCGCGGTGATCAGCACGCCGATCTCGAGCGGAATGCCGAACAGGAGATTGAGGCCAATCGCCGTGCCGATGACTTCGGCGAGGTCGGTGGCGCAGATCGCCACCTCCGCCAGCACCCAGAGCGGCCACGACACCGCGCGCGGAAACGCATCGCGGCACGCCTGCGCCAGGTCGCGCCCCGCGCCGATGCCGAGCCGCGCGCAGAGCGCCTGCAGCAGGATCGCCATCAGGTTGGAGAGGAGCGCGACGGTCAGCAGCGCGTAGCCGAACTTGGAGCCGCCGGCCAAGGACGTGGCCCAGTTGCCGGGGTCCATGTAGCCGACGGCGACGAGGTAGCCCGGGCCGAGAAACGAGACGAGCTTGCGAAAGAACGAGCCGGACGGTTTCGTGGCTATGGTGCCGAACACCTCGGCGAGCGATGGACGCTCGCGCTCGCGCCGCCAGCCCCCTGCGGCCCGGGAAACATCCTTGTTCGGCGTTGTCATCAGCATGGCGGCAACCGATCGGGTTCCGCCCCCGCCATGGTACCTATCTCAGTTGCGAATAATTTGCAATTGCACGTGAACCTGCACGGAGGCTTGTTGTTGCGTCACCTGAAAAACCAATGAAATCAGACGGATGACGTTCGGCCGATGACGCGATGACACATGGTGACGCCATTTCCCAATAGATCTAACGCGAAGATGAACTCGCTTAGAAAATGGCGTCACCATGCGTCACCCGGTGTCACCGGCGACAATTCCACGCAAAACCAACGCGATAGAGATGACGCCACCGGCATCTTTCCTTGCTGATGGTCTGCGTGGCCTATTATCGCGCGGCCGGCTCGACCCGGCTCAGCCGTCCCTCCGCCACCTGATCTGGCGCGTTGGCCTTGAGACACGCCGCCTGCGCCGAGCCGATGGCGAGCCCCGCCATCGCAATCCCGGCGCAGAGCGCGGCAAGGCGCATCTACTTCCCCTCCCCGCCTCCGCTTCCGTTCTTGCCTTCCGGCAAGCGGCCGAAATGGTTGTTCTTCGGGAAACCCTTGGGCGCGAGCCGGCCGGCGTCGGCGCGGTTGCCGCGCCAGTCAGCCAGCTCCTTGGTCGGCATCGTAAACGTGCGGCCCGCGCTGTCGATCCAGGTCAGGCCATCATTGGCCTTGAACGTCGTCACGTCCGACAGTGAGCCGTCCTTGTAGCGCTGCAGCCGCACGCCCGCCCCGCGCGACATTTCCGGCACCTGCTCGATCGGGAAGATCACCATCTTGCGGTTCTCGCCGATGCTGGCGACGAGCTCGCCTTCGACCGTGTTGATGGCCGCCGCCTTCTCGCCCTCCTTGAGGTTCAGCACCTGCTTACCCTTGCGGGTGTTGGCGAGGCAGTCGGCCTCCGGCACGACGAAGCCGCGGCCCGTTGTGCTCGCGACGATGAACTTGCGGCCGCTGTGGAACGGGAACACCGATACGACGTCGTCGTTCTGCTCGAGCTCGATGAACAGCCGCACCGGTTCGCCGTGGCCACGGCCGCCCGGCAGTTTTGACGCATCGAGCGTGTAGAAGCGGCCATTGGTGGCAAAGGCCAGGATCTTCGAGGTGGTCTCCGCGGGGAAGGCGAACTTCAGTGCGTCGTCGGTCTTGAACGCGACGCCCGACAGATCGGTCTGATGCCCGCGCAGCGCGCGGATCCAGCCCTTCTCGGAGACCACGACGGTGATCGGCTCGCGCACGACCATCGCCTCCTCGATCGCGGCCTCGTCGTGCTCGGGCGCCTCGGCAAACGTGGTGCGGCGCTTGCCGAGCGGCGTCTTGTTGCTGAACTTCTCGCGGACCTCCTTGATCTGGCCCGCGACCGTGCTCCACTGCTCCTTCTCGGAGCGCAGGAGCTTTTCGATCCCGGCCTTCTCGACGCGCAGGTCCTTGTCCTCGCGCTTGATCTCCATCTCCTCGAGCTTGCGCAAGTTGCGCAGCCGCATGTTGAGGATGGCGTCGGCCTGCACGTCGGTGATCTTGAAGGTCTTCATCAGGACGGGCTTGGGCTCGTCCTCGGTGCG
>JAIESC010000209.1 GCA_019746355.1 Xanthobacteraceae bacterium | reverse complement strand
ACAAGTTCACCCCTCAGCAGTGCGCGAACTTCGTCGCAAATGCCGGCTACCGCCACCAACTGTGAAAACGCTCTAGAACCGTCAAGGCGGCAGACGCGATATAGATGACCCCGATGATCGCCTCTTGATTGATTTGCGCTGAAAGGCGCCGCAGCGCCGTGAGCATGGCTGCTCCCAGCAGCGCGGAAATCAGCGCATAGGTGAATCCCGCCGTACTGGCCGGTGCATGGCCGATGGCGACCGCCACCGTTGCTCCGAGCGCCGAAAGCTGCGCCAGCGCGAGATCAGCAAATATGACCCTGCGGCGAAGAACCTGCAGGCCAAGCCATGTGTGAATGCCAACGAAAGCAACCGCGGCAAGGGACGGAAACAGCAGCAGTGCCAGAACTTCATTCATCGCCGATC
Organism: Xanthobacteraceae bacterium; assembly: GCA_019746355.1. Next base: position 63,616 of record JAIESC010000209.1, on the reverse strand, counting down.
ACGGGGTGAGAGCTTTCGCCAGCACCTTTACATTGAAATCCAGCAGGCTCAGGTAATCTTTCGCTTCGGGCACACCACCGACCGAGGGCGCCAGGACGATCACCTCCGCTCCGAGCCGTTGCGCCAGGACGCGGGACGTGGCGATGGGCTGGAACGGCTCGTGCAGAATCACGCGCACCCCGCGGGCGCGCAATGTGGATGCGAGGCTACCGAGCCGCGCAAGACTGGGCGCCACGCCCTCCTTCTGCTCGATCACATCGACGATATTCAAACGAAAGCGCCGCGCGAAATATGGCCAGGTGTTGTGATAAGCCGCGAGCGGGACGCCCTGATGCGGCTCCAGCATCTTGGACCAAACCCGAAGACGATCACGCAGTTCGGCAACGAAATTTGCATGGGCCGCCTCAATGGTGGCGCGCTGGTCTGGCATCAAGCGAACGAGCGCCGAAGAAATCTCCCGGCTGATGATTTCGGCATTCGCCGGATCCAGCCAATAATGGGGGTTGGCGCTGCCATGGGCGTGACCGGGCACGACAGTGACGCTGCGGCCTCGCACCTCCAACAGCGCGATCTGCGACGACAGATCGAGGTAGCCCTCCCCGCCGGGCAGCAGCTTCGTTGATCCCGCCTGTTGCAGCAAGCGATCGAGCCAATGTTCATAACCCGCGCCAACGCGCAGCACGAGGCCGGCGCGGCGCAAGGTGGCGAGATGGCTCGGGCGCGGCTCAAACGTCTCAGGGTCTGCACCCGGCGGGATCAGCGTTTCGACCCGCGCTGTACCGCCCGATACGCGTTCAGCGATGCTTTTCAGGTCAGTGGTCGTCGCCACAACGAGCAACGGCGCCTGCGCCGCGGCCGAAAAGGCCACGGCGAAAGAAACGACAAGCGTGACCAAACCAACCGTAGCTCTGGTCAGGAACGCTGACACCCGACCCTTACCGGGACGCGACCCAAAGGCTCTTCGGCATCATGCAATGAACTTCCTTATCGCCACCCTTGTGAGGCCCGATGCGGCAATCCATTGCGATGCTCGCCAGTGAATATGCGTCGAGGCGAGAGAGCTTTTTCTTCTGGACCAATGAATCGATCAGATTCAACGCTGCCGAACTCATGGCCTTTTCGAGATCGGAATCCTTCGCATAGGTCACGAAGAAGTTCGCATTGTCTTCCTTGGGAAGCGGCGCGGGCTTCGGAGCGTTGGCCCGCTTGGGGATCATGCAATATGTCCCCTTCACGACGTTGACCACTTCGGCGACGGGGCAGTTCCAGACATCGAGCATGATCCTCTCGGCCTGCTCGCGGGACACCTTACGCTGTTCGACGATGAACTTGATGGTCTCAGCCTTCAAGAGATCCAGCGCCTTATTCAAATCGCGGTCGTAACCGATCGTGATCCAGGACGTCGGGGTTTCGACGCGCGGCCATTCAAGCGGCTTCTGCTTGATCAAGTCTACGGTGATGTTGAATTCCTGAAACGCCGTCTCGATCGCAGTGAGGTTGACCTCGCCGTTGCCCTGCCCGGCATGGGAGTCGCCGGTCCACAGCAACGCGCCTTTCATGAAGACCGGGAGATAAAGCGTTGTTCCTTCCGTCATCTCGCGCAGATCGAGATTGCCGCCGTAACGGCCCGGCTGGACGGTGTTGTACTTGCCGGGTTCGGCGCGCGCGACGCCGATGGTCCCCGGGAACGGCCGCAGCGGAACAACGATGCCGGGAGCGAACTCCATCTGCTTCTTTTCGACGTCGAGATAGAAGTACTTGATCTGCCCCTGCGGAAACTCCTTCGGGAAGGCGCCGAGGATGCCGGGCATATTCATGTTCGACGCGTAGGGACGCGGCACAATCTTGTTGAAGCGGATGCGAAGAATGTCACCCGGCTCTGCGCCTTCCACATAAATGGGGCCGGTCACGGTATGCGGACCCCGGCCGGGGAAATCGTTCCGCATCTTCACCAGCTGATCCATCGTCACGCCGGGAAGGATCTGGTTGTGCGAGGCCGTCATCGTTTCGAGGACGACGCTGTCTCCCGAATTGATCCGGAGCACCGGGGCTTGGCTGCTGTCGAACCATCCCCACTGCGTGGTCGCCGGCGATGCCGGCAAGAGATGCTTGCGCGGCTTTGCTGTGCTCGCCGACTGGGCGACCATGCCACCCGCATCGAGCGGACCATAGAGAAACGGCAAATAGCTTTCTGATTTCTGCAGATCAGGGACCGGTGTCGGCTGCGCCGGCGCGGGGGCACTCGGCGCCTGCGCCGCCGCGATGGCGGCCCAAGTGGTGAAACACGCTGTCGCAGTCAGTTGAAGCAGCCTGAACATGATCGTCCCCCTACAGTGCCGACGCTATGCCGTGACCAATGAGAACTGAAGAGCCCTGAACTGTCAATAATTTCGAAATTCCAGATTATATCTACTTTCACTTGTGCGGCGTGAAATTGGCCATCCGCTGTAAACTCGTATTGCTTGAAAATGCAGGCAAAAGCAGTACGGATGGCACCCGCGAAGCCGGCATCGCAAATTCCACTCGTCCGACGTAAAATCCGCTTATCTACGCTAAATCGAAAAATATCGAAAAAATCAGCTAGACTCGACATAATGCCTATCTTAGCATTCCTGATCTGAAGTTGGCACGGCCCGTTCCATGGAATTGTACGGTTGTGAGAGACTTCGACAAAGCGCGCCTGACCGGCAGCGTGCGTATTCGCGCGCGAGCCGGTCGCGCAAGACTAACAATAATCAGCGCAACGTAAGGTCGTCTTTTCGAGATGCCGATCCTCGTCGCGCGCATTAGGGAGGGATTTTGTGACTACACAAACAATGTCGAAAACGATGCAGCCTGCAGCCGTTAACAACTACCGATGGGTACAGCTCATCATTGGCATCCTTTGCATGGTGGCGGTTGCCAACATCCAATACTCCTGGACCATGTTCGTTCCTGAAATCCAGAAGTCATTCGGATGGTCGCGGGCACAGATCCAAACGTCGTTCACGATTTTCGTTTTGATCCAGACATGGGCCACGCCCCTGCTCGGAATAGCGATTGATCGCTATGGGCCCAAGCCTGTGATCCTGCTCGGAGGCGTCGCAGCAGGCCTCGCCTGGATCGTGAACTCATATGCAGCCTCGCTGACCGGCTTCTACATCGGCGCCGCTATTGGCGGCATTGGCGCAAGCAGCGTGAATGCCTGCGCGGTGAACAACGCCCTCAAATGGTTCCCGGATCGACGCGGCCTTGCCGTCGGCCTGACCGCTGCCGGTTATGGTGCAGGAGCGATCTTCACGACCGTGCCTATCGCGCAGATGATTCAGAGCAGCGGAATATCTCCGACGTTCTTCTTCTTCGGCCTTCTGCAAGGCGGGGTGATTCTGGCAGCCGGTTTGTTCATGCGCGCACCGGAATCCACGGAAGTGCGATACTCAGAGACCGTCATCCAGGCACGGCGGGATTACACCGTTGGTGAGGCTCTCAAGTCCCCTGTGTTCTGGGTGCTGATGCTGATGTTCACCTGCACGATCACAGGCGGCCTCATGGCCGTGGCGCAATTGAGCCTGATCGCGCAGGACTTTGGCGTGAAGGACGTAAAGGTAGACGCCTATTTCTTCGTGATGGCGGCGCTTCCCTTTGCGTTGATGCTCGATCGCTTCATGAACGGACTGTCGCGACCCATGTTCGGTTGGATCTCCGACCATATCGGACGCGAGAAAACGATGTTCTTCGCCTTTTCGATCGAGGCGTTGGGCATCATTGCGCTCGCAACTTTCGGCGGGAACCCTTGGGCGTTCGTCATCCTGTCCGGCATTGTCTTCCTGGCTTGGGGTGAAGTGTACAGCCTGTTCGGAGCGATTACCGGCGACACGTTCGGCACCAAGCACGCCGGCAAGATCTACGGATTGCTGTTCCTGTCCAAAGGATTTGCCGCGCTGTTCGTCCCGATGGGAAATCTGATCATGGAAGCAACTGGAACATGGGCGACCGTGTTGTACATCGTGGCTGCCATGGATCTCATCGCGGCGTTTTCAGCGATGTTCCTTTTGCGCCCGATGTTGGTCCGTCACCATTCTCGGGACGCGGCGACCCGAGCGGCGCTCGGCGATAGCTTGAAAGCTTGATATTTCTGAGCTCGTTGAGACTTGCAGTGACCGGGGAAACCCGGTCACTTTTTTTGGTGCGCCCGGCATGGGCATCGACTTGGAGGTGGAAGTCCTCTCGTAAGCTGGTCACAGCGAGCCAAGCGAACCGCAGAGCGTCGGACCGCGAGGCCGGCGTGAAGGAAGCGGGGAGCGAAACTGCGAACCGACGAACAGAAACCGGATACAAGGCGGGGGCGAGCAGGGCGAGCGGGCCAAAGACCGCGAAGCTCTTGTGACCAAAGCTCGACAGCGTAGATCCGGCGGTTGCGCAGTGAAGGCCGATGTTCGCGGCGGCGAGGTTTTCAGGCGGGTGTGCGGCTGTCAACTGCGCGCGCAACGCAAGTTTGCGCGACGCGGCCGATGAGTTCCGGGGGCGGTGGTCGAAGTGCTTGTGACGCGCTAGGCTTCGTTCCGCTGTCCGGAAAACCGCGACACGCGGACGCAGGCCGCCGGCCGGTGGTGTCGGCGGCAATCAATTCTCAGGTGAGGACCATGATCGACTTCTACGGATTGACCAGCCCCAACGTGCAGAAGATTTTCATCATGCTCGAGGAGTGCGGGCTCAAGTACAATTTCAAGCCGGTGGATGTCTGGGCGAGCGCGCAGCACGCGCCCGAATTCGAGCTGCTCAACCCCAACAAGAAGATCCCGGTGATCGTCGATCACGATGGTCCGGGCGGCAAGCCGTACACCGTGTTCGAGTCCGGCGCGATCCTGATGTATCTCGCCGAGAAGACCGGCAAGTTCATGCCCAAGGACATGGCGTCGAAGTACGAGGTCGTCCAGTGGCTGATGATCCAGGTGTCGGGCGTCGGGCCGGCGTTCGGCAACTTCACGCACTTCAACCTGTTCGCGCCCAAGCCCGGCAACGATTACTCGCTCAGCCGTTACAAGACCGAATTGCTGCGGCTCTACGACCTGATCAACAATCGGCTCGGCGAGGTGAAGTATCTCGGCGGCAAGGAGTATTCGATCGCCGACATGGCGACTTTCCCCTGGACGCGCCAGCATCAGGCGCAGGGCGCCTTTATCGACAATCTGCCGAACTTCAAGCGCTGGTTCGAGGAGCTTTCAGCGCGGCCGGCGATCAAGACCATGATCGCCAAGCAGGGCGAGATCAAATCGAGCCGCGAAACCGCGACCGACGACCACAAGGACCGCTTCTTCGGCCGCGGCAAATACGCGAGGGCCTGATGCTGTACAGGCATCGCGTGCATCTGCTGCTCGTCCTGGGTTTTGTCGTGGGTCTGCTCGCCCCGGCTCACGCCCAGGACAATTACCCCTCGCGCCAGGTTACGATCATCGCGCCGTTCGCCGCCGGCGGCTCCGCCGACATTGCCGCACGCATCGTCGCCGAAGCGCTCACCGCCCGCTTCGGCCAGAGCGTCATCGTCGACAACAAGCCCGGCGGCAACAGCGTCATCGGTATTCGCGAGGCGATCAAGGCGAGGCCCGACGGCTACACGCTGCTGCTCGGCACGCTGGGCGGCAACGTCACGCCGGCGCTGATGCAGAAGGACTATCCGTTCGATCCGCTGCGCGACTATGTGCCGATCGTCATGATGACCGAATGGTCGGCGCTGTTCGTGGTGAACGAGAAAGTCCCGGTCTCGACGCTCAGGGAGTTCATCGCCTACGCCAAGGCGCGGCCGGGCAAGATCAACTTCGGGGCCACCGGCTATGGCGGTCTCGCGCATCTGGTCAGCGAGGTGCTGATGCAGCGGACCGGCATCAGCATGCAGCATGTGCAGTACAAATCCGGCTCGCAGGCCACGACGGACCTTCTCTCCGGCGCGATCGAGACGCACATGATGAGCTCGGCGGTCGCCGCCGGCCAGATCGACAATCCGAAACTCAAATTCCTGGCGGTCGCCAGCAAGCATCGCCTCGGCATCGCGCCGAAGGTGCCGACCATGGCGGAGGAAGGCTATCCGGGCATCGACCACACCAACTGGCAGGGCATCTTCGGCGCGCCCGGGATTCCGCAGGGCGTGCGCGATCGCATCGCCCGCGAGGTGTTCGCAGCGGTGAGCGACCCGGCCACGCAGGCCAAGCTGAAGCAGACCGGCTTCGAGCCGCTGCCGCTCGACGGGGCCGCGACCGAGCGCATGTATCGCGACGAGATCGTGCGCTGGACGGCGCTGATCAAGGAGCGCGGCCTTGCGGAGGCGGCCGGCACGCGTTAGCGGCCTCGCCTCTAGCCCGCCTTGGCGTGCGCCGCGGCCAGCGGAGTCCTCGGGGCCTCCTGATCAGGCCCATTCAGATCGATGATCACGACACCCTTTTCCGCGCGCCTGGCGTGCTCCTCGTAGTCCTGTGCCAGCGCCAGGAATTTTCGGGCGATCGCCTCCGTTGCGCTTCGCGCCGCCATGCGGCGGCAGCGGGCGGCCGATTGCAGCAATGTTTTCGTGTCGGTCATGACGTTCTCCCCTGAACGACTGAATAAATAGGACACGACGGCCAAGGGACTTGGGCCAACCAACTTGGCAGGTGACTTGGCGGGTGACGGGTGAATGGTGCGGCCTGACTCTTTAATCGCGCGTTAGAGCAATCGCGGAATAGCTGTCCTATTGCGGCACTGCTTTGTGGAAATGTCGGATAACTCGCGCGGGTGCGATAACGCTCGGCGTATCGGCCATCGTCTCCGTGAATGACGCAGGCCCGCGATGCATAGACGGCGGCGAAATCGGTTGCCGCAGGCAATCGCCTGCGACAGCAGTGCCGCGCGTGGCGGGCTTACGCCGCCACGCTTTGCGGCTCGGGCTGCTTGTAGGCCGCAAGGCGCGGCATGACCTCTTGCGAGAACATCGTGAGGTTGGACACGGTGTCCTCGTGCGACAGGAAGCCGGCGTGGCCCATCATCAGCAGGTTGCCCATGCCACCGCAGTATTCGGTGAAATCGACGATCTGGCGATAGACCTGATCCGGCGTGCCGCAGAACAGGAGGCCTGCGTCGATCAGATCCTGCACGCTGCCGGAGTGCATGTTGATCGCGCGGCGATCCTTGGTGAAGCTGCGCGGCGCGGTCAGGCCCCGCAGCATCTTGGCGTTGTCGTCCGCCGTCAGAAATCCCGGCGGATTGCGGAACGGCACGTGCACGATCGACGAGGAATAGAGATAGCCGGCAACCAGCTCGCCGCGGCGGCGCGCTTCCGCCTCGTTATCAGCAACGGCAACAAGCCCGAGATAGGCAAAGCGGTCCGCCGGCGCGGGCCGCTTCCATTTCGCCGCATAGGCCGCGCGATAGGCGTCGTAGAGCGGCCGCGTGGCGTAGCCCGAGCCGAGCGTCGCCATCACGTAGCCCTTCTCGCCGAGGAGCTTCGCCTGCGTGCGGTTGCCGGTGGTGGTCCAGACCGGCGGATGCGGCTGCTGCACCGGGCGCGGCCAGATGTTGACCTGCCGGTAGTGGAAGTGCTCGCCCTCCCAGTTGAACGGCTCGCCGCGATGCGTCATCGCCTTGAGGATGAAATCGTGCGACTCCCAGAAGCGGTCCATGACGCCGACCGGGTTCTGGTTCGACGCCGGAAACTCGTAAGGAACGCCCTTGATGAAGCCCATGTCGAGCCGGCCGCGCGACACCACGTCGATGGTGGCAAGCTCCTCCGCGCAGCGCAGCGGATCGGGCCGGTGACCGATCGGATAGCCGAGCACCAGCAGGCGCGCCTTCTTCGTCTCGCGCGCCAGCACTGACAGGCCGACGATCACCGTCGACGACATGCAGGTCGCGGTCTGATGGTGTTCGTTGACCATGATGTTGAAGCCGAGCTCGTCGGCGAGCTTCCACTCGTCGTAATAGCGGTGGAACAGGTCGCCGGCGATTTGCGGATCGCACATCTCGTTTGGCAGGTTCACCCGCAGCGAACCCTTGTGGTGGTTCCACGCCGGGTAATAGGGCTGCTCGGTGAAGTGATAGACCTGCATGGCCTGTCTCCTTGGGCGCTGCTCAGGCCCGGCGCGTGCGGGGCATGGCTTGCGGGACTTCGGCGAAGGCGAGTGCGCGGCGGGCGAATTCCTCGGGCTGCTCGAGATGCGGGAAGTGGCCGGCCCGCTCGACGGTCTCGAACTTCGCGCCGGGAATGAGCGCGCAGTAGCCGCGCCCGTAGGTCTCGCTCAGGATGCGATCGGCGGTGCCCCAGAGAAACAGCGTCGGCAGCTTGATGCGGTGCAGCCGGTTCTTGAGTTTCGGATTGTGCATGTAGGGCGACCAGGCAAAGCGCGCCTGCGCTTCGCGGTTGCGCGCCGCGACGAGCGATTCCTGCTCCGGCAGGGTCTTGTAGTCGCGTTCGCCGGCCTTGGGATCGAAATAAGCGAGCGCGTTGAACTCCGCAGGAATCAGCGACCAGATATCGACGATGTCGCGGGTCTCGCGGTCGCCGATCTTCACGCCCACCGCATTCGCCATCACCAGCTGCGAGAACCGGGAGCCGTCTTTCACGGCGACCTCGGCCGCGATCCAGCCACCGAGGCCTACGCCGACGACCAAAGCGTCGTTGAGATCGAGCTGCTCGAGCAGGTCGAGATAGAAATACGCGATGTCGTCGACCGTGCTCATGCCCTTCGGCAGTTGCGACGCGCCGAAGCCCGGATGCGACGGCGCGATGACGCGGCCGCCGCGCGCCAGCGCGTCGAGCACGGGAGCGTTCGCGTCGATGCCGATACCGGGATGCAGAAACAGGATCGGCCGGCCGTGCCCACGCTCGACAAGCTCGATGTTCGTGCTGTTGACCGCGATGGAAGAAACCGCCGCTGCACTCGCGGACATACGCCTAAGCCCGTTTTTGTTTCCAGCCCTTCCATCCCATTGCACGAGCGCAGCTGCTGTTTCAAGATCGCCGCCCGCAATTGAGGTTCAACGGAGAGGAACACGCGCATGAGTTCGGCCGAAAAGCTCTTGGAAATCGAAACTCGGCCGGGCGTGACCTACGCTACGCATGACAGCGTTGCGCTTGCCGGCGACCTTTATCTGCCGAAGGGCACGGGCCCATTCCCGGCGCTGGTCGGCGTGCACGGCGGCGGCTGGGTGCAGGGCGCGCGCAGCGCGTTCCAGTACTGGGGCCCGTGGCTCGCCGCCCGCGGCGTAGCACTGTTCGCGATCAGCTACCGGCTCGCCAAGGCGAACCAGAAGACGTTTCCCCATGCGGTGCAGGACGTGATGGCGGCGGTGCAGTATGTGCGCGGCAACGCCAAGGCGCTCAACATCGCCGGCGACCGCCTCGGCATCTTCGGCCATTCGGCCGGCGGGAACCTCGGCGCGCTTGCGGCGCTCGCGGGCAAGGGCGCGCCGTTCGCCGGCGGCTATCCGGGCGACCCGCATGCCCACGAGAGCACCGACGTGAAGGTGTTCGCCGGGGTCTATGGCGTCTATGACGTCGCCGAGATGTGGCAGACTTACAATCGGCAGAGCCCGAAGCAGAACAACATCGAATGGTTCCTCGGCGCTTCGCTCGCCGACAACCGCAAGCTCTATTTCGACGCCTCGCCGATCAGCTATGCGGTGAGCGCCAACAACAAGGTCGCGGTGCACCTCAGCGTCGGCACCGAGGACGACCTGGTGGACCGCAGGGCGCACACCGACGCCTTCGTGCTTGCGCTCAAGCAGGCGGGCTGCTTCGTCCGCACGACGATCCTGCAAGGCGCGCCGCATTACTTCGGCGGCGATCCGATCGAGGAGCCGGGAAGCTTCTCCGGCTTCATGGCGCCGCGGCTGCTGCGATTCCTGCAGGAGCGGCTGTAGCTTACTTCCGCCGCAGGAAATCCGGCGTCGGCGGCGGGCCCCAGATCTGGGCCACCACGGCATTGTCCCAGACCTTCGGCCGCTGCGGCCGGTCGCGGTGCCACGGCCGGGGATCGAAATAGCCGAGGTCCTCGTCCTTCATCTGGTCGAGCTCGGCGTAGAACTCGGTGATCCAGTCGTCATGGTCGCGGTGAAAGATCGCGACGTTGTGGCCGGGCCCGAGCCGCGTCGGGCCCCAGGCGATCGGGATTTTCCGCTGTCCGAGCAGGTCGCATGCGCTCTGCAGATGCGCGAAGTCGCGCACCTCATAGGCGATGTGATGCATGTTGATCTTGTCGCCGCGGATGAAGTTCACCGTGTGATGGTCTGCGTTGCAGCGCATGAACACGAAGAAGTCGCCGATCCAGTCGGACATGCGGAAGCCCAGCACCTTGCCGTAGAACTCGGCGATCGCCTGCGGCTCCGGCACGATGAAGGCGACATGCCCGAGCTTGAACACGCCTGCTCCCACGACCTGCTGCTCGTTGCCGACGTAACTCCAGTCGCGGAACAGCTCGACGCTCGTGCCCTTGGGATCCTTGAACGACAGCACCTTGGGAAGGCCGGGAACGGAGTCGTTGCGTTCTTCCGACGCGACACCGTGCTGCTGCAGCTCGCGGCGGATGTCTGCGAAGTCGGCGGTGGCCGGCACCTCGAACGCGAGCTTGGTGCACTTGGATTGCGAGCTCTGCTGCAGTTCGACGGCAAGCTGGCCGGTGCGGGTTGCGAGAAACGCGCGGTTGCCGTCGCGGCCGGCGAGCGACAGGCCGATCACCTGGGTGTGGTGCTCGATCGCCTTCTCGATGTCCGGCGTCTCGAAGGTGGCGTGGCCGAGCCGCAGCAACTTGATCATAGCTCGCTCCTTGCTATTTCCGGGCGACCAGGTCGATCAAAGCCGACATGCCGCCGTGACCTGCGCCCTCCTGCACCTCGCGGTCGTATTCCTCGATCTGGACCGAGGCGCAACCGGCGAATGCCTGTTCCAGGAGCTCTCGCGTGTAGAGCTGCTCGACCTGCGATGGGCCGCCGGTCTTGTACTTAAGCTGCTCGGGGCGGTAGCCCTGTATCAGGATCAGTCCGCCCGGCTTGAGCGCCCGCTTTATGTTTTCGAACACGCGGGCCCGCAAAGCCGGCGGGCAGAACTGGATGAAGATCGCGACCACGACGTCCAATTCGCCGGCCGGCCACCTCCATGTTTCAAGATCGGCCTGTTCGAAGCGCACGGTCACGCCGCGCTCTTTCGCCAGCGCCCGCGCCTTGGCCAGTGCGTTCGGCGAGAAGTCCATCGCCCGGACGTCGAGGCCGAGTTCGGCGAGAAACACGCTGTTGCGTCCTTCGCCATCGGCAATCGACAGGGCCTTCTGCCCGGCGTTCAGCAGATGCGCCTTGCCCTTGAGGAATGCGTTCGGCGCCTTGCCGAAGTGATATTCCGGCGCGGCATAGCGCGTCTCCCAGCGTTCCAGTTCGGACATGCTTCTTCTTCCCGCTTGGTCTGCGGCAGGTTGATCGACGTGCGCCGCGGAGGCAAGGGCCCGGTGGTCGCTCAATCCTGCCTTGCGGTTCACGCAACACGATCCGCCGCGGCACGTTCGCGTTCGGCGCGCTGGATTTCGACCAATGCATCTTCGCTGTTGTGGGCGAATTTGGCGAGAAAGCGCGAGATCACGGCAAACTCGCTGCGCGACACGTTCTTGAACAGCTGGTCGTTGATCCGGCGCAGCAGCGGATTGACCGAGCGGATCGCGGCCTCGCCCTTGGGCGACAGCCGCACCAGCACGCTCCGCCGGTCGCGCGTATTGGCCTCCTTGATCAGGAGCCCTTTGCCGATCAGCCGCCCCACTTCGGTCGTGACGTGCGTCGCGGCCAGCTGGGTGTGATCGGCCAGCGCCCGGATCGTCACGCCCTCGGCGCCTTGCCGGTAGGCGGTGCCGATCAGCACGATGAACTGCGAAGCGGTGAGCGACAGTGCACGCCCGAACGCCTCGCGGCAGGAATGCAGCCGGCCGAATGCCAGCACCATGAGATAGACCGTCTCCCGGAAGGCCACGTCGCTGCCGCCGGCGAGCATCGGCGGCAGCGTCACGGTCACCGGCGAGACGAACTCGCGTCCGGCCTTCGCCACCGTCCGCCTGTCTGATTTTTTCGCAGCCATGGGAGCCCCGGATCGTGAACCGTCATAGCACGACGGCCGCTTGACCGATCACCAGTTATATACATAATGTAGGTAAATTTTGGAGCTAAATGCCCGGCGCAGGCCCGGATCGTGGAGACCAGCCATGAGTAAAACCGCAGCTACTCCACTTCGCACTGGAGCGGATTACCTTCGTTCGCTCGTCGATGGACGCGCGGTGTTCGTCGAAGGCGAGCGCGTCAAGGATGTGACGAAGCACAAGGCGTTCCGCGGTGCGGCACAATCGGTCGCGCGGCTCTACGACATGGCCGCGGCACCCGAGAACCGCGAGTTGATGACCTTCACCTCGCCGAAGACCGGCGGGCCGGTGCATCGCTCCTATGAAATCCCGCGATCGCACGCCGACCTGCGCGCCCGCCGGCTGTTCTCCGAGAAATGGGCCGAAGCGACCTTCGGCCTGATGGGCCGCACGCCCGACCACGTCGCGGGCTTCTTCACCGGCTACGCCTCGGTCCCGGAGGTGTTCGCCAAGGGCGGGCAGAAATACGCCGACAACGTCACAGCCTTCTACGAGAAGATGCGCGACGAGCATCTCTACGTCAGCTACGCGATCGTTCCGCCGCAGATCGACCGCAGCAAACCGGCGCACAAGCAGAGCGACCCCGCGCTCTATGCCGGCGTGGTCAAGGAGCGCGACGACGGCATCGTCATCTCCGGCGCGCAGCAGCTCGCGACCGGCGGTGTGCTGTCCGACTGGTTGCATTTGAGCTGCATCCATCCGCTGCAGCCGGGCGACGAGAACTACGCCAATTGCCTCGCCGTGCCGATCAACGCGCCGGGGCTCAAGCTTTATCCGCGCCGGCCGTTCGCGCTCAGGGCCGACAACGCGTTCGACTATCCGCTGTCGAGCCGGTTCGACGAGACCGACAACTACGTGATCTTCGACAACGTGTTCGTGCCGTGGGAGCACGTCTTCATCTACCGCAACATCGAGATCAGCCGCGCCCAGTGGTGGAACACCACCGCACACACGCTCGGCAACCATCAGGCGCAGGTGCGCTACGTCACCAAGCTCCGCTTCATGATCGGGCTGGCGCAGCGCATGAACGAGATGACCGGCAACATCGCGGCGCCGCCGGTCCAGGTGATGATGGGCGAGCTTGCGGCGCTGGTCTCGATCTATGAGGGTATGCTGCTCGCGCAGGAGACCGTCGCGCCGATCAAGGACGGCGTGCTGTGGCCGTCGCCGCTCATTCTCTATTCAGCGATGGCGATGCAGTCGGAGTTCAACGGTCGGATGCTGGAGATGATCCGCGAGCTTGCGGGCGGCGCGTTCATCACGCTGCCGTCGTCGCTCGCCGACCTGGAGAACCCCGAGACCCGGGCCGATATGGAACGCTATCAGCGCTCCGCTTCGACGGACGCCCGCAGCCGGATCGCGCTGATGCGGCTTCTGTGGGACTTTCTCGGTTCGGAGTTCGGCAGCCGCCATCAGCAGTACGAGAAGTTCTATGGCGGTGCGTCGTTCCTGGTGAAGCAGAACGTTAACCGTAACTTCGACTGGAAGCGGGCCGGGGCGCTGGTCGACGCGGCGCTGGCGCTGCCTCCGCTTGACTGACCGCGGTTCAGAAAAAGGCTGAATCGAGGCATCGGCAGCTTCTGCCGGCGCGCCTGTCGGGGTTGCCAGGTTTCGCCTTTCGCGCGCGTCGAAATAATGCCCCGAATTCAAGGCCGTAGGGGGGCAGTAAAGCGGGTTGCCGTTAGGTGCGCCGCAGCGGCCAACATGGCTGCTTTTTAACTATTGCCGCGGCCATTTCTGCTATACACCCGCGACAAAATGTCCTCAGGGAACTTTCCCTGTGCGGAATGACCTCCCTGGGGGCGAGGAGTCTGGGTTTGGAAACGTTTTTTTCCCGCTGTGCAAGGTGGGTGCGGGCTGGCTTGAGCCGCACACATGCGCTGATCGTCGTCGCGGTCCTGGCCGTGGCGGCCGTCGTCGTCGTGTCGATGGCTCAGAACGGGAGCACCCCCAAGGTCGCGGTCAATGGTGACCCGGAGGTGTCGAGCCAGGCAAGGCGTCCGGCGCGTTTTGTGCCGACACCGGCGCAATGGGCATCGCTCGGCATTGAGCCCTGCAAGCAGATTGCCTTCCGCGCCGAGCACAACACCGAGGGCAAGATCTCGATCAACGAGGATCGTTCGACGCCGATCTATCCGCCCTATGCCGGGCGCGTGACCCGGCTGATGGCGAAGCCCGGCGACATCATCGAGCGCGGCCAGCCGCTGTTCTTTATCGAAGCCACCGACATGGTGCAGGCGCAGAACGATTTCCTGTCGGCGATGGCCGGCATCAATCGCGCGCGCGCACGGGTGCAGATCACCGAGATCATCGAGAAGCAGAACCGAACGCTCTATGAAAGCAAGGCCGCTTCGCTGCGCGATTTCCAGACGTCGCAGGCCGACCTCTCGCAGGCGCGTGCCGACCTGCGGACCGCGGAATCGCAGCTTGAAGCGGCGCGCAACCGGCTGCTCATTCTCGGCAAGACCGAAGCCGAGATCGCCGCGTTCCAGGAGCAGGGCAAGATCAGCTCCGAGACGCCGATCTACGCGCCGCTGACCGGCACGGTGGTCGCGCGCAGGATCGGCCCCGGCCAGTACGTCAGCTACACCAGCACCGGTGCCGTCGATCCGGTGTTCGTGATCGGCGATCTTTCGACGGTCTGGATGACCGCCTTCGTGCGCGAGAGCGAGGCGCCGAAGGTCCGCTCCGGCCAGCCGATCGAATTCACGATGCTCGCCTATCCGAACACGGTGTTCAAAGCGACGATCGATCACGTTGCAGCGTCGCTCGATCCGAGCATTCGCCGCCTGCTGGTGCGCGCAACGATCGACAACGCGAAAGGACAGTTCAAGCCGGAGATGTTCACGTCGGTCACGATCTACACCGACGACGGCGAGACTTCGATTGCGGTGCCGCGCGAGGCGGTGATCTACGAGGGCGACACGGCGCGGGTCTGGGTCGCGCGCGCCGACAAGTCCATCGAAGTGCGGCAGATCAAGGCAGGCATGACGCGGGGCGGCTTCGTGCAGGTGCTCCAGGGTCTTCAGCCAGGCGAGTCCGTCGTGACCAAGGGCAGCCTGTTCGTCGACCAGGCTGCGGGCACTTGATCGCGCTTCAGGCGCGCGGGACCCCATCTCTATGGATGCGCTGGTTGCCTTTGCGCTGAAACACCGCGTCCTGATGGTCGTGGTGTTCGTGATGATGATGGCCGGAGGCCTCGTCGCCTTCCGCCAGCTCAACATCGAGGCCTATCCGGATCCGACGCCGCCGATGGTGGACGTGATCACCCAGAGCGAAGGGCTCTCGGCGGAGGAGATCGAGCGCTACATCACGATCCCGATCGAAACGCAGACCTCGAACCTGAAGAACCTGCGCACCATCCGCAGCGTTTCGCTCTATGGCCTTTCCGACATCAAGCTGCAGTTCACGTTCGACTACACCTACGAGGAGGCGCTGCAGCAGGTGCTGAACCGGCTGGCGCAGTTGCCGCAGCTGCCCAACGGCGCACAGCCGCAAATCTCCCCGATCAGCCCGATCGGCGAAATCTACCGCTACAAGCTCGCCGGCGCGCGCGACTTCAGCCTGACCGATCTCAAGACGCTGCAGGACTGGGTTCTGGAGCGGCGCTTCCGCGCCGTGCCCGGCGTGGTCGACGTCATCGGCTGGGGCGGCAAGACCAAGACCTTCGAGGTCCAGGTCGACTTCAACAAGATGCTCGCCTATGGCGTGACGTTCTCGCAGATTCTTCAGGTCCTCAACAACAGCAACGTCAACGTCGGCGGCAACACCATCAATGTCGGCCCGCAGGTCGCGGTGGTGCGCGGCGTCGGCCTCATCAGGTCGCTCGACGACCTCGGCAACACCATGCTGACCCAGAGCGGCGGCAATCCGGTGCTGGTCAAGGACGTTGCGACGGTGATTGTCGGCAACAAGCCCCGTCTCGGCATCGCCGGCAAGGACGACGACAACGACGTGGTCGAGGGCATCGTTCTGATGCGGCGCGGCGAGCAGAGCTCGCCGACCATTGCCCGCGTGCGGGCCGAGGTCGAGAACATCAACAGCGGCGGCGTGCTGCCGCCCGGCGTGAAGATCGAGCGGATCTACGATCGTCAGGACCTGATCGACCTCACCACGCGCACGGTGCTGCACAACATGGTGATCGGCATCGGTCTGGTGTTCCTGCTGCAATGGCTGTTCCTCGGCAATCTGCGCAGCGCCGTCATTGTCGGGCTGACAATTCCGTTCGCGCTGTTTTTCGCTATCGGCATCCTGGTGCTGCGCGGCGAGTCGGCCAATCTGCTGTCGGTCGGCGCCATCGATTTCGGCCTGATCGTCGATGCCACGGTCATCATGGTCGAGAGCATTTTCCGGAGGCTCGGCGCGATCCATGGCATTGCCCAAGCCGAGCCCGGTGCGGCGGCCATGCAGCCCACGGCGCCCAATGGGTTCAGCGGCAAGCTTGCCGCGATCTATTACGCCAGCATCGACGTCAACCGCTCCATCTTGTTTGCCGCGGCGATCATCATTGCCGGCTTCCTGCCGCTGTTCACGCTGAGCGGCGTCGAAGGCCATATCTTCGGCCCGATGGCGAAGACCTACGCCTATGCTCTGCTCGGCGGACTGATCGCGACCTTCACGGTGACGCCGGCGCTGAGCGCCATCATCCTGCCGGCGCATGTCCGCGAGACCGAGACGCTCGTGGTGCGGGTCCTGCACCGTCTCTATTCGCCGATCCTGCTGCTTGCAGTTCGCAACAAGCCGATTGTGCTGGGCGGCCTCGCCGTGCTGCTGATATTCACCGCCGTCGCCGTGCGCTCGCTGGGTCTCGAGTTCCTGCCCAAGCTCGAAGAGGGCAACCTCTGGGTGCGCGCGACCATGCCGTCGACCATCTCGCTGGATGAGGGCAACGACTACGTCAATCGGATACGGCGGGTGATCGGCGATTTCCCCGAGGTCGAGACCGTGGTTTCGCAGCAGGGCCGTCCGGATGACGGCACCGATGCGGCGGGGCCGTTCAACGCCGAGTTCTTCGTGCCGCTCCGGCCCGCCGCGGAATGGCGTCCCGGCGTCGGCAAGGACGAATTGACCCAGGAGGTGCTGAAAAAGCTCCAGCTCGAGTTTCCCGGCGTCGAGTTCAATTTCTCGCAATATCTTCAGGACAACGTCGCGGAGGCCGTGTCCGGCGTCAAAGGCGAAAACTCGATCAAGCTGTTCGGCAACGATCTGAGGACGCTGTCGGAGACAGCCGCGAAGATCAAGGCGGCGCTCGCCACGGTCCCCGGCATCGCCGATCTCGCCGTCTTCACCTCGCTCGGCCAGCCCACGCTTCAGATCGACGTCGACCGGCAGCGCGCGGCGCGTTACGGTCTCACGCCCGGCGATATCAATTCGACGGTTCACATCGCGATTGGCGGTGAATCCGCCGGCAACATCTACGAGTCGGGCAGCGACCGCCATTTCCCGATCGTCGTGCGTCTTGCGCCGCAGTTCCGGCAGGCCGCAGAGGCGATCCAGAACATCCGCATCGGCGTGCAGAACCAGGCCGGCGGCGTGACGCAGATTCCATTGAGCGAGGTTGCGACCGTCAAGCTTTTATCCGGTGCGTCCTACATCTATCGCGAGAAACAGCAGCGCTATCTGCCGATCAAATTCAGCGTGCGCGACCGCGATCTCGGCAGTGCAATCCTGGAGGCGCAGTCGAAGGTCCGTAAGCAGGTGCATTTGCCGCCCGGATCTCGCCTGGAATGGGTCGGCGAGTTCGGAAATCTGCAGGATGCCATCGCCCGGCTGAAGATCGTCGTGCCGCTGAGCCTCGCGCTGATCGGGCTCCTGCTGTGGATCAATTTCGGGTCGCTGCCGGATACGATCCTGGCGATGAGCGTCATTCCGATGGCCGTCATCGGCGGTATCTTCGGCTTGTTCCTGATGCAGATTCCGTTCAGCGTCTCGGCCGCCATCGGCTTCATCGCGCTGTTCGGCATCTCGACGATGGATGGCATCATCATCCTGTCGCAATACAACCAGCTCATCGCCTCGGGCCTTGAGCGCCGCGCCGCCATCCTGCGCACCGGAGAGCTGCAAATGCGGCCGGTGCTGATGACTTGCGTCATCGCCGGCATCGGCCTTCTGCCGGCCATGCTGTCCACCGGGATCGGGTCGCAGGTGCAAAAATCACTCGCGGTGGTGGTAGTTTGCGGCATGATGCTGGCGCCCTTCGTCATCCTGGTCACGCTGCCGGTCCTGATCGAGCTGTTCTCGCGCCGCTCGGTTCCGCATGCCGGCGGCGAGACCGTTCCGGAACCGGCGCACTAGCAGCGGGCGCTTTGGCCTTACGTTTTTGAATCAGGTATAGAACTTGCGCAGCAACCTGCCCGAGGGGCGATGATTCGAAGCCTGATTGCTGTCTGCCTTTCCCGGAGGCCGCTGGTCCTGATCGGATTTGCGGCCTTTCTCGGCATCGGGTTTGGCGCGTTCTCGGTGCTCAACATCGAGGCCTATCCCGATCCCGCCCCGCCAATCATCGAGATCATCGCCCAGTATCCCGGACAATCTCCGGAAGAGGTCGAGCGCTACGTCACCATCCCGATCGAGATCGCGGTCGCCAGCACGCCGGGGCTGAAATTCATCCGCTCGAATTCGGTGTTCGCGTTGGGCTTCATCCGGCTCCAATTCGAATACGGCCGGGACTATTACTTCGTCCGCCAACAGGCATTGAACCGCCTCAAGGATGTCGAGCTTCCACCGACCGTCCAGCCGGTGATTTCTCCCGCCGGCACCATCAGCGAAATCTTCCGTTACCAGCTCGCCGGCCCGCCGGGCATGGACTCGATGGAGCTGCGGACGCTGCAGGACTGGGTGGTCGAGCGCAGGCTCCGCCTCGTGCCCGGCGTCTCCGACGTGCTGGTGCTCGGCGGCAAGACCAAGGAATTCCAGGCCGAGATCGACCTCAACCGCATGCGCGCCTTTGGCCTGACGCTGCCGCAGATCATCAACGCCATCGGCTCGAGCAACGCCAATGTCGGCGGCCGCACGATCTCGCTCGGCGAGCAGTCGGTGAACGTCCGCGGCATCGGCGTCATCACCTCGGTCAAGGACATCGAGAACATCGTTCTGACCCAGCAGGGCGGCCTGCCGGTCGTGCTGTCGGACCTCGCCAAGGTGCAGGTCGGGTTCCGGCCGCGGCTCGGCATCTCGGGCCGCGACGACACGACCGATGTCGTCAATGGCATGGTCCTGATGCAGAAGTTCGAGCGCACGATGGAAGTCGTGACGCGCGTTCGCGAGGCGGTCGAGAAGCTCAACACCGACGGCACGCTGCCGAAGGGCGTCAAGATCGTGCCGTTCTACGACCGCGGCGACCTCGTCGGCATCACGGTCCACACGGTGCTGCACAACATGGCGTTCGGCATCGCGCTGATCTTCCTGATCCAGTGGCTGTTCCTCGGGAATCTGCGATCTGCCATCATCGTTGCAGCCACAATCCCGGTCGCGCTGTTCGTCGCGGTCATCATCACGGTGCTCCGCGGCGAGTCGGCAAACCTGCTGTCGATCGGCGCGATCGACCTCGGCATCATCGTCGATGCGACCGTCATCATGGTGGAGAACATCTTCCGCCATCTCGCCCATCACGCGCGCCGGGCCTTGGCCGACGGCCAGGCCGGATACCGCGACAAGCTCAATCGCGTGTTGACGGCCGCGGCTGAAGTCAACAAACCGATATTCTTCTCGGTCATCATCACCATCGCCGCCTTCCTGCCGCTGTTCACGATGCAGGGCGTGGAGGGCCAGATCTTTGGACCGATGGCGCGCACCTATGCCTACGCGCTGCTGGGCGCCGTGATCGCGACGTTCACCATCACGCCGGTTCTGTCTTCGGTGCTCCTGCCCGACAAGCTGCAGGAGGTCGAAACCATCCTGGTGCGCTCACTTCGCAACGTCTATCAGGTCCTGCTGCCGCTGGCGGTCAGGAACGCGCGGACTGCTGCGCTCATCGCGGTGGGCTTCCTGCTGATCGTCGGCGTGCTTGGCGCGCGCCTCGGCACCGAGTTCCTGCCCAAGCTCGAGGAGGGCAATCTCTGGATCCGTGCAGTGATGCCGCCGACGATCAACCTCGAAGCGGGCATGGACACCGTTGCCGGAATCCGGCGAACCATCCTGCAATTCGCTCCGGTTCAGACAGTGACGTCCGAACAGGGGCGGGGCGATGAGGGCACCGATCCGGACGGCTCGTTCCTGGCCGAATTCTTCGTTCCACTGAAGCCGCGCAGTGAATGGCCCAAGGGCATGACCAAGGACGAGCTGGTGCGGCAGATGAACGCCAAGCTGTCGAACGAGTTCATCGGCATCGACTTCAACTTCTCGCAGTACATCCAGGACAACATCGAAGAGGCGGTGTCCGGCGTCAAAGGCGAGAACTCGATCAAGCTGTTTGGACGCGATCTCGGCGAGCTCGAGCGGCTGTCCAAGCAGCTCAAATCCGAGCTCGCCAAGGTGCCGGGCGTCGTCAATCCCGCGGCGTTCAACCTGCTCGGTCAGCCCAATCTCACCGTGCGGATCGACCGCGCCAAGGCCGCGCGCTACGGCTTCTCGGTCGGCGATATCAACACGGTTGTGCAGGCAGCGATCGGCGGGCAGGAGGTGACACGTGTCTACGAAGGCGAGATCCACTCGGCGCTGACGGTGCGGCTCGCGCCGAAATACCGCGACAACATCGATGCGATCCGCTCGATTCCGATCGCGTTGCCGAGCGGTGATCCCAAGGCGGCCACGGCCTACATCGCGCTCAGCGACGTCGCCGAGGTGAAACTCGACAGCGGTGCGGCCTATATCTACCGCGAGAACAGCCAGCGCTTCATTCCGTTGAAATACAGCGTGCGCGAGCGCGATCTCGGTTCGACCGTCGCGGACGCGCAGGCGCGAATCGCCCGCACCGTGCCGCTGCCGCAGGGCTATCGGATGGAATGGTCGGGTGAGTTCGGCGCGTTGCAGGAGGCGAAGAAGCGGCTCGCGGTGATCGTGCCGCTCAGCCTGCTGCTGATCCTTGCCCTGCTCTACAGCCTGTTCAACTCGGTGCGCGACAGCCTGATCGCGCTGTCCGGAATTCCGTTTGCGGTCGCAGGCGGCATCCTCGGGCTCTATGTGGCGGGACTGCACGCCAGCGTTTCGGCGGCGGTCGGCTTCATCTCGCTGTTCGGCGTCGCCGCCATGGACGGCATCCTGCTCGTCTCCTACATCCGCCGCGACATGGAGGAGGGGATGGGCACCGAGACCGCGATCCTGCAGGCCGGCGAGGCGCGGATGCGCCAGGTGTTCATGACCGGCTTGTCGGCCTGCATCGGCCTGGTGCCTGCGGCGCTTTCAACCGGTATCGGCTCGCAGGTTCAGCAGCCGCTGGCCTGCGTGATCGTCGGCGGCATGCTGCTGTCGCCGATCTGCAGTCTGCTGGTGATCCCGGTCATGGCGCGGCTGTTCATGCCGAATATCGAGGGCACACCCGCCGGCAAGGCCAGGATGGAAGCCGAGGCGGGTCAGCCCGCATAAAGCGATATTTCGATCGATTGGTTGCCACGCCGAATTTCGGAGCCATCCTGGCCTGCGACCGGCGGGAGGGCATCGCCAATGCGCGTGTGCAATCGAGTTCCCGACCGCTGGAGCAACCAGCCGCGCGTCACTACATTAGTCGCATCCCATCGCTGCGAGGCCCAAACTGCTTCTCGAAATATCCATCGTTGTTCTGCTTATCCTGATCAATGGCCTTCTGGCGATGGCGGAACTGGCCGTGGTTTCATCGCGCCGGACGCGTCTGCGGGCGCTGGTCGACCAGCGCGTCAAGGGATCGAGGCGCGCACTCGCGCTCGCCTCAAATCCCGGAAAATTTCTCTCGACCGTGCAAATCGGCATCACGCTGGTCGGTGTTCTGTCGGGGGCGTTCTCGGGCGCAACGCTTGGATTGCGGCTCGCGCAGGGGCTGAGCGATCTCGGCCTTGCCGTGGGCCTGAGCGACGCGATCGGCGTGGGCATCGTCGTCACCGTGATCACCTATGCCTCGCTCATTGTCGGCGAGCTTGTGCCCAAGCAGATTGCGCTCGCCAATCCCGAGCGCGTGGCGGTGCGTGTCGCCCCCGCCATGACGGTCCTTGCCGGCATTTCCTCGCCGCTGGTCTGGCTGCTGGACGTCTCCGGTCAGGCTATCCTTCGCCTGATCCGGCAATCGCCGGGCAGCGAACGGCGCGTCACCGACGAGGAAATCCGCGCGCTGATTTCCGAAGCCGAGGCCGCCGGCGTGATCGAGCCGGACGAACGCGCCATGATGTCGGGCGTCATGCGCTTTGCCGACCGGCCGGTGCGCGCTATCATGACGCCGCGGCACGAGGTCCACATGCTCGACCTCGCGGGGCCAGTCGAGGATCAGCGCAAGTTCATCCTCGAGAGCGTGCATTCGCGCTTTCCCGCTTACGACACTGACCCTGACAACATCGTCGGCGTCGTTCAGGCCAAGGACGTGCTGGATTCCCTCCTGCGCGGCGACGCAGGCGACATTCGGCGCTGCGTTCGCGAAGCGCCCAGCTTGCCCGACACCGCAGCAGCCCTCGATGTCGTCGATGCGATCAAGGAATCGCCGGTGCATATGGTGCTGATCCATGACGAATACGGGCAGTTCGAGGGCGTGGTGACAAACGCCGACATTCTTGAGGCCATTGTCGGCGCATTCCGTACCGACGAGGGTGCGCCGGAGCCCAACGCCGTGCAGCGCGACGACGGCTCCTGGCTGCTCGCCGGCAGCATGCCGGTCGACGAGATGGTGGAGCACCTGGGCCTGCCGCTTTCCGAACGCCGCGGCTATCACACCGCCGCGGGGTTTGCGCTCGACCAGCTCGGCGACATTCCGCGCGAGGGCGAGTCGTTCGAGGCTTCGGGCTGGCGCTTCGAAATCGTCGATCTCGATGGCCGGCGCATCGACAAGCTATTGGCGCAGCGGCTACCGACACGCCGGGCGGCCGCGGCGCGTTAGCGCCGTGTCCAGCTGAGTTGCACCGCCTGCGACGACCTTGCTTAACCGCCGTTCGGCTTCTTCAGCCCGAACTCGCCCCAGCGCTTCATCGTTGCGTCGATGTCGCTCTGCTCCGGCCAGACCTTCGGCGGGAAGCGCGCGCCGCCGAGCTCCGGATCGGGGTCGTAGTCGAGGTTCATGGTGGCATCGATCAGCACCCGGTTCCACTTGCCGGTGCCGAACAGCGCCGGGTTGCGGTCGCGCTTGCGCGTCGAGGGATCGAGTCCCGCGCCGAAGGTCGAGCGCATGATGACGATGTCGTCCTCGCCGGCGTTGACGCGCTGGGCGATCGCCCAGTCGACCGCGGCGTAGTCGTGGATGTCGATGTCGTCGTCCACCACGGTGATGTGCTTGTAGCGCACGTGCGCCGCCGACGAGCCCCAGATCGCATTGGCCGCCTGCTTCGCCTGGTTGCGGTAGGACGACTTCATGCGGA
Source organism: Xanthobacteraceae bacterium (assembly GCA_019746355.1). The sequence continues at coordinate 40,035 of JAIESC010000209.1, read as the reverse complement.
TCAGGAGGTTGATGCCGGTCTGCACCGGCGGGCACCACACGTCGGTGACGCCGGGCACGCCGGCGCGGTCGAGCACGTTCCACGCGGTCGAGGCGCGCATGATCGAGGAGCAGATGCCGTTCTCCGAATAGGAGCCCGGCAGCGAGCCCTCGACCGTGCCGCGCAGGATCGGGTTGTTGCGGTGGGTGATCGCCGTGACGCGGATGGTCGGCTTGGGGCTCTTGTCGCCCGCCACATACCCGGTGAACTCGGCGAACGGGCCTTCCATGTCCCAGTTCTTGGGATCGATCTGAAGATAGCCCTCGATGATGATCTCGGCGGTGGCGGGAACGTAAAGGTCGACGGTCTCGCACTTCACGAGGTCGACCGGCTCGCCACGGATCGAGCCCATCACGTCGTATTCGCACACGCCCTTGGGCACCGGCGAGCCGCCGGTGAAGGCCAGCGACGGCTCCCAGCCGATCGCGACCGCAATCGGCATCTCCGAGCTGCCGCCGTTCTGCCACGCGGTGACGTGATGACCGATGTGCTGGGCGCGCCACATCAGGATCGGGATACGGTCCTTCGCCGACACCATGCCGCGATAGACGCCGACGTTCATGGTGCCGGTCGTGGGATCCTTGGTGACCACGCCGCCGTAGGTCAGGATGTAGCGGCCGCCGTCGACGCGATTCCACTGCGGCACCGGGAAGTCGTACAGATTGATGTCCTTGCCGGTGATGACGTTCTCCTTGCACGGCCCGTCCTTGACGATGCGCGGCGGGATCTGGCCCTCGAGAATGGTGCGGCCGACTTTGACGATCTCGCGCGGATGGGTGTCGGGCTCCATCCCGAGCAACATCGCGACGCGGCGATAGCTGCCGATGCTGCCGACGAACACCTGACCGCAGCGCGTGGTGTTCTTGTTGTAGTCCTTGATGTTCTTGAACAGCAGCGCCGGTCCCGTGCCTGTCCCCTGCGCCATGCGCGTCACGGTGCCGAGCTCGACGTTCCAGTCCACCTCGGCCTCGATCTCGCGCAACTCACCGGCCGACTGCAGCGCCTTCATCCAGTTGCGCATGTCGCCGAAGGCTACGGGCTTCCTCTGCACGGTCATTTTTTTCGTTCTCCATTCTCAGCCAGGCCCTGCACGGCAAACCGCTCGGCAGGCGGCGCGATCTCGGTGACGAGGTCGCGCACGAGTTTCTTGTTGGACAGTGGCTCAAGCGTCATTTCGCGCGCTTCGAGGCGCTCGGTGCAGGCATAGACGGTTTCCCCATCACATTCCATCATGCATTCCTTGCAGGCATTGGCGTTGATGCAGGAAAAGCGGATGGCGAGCGTGGGGTCCTTGTGGACGCGGATCCAACGCAGCCCGTCGAGCACCGACTGGCCGCGCTCGAACGGCACCTGATGGATCTCCCAATGGCCGTGGGCCTTGTCCTGCCCACGCCAGATTTTCAGGGTGGCGGTTTCGCTCATTGGGCGGCGACCTCGACGGGAGCGGCCGGGACGCAGCTCAGGCTGACCGTCCGGCCGGCGAGCCGCACCATCTGGTTGACGCGCCATTCGTCCAGCATGCCGGGATAGTCCTCGCGCTGGTGGGCGCCGCGGCTCTCGGTGCGGGCGAGCGCGGCTTTCGCGACCGTGTGCGCGACCAGCAGCATGTTGCGCAGGTCGAACCAGTCGAGCCGGACCATGTCGAATGCGCCGCCGTCGCCGAGCGGACGCTCGCCGACATCGCGCGTCATCGCCTCGATGGCCGCGAGCGCGCGGACCAGGCCGTCTTTGGTGCGCAACGGCCCGACATCGTCGGACATGACCGATTGCAGGCGCAGCAGCATTTCGGCGGTGTTCGGCGCGTCCTTCGATGCCGCACTTCCGATCAGATCGACGGCCTCTCGCGCCGCATCGAGCCGCACCGGCACGGACTTCGCGGCCTTGGCCCGCGCCGCGGCGGTGCGGCCGGCCTGCCGGCCGAACACCAGCGCCTCGGTGATGGCGTTGCCGGACAGCCGGTTGGCGCCGTTGGCACCACCGACCGCTTCGCCGGCGACATAGAGGCCCGGCAGCTCGGTCTGCATCTTCACGTCGGTTGCGACGCCACCCATGTGGTAGTGCGCGATCGGCGCCACCTCGACCGGCATCCTGGTGAGGTCTATGCCGTTTTCGGCGAGCCGGTCGATCACCGGGCCGAACGCCTCGCGGAGCTTTTCCTCCGGCACGTGCTGGAAGCTCAGATACGCCCCGCCGTGCGGCGAACCACGACCCGCGGCAACCTCCTTGAGGATGGCGTAGGTGCCGAGGTCGCGGGTGATGACGTATTTGCCGTCTTCGGCGACGCCGTAGCGGTCGGTGAACGGCTGCATGTCGCGGTTGAGCAGGCGCCCGCCGAGCTTGTAGCGGAACGGGTCCCACATGATCGGGTCCATGCCGATCAGCCGCGGCGCAAGATGTCCGATCGGGAAGAACTGGACGAACTCCATGTCGATCAGCGGCACGCCCGCGCGCAGGCATAGCGCGTAACCGTCGCCGCCCATGTTGCTCGAGGCGCTGTTGCGCCGGTAGAGGCGGGTGAGGCCGCCGGTGGCAACGATGGTGGCCTTCGCCGAAAGCACCACCGGCGCGCCGCTGCCGGCGTGCCACGCCACCGCGCCGGTGATCTCGCCGTCAGCCTTGATCAGATCGACGACGCAGAGGTCGCCCGAGCGGGTGATGCCGGAGGTCTTGTGCAGCGCCGTGCGCATCGTCTTCGACACGGCGGGGCCGGTGTTGAGGAAGTCGACATAGACGCAGCGCGGCCGGTCGTGGCCCGGCGCGAAGGCCGCGGTGATCTTGCCGTTCTTGCGCGCCCAGCCGACGCCCCAGGCATCCATCTCGCGGATGCATTCCGGGCCTTCCTCGCACAGGAGCCGCGACAGCGCCTCGTTGCACAGCCCGCGGCCGGCGGTCAGCGTGTCCTGGTAGTGATGGCTCCAGTGGTCGGGCGCCTCGTCGCCGAGCGCGACCGCGACCGTCATCTGCGCCATCACGGTTGCGCCGCCGCGGCCGATCAGGCTCCGGTCGACCAGATGCACCCGGCAGCCGGCGCGCGCCGCCTCGATCGCCGCGTACATGCCCGCGGCGCCGGACCCGATCACCAGCACGTCGGTTTCGATGGATGTGACTGTTTTGCGGGGTGCGGTGCTCATGGCAGCACGTAACCCCTCCGTACGCTCATGATCAAGCCATTGATCGGGCCGTTGCATAGTGTCCCGGACCCGAAGTTCGCACGATTGCTCAGCAGGTGCATTTGCGAACTTCGGGTCCAAAGGGGCACTAGAATCATTGTGTTGCTAGTGTCGCTTTGGTTCGGAAGCTCGCTTTGGAGCAAGCTGGGAATTCTGGCGAACTTCCGAACCGCGACACTAGCCCTTCCGTTTCTTCGCCGCGAGCTTCACCGCGTCCATCACCTCCGGATACGTCGCACAGCGGCAAAGGTTTCCGGTCAGGTAGTGCTTGATCTCCTCGTCGGTGGGATCGGGCTTCTCGTCGAGAAGCTGCGTCACCATCATGATGAAGCCCGGCGTGCAGTAGCCGCACTGGAAGGCGCTCGCCTCGACGAACGCCTCCTGCACGGGGCTCAGCTTCTGCGCCGTGTCGAGGCTCTCGACCGTGACCACGTCCGCTCCGTCGACGAACGAGGCCAGATAGAGACAGCCCGAGACCGCGCGGCCGTTGACCACGACCGAGCAGCAGCCGCACAGGCCCTGGCCGCAGCTTTCGCGGGCGCCGGTCAGCCCGAACTGGGTCTGCAGCAGCTCGACCAGGTTGTGATGCGGCTTGACGTCGGCCGTGACCGGCGAGCCGTTGAGTGTGAAGGTGATGGTTCGCGCCGCCGTCATTATTCATCCTCCAGCGGCTTGCCCATCTTCGCGCGGATCGCGCGATAGACCGTTTCCGCCTTGAGTGGCATTTCCATGATCCGCACGCCGACCGCGTCGTCGATGGCGTTGGCGAGCGCCGGGCCGACGCAGAAGGTCGCGACCTCGCCGACGCCCTTGGCGCCGAACGGGCCGTTCGACTGATCGTGCTCGACGTAGTGGCTTTCCAGCTTGGTCGGCAGGTCGTGGAAGCCCGGGATCTTGTAGTCGGCGAGCGAGGCGTTGGTCACCTGGCCGCCGTCGATGTACATCTTCTCGAACATGCTGAAGCCGAGATGCATCAGCGCCGCGCCGGAGATCTGCGTCTCGACGCTCTTCGGGTTGATCGCCTTGCCGCAGTCGACCACGTTGATCAGCTTGGTGATCTTGACGTGGCCGGTCTCGGTGTCGACCTCGACCTCGGCGCCGGAGCCCGCGACCATCCAGAACGGCGTGACATTGGGGCTCTGGCCGGTGCCCGGCGCGGGCGGGGTGTAGTCCGGCTTGTAGATGCCCGAACCGATCACGTTGCCGGCCTGCATGCCGTAGCGCTTCTGGAACAACTCGGCGATCGGGATGTTCGAGCCTTCGGGCTCGCCGACCTCTTTCGCCAGCGCCTTGAGCTTGTCGCGCGCGTCCTCGGCGGCGCGGCGCACCGCGTGACCCATGTGGAACAGCGAGCGCGAGCCGAGCGTGCCCATGTCATAGGGCGTCACGTCGGTGTCGCGCGGCGTCACCCGCACGTCCTCTGCCGGGATGTTCAGCACCTCGGCGACCATCTGCGCCATGGCGGTGTCCGAGCCCTGGCCCATGTCGACGGTGCCGCAATAGAGCGTCGCCGAACCGTCGGCCGACACGTTGACGATGGCGACCGACGTGGTCGGCGAGATGACGGCCTTGTTGGCGATGGCGAAGCCGCGGCCGCGCTTGATGTGGCTGTTGCCGCCCTTGTCGAACGGCTTCGACCACTCCATCCGCTCGAGCACCTTGTCCATCACCTTCTCGACCGGGTGGTCCTTCAGGATCTGGCCGGTGGCGTGCGGGCGGCCTTCGACCGCAAGGTTCTTGCGGCGGAACTCGACCGGGTCCATGTTCAGCGCCCGCGCCATCATGTCGGTGTGGCCCTCATAGGCCCAAACGAGCTGCGGCACGCCGAACCCGCGCAGCGCGCCCGCCGGCGTGACGTTGGTGTAGAGCGCGTAGGAGTCGATCCAGACGTTGTCGATGTCGTAGGGGCCGGCCGCGGTCAGGCCGGACTTCTGCGTGACGCGCGGGCCGATGTCGGCGTAAGCGCCGCCGTTCCAGTACACCTCGCACTTGCGGGCGACGATCCTGCCGTTCTTGTCGACGCCGCTCTTGATGCGGAACGTCGAGGGGTGCCGGGTGATCTGGTAGAACATCTCTTCGAAGGTGTGGGCGACCTTCACCGGCTTGCGCGCAATCATCGACAGCGCCAGCGCCAGCGCCTCGAGCTTGATGTAGAGCTTGGAGCCATAACCCGAGCCGAGATACGGCACCTTGATCCGCACCTTGTTCTCCGGCCAGCCGAGCAGCCGCGCCATCTCCGTGCGCACGAACGAGGGGCCCTGCGTCGAATCGTAGAACGTGACGTGGGTGTCCTTGTAGTCGCAGATGCAGGCGAACGGCTCGAACGACAGGTGCAGCACCTTCTGGGTGCGGAACTCGTGCTCGAACTTGTGCTCGGCCGCCTCGAAGGCCTTGTCGAAGTCGCCGCGGCGCAGCCGGTAATCCAGCGCGAGGTTGGTGTTCTTGGCGTCCTTCAGGTGTTTGAGATCCGCGAAAGTGTGCGCGGGCTTGAGCTGGTCGTGGACGTAGACGTTCGAGGTCAATGCCTCGACCTCGTCGTAGACCGCGTCCATCTCCTCGTATTCGGCGGTGATGAGCTGCGCCGCCTGGTCGGCAATGTGCGGGTCGGTGGCGATGACGGCGGCGACCGGCTCGCCGACGAAGCGCACCTTCTCGTGGGCCAGAATGGGTTGGTCGTGGAACGCCGGGCCGTAGTAGGGGCTCTTCAGCACCTTCATCACGTCGTCGACGGTGACGACATGCAGCACGCCCGGCACCTTCTTGGCGGCGCTGGTGTCGACCGACTTGATCTTGCCGTGCGCCACCGTGCTGCGGAACAGCTTGGCGTAGACCATCCCGGGCACGCGCATGGTGTGGGTGTATTCGGCGCGGCCGGTGACCTTGTCGCGGCTTTCGAGGCGCGGGACCGAGCGGCCGACCTGTGCGCCGACCTTGGCGGTTGGGTTGAGTGTCGTGACCATCAGTGCGCTCCGCTTCCGTCGAGCCGAGGTTCTTGAAGAGCTTGGCGCACCGCGCGCCGCACATAGACCCGCATCAACTCACGCTTGTAAGGCACCGAGCCGCGCACATCGGCGATGAACTCGCACTCTCCGACCGCGGCCTCGCCCGCCTGCGCGAGCAGCTTGTCGTCGACGGTCTTGCCGTTGATGACGGCTTCGGCGGCCTTGAGCCGCGTCGCCTTGTCGGTCGCGGCGCTGGCGACGATCCGCGCCGACTTGATCGATTTGCCGTCACCCTCGATGACGGCGGCAACGCCCAGCGCCGGCCAGTCATCGGCCGAGCCGGTGGTGACCTTCATATAGGCGCCCTTTTTCGTGCCTTGCGTCGGCACGAAAACCTCGGAGATCAGCTCGTTCTTCTCCAGCACGGTCTCGTAATAGCCGGCGAACAGCTCCTCGATCGGAATTTTTCGCTCGCCCTTCGGGCCCATGACGGTTGCGACCGCGCCGAGCGCCATCAGCACCGGCGGCAGGTCCATGTGCGGATCGCCGTGCGCCAGCGCGCCGCCGACGGTCGCGACGTTGCGGACGCGCACGTTCGACAGCGTCACCATGGTGCGGGTGATGATAGGCGCGTGCTTGCGGACGTCGTCGGAGCGCTCGATCGTGTTGAGCGTGGTCATCGCGCCGATGCGCAGACCGTCCGCGGCCGCCGCAATGCTCGAATACTTCTTCTCGATCTTGCGCAGGCTGACGAGCTTCTCCGGGTTGAACACGCCGGCCTTCATCATCAGCATCAGCGCGGTGCCGCCGGCGATCGGGCGCACCGTCGGGTCGTCCGGGTTGAGCAGCTTGATCGCCTCCGACAGGGATGTCGGTTCGGCGAGGTCGAAGGGGATCATTTATCCTCCTGCGGGTTTTTCCGCGAACGCGGCGCGCAGCCGGGTCGCGAATTGCTTTTCCATGTCCTTGGCTTTGGCGCGCAGGACCGGCTGGCCGATGCTGCCGAGCTTTCCGGCCAGGGTGGACTCGACGGAATAGGTGACCTTGGTCTCGTTGCCCGCGTCCTCGAGCTTTGTGATCGATTTCGCGGTGAGGCGCCCGACCAAGCCGAGCGGCGTGCCCTCGATCTTGGCCTCGATCGCGGACGGCTCCTCGGCGCGGGTGACCTCGACCGTCACGTTGAACTTGAACTTGAGGTAGGCGACGCGGGTCTCGAACACGGCCTCGTAGTGGGTCGGATCGATTTCCTTCAGATCCTGCACGCCGTCGACGAAGCGGACGAACGAGCTCGCATCACGAAGCGTCTTGTAGACCACGTCACGCGGCGCGTTGACGGTGAATTCGCCTGAAACATTCATGGGATACGCGAAACCCTGGAATTGGAGGCAAAGAAAAGCGCATACGGCGGGCGAGGTCAAACGCCGGGACCGGCGCTTGGCGCATGGCACCAATTGCCGCACGTTTGGCTGTTTGCTTTGACCACCGGCGTCATTCCGGGGCGCTCGCGTAAGCGAGCGAGCCCGGAATCCATAACCACTGCTGCGGAGTATGGATTCCGGGCTCGGCGCTTCGCGCCGCCCCGGAATGACGGCGGTGCCAAAACGGCAAGCGTCACCGCTGCCGCAGCGCCAGAACGCGGTCGACCATCTCGCCGGCCTGGCCGAGGTAGTTGGCCGGGTCGCAGAGCTGCTGCAGCTCGGCTTTGGTCATGTGTTTCGAAATCTCCTTGTTCTCGGCGAGCAGGTCCGCCAGTGGCCGGCCGGTGGCGACGACCTTGCGGCAGATGTCGTAGACGAGATCGTGGGCGTATTGCCGGCCGAGATGCGGCCCGAGCCCCATCATCACGGCTTCCGAGACAATCAGGCCCTTGGTGATGTCGAGGTTCGCCCGCATCTTCTTCTCGTCGACCTGCAGGCCCGAGACCAGGAACTTGGTCTGCGCGAGGCAGCCGGCGGTGAGCACGAAAATCTCCGGCAGCACGATCCACTCGATCTCCCACTGGCCGGTGGCGCGCTCGTGGTCCTGCTCCATCGCATTCAGCAGCGCCATCACCTGCGAGCGCACCACGCCGGTCTGCGCGGTGATGTAGACGCAGGAGATCGGGTTGCGCTTCTGCGGCATGGTCGAGGACGAGCCGCGGCCCTCGTGGAACGGCTCGTAGACCTCCTCCACCTCGGTCTGCATCATCAGCTTCACGTCATAGGCGATCTTGTTGCAGATGCCGGTGACGAGGCCGAGGAAGCAGCCGACCTCGGCGATGCGGTCGTGCACCGTGTGCCAGGCGATCTCCGGCTGGGCGAGGTTCAGCTCCTTGGCGAGCTCGACCTGGGTGCGAAGCCCGTCCTTGCCGAGCGACGACAGCGTGCCGGCCGCGCCGCCGAACTCGAACACGAAGGTGCGTTCCTTGAGCTGCTGCAGCCGCTGCTTGTGGCGTTCGAACGCGGCGAGATAGGTCGCGCACTTGTAGCCGAAGGTGATCGGCACCGCCTGCTGCAGGTTGCTGCGGCCGGCCATGACGGTGTCGCGGTGCTTTTTGGCGAGCGCAGCGAGCGCGTCGGAAATGTCGTTGATGTCCTTCTCGATGATCGCGAGGCCTTCGCGGATCTGCATGATGGTCGCGCTGTCGGTGATGTCCTGGGTGGTCGCGCCCCAGTGGCACCATTCGCCGAGGCCGCCCTTGCAGAGCTTGACGAGCTGGGCCACGACCGGCAGCACCGGATAGCCGATGCGCTCGGTCTCCTTCTTCAGCTTCTCGATGTCGTATTGCTCGAACTTCACGTGCTTGAGGATCTCGTCGCAGGCCTCCTGCGGGATGATGCCGAGCCGCGCTTGCGCCCGCGCAAGGCCGGCCTCGAAGTCGAGATACTTCTGGATGCGGTTGCCGTCGGACCACACCTGCCGCATGGCCTCGGTGCCGAAGATGTCCTTGAAGATCGCGGAGTCGATGGTGCCGGTGGGCATGGAACGCCTTTCTACCGCTGCGAACGCGGTCGGCGCGGGAAGCGCCGCTAGGTCTTAGTACGCCCGCGGGGAATCACCAACGGGCAGGATGCGTCCCGTACGGCGACGACGGGCGCTCCCAGCGGGCCGGCGTTTCCGTGAGCTCCGCCGAATGCCGGACCGCGGCGAGCGAGCCGTAGCCGGACGCCGAGGTTTCGATGCGATCGCCGATGTCCTCGAGCCTGGGATCGCTGCAGGCAAAGCCGTCCGCCACGCGGCCCATCTGCCGCAGCCACCATTGCGTCCGGGCGAGCGAGACGCGCACGAGCCAGCTTCCGCCCTCTTCCGTGCGGCGGATGAGTGCCGTCAGCGCGCCGAGTGCCATCAGGTAGCCCGTGGCGTGGTCGATCGCCTGGCAGGGCAGGGGCCGCGGATTGGTCTCGCCGGCGGCCCAGGCCTCGGCGAGGTTCAGTCCGGTCGAGGTCTGCACCAGGCTGTCGAAGCCGCGCCGCTCCGCCCAGGGCCCGGCGTGACCGTAAGCCGACAGCGATACGTAGATGATGCCTGGGCGCAGCGCCGCGGCCTCCGCCGGGCCGAAGCCGCGCCGGGCCAGCGCGCCCGGCCGATAGGACTGGACGAACACCTCGCAATCCGAGAGCAGAGCGCGGAAATCGGCGGTGCCTTGCCCGGTCGCGAGATCGAGATGGGCCGAGCGCTTGCCGCGGCCGGTGTCGATGTCGGCGGTCTCGATGGTCGGCAGGCGGGGCGAGATCAGCCGCAAACTGTCCGAGCCGTGCGCGGCGAGCGCCCGACCGCAGATCGGGCCTGCGAGCACCCGCGTCATTTCCATCACGCGGATGCCTTCGAGCGGGCGATGGCCTGCGTGCAACTCCAGCTTCGGCCCGTCGCCGATCCGCTCGATCGAGATCAGCGGCAGCGCCGGCACCGCCCGGCCGTGCGGATGCGCATCCCATTCGGCGAAGGTGCGGGCCTTGGCGACGACGAGGCCTGCCGCCGCCGCGGCGTCCTCGAATTTCTCCGCGGTCCAGCCTTGCAGTGCGTCGCCGACCGCCTTGCGGTCATAGGCGCAGTTCAGGAGCTTGAGCACGCCGTCGCGATGATGCGGAAAGTTGGTGTGCAGCCTGACCCAGCCGCCGTCCCCGCAGCGATAGGCGCCGGCGATCTTGTCCCATTCCTCGGGCGGCTCCTTGCCGTCGACACGGCAATAGCGCTCGCTGCGGAATTCGACCGCGGCATTGCGGCAGTCCACCGTCACGCGTTGCATTCGTCCGGTGCGGTGGCGATGCAGCTCCGCCGCTGCAAGCGCAGCCGCCGCAATGCTCACCTGCGCCATTTTGCCGACGTGGAATGATGATGGCAGCGCCGGATCGCCTCCGGTCAGCGAAACATGATCGAGCGCGCCGGCCGGGAGGCCGAGATCGCGCCACAGCGCGGCAAGAGTTAGCAGGGCGTTCATGGCGCATACTCTATCCGTCGAGCCCAAGAACATTCATCGAAAACGTAGGGTCAAAGCCGCGAAGCGGCGTCGCTTCGCTCGCCTATGCCCACGTCTTCGCGTCGCGCAAGAATGCGTGGGCCCGGCCATAGCGCGTCGAAGACGCGCGTAAACGCGCTGGTGCGCGCCTTGGCCTACCCTACGACGCTGCCGTGTTGCACGTGGGTAGCCCGGATGGAGCGATGCGAAATCCGGGATGGGTCGTCCCGCATTCCGCTTCGCTCCATGCGGGCTACGGCGGCCTCGCGTGCAGTCCAGATTCACGCTGTCAAACAGCCCGGCGAACATGCGTCAGCGCTCCGGGAAATCATCGGCACCCGGCCGCCGTTCGTTCATGCCCGCTCGAAATAATTCGAGGAGGGTGAAGCGCCGAAAAGCGCTGGTGCGGAAACCGCCGCACCCGGTGGCCACCTTGCGGTCAGGCCAGTCCCTTCAACGGAAGGGACTGCCGGCCCATGACGCGGGCCGGCGCGCCTTGCGGCGCTCCACCACGGTGTTTTCGTGAGGCCTCGCCTCACACACCTCAGGCCGCGCTTCCCTGCCGGGTTACTGGCGCTTTCACCCGGCAGTCCAGCAGAGCTCCCTGCGCGCGGGTCGTAGTGCCCGCGAGGCGGGGTCCCGAGGCGCCCCGAGAGTCCGGTTGGATCGGCCGGACGCGCAGGCACCGCTCCTGCTTCTGCCAATGGTTCCCACCGGTTGGGCTCCTCAACTAAGCAGGATGAATAGAACAAATAGAGAACATTGTGCAGGAGTCAACCCCGCGCGCCGAAGGCATCGGTGCGAGGATGGCGCGGCGCAACCTGGGTTGCAGGCGGCGGGACCGCCAAGCGACTGCTCTGTCTGATCACTCCGGCTTGATGCCGGTCTTCGCCACCAGCGCGCGCCACTTCTCGGTTTCGTTGCGGATACGCGACGTCACCGCGCCGGGCGCGCCTGGGTCCGGATCGAAACCCTGCTTTTGCAAGTTCTCGACCACGTCGGTCTCCTTGAGAATGTCAGTCATCGCGCGGTTGAGCTTGGCGATGATGGCGTCGGGCGTGCCGGCGGGCATGACATAGGCGATCCAGAGCGCGACGTCGTAATCCTTCACGCCGGCTTGCATCATGGTCGGCACGTCCGGCAGCGACGACACACGCTTGCGGCCGGTCGTGGCCAGCGCCCGGAGCTTGCCCTCGCGGATATTCTCCAGCGTCGGTCCGACGGTCGCGAACTGCATGTCGAGGCGGCCGGTCATGATGTCGATCGAGGACTGCGCCGAGCTCTTGTAGGGGACGTGGGTGAGCTCGATGCTCGAGTCATTGGCGAACAGCGCCGCAGCGAGATGCGCGAGGCTCGCGAGACCCGCCGAGCCGTAATTGAGCTGGCCGGGCTTGGTCTTCGCCAGTGCAATCAGCTCGGCGATGCTCTTGGCCGGGATGCCCGGATAGAGCACCAGCACATAGGGCGCCGCGCCGATCATGGAGACCGGCTTGAAATCGTTCACCGTGTCGTAGGGCAGCTTGGTGCCGAGCGCGGGCGCGACGCCGTGCGTGCTCGCGGTAATGAGCCCCATGGTGTAGCCGTCCGGTGCGGCCTTGGCGACCATGTCGGCGCCGAGGTTGCCGCTTGCACCGGGCCGGTTCTCGACCACGAACTGCTGGCCGAGCCTCGTCGAGAACTTCTGCGCCATGATGCGGCTGACGATGTCGGTCGCGGAGCCGGCGGGGAACGGCACGATCAGGCGGACCGGGCGGTCGGGATAGCTCGCATCGGACTGGGCGAGCGCGGGCGTCGCCCACGCCGCGACCAGTCCCACCAGCGCCAGTGCGATCCGGGTCATGCGGCGAGCTCCCGGGCGAGGCCTGTGATGAGGTCTTCGAAATCGTTCAGCCCGTTGAAGCGTGGCGAGCCGGCCATGCGCGGCGTCAGGATCAGGTTGTCGAGCGACAACAGCTCGTCGTCGTCGGGCACCGGCTCCCTGTAGTGGATGTCGAGCGCGGCACCAGCGATTTGCCCGGAGCGCAAGGCCTCGATCAGGGCCTCGCGGTTGACGATCGGAGCGTTGGCGACATTGACCAGGAATGCGCTGCGCTTCATTTGCGCGAATTCCGCCCGGCCGAGGATGTCGCGCGTCGAAGGCAATGTCGGAAGCTGCGGCACGATCCAGTCGCTTTCGGCGAGCAGCGTCGCAAGCGGCGCATAGCGCGCGCCTAGCTCGCGCTCCTCGCTCTCCGGCGCGCGCGTGCGCTGATAATAAAGCACGTTCATGGCAAAGGCCCTGGCGCGGATCGCAATCTCGCGCCCGATCTCGCCGAGGCCAATGACGCCGATGGTCGCACCGTTCAGCGCGCGGGTGCCGCCCAGGCGGACGAAGTTGCCGCCCGGCGTGTGGCGACGGTCGTACGGCTTGTACGTGCCTTGCTTCGCCTTGATGCGCTCGATGGTGACCACCCCATCGAGCTCGTCGAGCTTACGCGCCAGCATCAGCATCAGCCCGAAGGCGTGCTCGGCGCACGACATGTTGGCGCGGCGGCGCAGCGTCAGGAGCTTCACGCGGCTCGCCGCGCAGGCGACAACGTCGATGTTGCGAAGCCCGGTGCCGAATTTCTGCAGCACCTTGAGGTTGGGCGCGATGGCAAATTCGTCCTGGCCGACGCGAAATGATTCCACGACCAATGCCACGCAATCCTTGAGATTGGCGCGCATTTCCTCTTCCGAGGCGACCATTCTCACCTCGGCGGGATAAAGGCTGCCCGCGGCGTTCCGCACCCGCGCGCACCAGCCGGCGAAATCAGGTTCGTCCGTCGACATGAAATCGGCGAACGCCAAGCGCCGTTGCTCGCTGGCGTTCGGATCGAGCACGATCGGAATGAGCCGCGTGAACGGATCATCCTCAACGACGATGACAGGGGACGGAGGCACTGCGTCAGGACTTCTTCGCCTCGACGTCAACCCTGAGCGCCGTGAACACGCGGTTGTGCATCAGATAGGTGCCGACCAGCACCGTGAGCTCGACAATCTCGCGCTCGTTGTAGTGCGTGCGAATGGCATTGAAGATGTCGTCCGGCACTTCCGGGCCGGCGATCATCGCGTCAACATAAGCCAACGTGGCACGCTCGGCCTCGTTGAAAAATTTCGAAGGCTTCCAATCCTTCAGCGCCTCGCATTCCTCGAGGCTTACCCCATCGGGCACGGCGATGTGCGGCACGTGCTGGTTCAGCGCATAGGCGTACTTCGCCGCCTGCGCCACGCGGACGATGGCGATCTCGCGCAGCCGCGGCGTGAGCTTGGTTTTCCAGCGGATCGCGCCGATGTGCTCGAACCAAGTCATGGTGACCGTGGGCGAGTGCAGCAGGAGCTTGTAGATGTTGATCAGCCCGCCGCGTGCGCCCTTGATCTTGGCGATGTCGGCCGCAAGCTCGGGATGGTCTTTTTCCTCGACGTATGAAATGCGGGCCATGGCTATGCTGCGGTACGTTTGCGAATGCCGGAATAGTCATTGTTCCGTTCGGCTTTGGACAGATCATAAGCCGACTGCAGATTCAGCCAGAACCGAGGATCGGTTCCGAAGTACCGGCCCAGCCGAATGGCTGTGTCCGCCGACATATCGCGTTCTTCCCGCATGATTTCGGTTAGCCGATTGGCAGGCACGTCCAGCGCCCTGGCCAGCGCGCGGGCGCTCATGCCCAGAGGGCCGAGGTACTCCTCCCGAAGCACTTCGCCGGGGTGCGTGCGCACGCGTGCCATTTGCTATCTCCTTCAGTGATAGTCGACGATCTCAACCGCTTCCGGCCCTTCTGCGGACCACCGAAAGCATATGCGCCATTGCTGGTTGATTCGAATGCTATGTTGTCCCTTGCGATCGGCCTTAAGCGCTTCAAGCCGATTACCCGGTGGCGATGTCAGGTCGTTCAGCCGTGTTGCCGCGTCGAGCATATCAAGCTTGCGCAGAGCTACTGCCTTGAACGCCTGCCACCGAGCAATGCATTCGCCACTTCGGAAAAGCCGTTCCGTCGCTCGATCAGCAAAGCTTCGGATCATACGATAGTATGTGATACGCAACGCGTATCAGTCAAGGTGGGCGGTTAGCTACGCCTCGCCGATCTCGCGCAAGACCTCCTGCGTATGCTCGCCGACCTTCGGCGGCGCGCGGTCGGCCGCGGCTCGTCGGCCGTTGATGGTGATCGGCGTGCGCACGCCCGGGATCATGCCGCCCTTGGCGTCGGGATGCGGCAGGTCGACCCGCATGTCGCGGGCCTGGACCTGCGGGTCGTCGAACACCTCGCGCAGCGTGTTGATCGGCCCGGCCGGCACGCCGACCTCCTCGAATTTTTCCGCAAGCTCGGCCTTGGAGAGCTTTTTGGTCAATTCGAACAGGCGGGGGATCAGCGTATCGCGATTGACCACGCGCGCCGCATTGGTCTTGTAGCGCTCGTCGTGCGCCATCGCCGGATCGCCCAGCACCTGCATCATCTTGGCGAACTGGCCGTCATTGCCGCAGGCGATCAGCATCCAGCCGTCCGTCGTCGGGAACGTCTGGTAGGGCACGACGCTCGCATGCGCGTTGCCCATCCGCACCGGCGGCTTGCCGGACACGAGATAGTAGGTCGCCTGGTTGGCGAGCACGCCGACCATCGAGTCCATCAGCGCCATGTCGACATGCGCGCCCTTGCCGGTGTGCTCGCGCTCCTTGAGTGCGGCGCAGATCGCCAGCGCCGAATAGGTGCCGGTGAACACGTCGGCGAAGGCGACGCCAAGCCGGGTCGGCTCGCCGTTCGGATCGCCGGTGATGTCCATGATGCCGCCCATGCCCTGCACCAAAAGGTCATAGCCGGCGCGGGCCTTATACGGGCCGTCCTGGCCGAAGCCGGTGATCGAGCAGTAGATCAGCCGCGGGTTGTCCTTCGACAGGCTCTCGTAGTCGAGGCCGTACTTCTTCAGCCCGCCGAACTTGAAGTTCTCGATCACCACGTCGGAGCGTGCCGCGAGCTTCTTGACGATGCGCTGGCCGTCGGGGGTCTCGAAGTCGACGGCGATCGAGCGCTTTCCGCGGTTGCAGGCGAGGTTGTACGACGAGCTCAGCCGGCCGCCGTCCTTGTCCTCCATGAAGGGCGGGCCCCAGCCGCGGGTGTCGTCGCCCGCGCCGGGACGCTCCACCTTGATCACCTCAGCGCCGAGATCGGCGAGCGTCTGCCCCGCCCAGGGGCCGGCGAGGATGCGGGCAAGCTCAAGCACGCGAACGCCCGCGAGCGGGCCCTTCTGCGGACCGGACATTTCGATGGGTTCCTTCCCGTATTTTTCAGCCGCCGCCTTATAGCAAGATCAGCTTTTGAGTAACCGCATTTTCGACGGCGAACCGCTACACACCCCGGATCAAGTCCCATAGGCGCTAAGTTGAGCGGCTTGCATCAGCCTCTCCGTTGTCATGCCCCGCGGAGGCGGGGCATCCAGTACACGCAAGCGCCGATTCTTTATCGCCGAAGCCTGCGATTACTGGATCGCCCGCCTTCGCGGGCGATGACGGCGGAGCTTGACTTAGCGCACATGGGATTAAGTCCGGGGCAGGCTTTCGCCTGAAAAGGCTACGTCTTGAAGCGCTCTACGGCAGCTTCGTCGACTTCGATGCCGAGGCCGGGATCGGAGGGCAGGGCGACCAGCCCGTTTTTCAACGGCAGCGGCCGCTTCACGATGTCGTCGGCCAGATAAAAATGGGTGAGGCTGACGCCCCAGTCCGCCTTCGGCACTGCGCAGGCGAGATGCAGCGCGGCTGCGCTGGAGATGCTCGACTCGGCGATTTTCGCCGCGATGTTCACCGAAAGCCTAAGCTTCTGGCAGAGCTTGCCGGCTTCGACCGCTGCGGTGATGCCGCCGAGCTTGATCAGCTTGAGCGACACGCCGGAGGCGCCGGCCCGGGCGCTCGACACGATGTCGGCGAACGAATGGATCGCCTCGTCGACGCCGATCGGCACTTTCGTGGCGCGCGTCAGCTTCCGCAGGCCTGCGAAGTCGTCATAGGCGAGCGGCTGCTCGACGAACATCAGCCTCGCTTTGCGCGTCCGCTCGGCATATCTGCGCGCGTCGGCCAGCGTCAGCCCGCAATTCGCATCAGCGCAGAGCGGGGTCTTCGGCAGCGCCTCGCGAACGGCAAACGCGATGGCGATTTCCTTTGCCAGCGGCTTCACGCCGATCTTGAGCTTGAAGAAGTCGAAGCCTTCCTGCTGGCGGACGTGCGCCTCGGCAACGTCCTCCTCGGCGGTCTTGTTGCCCAGGAGCCACATCGGCTTCACCGCCTCGCGGCGGGCCTTCGCCACCAGATCGATCAGCCGTTTGCCGGACGCGCGGCCGATCAGATCGAGCACCGCCATCTCGACCGCGGAATGCGCGCCGCCGTTGCCGAGCAGGGCGCGGTGCAATCCGGAACGCAGCGCGGACCATTGCCTGGCGTCCTGCCCGACCAATCGCGGGGCGAGATGGTCCCGCACCGCGGCGGTGAGGCCGCCGAGCGTGTCGCCGGTCATGGTCGGCGCGGACGCGGCCTCGCCCCAGCCGACGGTGCCGTCGCTCGCCTCGATCCGCACCAGGATGTTCTGCGCCGCGGTGATGGTCTCGCCCGCCATCTTCATCGGCGCCTTCAAGGGCAGCGCGACCGGAATGGCGTCGACACGGCGGATGGTGAGTGGCGCATCGCTGCCGCCGACGGAAAACGTGGTTCGTCCGGTCTTCTCCAGCATGGCGCCCTCGTGCTTTCGCGATTGCTCCAAGGCTAGCAGAAACGAACACGGCCCGGAACGTGTCCGGGCCGTGCTGGGAGAGATCGTCAGGTCTGCGCCGCTATTCGAGCTTGATGCCGGCTTCGGTCACGACCTTGCGCCAGCGCGCCACGTCGGCACTCACGAGCTTGGCGTATTCCGTGCCGCTGACATCCGGTATGTCGGAGCCGTTCTTCTCCCAGGCCGCCTTGATGGCCGGCTGCGTCATCGCCGCCTGGACCTCCTTGGTCATGCGGTCGATCGCCTCCTGCGGCGTGCCCTTGCGCGCAAAGATGCCGTACCACGTAGAGAACTCGAAGCCCGGGAGGCCCGCTTCAGCCGCGGTCGGCACATCCGATATCGCGGCAACGCGCTTGGGCGCGGTGATCGCAAGCCCGCGGAGCTTGCCGCCGGCGATTTGCGGTGCGGAGGTGCCAAGCCCGTCGAACGCCACCGGCACGTGCCCGGCGAGCAGATCCTGCATCAGGGGACCCGCGCCGCGGTACGGCACGTGGTTGAGCTTGGTCTTGGCCATCGAGTTGAAGAACTCGCCGGCCAGATGATGCGTGGTGCCGGCCCCGGCCGAGCCGTAGTTGATCTGGTTCTTCTGCGTGTACTCGATGAGCTCCTTCAGCGTCTTGGCCTGAACCTTTTCCGGATTGACGACGACGACGTGTGGCGGCCGCGCCAGCATGATCACCGGCACAAAATCCTTCTCGATGTCGTAGTCGAGCCTGGGATAGATCGACGGTGCGATGGTGTGATGCGCCGCGCCGATCAGGAAGGTGTAGCCGTCGTTCGGCTGCTTGGAGGCGTAGCTCGCCCCGAGGGTTCCGCCTGCGCCGGCCTTGTTCTCGATCAGCACGCGCTGGCCAAGCTGGGTGTCGAGCTGGGCCGCCATCGGCCGGGCGAAGGCATCGGTGCCGCCGCCGGGCGCGAACGGCACGACGAACATGATCGGCTTCTGCGGCCAAGTTTGCGCCTGAGCCTGAGCGTGCAGGCCGGTCGAGGCAGCGCAGAGGCCGGCGAGCGCGGCGAGCGAGGCGAGAATAGGATTGGCTTTCGACATGGCGTTCTCCCTTCCGGAGAGCGCCCGAAAGCGCGCCCCCGCTTGTCGTTTCCGGGCTAGCTGTAGAGGGTCGGTTGTGGAAAGAAAAGCCCGGTTGTACCGGCCTTTCGGCGGAACTCGCCGCCCAGGGCTGGCGCAAAATGACGCGGGGGCGCCTGGGTCAGGCGCCGAAGATGAACCGCGTGCCGACCGCCGAATGGACCACCCGGTCGCCCATCGCCTCCCGCGCAAGGTCGTAGAAGCGGTCGCCGGTGCAGTGCGCCGGGATCAACCAATCGGGGGCGATATCCCGGAACGCGGCGATGGTCTGCCGGATGTAGTCGTCGCCGAGCGGCGGCACGATGTGGAAGCCGCCGATCACCGCGTGCACCTTGTCGATGCCGGACGCCTTCTGCGCGGCCTTCACCGTGTTGATCACGCCGCGATGGCTGCATGAGGTCAGCACGACGAGGCCCTTGCCCTTGACGTTGTAGACAGTGGCGATCTCGTGATCGAAATCGTCGGGGATGTACTGGCCGACGTTTTTTGCCGCCGGCATCTTCTCGGGATAGCAGCCGAAGCCGTCGAAAATGCCGACGATCTCCTGCGACGGCAGCAGCGGCTTCTCGAACGAGGTCTGCCCGATTCGCCCGGTGGTGAAGGCGTGGTCGGCGATGAGCGCCGGGCCCTCGCACAGCATCAGGGCCAGCTCGGACTCCATGATCGCCTTGCGGTCGAGCGCGCCGAAATTGCCGCCGGGGTTCCTGCGCAGGCAGAACGCGTCCTCGCCGCCGACATAGAACGGCACCTTGGCTTTCAGCTTGCCCTTGTTGGCCTTGAGGAAGCCGACCATGCCGCCGAAATGATCGTAGTGGCCGTGGCTCAGCACGATCGCGTCGAACAGCGACGGGTCGAGCTTCAGGATCGACATATTGTTGTTGAGCGTCTCCGCGGTATAGCCGAAGTCGACCAGTACGTTTCGCGTCTCGCCGCCGCGCTGCGACTCCGCGTGCATGGAGAGGCCCCATTCGCCGTTCAGCGCGGCGTAGGGCGGCGCGTCGGGCCGGGTGTTGCCGCCGGAGCGGCGCTCGATGGTGAGGTCGCCGCGCTGCTCGGTGGGGACGAACTGGATCACGATGTTGTCGGTGACGATCCGCACCGCGACGCGGTCCACCTCCGGAATCCGGCGGCCCAGCGGTTCAGCCTCGGCGGTGCGCGCGCCGGCCGCCAGCGCCGCCATCATGGCGGTCACGAAGCCCGAGCCGCCCGCGCACAACGCGCCGAGCGCGGAGGCGTCGGCGATGCAGTTGCAGCCGCTGAAAAGCATGATCGATATCCTTTCCGGATATGTGTTCACCGCAGCCCAGGCGGATTATGCTGCCGCTCGATCTCCATTGATAGGCATGGCCCATGATCCTGTTGTCGAACGGCGGAACCAACATCCAGAAGGCGCGCGCGCCCGCCGATACGATCCTGGTCGGCACGGTCGACGGCGTCGCGCTGCTTGCGAAAACCGAGCGCGGCTGGACGGTCAGGCACCGTGCCCTGCAGGGCGTGTTCGTCAGTGGCGTGACCGCGCTCGATGACGGCACGCTGTTCGCCTCGACGCGCGGCGTCGGCATGGCGCGCAGCACCGACGGCGGACTCAAATGGACCTGGCAGAACGAAGGCCTCGCGCATCATGAATACTGGTCGTGCCGGGCGGGCAAGCTGCAAGGCCGCGACGTGGTGTTCGCCGGCGCGCTTCCCGCGCATCTTTACGTCAGCGAGGACAGGGGCAATTCCTGGCGCGAGCTGAAGGCGTTTCGCGACGCCAAGACGGTGAAGAAGTGGACCTTCCCGCCGCCGCCGCGCATCGGCCACATCAAGGACATCGTGCTGGACGGCGACCGGCTGTGGGCCGGCGTCGAGATCGGCTCGCTGCAGGTGTCGACGGATTTCGGTCAGAGCTTCACCGAGCTGCCGGTCGATCCCGATCCACAGGAGTGCGACATCCATCGCATCCTGGTGCATCCGGCGCGGCCCGATCGCATCATCATCGCCAACGGCATCGTCGGCATGATGGCGAGCGAGGACGGCGGCCAGAGCTTCCAGCGCATGAAGATGCCGGCGGAGGCGAACTATCCCGACGCCGTCGTCATCCATCCCGATCAGCCCGATCTGCTGTTCATGTCGGCGGGGGTCGGCTGGCCGGTGCACTGGTATGAGCTCGGCCGCGCGCGCGGCAAGATGTTCCGCAGCCGCGACGCCGGCAAGACCTGGGAGCGGCTCTTGGGCGGCCTGCCGAACGGCCAGCGCGCGCTGTTCTCGGCGCTCACCATCGAGGCACGCCAGGACGGCTATTCGCTCTACGCCGCCGACACCGACGGGCAGGTGTTCGAGAGTCTCGACGGCGGCGACGGCTGGACCATCATCGCCGACGTGCCGCCGGTGTCGAAGGCCGATTTCTACAAGGGCCTGGTGCGCGACCGCGTGAAGCTCGCCAATGTCGACGACATCGTCGCCAACCCGACGGCGACCAAGCGCTGGCAGGAGGCCGGCAAGGCGATATGAGCGGCGTGTCCCCGCGTCAGCGGCGCTTGGTGTGGGCGTCGATGCAATCGTAAAACGCCTGCTCCTGCGGTGAGCCGGCGCCGTTGGCCGAAAAATACCAGCGCCCGTCGCCGCGCTGGGTCAAGCCGACTTGCTTGGCGCAGCGCGCTCCGATGGATGGAGAGCCGGAGTTCTTCTTTTTGGCAGCGAATGCCGGGCTCGCTGTCACAGCGAATGACAATCCGACGCACAGAACAGCGATCGGAATCAATCGTATCAGCACGAAAAGCCCCCGCCTGGCGTGTGAAACGGCGTGGGCGAGGGTAACAGTTTTGGTTGCAAAATCTGTCAGGTTCAACCTGACCTGGATTGGCCCTCGCCGATCTCTTTCAGGATCTCCGCCGTATGCTGCCCGAGAATGGGCGCCGGGTTCGGCGAAGCCATCGGCTTGCCGTCGACCACGATCGGCGTGCGGATGCCGGGAATCGCGCCGGCCTTGGCGTGGGCGCTCGGCACGTTGAGCAGCATGCCGCGGTGCTTGATGTGCGGATCCGCGAACACGTGATCGAGGTTGTTGATCGGACCGGCCGGCACGCCGACCGCCTCGAGCTTGTCGGCGAGATCCTGCATCTTGAACGTCATGGTCAGCGCGGTGAGCTTGCCGATCAGCTCGGCGCGGTTGGCGAGCCGCGACTTGTTGTCGATGTAGCGCGGGTCCTTGCCGAGCTCCGGCGCGCCGAGCACGCCACAGAGCTTCTGATACTGGCTGTCGTTGCCGGTGGCGATGATGATGTAGCCGTCGGCCACGGAGAACACCTGATAGGGCACGATGTTCGGATGCGAGTTGCCGATACGCTCCGGCACCTTGCGCGAGGCGAGATAGTTCAGGCCCTGGTTGGCGAGCACGCCGACGGTGGTGTCGACCAGCGCGGTGTCGACATAGCAGCCCTTGCCGGTGCGCTCGCGTTGCGCCAGTGCTGCGAGAATGCCGATCACCGAATACATGCCGGTCATGATGTCGGACACGGGGACGCCGGCGCGGGTCGGCTCGCCGTCGGCGGTGCCGGTCAGGCTCATGAAGCCGCCCATGCCCTGCGCCATCAGATCGTAGCCCGCGCGGGTCGCATAAGGCCCGTCCTGGCCGAAGCCGGTCACCGAGCAGTAGATCAGCCGCGGGCAGTCCGGCGCGAGGCTCTTGTAGTCGAGCCCGAACTTGGCGAGCCCGCCGACCTTGAAGTTCTCGATCAGGATGTCGGAGCGCGCGGCGAGCTTTTTGACGATGCGCTTGCCCTCGTCCGACTCAAAGTCGCACTCGATCGACCGTTTGCCGCGGTTGGTGGAGTGGAAGTAGGCCGCGCCGATATGATTGCCGTCCTTGCCCTCGATGAACGGGGGGCCCCAGGCCCGGGTGTCGTCGCCGGTCTTGCTGCGCTCGACTTTAACGACGTCGGCGCCCAGGTCCGCCAGCACCTGACCGGCCCAGGGCCCGGCCAGAATGCGGGCAAGCTCCAACACGCGAATACCAGCCAGCGGACCCGGCATTTGATCACTCCTTGGGCAGCCATTAACCAGAAACAGCACGGAACCTCTGGCCCGCTATCGTGATTTTGTCCAGAGCTTGGGTGCGCGGTCTTGAACAGTCGTCTTTCCTTCAACATTTCCAGTATGATTATTCCGGCCGCAGGAATCAGCCTCCCATGAACACGTCCTTTTTCGGCGAAATGCTCAACAGCATCACCGAGCGCGGCCGTGCGCTGCTCGACCGCACGCGCGACCGCCGGGACGTGGCCGCGGCGCGCTCGGAAAGTTTGGCCGAACTCTGCGAAGAGCTGCTGTCCGGCCGCGGCGAGGCGTCGGGCGTGGCGCTGGCCGGCGAGATTCTCGAAAAATACTCCAAGCTGACGGTCGGGCCGCGCATTGCATTCTTTGAAACATTGGCGAAGCGGTTCGGGCCGGACCGCGAAGAGCTGGAAGCCGCCATCAAGGCGTGGCAGGCCGCCCCTTCCGACGAGACCGCGGCCGGCGTTCATCTTGCGGCCGAGTCGCGCCGGCAGGAGCTGCTGCGGCGGCTCAATCTCGCTCCGGGCGGCACCGCGACGCTGGTGCGGATGCGCGAGCAGCTTCTGGACGCGATGGGCCATCGCAAGGACCTGGCGGCGGTCGACGCCGATTTCGTGCATCTGTTCTCGTCGTGGTTCAACCGCGGCTTCCTGGTGCTGCGCCGGATCGACTGGTCGACGCCGGCGATGATCCTGGAAAAAATCATCCGCTACGAGGCGGTGCACGAGATCGCGAGCTGGGACGACCTGCGCCGCCGCATCGATCCGCCGGACCGCCGCTGCTATGCGTTCTTCCATCCGGCGCTGGTCGACGAGCCGCTGATCTTCGTCGAGGTGGCGCTGACGCGGGAGATTCCCGATGCGGTCGGCCCGATCCTCGCAACCGGCCGCAACGGCGTCGCGCCGGACAAGACCAAGGTCGCGGTGTTCTATTCGATCTCCAACTGCCAGCGCGGGCTTGCCGGCGTGTCGTTCGGCAACTTCCTGATCAAGCAGGTGGTCGAGGAAATCTCGCGCGAGAACGCGCGGCTTTCGACCTATGTCACGCTGTCACCCGCGCCCGACTTCGCGCGCTGGCTCGATCGCGAGCGCAAGACCGAAAATTCGCAAGCCTTGTCGGCGGAGGACCGCGAGACGCTCAACGGCCTCGACCAGCCCGGCTGGTGGCGCGAGCCCGAGCAATCCGAGGCGCTCAAGGAGCCGTTCCTGCGCGCGGCCGCGTGGTACTACCTCAATGCCCGCAACCGCCGCGGCATGCTGGTGGACGCGGTGGCGCGCTTCCATCTCGGCAACGGCGCGCGGCTCGAGCGGATGAACTGGCTCGCGGACCTGACGGACAAGGGCCTGGCCCAGTCCTACGGGCTGATGGTCAACTATCTCTACGATCTCGAGGACATCGAGAAGAACCACGAGGCTTATGCCGAAGGACGCCGCGTCGCGGCGTCCAGCGCCGTGCGCCGCCATCTGCGCGGCACGACCGCCGACCTCGTGCCGGTTGCGGGCTAGAGTTGTTTCCGTTCCTTCGGAATCGGAAACAGCTCCAGTCCAGCTCTTTTGGTTTGGTCGCATGTTCTGCGGCGAACCGCTGCACATCCCGGATCAAGTCCGGGGCCTTCGCCGGAAAATGCTCCCAGCCGCCGCCAACAGCCTTTGCAAAGCTCCGTCCGGGCCCCAGGATGAGGGGTCCGGTGCTTGGAGAATTGAATGAACAGTCCGCTCGTGTCCGATGCCGCGCTCGATGTGCTGTTTCGCAAGGCGCGGAGCTTCAACGACTTCACATCGCAGCCGGTGACCGACAAGGAGCTGCGAAAGCTCTACGAGCTCGCCAAGTGGGGCCCGACCACGGCGAACTCGCAGCCGCAGCGCGTGGTGTTCGTGCGATCGGCCGAGGCCAAGGAGAAGCTCGCGCCGGCGCTGTCGTCGCAGAACACGAAGAAGGCGCTCGGCGCGCCGGTGGTCGCGATCCTCGCCTACGACATGCGCTTCTTCGAGCATCTGCCGCGGCTGTTCCACAATCCGAATGCGCGAAGCTGGTACGAGACCACCCCGGGGCAGATCCGCACCACGGCGCTGCGCAATGCGACGCTGCAGGGCGCCTATCTGATGCTCGCGGCACGCGCCATCGGCCTCGATTGCGGGCCGATGTCGGGCTTCAAGAACGACGTCGTCGACGCCGCGTTCTTTCCCGACGGGCGCTTCAAATCGAATTTCCTGTGCTGCCTCGGCCACGGCGATCCGTCGAGCTTGCCGCCGCAGGACTATCGCTTCGCCTTCGACGAGGCCTGTCAGATCATCTGAGGCTGGACGTTTTCCGGCGAAGGCCTGTCCCGGGCTTGATCCGGGATGTGCAGCGGTTCGCCGCAGAAAATGCGACGGTCTAGTCGAACATGGCGATGCAGTCGATCTGGACGTTGACCCCGGGGCGGTTGGGCGTGCCCCCAATGCAGGTCCGCGTTACCTTCTCGCCGCCGAAGTACTCGCGAAATGTTTCGTTGAAGCCTGGAAAATCGGCCACATTCCGCAGAATGACATGCATGTTGACGATGTTCTTCGCCGTCGCACCTGCGGCTTCGAGTACGTTCATAAGGTTGCTGAGCGTCCTGCGGGTTTGCGATGCAATGTCGCCCTCGACAACGTCGCCGGTGCCTGGATCGACCGAACCCAGGCCGGAGACGAACAGCATGTTGCCGAACCGAATGGCTTGCGCAAGCGGCGACACCGCCTGGCCCGGCGTGAAGCCGGAGGTGGGTGCTGACGACGACGTGACAATCTGCTTTGGCATGAAGCGGTCGCGATCAGGTTGCGAGCTGAAGCACTGGGTTGGAATGCCGGGGCTTGTGGACGCCCGCTCCGTCAATCGAACATGGCGACGCAGTCGATCTCGACATCGGTACCGGCTCGGTGCAGCACGCCGCCGAAGCAGGTTCGTGTGACCTTCTCGCCGGCGAAGTACTCGCGAAACGTTTCGTTGAAGCGGGGAAAATCGGCCACATTCCGCAGAATGACACGCATGTTGACGATGTTCTTCGCCGTCGCACCCGCGGCTTCGAGCACGCTCATCAGGTTGTCGAGGGTCTGGCGCGTCTGCACCACGATATCACCCGGAACGACGGCGCCGGTGGCGGGATCGAGCGAGCCTGTGCCCGACACGAACAGCATGTTGCCGAACCGGATGGCTTGCGCCAACGGGGAGACCGCCTGGCCCGGTGTGAAGCCGGTGGTCGGCGCTTTGGACGACGTGATGATCTGCTTTGGCATAGAGGCTCCGTGATGAGGTTGTGAGCTGGGATATGCTTAGAAAGGCTCGCGAAACACTCCATTTTCGCGAGCTGTGACGGTGCGGCGGGTATCTCGCGGGCCGCCTCTACACGTTGGCTTCAGCAGCCGCGCGCAGTCCGGCTTTTTCCAGGCGAGGGAGCACTTCCCGACCGAACCGATCCAAGCCGCCTTCGTAGTCCAGCCAGGTCAACAGGAAGCCATCGACACCGGCTTCGGAGAGGTTCGCAAAAAGGCTTGTGATATGATCCGCGTCTCCAACAAGCGGATAGCCGGCGAACCCTGCTTTCAGGGCATAAGCGAGTTTTGCGGCGGCGTCCGGGGGCATCGATTTGGTGTCGATTGCGTTGTTACTGATGATGTTTTGAACCGGCGCGTCGTCGCCCTGCGTGACGATGTAGTCATAAGCGTAGGCTTGGGCTTCCTCGATTGTGTCCTTGAGCACAACATAAGCAGACATCCAAATCTGGATCTCCTTGCCAAATTTCGTGCGGGCGTCCTTTCGATAGTCCTCGACCTGCTGCTTTATCGCCTTCGGGTCGGGATTATGTGCGGAGACAAAGGCGATGTCGCTGTGCTTGGCCGCGAACTCTCTGCCGCGCGGAGAGCGGCCTGCGTTGAGCAACATCGGTCGCGACTGCACGCCGTGCGGCTGGTTGAACGCACCTTTCAGCTTGAAGTTCTTGCCGTCGTAATCGAAGCTCTTTCGTTCCGACCAAAGTCGGTCGAAAATTTCCATCCATTCTTCGGCGACCTCGAATCGATCGCTGTGCTCCTTAACATCCAGTCCCCAGAGCTGCATATCGGGAGGATACCAGCCGAGAACGAGGTTCAAGCCGGCCCGGCCTTTGGAGATCAGATCGACGGTCGCTTCCGCCTTCGCTGCAAAGACCGGGTGAATGAGCGTGACATGTATCGTGCTGATGATGCCGATGCGCTCGGTTATGGCGGCGACTGCCCCGGCCCAGGAAAACGTCTCCATCAAGTCGCCGCTGTAGTGATCGTCTCCTCCGAACGACTTCCAGTGTGCCGCAGAGACAAAGGCCTCGAATCCGAGCTTCTCGGCTTTTTGCGCGAGCCGGACGTTGGCGTCCCAGGTGCACTTGAAGCGATCCGGATGAAAAGTGAAGGCGGCGCCGTTTCCGTTGATGCCGAATACGCCGAGCTTGATGCGGTTCTTGGAATCACGGATGGGGTTCGATTTTGTGATTTTTCGGTCGGTCATGTTTGCACCATCGGAGATGTTACGCGATTTGGCGAAGTTGGCATTTCAGCAAGTGACATCGCGCCATGGCCCCGCCCTTCAGTGCATCGCCGAAAGAGCGGTGCCCTTTATTGCCTCGGTTCGAACGATTTGCGTGACGTGATCGCGCAAGGCGATAAAGGGCGCCTCGCTTCGCATTTCATATCGACGCGGCCTCGGCAGATTGACGTCGATCACTTCGCATATCCGGCCTGGATGGGCCGTCATGACGACTGTTTTATCCGCCAGGTAGATCGCCTCATCGATGTCGTGCGTTACCAGCACGACCGTTTTCCGCTGTTCCTCCCAGATCTCAAGCAGGAAGTCCTGCATGATGGAGCGGGTCAGTGAATCGAGAGCGCCGAACGGCTCGTCCATCAAAAGAGTGGATGGATTGATCGCCAGCACGCTCGCGATCGCTGCGCGCTGGCGCATGCCGCCCGACAGTTCAGCCGGGCGGCGCTCCCGGAAGGCCGACAGCCCTGTTCTCTGCAGCATACGTTCGACAACTTGTCGCCGATCGGCCTTGCCTTGGTTTGCGCGAAGCGACAGGCCGAACGCGATATTGTCCTCAACCGACAGCCAGGGAAACAAAGCGGTCTGCTGAAAGACCACGCCACGGTCCGGCCCCGGCCCCTTGATCGGCTGGCCGTCCACGAGAACCCGTCCGGCGCTCGGCGTCTCGAAACCCGCGATGAGGTTCAACAGGGTGGACTTGCCGCAGCCGCTCGCGCCGACCAGCGTGACGATCTCCCTGTCCTGCACCGCCAGATTGACATCATCGAGCGCGGTGACGACGGATTCGCCACTTTCGAACCGTTTCGTGACCGACGCGATGCTAATTCTCGCCACCGAACGTCTCTCTCTCGTTCCAGGAAAGAAGAATGTCACGGACAAAAACGACGATCTGGTCGCTCAAGAATCCCAGCAACCCGATGCTGAGCATCGCCGCGATCACGACATCGTTGCGGTAAAACAGGTACGCATCGTTCAGCAGGTAGCCAAGACCGCTCCTCACGGCGAGCATTTCGGCGACCACCACAAGCACCCAAGCGATACCCATTGCCAGCCGGACGCCGGTCAGTATCGACGGCAATGCGGCCGGCAGGATGACGCGCGAGAGAAGCTCGCGTTCGTCGGCTCCCATCATCCTTGCGGCCTTGTAGAGCGTGATGTTGATCTGACGGACTCCATGGGTGGAGTTGATCGCCGCCGGGAAAAACGCACCGAGACCGATCAAGAACACGGCCGGCGCGTTACCGATGCCGAAGAAGACCAGCGACAACGGGACCCACGCGGTCACCGGAATGTTGCGAAGCACCTGGATCGTCGGATCGAGAACGCGTTCCGTCGCTCTGGAAAGGCCGATCAGCAGGCCGAGGAATATTCCGAGCGCGACGCCCCAGCCGAAGCCGGCGAAAACGCGCCACGTGCTGGCCCACGCATGGTCTAGCCACGTGCCGGAATAGCGGGCCGCCGCATCGGTCCTGCCCGTCACCAGATCGTACCAGACTGAAAGAACCGTGGAGGGCGGCGGAAGAACATTCCGCCGCACAAAGCCGATCTCGCTGCAAATCTGCCAGAGCAGGAGAATCGCAACGGGGAATATCGCGTACTGCAGCAAGACAAGCAGGCGCCGACGCAGATACCCGGGCTTCATAACCGGGGACAACTGAACCTCCGCAGATGGTGTCCGCTTCAGCATCACCACGTTGAAAGTTCGGCCGGCGAGAGGCCCGATGCCTTGGCCACGAACGACAAGTCGATGAAGCTGTCGACCTTCGAAGTGAAATCCTCCTTGACCCAGCCAAGCTGGTGCAGTTCGCGAGCCATTGTCTTGATGTCGGCGACGTTCGTTCGGAAATTGTACTGGAGAAAGTTGCGCTCCTGCATCGCGATGACGGCGTCGGGCAACCTCGAATACTTCTTTTCGAACTCGATCTGCTTGTCGGGCTGCCCCATGAACGTTTTCATGGCGTCGACGTGTGCATTCACGATCCTCTGCACCAGCGCGGGCTTTTCTTTGATAAGCTTCTCCGTGACGATGAATCCGACCTCCTGTTTGCCAAAGCTCCCGCCGAACAGGTGCAGGAACAAGGCCGCGTCGCCCTTCTCGATGGCGATCGCGCCGAAGGCTGAAAGCGTCATCGCCAGATCAACTTCGGACGCCTCCAGTGCGCGCGGATGATTTGGGAACGGGATGTTGGCGATCTGGACATCCTTGTCCGGATCGATGCCGATGGATTTCAGATAGATCGCCAGTTTTGCGTGCTGCAACGAGCCCGTCGGCACGCCGATGATCAGCGGTTTGCCTGACTGCTTGCGTGAAGCCGCCTGCGACTTCAGTGAAGCGGCGTCGTTTTGCTTGAGATTGAGTCCCTTCCGGGAAACGAGGACGTTATACCCGCCGGCCCATCCGCACACCCACCTGACAGGAATCTTCTCGCTGATCGCCCTGATCAGGTGCTGCGTCGTGGTGTTGCCTATCTCAAGCTCGCCCTGCTCGATGGCGAGCAGGACGGAGGTGCTGTCTCTGAAGTCCTTCGCATCAAAAGCAAGATCGTATTTCTTGTCGGCTCCAGGCAATGTCGTCCGCAACGCGCCCATGGCGCCAATCTGAAGGCCTTCGCGAAAGGTGTCGGCCGCATGTGCGGGCCGCGTCGATATCGTCGGCAGAGCGAAACCTGCAGCGGCTGCGCTCAGCAACTTTCCAAGGTGACGTCGCGTGATACGGTGCTCGGTCATATCGATGTCTCGCTCTCTATGCGGGCTGGATTACTCGGCGTTCGACGGGCAAGGTTTGTACCGCCGCATCTTATGCCACGATCGCCCTTCATGGCAGCCTCTGCGTCATTTCGCCGATCCGTCCGGGGCATGCAGGTGCCGATACTTTCCCTTGAAGTAGAGCAGCGGTGCACCGTTGTGCCAATCACTTGGGCTCATGGCGTTGACCTGACCAATGACGATGAAGTGGTCGCCGGCTTCATGTTCAGCGACGATCCCGCAATCCAACCATATCAGCGTGCCTGCGATCACCGGGTTCTTGCCGGGCGTCATTTTCCAGACGACTCCAGCCCACTTGTCAGTTCCCCCGCGCGCGAACTGGTCTGATATGGCCTGTTGAGATTCGGCGAGAACATTGACCGAGAACTTCCCTGTTTCGCGTATGCGCGGGTAACTCGACGAGTTCGCCATCACGCTAAATGAGATCAACGGAGGGGCAACAGAGACGCTGTAAAAGGACTGACAGGTGAAACCGAAAGGCTCGCGGCCATCGTGTCCGGCGATGATGGTGATGCCCGATGCGTAATGTCCCAGCGCATCACGAAAAGTGCGCGGATCCATCGAGCCTTGTCCCGCGTCGGTATGGCGTTCGCGATGCGCTGATTGAATGCTGCTGGTCACATTCAATGTCCTTGATCACGTTGATCGCTGGTCTGAGTTCGGCAGTGCTGCGGCTACGTTTGCGAGACGGCGGAGGGCCATCGCGTATTGATCGGCTGCGGCCTGAACGATTTCGTCCACGCGGTCCATTTGTCCGGTAACGAAATAGAAGCCGCGTCCTGGCACGACTGCGCCGAGTTCCACCAGCAGCGGTGCAAGGTTCACCGTCGGCCCCATCGCGTGCAGCTGATCCGCACCAGTGAGAAGCGGAATGGCTGTAACTCCCTCAAGACCGTTCGCGGGATAACGGTCCAAAAACACCTTCAGGAGGCCGGTATACGTTGCTTTGTATGTCGGTGAAGCGAAGATGACGACATCGCTGGCTGCGACACGCGCATTCAACGCGTCCATCCGTTCGTTCGGCCAAGTGAGGATTTCGTCTCTGTAGTCAGCGAGATCGATGACCTCGGCAGCTTGCGCTGCAGGCCCGAACAGCTTCGCGGCCAGCATCTCTGCGACCTTGAGCGTGCGCGACTTCGGCTTAGGATTGCCTACGACGATCGATATCCTCAGAGTCATCACTCCTCGCAATTAAGTTGGCGGGGGGTGAGACCAAGCCAGTGGCTGCAATCGAGGATTGTATTTGGCCTGTGGCCGGAATCCTGGCGAGTGCAGACATATGTCATGTCTCACACTGCCGAGATTTTTTGGCCCGGCGATGCCAGCACCAGGTTTTTTTGCCCCAATGCGGCACTGAACGCGTACCAGCAAAAACTACCATTGCGCGTCTTCGAGTGTCAATCATGGATAGGCTCGCTGATCAACGCAAGCAGGCGAATGACCCCCGATTCGATCCAGGCGACCTTCTGACTCGGTACGGCTAGGTCTTGCCGTAGACCGGAACGATGCCGCCGCGGGTGACCGCGTTGTTCGGGGAGGCGAGGAAGGCGATCGTCGCCGCAACCTCTTCGACCTTGGGCCACGACGCGAAATCCGCATTGGGCATGGCCTTGCGGTTGGCCGGCGTGTCCATGATCGAGGGCGCGACCGCGTTGACGAGAATGCCGTCCTTCGCCACCTCCTCGGCGAGCGCGGCGGTCATCGCCGCGACCGCGGCCTTGCTCGACGCATAAGCGACCATGCCCGCGCCGCCGCGCCATTCCAGGCCGGGCCGGGCGGCAACGTTGACGATGCGGCCGCCGTTTCCCGCCATCGCCTTCACCGCGGCGCGGCAGCAGAGGAAGCAGGCGACGAAATTCATGTCGAGCTGCTGCATCAGCTTCGCCTTGTCGGTCTCCGCCACGCCGCTCATGGCGAAGCCGCCGGCGAGATGGATCGAAGCCCAGAGTTTCGGCACACTGCCGTAGAGCCTCGCGACCACCGCCTCGTCGGCCAGGTCGCCGACCGGATGCAGCGTCACGTTGGTCTTGTGGGGAAACGACTGCGCCTCGGCTTCGATCAGATAGCTGACATGGCAGTGCGCGCCGGCATGGACCAGCGCCGCCACCACGGCGCGGCCGAGCGCCCCGGTGCCGCCCGTCACCACCACGTGCCGCCCGGCGAAATCCATCGTCAGCCCCGTCCGCGCTTCGCCCGCGTCGGCAGCACCTGGTATTCGAGCCAGTTCGCGACCTCGCCGGTGCGCAGCGTCCTGTTCAGCACGTTGTGGCTGATGCCATAGCGCCACGACAGGCGCTTGTCGGTCGGATTGCGGTCGAGCGCGTCGAGGTCGGTCGCAAAGACTTCGATGTCCTCGGTGTTGAGGAAGAAGCCTTCGTCGATCAGGCGCGGGCCGATGCGGCGAACGATCGCGGAAATCTCGCGCAGCGGATACTCCGGATGGTACTGCACCCCCCAGGCGGTGGTGCCGTTGAATTTGATCTCGGCGCTTTGCACGTCCGACACCGCGTTGGTGGCGAGTACGGTGGTGCCCGGCGCAATCGTCTCGACCTCGTCGAGATGCACGGTCGGCGCGTTGAACACCTCGGGCTTGCCGACATACATCGGATGCTTGCGGCCGGGCTCGGTGAGGCGGATGCTGCGGCCGAAGCCGATCTCGCGGCCCCTCGGGTTCTTCCGCACCACGCCGCCGGTCGCGGTGGTCAGCACCTGCAGCCCCCAGCAGCTGCCGAAGATCGGCGTGCCGGCATCGAGCACCGCGCGGGCGAGCTCGACCTGCCGCGTCACCTCGATGCCGCCGTCGTAAATGTGCAGGCCGGAGCCGGTGATGGCGACACCGTCATAGCCCTCCAGCGCCTCGCCGATCGGCAGGTTCGCGCCGGGGTCGCCGGGAAAGCAGACGTCCACAGTGGCGGCGGGCAGCAATTCCTGGAGCAGGTTGGCGTAGCCGGTGCTGGCGACCGTGCCTCCGGCGGCCACGTGCTGGGCACGGGTGGCCTTGGAGTTTCCTTCCATCACAAGCAGGCGCGGGGCAGGCATCGGCTTTCAGCAGCAGCGTCTTCTACCCATCATATATAGTGGAATTTGCGGCAAAGATGAGGGACAGGCCATACCTCAAGATGAACATCGGGTTATAATCCACTGCCGGTTTTGCGACGGATGAGGTGGGGGCGATGCGCCAAGTCCTTAAGTGCCAGGTCCTTCGTTCCGATGGTTTGAGGCGGGCGTTGTCGGCGCTTGCGGTCGTGGCGCTCGCTCTCGGTATGCCTGCCGCCGCAAACGCGCAGAGCTCGGCGCTCGAAGAGCTCGTTTCCGCGGTGGTGAAGATCAGGACGTTCATCAACCCCGACGGCCGCTCGGTGCAGAACCTCGGCCGCGAGCGCGAAGGCTCCGGAATCGTCATCGACGAAAGCGGGCTCGTGCTCACCATCGGCTATCTGATGGTCGAGGCGCATGCCGCCGAGATCGTCACCAATGCCGGCCGCACCTTGCCGGCGAACGTCGTCGGCTACGACCACGAGACCGGCTTCGGCCTCCTGCGCACGCTCGAGCCGCCGAAGATCAAGCCGCTGACGATCGGCCGGTCGGCCGACCTCAAGGAGCGGGACCCGGCGCTGGTGTCGAGCTCCGGCGGCCCGCGGATGGTGTTGCCGGTCAATGTCGTCAGCCGCCGCGTGTTCGCCGGAAGCTGGGAGTACCTGGTCAAGGACGCGATCTTCACCAGTCCGCCGCACCCGGCGTGGAGCGGCTCGGCGCTGATCAACCGCGAGGGCAAGCTCGTCGGCGTGGGCTCGCTGATCGTCGGCAACGCCAAGGACGAGAACGAGCCGAGCCCCGGCAACATGTTCGTGCCGATCGACCTGCTGCTGCCGATCATGGCGGATCTGCTGGCGAACGGCCGCGTGTCCGGGCCGGGCCGGCCGTGGCTGGGCGTCAATGCCCAGCCGGTGCAGGGCAAGCTCGTGGTCGGCCGGGTCACGCCGGAGAGCCCCGCCGGCAAGGCCGGGCTGAAGCGCGGCGACGTCATCCTCGGCGTCGGCGGCGAGAAGACACCGACGCTGCCGGAGTTCTACGCCAAGATGTGGGGACTCGGAGATGCCGGCGTGGTCGTGCCGCTCGACGTGGAGTCGTCGGGCGGTTCGTCGCGTCGGATCGACGTGCCGTCGGTCAACCGGCTGGATCAGCTGAAGCTGCAATCGACGTTTTAAGCTTCGGTTCTTGGTTCGCGGCCGATTTGCCGGTGATCGTTTCGCCCTTGACCGTCGCGCTGGGCGAATTCCTGGTGCCGGGCAACCCGCCGAAAGTGACCGAAACGACGGCGATGACGATAACGAGTGCGAGGCCGCCGAACAGCGCCGCGTAGAAGCCGATCCCCGCGGGGCCTTGCGGCGCTTGACCTGTCTTGTTGTTCACGGCCGCTCCGGTCTGTTGTGCGCTTGCTTATTGCCAACGATCACTCTGCACACCCGTTCCGCGACAGCCGGATGACAGGCGCTGCGGCGGCGCTGCAGAGTTTCGGATCAAGGTCCGATGGCCGGAACCCTCTGGCGTCGAGCGACCATCGGCGGCAGAGTGCGCGGCAACGGGAGGAACGACCGCGATGGCCTGCAAGCTCTACAACGCGCCGCAATCGACCTGCTCGCAGCGGGTGCGCTTCGTGCTCAACGCCAAGGGCCTCGCCTTTGCCGAGGAGAAGCTCGATCTGCTCGCCGGCGACCAGCTCAAGCCGGAATACCTTGCGCTCAACCCGAACGGCGTGGTGCCGACCCTCGATCACGACGGTAACATCGTGATCGATTCCTCGGTGATCATCGAATATCTCGACGAGGTCGTGCCTGACCGCGCGAACTTCACGCCGCGCGATCCGGTGAAACGCGCGGCGATGCGCTCGTTGATGCGCTTCATCGACGAGATGCCGGCCGCAGCGGTCCGCGTGCCGACCTTCAACCTCGCGTTCCTGCCGCGCTTTGCGGCGATGAGCGAGCAGGAGTTCGTGGCGTTCGCGGAGTCAAAGCCGCTGCGCAAGGAGTTCATGCTGGCGATGGGGCGCAAGGGCTTTCCGCAGAAGGACATGGACTCCGCGATGGCACGGCTGCGCCGCACCTACGAGCGGATGGACGAGTCGATTCGCGACTCGGGCGGGCCGTGGCTGCTTGGCGCGGACATCACGCTCGCCGACGTCGCGGTGATGCCGGCGATCGTGCGGATGGCCGATCTCAACCGCGAGAGCGACTGGGCCGACCTGCCGCGCGTTGTGAAGTGGTACGAACTCATCCGCGCACAACCGGCGTTCAAGCCCACCTACTATCCCGGCTCGTTGCTGACGGAGCGGTTCCCGCATCTGCGGAAGGGCTGACCCGGTGGCCCGAACCCGAAGCTCGCACGCAGCAAGCGCCTTTGCGGGTTCAAAGGGCCACAGGAAGTGTCCAAGTGCTCGCGTCGCTTTGGTTCGGAAGTTCGCTTCGGAACCCGCGATGCGAGCGCGCGTCCCATTGCCGCAGTTCATGCAGTCTGCGCAGGCCGACATGACCGGTGCGCGGGACGGACGCCGTGCACCTGTGTTATCGCCACACTCTCAAGACAAGAAAGGGAGTGTGTGCTGTGACCGACTCGAAATCGAATTCGAATGGGATCGCTGTGTATCGCATGTTCGCGGCGGCGTTGATGATGGTGATGCTGTCGATCGGCATTCTGCAACT
Organism: Xanthobacteraceae bacterium; assembly: GCA_019746355.1. Next base: position 4,559 of record JAIESC010000209.1, on the reverse strand, counting down.
GGCTGGCGTTTTTCGTCTGTAGTGGCGTCGGACTGGTCTTTACGGCCAGCACCAATGAAAGAAGAGCCCACGAGCGGGCTCTTCTTCTTTTTGATGGGTGTCCGTTTCTGAGCATCGCGAGGCTCACGCAGCCCTTCCGCAGCGCGGCCAATTGCCGCTACCATCTCCCAAGATCAAGATCGGGAGGCGCCCATGAGGCGGCGGCAGTTCATTGCGCTTGCGGCCGGTGCGATTGCGGGTTGGCCGCTCGCGTCGCGGGCGCAACCGGTTCCATACCCCAACCAGACCGTTCGCATCGTCGTTCCGGTCACGGCGGGAAGCACCGCCGACATCCTGGCGCGCACGCTCGCCGACCGGCTGGGACCCGCCTGGAATCAAAGCGTGATCGTCGAGAACCGTCCGGGCGTCGCCGGCATTTCCAGCGTCGCCAAGGGGCCGACCGACGGTTATAGCGTCATGCTGACCTCGAACGGCCATTCCGCGGTCGGCCCCCTCAACAAGGGACTCACGTTCGACCCGGTCGCCGATCTCGCGGGCGTCGCGCAGGTCGCGGTGGTGCCGCTGGTGCTGATCGTTCCGCTGGCTTTGCCGGCCGCAACGCTCGGCGAGCTGATCGCCCTCGCCAAGGCGAGGCCCGGCACGCTCAATTTCGCCTCGGCTGGGCTCGGCAGCACCAGCCATCTCGCGGGCGAGGTGTTCAAGCGGTCCGCCGATCTCGATATCCGTCACGTGCCTTATCGCGGCGCTGAGACCGTGACCAGCGTCATGCGCGGCGACACGCAGATGACCTTTGCGCCGGTGGCCGTCGCGCTTGAGCTCATCAACACCGGCAAGCTGCGGGCGATTGCAGTGGTCAGTCGCAGCCGGATATCGACGCTGCCGAATGTGCCTGCGTTTGCCGAGACCGGCGCGCCGGAATTCAACTACAACGCCTGGTTCGGGCTGTTCGCCCAGCGCAACACGCCGACGGCAATCATCGAAAAGATCGCAGAAGCAACCAGGCAGATTTTGGAGACGCCGGAGATCAGGACCCGCCTTGCGCAGCAGGGCGCGGACGCGGCGTTCATCGGACCGGACGCATTCGACGCGCTGGTCCGGGCGGACGCTGCGCGCTACGCCAGGCTGCTGGCGAATTAGCGATCGGTTGCTTCGTGCCGCTTAAGCCGGTTCTGGCGCGTAATGCAGCACGAGCAGGTTCGAAGCTCTGCAGGGAACCACCGCATAGGCGCGGCCATCATCGTCGCTGAACTCGACAAGTACATTGTCGCCGCCGAGAGCTTCAACAACAGTGCCCACTTGTCCGCGGGGCAGCCCCTCGGCTTCGTGATCGTCAAGCAATGCGACCGCATCCAGCAGAGAGGGGGACTGATTTTGGTCGCGGTTTTGCCCGGTCATCATAAAGTCCAGCAAGTTACGAAACGCGGAAAGTTCTCATCCGTCCGAACGAGTCATACAGTTCTTACCACAGCACGCCTACCGTGTCGCGTCACGGATATATCGGCCCGCCACTGCGTTCCCAAGTGATCTTCCCGATGCATCGTCGCGGCGGTGGTCTGGATCGCTTCAAGCAGTGCATTGCGAAACCATTCAGCATCGCCGCGCGTGAGACCAAGCGCTTGACGCAGAACGCGCGCCTTGTGACGTCCGCGTGGGTGGGTGTGGTCGAGGCAGTAATGCTCGATCTTTCGCAAATCGAGTATCGCCTTGTCGCAGTTCGGCAGCAGGGCCATGTTAGCTCTTCACGGCGCGACCGGCACACCGAGGAAGCTTGCGATCGGATAGCCGAGCGCCTGGTCCAGCGTGATGGTGGCGCTGCGAAGCGCCGTTGGCGCCTGATCGCTGTAGCCGAACAGCAGCAGCATGAAGATCAGCGGGATCGCGAGGGCGATCCAGTAGAGCGCCGCGCGCCGCCGTGCACGGTCCTCGGCCGCCTGCTTCGGAGTAACGTATTTGGGCGCATAGGGCGGCATGGCTTCCGGTTCCGAACGGCGCACGGTCTTTGCTCCGCGGCCGCCGCTTCAACACCTTAACACAACCGGAGTGCCGCAACTTGTCGCGAGAACCCGTGCCCTGCGAGGCGCTTATTCGGCGGCCGGCGCGAGCGCCCGCGCGGCGTCGCGCTTTTGCGCGGCCTCCTCGAAGCCGTGCATGCCGAGCGCCCATTGCAGGGCGACGATGGCGCCCTTGACCGGCTGCAGCAGAGCCAGCGCCAGGATCGCGATGGTTGCGGGCCAGACCATGAGGTGCAGCCAGGTCGGCCAGGCCCACGCGATCTCCACGGCCAGGACCAACGGTACGACGATATGGCCGACCAGGACGATGACGATATAGGCCGGGAAGTCGTCGGCGCGATGATGGTGGAGCGGCTCGCCACAAGCCGGGCATTGGTCGGCGACCTTCAGAAACGCGCGGAACATGTGGCCCTTGCCGCAATTCGGACAGCGGCCGAAAAACCCGTTCGTCATCGCCTCGCGGACCATTGCGGCGCGAGAAATTTCGGCGGGATTCCCGGGATTTGGCGCAGTCATCGCGTGTCCTTGCAGCCGCAATCGGCCGAGGCACACATAGGCGACAGGCAGCCGGTTTGCCACTCCCATTTGCCATCCTTGCGCGCCATGGCTGCCTTCAGCGGCGAAAAACCCGCCGGTTCGCACCGGCGGGTTTCCGAAGGCCGTGCGCCGGTCGATCCGGCGCGGATCAGGCTCAGCGCGAAGCAATCACCATGCCGCTGACGTCGAGGTTGATCTCGACGCCGACCTGCGCGCCGCGAAGCTGCAGCACTGCGCCCTTTTCGTTGGTCAGCGTCACCACCTGCTTGCCGCCGGTGATGAGGGCCGCGCCCGCCGTCGTCGCCGAGTAGGTGCCGGCGACGTCCGACGCCCGGCGGATGTTGGAGACGGTGCCGACAAGGTTGGCCTGCGATACGCCGCCGCTGAAGCCGACGCTCAGCCCGCCGACGCTGAGCGGATAGCTGCGGCGGCCGAAGCGCAGCGTGCCCTGGCCGCCGGCCACGCCGACGATGAACGACGCCTTGGTGATCACGAGCTGGACTCGGCCGGACGCCGCCTGCGACGACGACGGCACGGCCGCAAAGGCGAGCGCCGCAAAGGCTGCGACCGCGAGCCGGATGTTGGATGAACGCAACATGGGAATGACCTCCAAAAGTGTTTCCCCAGATCCGCGTTTGCGGATGCGCGGGACCATAACGCGGAGCAGTTCCGTGCATACCGCCTGGCGGCGCGCAGCGCTGTCAGGTTTCACGGTCCGTTCCCTTTGTTGCAGCGCGATTTGAAGCGGCTGTGTCTGCAAAGACACTCCAGCTTTGAGGCGTCGCAAACTGCGGAAGGGCTGTGCGCCTGCTTTGCGCCTACTTGGCTGCGGCCTGCAGGATCGGGTTGAGCCGCGCCATCTCGCTTTTCATCAGCGCCGCGAGCGGCTTCGGCCCGCGATCCTTCTTCTCGGCGATCTCGGCGCCGAGATCGAGCAGCCGCCTGCGCGGGATCTCGTCGTCGAGGCCCTTGTCGAGCGCCGCGGCGAGCTTCTCGACGATGTCCGGCGGCGTGCCCTTCGGCGCAAACATCGCGTAGAACGGTGCCGCCTGGAAATTCGGCAGGCCGCCTTCCGCCGAGGTGGGAACGTCCGGCAGGGCCGGATGACGCTTGCTGGTGCCGATTGCCATCGCCTTCAACGTGCCGGCGCGGATGTGCGGCAGCGGCCCCAGGATCGGATCGCACACATAGTCCACCTGGTCACCGAGCATGGCGTTGAGCACCGGCGCGGTGCCGGAGAACGGCACAAGCGTCGGCTTGATGCCGATCTCGTGGTTGAGCATCAGGCAGAAGGTGTAGGAGACCGAGCCCACGCCCGCGTGGCCCATGTTGAGCTTCGATTCGTTGGCCTTGGCGTAGGCGACGAATTCTCTGAGGTTGTTGGCGGGAAACGCCTTGCGTACGGCGAGCACCACCGGCTGCAGCGCGATGAGCCCGATCGGCTCGAAGTCGGTGTCGGGCTTGTAGGGCAGGTTGGGGATGAGCGCGACCGCGGCGGCATGGGTGCCGACATGGCCGAGGCCCAGCGTGTAGCCGTCGGGCGCAGCGCGCGCGACGCGGGCCGTGCCAGTCGAGCCGCCGGCGCCGGCAACGTTCTCGACCACGAACTGCTGGCCGAGCGCCTTGCTGAAGACGTCGGCCGCGATCCGGCCGGTGATGTCGGCGGGCCCGCCGGCCGCAAACGGCACGATCACCGTTCCTGACCGCGCAGGATAGCTCTGCGCCTGCGCGCCCGTGATGCCGGCGAGCGCCATGAGCGCCGCCCCGATCCATCGCCCCTTCATCGTCCCCTCCCTGAAATCGCCGGCTGCTTGTTGTTCTTGAACTGCCGGCCCTTGAACTACTTCTTCTTGCGCACCTTCGGTTTCGCGGTCTTCTTCGCGACCTTCTTGCGAGCCGCCGCGAGCTTGGCCGGCCGCAAGCCGCCGACCGGGTTCTTGATCTTGTCCTTGGTGAGCTGCCAGCCCTTCCAGTTGATGTCGAAGACGATGCCGTTCGGGTCCTTGAACT
>JAIESC010000048.1 GCA_019746355.1 Xanthobacteraceae bacterium | reverse complement strand
CAAGGCCGGTCGGGGAGCGATCATAAGCTCCCCGGCGCCTCTCGGCGCTCCAACCCCTCTTTTCGAGGGGAAGGAAAAGCGTGTCCCCGCAGAGGCGGGGAAGGAATGCGGGCCGACCCCGGGCCCGAAAGAGCAAAGAACAGGGGCGGCGAAGCGTGGGCTGAAGAGGACGGCGGCCCGACGATTTCCCGGAGCGCTGACGCCGGTTCTTGGCACGCCGTCCTTGCTTCGCGAAGGCGAGAGCTCGCCACCAGCGCGTTCCGCGCGTCTTCCGCCTTCGCGCTCACGCGCTACGGCGGACTCCAAAGCCCGGCGTAGCTCGCGCAGCGAGCGAAGCCGGGTCGACGCGCTATGGCGAGCGAAGGCGGCTGCCGGGCTGTTTGACAGCGTGAATCTGTGGTGAAGGCACACCGGCACTGCTCGGGTGCTGTCACACGCGGGCTTGACCCGCGTGTCCATGAGGTGCCGCAGCGAGGTTCGCTCTTGCGAGTTGAACTCGCTGCAGCACTTCATGGATCGCCGGAGCCGGCCACCCCTTCCTCTTTTCAGCAATTGGCGAGTGTGACAACCTTTGATTGCAGGAACCGCAGAAGTCGGGGGCTGGACCATGCGAACGCCCATGGCAATTTTCCTGAGCTGCCTTGTTCTCGCAGCGCTCGGTGACGCAGCAGACGCTCGGCGTGGTGGCCGCTTCGTGTCCGGCTTTGCTCGCGGCATGGCCCACACGGGGATCGGCAGCAAGACTTACGGCGCTGATACCCTGACTGTTCAGCAGCTGACGGACTGCCTCAAGCGAGCCGAGGCGCTCGACAACGAAAGCGCTTCCATTGAGTCGGACCGCAACCAGGTGCAATCAAAATTTTCGCAAGTCGACTCGCTAAAAGCAGAATTAGACAGGTCGCAAGCAATGCTCAACCGCTCCAGCCAAGCGGCCATCGACCGGTTCAACGCCGATGTTCGGCGCTACAACGCTTTCGTCTCCGAGGCCCGCTCAACTCAGGCTTCCTTCAACTCAAAAATCGATCAGCACAACGCGACCGTTCAAACCTACAATGCCGCTTGCGCCAAACGGTACTATGCCGATGATTTGGCGAGCGCGAAGCGTTCGCTCGGGATCGAATAGCCATCAACTCGAGCGCTAGCTCGCCCGGCGAAAGACGGGCGAAGGCCAAGATCCAGGCGTCACCGCCGCGGCCAACCCTTCCTCATCCGCGTCACCATTCCGACCCGCTCCGGCTGGTTTTTTTGGAAACACCGTCCGCTCGTCATAGACCGCGCCCTTGAGCTCAGCGCCGACGAGCCAGGCATCGGTGAGGTTTGCGCCGTTGAACAGCGTTGGGCTGGCCGGTCGCAGCATGGGTCATCGGGTCATCGGGTCCTCGCGAGAGTTAGTCGCGCAACGACCCGGCCAAGTTCAGCCGGTTGTAGGGGACCGCGCTATGGCCAGGCCCACGCGTTCTTGTTCGGAGCGACGCCGTTCTTCGGACGGCTATGCCGCTGCGCGGCTCAGCCCACCCTAGGCTGCCGCTGCACTCCCGCACTATCGGCATCGCCCGGCACGCTACGCGCTGATGTTCAATCGTCGCAGCACATCGGCGATGTTCTCCTTCACGGCCTGTTGACCGCCATTGGTGAAGGTGATGCACGTGCCCTGCGCCGGCTCCTCATCGGCCGGGATCGACGACGCAACGACGATGCGCTCGCTGTTGATGATGACAGGCTGATCGTCAGGTGCGGTGAACTGCACGAATGCCATGACAGGCCCCACGTTGTTACGGAGCCCCAATCAGGCGCCACCCGGGCGCGCATGGCAAGCGCGGGCTAAACCCGTGCAGCGCGCGCCCTGCCGCTTATCACGTCCCGCCCGCGCATCGCATCGACGCTCCACGCGCCGCCGCCGGTGAACGCAAGCATGAGGAACAGGAAGCAGAACAGCACCGCCGCCTCGCCGCGGTTGGTCAGCGGGAAGAACCCCTGCGGCGCGTGGCCGATGAAGTAGGCAAAGGCCAGTTCGCCCGACAGGATGAACGCCGCGAAGCGGGAAAACAGGCCGATCAGCAGCAGCACGCCGAACACGAGTTCGATCGCGCCGGCGAACCAGATGAGCGAGAACATCGCCGGCGCCTTCATCGCCAGCGGAAAGGCGAAGAACTTCGACAGCGGATGCTGCAGCAGGAGCAGAGCCGTCATGATCCGGACGATGCTCAGCACCTGGGGGAAGTAACGGTCGGCGGTGTTTGCGAGCGGCATGGGCACATCTCCAGCGCTTCTGACTTGAGGCCACAGGTCTAACGCCCGCCGCGGCGGCGTGGGTTCACATTTTGCTGAAAGGTTGTGCGTGCTGGATATTTTTCGCGAACCGACTACCTTTGTTCCATGCTGGCCGCCAAGCGCCCCCGCCTCACCGACCGCGATTTCGAGCGCATCGCCCGCGCACTCGCCGAGCCGCGACGCTACGAGATGCTGAAGGCGATCGGCGCATGCGACGAGCCGATGGCATGCGCGGCGCTGCACAAGGGTCAGGAGATCAGTCCGGCGACCATGTCGCATCACCTGAAGGAGCTCGAGACCGCGGGGCTGATCGAGATCCTCCGTGAGGGCAAGTTCGCCAATCTCGTGCTCAAGCGCGACGTGCTGCACGCGTATCTGGACCGGCTTGCGAAAATCTAACGGCTGCTCCGGCCTCTCCCCACGGTCATTCCGGAGCGCGAGCGCAGCGAGCGAGCCCGGAATCCAGTTGCGCACGCCGCCCCCCGGCTGGATTCCGGGCTCCGGCCGGAGCCTGTCATCGGGCCGCGCTTCGCGCGGACCCGTTGGGCCTGTCCCGGAATGACGCCGGCGTGGCTTTTCTCACGCTTTGGATTTGGCCCTCGCCCGCCCCTTGCAGAACGGCTGACCGCTTCATAATTCGACGATCATCGAATTATCGAAACGTCAGCCGACCAGCTTAGGAGAAAGATCATGAGCGATCTCAAGGGCAAAGTCGCCGTCGTCACCGGCGCGTCGAAGGGCATCGGGGCGGGCATCGCCAAAAGCCTCGCCAAGGCGGGCGCTGCGGTGGTGGTGAACTACGCATCGAGCAAAGCAGGCGCTGAGCGCGTCGTCGCCGATATCAAGTCCCAGGGCGGAAAGGCGATCGCGGTGAAGGGCGACGTCGCCAAGGCAGCGGATGTGAAGCAGCTGTTCGAGGAGACCCGGAAGGCGTTTGGCGCGCTCGACGTGCTGGTCAACAACGCCGGCATCTACAAATTCCAGCCGCTGGACGAGATCACCGAGGGCGAATTCCACCGCCAGTTCAACACCAACGTGCTCGGCACCATCCTCGCGACGCAGGAGGCCGCGCGGCACTTCGGGCCGAACGGCGGCAGCGTCATCAACGTCAGCTCGGTCGCGAGCGAGGACAACGTGGCAACGGCATCGGTCTATTCGGCGACCAAGGGTGCGGTCGACACGCTGTCGCGCGTGCTCGCCGCCGAACTCGGCCCGCGCAACATCCGCGTCAACGTGCTGGCGCCGGGCGGCGTCGAGACTGAGGGCACCCATGCCGCGGGCGTGATCGGCAGCGATTTCGAGAAAGCGATCATCGCGCGCACGCCACTCGGCCGCTTTGGCCAGCCCGACGACATCGCGCGGGTTGCGGTGTTCCTCGCCTCTGATGACTCGCGCTGGCTGACCGGCGAACGGCTCCGCGCTTCCGGCGGCTATCGGTAGGCCGTGAGGACTCCGGAACGAAACAACGCAATGAAGGCTCGGGCATTTGCGCCCGAGCCATGAAAACCAAACGCCCAAATTACTTCTTCTTGCGAGCCTTCTTCGCCTTTTTCGCCTTCTTGGCTTTCTTCGCCATGGCATCCTCTTTCAGGTTGGAATGAACGACGAGGTAAGGAGAGCAATCCACCCCCTCGCCTGACACTTTTCCACTGATTCGCATGCGCGAGTCTTGCGCGCTGGCGCGAAATTCACCGCTGAATCACAAACCGGCGACAACCACGGCGCTCGCGATTCGGCCGCCCGTCGCGCGCGGCACGCCAAAAATCCCGGACGGGAATCGGACTCCGTCCGGTAAACGAGGGATGAATCCGCGGAAAAATACAGTTTGGGACTCTTGACCCGCGAACGCTCATGCTCTGCGCATCGATTCTCGAGTCGGGCGTTGCTTCGATCCCGGGAGCCGAAATTTGGAGTGCGATTTTTTCGGAGCGTAACCATGACCAACAAGACGCTGGTCCTTGGGCTGTTGCTGGCGTGCCTCGCCAACCTGATCTGCCTCGCCGGCTACTGGTGATCGGCCGTGACCGTCTTGCGACCCGCGCACAGCCGGGCACGCGCGAGGAGCGCTACGCCGGACGGTTTTCAATCTGCTTCAGACGAAGCAAGACCTCGTCGGCCGTCATCACATCGCCGAACTGCTGGATGATGTTTTCCAGCGCGCCGCGGTGCTCGTCGTCGGACAGCGCCGCACAGCAGTCCTCGACCAGCACCACCTTGAAATCGAGCATCATCGCGTCGCGCGCGGTCGACTCGCAGCAGATGTTGGTTTTCGTACCGGCGACCAGGATGGTGTCGATGCCCATGCCGCGCAGCACGCGCTCGAGCGGCGACGAGCCCGGAATGAGCGCGCTGTAGCGGTTCTTCAGCACGGTGTGATCGGCCGGTCCGGTGACCAGCCCGCTCCAGACGCTTTGCTTCTCGGCGGTGAGGCTATCCAGGGTCCGCTCGCGGACCTCGTCGGCGACGATGGTGTTGAAGAACAGCTCCCAGTCGCTCTTGCCGCCTTCCTTGCCGCCGATCCGGCTGTTGGCATGCAGCACCCAGATCACCGGCACGCCAAGCTCGCGAAGCCCGGCCGTGAGGCCGTTGATCGGTTCGACGATGCCGCGCGACGCCGGCACCTCGGCCGGGCTTCCGGGGGCGCAGAACACGGTCTGCATGTCGATCACGATCAGCGCGGTTCGCTTCGGATCGAGCCGGTCGAACAGGTGATAGCGGCCGCGCCGCTTCAGCACGCGATCGACGATCTCCTGGCGCACCGTCACCGAATGCATCAGCGTATCCAGGGCTGACGCCAGGAAAGCCCGGCGAGATCGCTGACCGGCCCGATCAGGCTGTCGAACCGCATGGTCATGCGGTCTTCGCGGAGGTATGGCGGCCATGCCGGCATCCGCGGAGGATCTGGCTTGCCGCTGCGCGCAAAGGCGATCCAGGCGCCCTGCATCGCCTCGGCCAGCCCTTTGGTCTCGGCCGGCTTTGCACCCTTGAGCATCGGCGAGTCCGTCCAGTGCTCGAAATTGTTCTGCACGAACGGAATCTCCAGGCAGTGGCAGGACTCGAAGCCCGCCGGCGACTGCCAGTCGAACTGGTAGACGTAAGCCGGCCGCCCCTGGTCGGCGCGCGCTTCCGCCATGCGCAGGCTGCCGATGCGAAACATCGCGTCGCTCATCAGGTCGCCGAGCAGCGCGGCGTTGGTGTGCGAGGCGCGCATCCGCCGGATCTCGTCGAGGTAGGCGCGGTGGTCGGTTTTGAACAGCGACGCAAACACGCCCTCGACGGCGGCAGCGTCCGCGTTCGCGACCTCCTGATCGATGCAGTAGAACGCCGCCATCTCCTCGCGCGTCGTGCCGATCATAATGTCGATCTCGACACCGGCCCCGGCCTTGAGCGCCGGCGCGACCTCGCCCGGATAGACCTTGCCGTCGATCACCGGCCAGAACGGCGCGAGCGCATCGGCGAATTTCTTCTCCAGCCGCGCGACCTCGCCCTGCGCGGCGATGAATTTGGCGAACGGCAGCGCCTTGAGCTTGTCGTTCTCCTCGGGTCTCAATCCCAGAACCTCAAGGAGCCGGCCGCCGATGCGGTGCGCGTCCTCCGGCGCCCGCGCCATGCGCCCGAACGGCGTGCTTTGCAGGATCGCACGGCGGAACAGGCCCTTGGCCTGCGGCATGGTCATCAGGATGGCGATCGAAGCGGCACCCGCGGACTGGCCGACTGCCGTGACGTTGTCCGGATCGCCGCCGAAAGCGGCGATGTTGTCGCGCACGAATTTGAGCGCCGCGACCTGATCGAGCAGGCCGAGATTGCCGTCGCTCACCCCCGGCAGGCAGAGAAAGCCCAGCGCGCCCAGCCGGTAGTTGATCGCGACGAACACCACATCGCCGTTTGCGGCAAACCGCTCGCCGGAATACCAGGGCAGCGAGCCCGCGCCGCTCGCAAACGCGCCACCGTGGATGAAGACCATCACCGGCCGCTTCTTGCCGTCGGCCGCCGGCGTCCAGATGTTGAGCGTCAGGCAGTCTTCCGACTGCGGCCGCTCGAAATCGCCCATCACATGGGCAAGCCGCGAACGCCCCTGCGGCGCGATCGGCCCGTCTTTCGTCGCCTCGCGCACGCCCTGCCACGCTTGCACCGGCTGCGGCGGCGCAAAGCGCAGCTCGCCGACCGGCGCTGCTGCGTACGGCACGCCGCGAAACACCACGACGCCGTTCTCGCGCGCGCCGCGCAACTCGCCGGACCCGGTCCGAACCAGCAGATCATCGGTCGCGGTCATCGTCATGACTAACTCCCTAACGCCGCGCAAAGCGCCGCTCCAGCGGCGCGATCACCAGCCGCTCGCCCGCCACGAACAACAGCACGATGGCAAAGCAGGTGGCAAGGAAGGTCGTCGAGTCCGCGGCGGTCTGGGCCCGCAGCATCAGGTAGCCGAGGCCGCTCGGCGCGCCGAGCAGCTCTGCAACCAGCGCAATCTTCCAGGCGATGCCATAGGCGATGCGGGTGGCGGACAGCCCGTAGGGCACCAGCAGCGGCAAGGTGATGCGGAACAGGATGCGCGCCCGGTGCCGGGTGAAGCTCCGTCCCATCTCCATCAGCTCGCGATCGATATTGCGCAGGCCTTCGGCGATGTTGATCAGGCAGAACGGAATGAGGATCGCGACCTCGACGAAGATCACGCCGAAGTGGCCGGGATCGAACCAGATCGCGGCGAGAATGGCCCAGCCGATCGATGGAAACGAGTTGAGCACCGGCTTGATACGCTCATCGACCACGCCGTCGAGCCACGGCACGCCCCAGGCGAGAAAGGCGAGCCCGCCGCCGATCAACAGCGCCGCCGTGATCGAGACCAGGACGCGCCAGGTCGACGTCGCCAGATGCCAGAGGAACTCCGGCGTCACGAACAGGTCGAGCAGCCGGCGCGCCACCGCGACCGGGCCGGGCAGGATGAATTCCGGCAGGTTGCGGCCCAGTACGAGCCAGGCGAGCAGCACGGCCACAACGAGCCCCTCGCCGAGCAACCGCCCGGTGAGCGCCTGTGACATGGTTGTCCGCTCAGCCTGCATAGTGGCGCGACACGCTCCCCTGCAGCGGACCGAGCACGGCGCGGTCCACGCCGTGCACGAACGCAATGATGATGATGATCGCGGCAAAGATCGTCGCGGTGTCGAACTCCTGCCGTGCCAGATTGATCATGTAGCCGAGCCCGCTGTTGCCGCCGAACAGCTCGGCGGTCAGCGTCACCTTCCAGGCCACGCCGAACATGATGCGCAGCGTCGCAAAGATGAACGGATAGAGCGAGGGCACGATCACCAGCGCAAACGTCCAAAGCTTTCGCCGGGTGAAACTCCCGGCCATCTCCATGATCTCGGGATCGAGGTTGGCGAGGCCCGCCGCCATGTTGACCAGCGCGAACGGCACCAGCACCGCGCTGATCGCAAAGATCACGGTGAGCGGCGACACCCCGAACCACATGATCGAGAGCAGCGTCCAGCCGATCGCCGAGAACGCATTCAGGAACGGGCCGATGCGGCGCTCGATCGCAAACCGCAGCACCGGCACGTAGTAAGGGACCAGCGCCAGCAGCGAGCCGATCACGAACGAGATCGCGATGGCTGCGGCGACATGATAGAGCGACGCGCCGAGATGGCCGAGGTCGCGCGCGCTGGTGACGAACACCCAGAGCCGCTGTGCCGTCGGAATGGGCCCGGGCAGCAGATAGGACGGCGCGATCAGCGACGCCGCCTGCCATATCGCGAGGAACAGCAGCGTGAACAGATGGGCCGCGAGCCTTCGCGCTCCTAAGCGCGCCACCAGCCCGCGCGGCTGCAACGATGGGGCAAGGGTTGCGCCGGTCCCGCTCATCACGAGCGCAGCGCGTGCTCCCAGACCACGCTGCGGATGTCGGGATAGCTCTGGATCATCCCGATCTCCTTCGACAGCTCGTAGAACTTGTTGATGATCTGGGCGTGGCTGTCCTCGAACGAGCCTGGAACGTCGGAGCTCTTCTCGAACCACCAGTTGAAGAAGTCGGGCGGCAGGTTGGTCTGCTTGCCGACCGCACCGAACACCTCATCGCGGTTCGCGAGCGCATAGCGCACCGACTCGCGGAACATGCGGTTGAACTCCTTGAACGCCTCCGGGCGCTGCGCGAGACGCTCCGGATACGACACGTTGAGCGCGCTGATGAAGCGCATGCCGAAGGCCTCGATGTTGTCGCGCCCGGTTTCGGCGATCGGCCGGAACTCGCCCGATTTCAGGGCGCGATAGGCCTGGCTGTGAATGAGCGTGGCGGCGTCGATCTGGCCGGCGGCAAGCGCGCCGGGCAGGTTCGGGGCCTGGATTTCCACCTGCTTGAGGTCGCCGCCTTCGAGCGCGGCGTTGAGCCCGTACTTCTTGATCAGCGCCAGCCGCACCTGGGTGTAGCCGGTCGAACGCAGCGCATAGGAGCCGAGCGTCTTGCCTTTCAGGTCCTTCGGGTCTTTCAACGGCGAGTCGCTCTTGACCCAGACGCCAGCGCCCTCGCCGCGAGCCGACTGCTGCAGCGCGGTCGACAGCACCTTCAGCTCGAGGCCGCGCGCCGCAGCCGGCGGAACGGCGATCACGGCGGTCATGATCACGTCGTACTGCTTCGCCGACGTGGCCTGGATCAATTGCGGGATCGCAAGGCCGCGCGCTTCGACGGTGATCTTGTCGGAGGCGATCTTGCCGTTGCTCATCGCCCAGGTGACGGCGTCGTAGGCCGGATCGAGCAGATAGGCGTAGGTGACCTTGTCCTTCCCCTGCGCGAAGCCCGGACGGGCGACGGTCATCAGGGCCGGAGCCGCCATCAGCTTCAGGACATTGCGGCGTTTGATCATGCGACGGTCTCCTTTTCGACGGCCGGCTGCTCGAGCGAGCGGAACAGCTTAACCAATTTCTGGCGGTGCGTGTCGAGGGCGGGATCGCTCAGCGCGCGCGGCCGCGGCGTCTGCAACTCGATGATCTCCAGCACCCGGGTCGGCTTGTTGGACAGGACGACGATACGGTCGGCCAGTTGCAGCGACTCTTCGATGTCGTGGGTGACGAACACGACGGTTTTGCCCGTCTCCAGCCAGATCCGCTCCATCTCCGAGCGCATCCGGCCGCGCATGTTGGGATCGAGCGCCGAAAATGGCTCGTCCATCAGCACGATCTTGGGATCGACGGCGAGCGCACGCGCAATCGCAACCCGCTGGCGCTCGCCGCCCGACAGCATGGAGGGATACTTGCGCGCGTCACCGGCGAGCCCGACCAGCCGCAGCAGCTCGGTTGCACGCGTCCGCCGCTGCTCCTTGTCGCTTGTGCCAAAGCGCAGCTCCGAGCCGAGCAGAACGTTATCGAGCGCGGTGCGCCAGGGGACGAGCCGCGGCGACTGGAACACAAAGGCGATGTCCGACCAGGCCTGATGCGGATCGCGGCCGTCGACGACCACGCGCCCGGCATTCACGTCGAGCAGTCCGCCGATGATCCGCAGCGACGTGGACTTGCCGCAGCCCGAGGGGCCGAGGATGCAGACGAACTCGCCGCGGCGGACGTCGAAGCTCAGCCGGTCGTAGATCTGCTCCTCGCCAAAGGCGATGCTGACATTCTCAAGGGCGATGATCGGCGCGGACTGCATGGATCCATCGGGGCGGGACTATTGTCATGCTATCATGCCTTTTCGCAGCGCTGCCAAGAAGCGCTGGTGACGCGCCAAACGGCTATAGATTTATACGTGTGCCCTATGAATTCCGGGCGCGTATCGGAGTCTGCTCAGCAGCCGTCCGGCGGAGCCGCGGGCCTCAGGGCGCAAGCGGCGGGCTTTCGGTTTCTTCCGGCCGGGGCTTGCTGCGGATCATCGCGATAATGGATGCGATGGTGATGCCGCCGCCGGCCGCGATCACGCAGGGAAGCTGAATTTCGAGCGAGGCCGTCGCCGTTTGCTTGATCAGGCCGTAGATCGAAATGCCGAGCGCCACGAATGCGACCAGCACGGCGAGCCCCGCGACGACGCCGGCGCCCATGCGGCGCTGCGGTGCGCGCTTGGTTTGCGGCTGTTGCTCGCTCATGGCTCGTCTCCCAATTCAACCATGAGTCGACCTCAGCGCTGCGCGGGTTCAAGGCGCTGCAGGGACCGGTTTTCTTGAGGTTTTGGACTGGCGGACCTCCGGCGCCGTCATCCAAACGAACGACGCCCGGCCTGTGCCGCTCATCCAAGCGCTGCTGACGGCGACGGCTCGGTCAGCCCTACTCTTCCGGCTCGGTGGTGAAGAACAGCGGGTAGCCCTTGCTCTTGCCGAGCTCGGTCGCCTCCTTGGCCTTGGTCTCGGCCACGTCCCGCGTGTAGACCGCGATGACGCAGGCGCCGCGCCGGTGCGCGGTCATCATCACGCGGTAGGCGGTCTCCTCGCCCATCCGGAACACCGCCTTCAGCACCAGCACGACGAATTCGCGCGGCGTGTAGTCGTCGTTGAGCAGGATCACCTTATAGAGCGGTGGCCGCTTGGTCTTGGTCGCGGTCTTGGTTTTGACCGTGGTGCGCGGCTTTTCGACGATTTTGTCGGCCATAGCGAACGCTCCCGCGGGCCCGGCGGCCCTATGCTTCCGGAGGCTTCCGATTATAGCGCGGGACGGCCCGCCATCCCACATAGGCATCGGCGAACAGGGAAATCTGTCCCCCGAGGCCTTGGGCAACCCGTCGCAGGCTCGCTACCATTGCATGAGAAGAGACAGCGGAGCGGAATCATGCGGGGCGTCACAGTTGCGGCAATGATCGGCGCAATGGCGGCAAGCTACATTTCAATCGGCCACGCGGCGGAGATCCGGGTGATCTCGGCCAACGGCATGCGCGAGGTGATCCAGGAAACCAAGGCGAAGTTCGAGGCGATGAGTGGCCATCGCCTCACCATCACCGTGGTCGAGACCGGCGAAATCCAGCGCCGCGTGCTCGGCGGCGAGCACTACGACGTGATCATGGTGCCGAAGGCCGCCGCCGACGATTTCGAGCAGCGCGGCAAGTTAGTTTCGGGCAGCGGCGTGCAGTTGATCCGCGTCAATTTCGGGCTCGCGGTCGCGGCCGACGGGCCGCGTCCGGAGATCAACACGCCGGAGGATCTGAAGCGGGTGTTCCTCGCCGCCAAGACCGTGCTGATCACCGACCCGAAGACCGGCGGCATCAGCGGCGTGCATCTGATGGAGGTGCTCGACAAGCTCGGCATCACCGAGCAGATGAAGGACAAGCTCGTGCCCAATCCGGGCGGCGGCTTCCACGCCAGGCGCGTGGTGCGTGGCGAAGCCGACCTCGCGGTCCAGGCCGAGCACGAAATCCGCTGCGTGCGCGGCGCGACCTTCATTCCCTTCCCGCCGGTGTTCCAGCGCACCATCGTTTTCATCGGCGGGCTCGGCACGGCGACGCAGGTCGCCGACGCCGCGAAGAGCTATCTCGCCTTTCTCACTGGACCTGAGGCGCTGACGACAATACGGGCGCACTGCCTGACGCCGGGCTGATCTGTCTTCGTCGTCGTTACGCGCCGACCGTGAACACAACCCGCGGATCGCAGGATTCGCCGGGCCATGCCCGCCCGATCTCCGACAACGGCATCGTTTCAGTTTCGATTCGAAAGCGGGTTTTGGCCGCCGCCTGCAGCAGTTCGTCGATCACGCCGACGATGCGGTCGAGCGGAAGGCTGCCGATGCCGCTTCCCATCATCTCGAGCGGTGCCGAACGAAGCACCGAAGCGGGCAAGGTGATATTGGCGCCGCTTGAGTTGCCGACCTGAACGAACCGGATCGGGATATCCTCCTTGCCGGCTTTCGTGCCGGCGATCAGCAGGCGTTCCGCGCTTCGGCCCCAGAGATAGTCGAGCACGACGTCGACGCCGCCGGCGAAGCTCTGCTTGAAAGCGGCATCGAGTGCGTCGGTGCTTTCGACGAGTTGAATCGTCTCGTCGGCACCGAGCGCCTTCAGCGATTGCAGCGAGGCCGGGTTGCGGCCGGTGGCGATGACCTTCTTCGCCCCAAGGTGTTTCGCGACCTGAACCGCAAGACGTCCGGACGTTCCGGTCGCGCCGTTGATCAGCACGGTTTCTCCGGTCTTGAGTTTCGCGCGGTCCTTCAGCGCCGCCCATGACGACAGGCCGGGATTGGCGATGGCGGCAGCGGTGAGGTCGTCGATGCCGTCGGCAAGGCTCACGCACTGCGACGACGGCACCACCGCCCATTCGGCCATGCTGCCGAACGGCGCACCCGGCAGGATGAAATAGACACGGCGGCCGTCGTCGAGCCGGCCGACGCCGTCGATCCCGACGACAAAGGGAAACGCACCCGGCGCGCTGTAGTGGGCACCCGAGGCACGCCCCTTCACCACGGGACTGAGAGCGGCGGCCTTGACCGCAATCCGCCTTTCGCCGCCGGACGCAACCGGCTCCCTGAAGTCGCCGTAAACCGGCATGCTTCCGGCCTGCGCGACCATTGCCGCCTTCATTCCTGTCCTCCCGCCGAACGGTCGTTCGGAAGGCATAATGCAGCGGTCAAATACTGCAATGGCCGGCCAAACAATCGGCGCAGGTATCCGGCGGACGAAGCGAAGGGGCTAACTAAAGCTCTTCCGGCCGCGGCCGCCGCACGCGGCCGGCGTGTCCCGCTTCGCTCGCGCCGAAGCGGCGATAGTTCGCCCGCGCCTGGCGCAGGCTCAAGGGGCCGTTCGGCCCGTCGTTCACCATATCGGCGTCGCGCTCGTCCCGGCCAGCGTCGCTCCAAGCGCAGACCGGGCATGTCTCGAGGCCGCCGCGCGCCCGCAGCGTCCGGCAGCCGCAGCACGGGCAGCGATGCAGGCGCCGCGTGTCGGCGTTCGTTTGGCGGGCCGGGAAGTCGATGATGTCGCCCTGGCGCTGCGGACGGACCTTACCGGTCATGGTCTTTGTCTTCGTTCTAAGGTTCTCGTTGGTGGCCATTGGTCGCGGCGATCGGGTGCGCCGTTCAATTTTCGCCGGCGGCTGCCGAAAATCCGAATTCATCAGGCAGCAGAGGGACTTCGTGACGCTCCGCGGCGGCATTTTCAGCGCGGCGATACAAACGATACGGCGCTGGAGCCCGCACTCCAGCGCCGTAAAACGGCAAATGCTGCGCCGTTAGCAATTGGGCAACCCTGCCGCCGCGGCCGGCCGCTGGCCCTGCCCGGCTCCCATGGACGGGGATGCGCTGCCGCTCGGAGCCGCACCGGTGGTCGTGCCACCCTGGCGCGCGCCGCCCGAGGCCTGGCCGGGCGCCTTGTCCTTGATCATCTGGCTCGCGCTGTCCCAGCATCTGGTCGACTGGGCCGCGCCCGGCTGGTTCATGGAACCGGACGGCGAGGATGGGCTCGGACTTGATTGTCCCATCGCGAGGCTGACGCCCGCGGCAAGCAATGCGGCTGAACTCAGCGCGCTCAGTTTGCCAAGCTTCATGATGATGTCCTCTGCTCACTGTTGGCAACATCGCCAACGCGACCTCAACGGATGCGCAAAACGATCGTTCCTGCGAAACTGGCAGCGCGAGCATCGCCGCAATGCCGCCACGCTTGTGCCGCGAAGCGCTGCGGCGGAAGCGCCACGGCATGCGTCGGCCATTCAGCAGCCACGGCAGATTTGCAGAATCTTGTCGAGCTCACGGTCGAGTGCCGGGCGGCCGGTCCCGGGTGCGGAGCGTTGCGATTCCGCAGGCAGGTCGGA
Organism: Xanthobacteraceae bacterium; assembly: GCA_019746355.1. The sequence continues at coordinate 48,955 of JAIESC010000048.1, read as the reverse complement.
CGCCTTCGGCTGGCGATGACCGACGGGGGCTTGCGGCACCGTCAGCGGCGGCGACGGACTTTCGCGAGCCGCCGAGCCGGTTGTCGTACGAGCTTCCGGCCTATCCTGCGCTGCAGCAGCGGAAACGAAAAACATCGATGCTGTAATCCATGTCGCAATGTGCAGTGCCGCAAATCGGTTCGCGATCATGACGTGATCCTCCTGCGTTGCCGCATCAGCGATGCCCCTCCGGATGCCTTTTAAATGCGCCATCCGGCGCGGATGAGAATGCTCGCCACCGAGGATGCCGATAGCCACACTGCATCACCGCGGCGCTCACACCTCAGCATCGAAACCCACAGAAGCGGCACGGGTTTCGGCCCTTTTGCCGCAGCATGCATGCGCGGCGAAACGTCAGCGCCGCTGCTTTATTTTCGCAGCGGCGAAAGTCACGATGCCGTCGCAAATGTTGGGGATACTGGCTGCCAGTCGGTGGGGAAAAATCGGCGACAAGCAAACCTCAGAATGAGGACGTGCCATGAAGCTACGATCCCAGACTGTGCCTGCATTCCATCAGTCCCGCCCGATCGTACCCTGCGCGCAATGCGGGGAAGCTTTGTTCGCTCCGGAATGGAGCGAGTACTTCGATGATCGCCGCATCCGTCATTTCTGGTCCTGCGATGCCTGCGACTACCAGTTCGAGACGATGGTCTGCTATCCGGCGCCAGACGCTCAGGCGGCCTGAACGGCACAAGCTTAAGTCTGCTTGAGCTCGACAAGGATTTCGGCCGGACCGAGCTCTCCCTCCATGGCCCCTCTGCAAGGGGGCGATGCCGCCTTGCGGAGGGAGCAAAAACAAATCACGCTGACGGACGCCGAAATAAGATCTCCCTGGGAGGGGGCGTCCGATGATCCGTTTGCAATGGGCAGTGAAGTCTTTCGCCGCGGCGTGCGCCGCGGTGGCGTTGATCGCATTTGGCTCCGGCGGCGCGCTGGCGCAGTCGAAGACGCTGAAGATCATCGTTCCGTACACGCCGGGAAGCGGCCCCGACATCATCTCGCGATTGATGGGCGAGCAGATCGCCAAGGCCGGCGGGCCGACCGTGGTGGTCGAGAACCGTCCCGGCGGCGGTATGATCATCGGCACCGAGGCCGCAGCGCGCGCCGAGCCTGACGGCGGCACCGTTCTCCTGGTGGCGAACGCCTTCACCGTCAACATGGCGGTGAAGCGCGGCAACTTCACGCTCGCCAACTTCGAGCCGGTCTGCAATCTCGCGACGACGCCGATGCCGCTCGTTGTGCAGAGCTCGTCGCCATGGAAGACCGTGCAGGAGCTGGTCGACTACGCCAAGGCCAATCCCGGCAAGTTCACGTTTGCCAGCGGCGGGCCCGCGACCTCGCTGCACGTGGCGATCGAGGTGTTGCGGCTCGCGACCAAGATCGACACCAACTACGTGCCCTACGGCGGCAGCGGTCCGGCGATCAACGCGCTGATCGGCGGTCACGTCCAGGCGGTCTGGGCGGACTTTCCGACCGTGGTGTCGCACCTGAAGAACGGCACGTTGCGGGCGCTCGCCACGACCTCGCCGAAGCGCATGCCCGAACTGCCCGGTGTGCCGACGCTGACCGAGACCGGCATCACCAAATACGAGGCGGAGATTTTCTACGGCATCGTCGCGCCGGCAAAGACCCCGCAGGCCGCGCTCGGCAGCCTCGGCACGATGCTCACCAATGCCATGAACACACCGGAAATGAAGGAGAAGTTCGCCCAGCAGGGACTATTCCCGGACGGCCGCTGCGGCGACAAGTTCGGAGTATTCCTGCGCGACATCACGGCCGACTACGAGCGCGTGACCACCGCTGCCGGCATCAAGCCGAACTGAGGAGTGCTGCCGCAAGCCCTCGCCGGCCTATGCCTGCCGCTGACAGCAGCACGGACTGCGGTGTAGCCTCCACGGATCATGTGCGGGAGGCTCCCCTGCGTGCATCGTTCGATCGAACTCGGCTGTCGCGCCACACCGTTCTGGCCGGCGCCATGACGGTACTGGCCGGCCCGGCGGTGGCGCAAGGCGACGGCCTCAAGGTGCTGGCAGCGGACTCCGCGCTGCACGGACTTCGCCCCGCCGCGGCGCAGTTCACCCGCGAGAGCGGCGTTGCGGTCGCGATCGCAACCGACCACGGCCACAACATCCGCAAGCACGCGCTCGCGGGTGAGGCGCAGGCCGACGTGGTGCTGGTGCCGACCGAATGGGCCGAGGAGATCGTTGCCGCCGGCCGCGCCGACAAAAGCACGATGCTCGCCATCGGCGCGGTGCGGATGGGCGCGGTGATCAAAACCGGCGCGCCGCGCCCGGACGTCGCGAGCATGGATGGCCTGCGCCGTACGTTCGTCTCCGCCGAGGCCGTGCTGCTGACGCTCGCGCCGACCGGCGACCATCTGATGAAGGTGATCGAGCGCTTCGGGCTCACCGCGACGGTTGCGCCGAAGCTGCAGCGATTCGACACCGCGACACTGCTCAACAAGCATCTCGCCGAAACCGGCACGAGCGGCGCCATCGGCTTCGGCCCTGCGACCGAAGTTCTCGCCTGGCGCGGCAGGGGCGTCGAATGGGGCGGGCCGATGCCGGACGAAATCCAGATCGTTCTGCCCTACTCCGCCGTGATGCTGAGCGGCGCAAAGACGGACGGCGCAAAAAAGCTCCTGGCCCATCTTGCAACCGCGCCCGCGCGAAAACACTTCACCGACAGCGGTTTCGAATAACACAAGCTCGGCAAAACCGGAAAAACCATGGTTGAATCGAAGACCTACGAAGGCGGCTGCCATTGCGGCCGTATCCGCTATCGGATCGAGACCGCGCTCACGCAGGCCATCGAATGCAATTGCTCGATCTGCACCAAGCGCGGCGCGCTCTGGACCTTCGTCGCAGCGCCGCAGTTCACGCTGCTCATGGGCGAAGCGGCGCAGACCGACTATCAGTTCAACAAAAGGAAAATCCACCATCTGTTCTGCGAGAGCTGCGGCGTCGGCTCCTATTCGCGCGGGATTGCGCCGAACGGCGACGACACGTTTGCCGTCAACATACGCTGCCTCGACGGCGTCGATCTCGCGGCACTCAAGATCAGGCCGTTCGACGGCAAGAACCTCTAGGGAGAAAATGATGGCGCGCGTGAAGATGATTCCGCCGGATGCGACCGACGGGGAGGTGCGTAAGGTCTACGACCATGTGCTCCAGCAATGGGGCCGGGTCTCGAACTTCTCGCAGGTGCTGGCGCATCAGCCCGCGGCGCTGATGGGCTGGGCGCTGCCGAACGATGCGATCCGGCTCGGCAACGTCAAGGCCGATCCCGACTACGTGAAGATCCAGCAGCTCGTCATCATCAAGACCTCGGCGCTCAACCGCAGCGCCTATTGCATGTCGCACAACGTGCCGCTCGGCCGGAAGATCGGACTGACCGAGGCGCAGGTCGCCGCGGCCCAGGGCGACGACTATATGACCTCGCCCGACCTCGACGACCGGCAGAAAGCCGCGGTGCGCTGGGCGGAAGCGGTGACGAAGATGACCGCGCGCGACGACGACGCGGCGTTTGCGGCGATGAAACAGCATTTCACGGAAAAGCAGATCGTCGAGCTCACCGTGTTCTGCGGCATGTGGAATTACTCCAACCGACTGTGCGAGGCGCTGCACGTCGATCTGGAGCGGCCGGACAAACGGATCGAATTCCAGAAGTAGGCTCCGCACAAAAAGACGGCGGCGGCCTGATCAAGCCGCCGCCCATCGGATCGGACCTGGCTGCGCCTAACGTGCGGGCATGTCGCTGAACATCACGCCGCCCTTGGCCTTGTCGGTCTTCGGTGTCTCGACCAGCGTGATGACGACGGCGTCCGCCGGCACCTTGTAATTCTTCACCATCGCGTCGGTGATGTCCTTGCAGAGCGCGGCTTTCTGCTCCGCGGGACGGTTGCCAACGGCGTAGACGACGATCTCGGGCATGGTGTTCCTCCTGTCGATGCCTTCCCGCGGACTATAGCCCGCGCGGCCAGCGGAAGCACTCCCTGCACCTGTGCGGACAGCCCCCTCACCCCGTCGCCGGGCGCATGGATCGCTGCAATAATATGACCGCGGGGGTGTTTAGCTGGGTATCGCGCTCACGCGTAACGGGAGAGGACAAGGACAATGAACTTTCATTCCAAGCTGCCGTCCGACATCATCGGACTGACAACGCCCGCGCCGGTGTCGCGGCGAAGCTTTTTCATGACGGCGTCAGCCGCCGCAGCCGCAGGCTATACGCTCGCCGCCGGTCCGGTGCGCGCGCAGGCCACCACCACCGACACGACCGGGCTCAAGGTCGGCGACGGCAAGGTCAAGGTCGCCGGCGGCGAGATGCCGGTCTATTTCGCGCGGCCGGAAAGGGCCAAGAACCCGCCGGTGGTGCTGGTGGCGATGGAGATCTTCGGGCTGCACGAATACATCAAGGACGTGACGCGGCGCCTCGCCAAGGCGGGCGCATTCGCGATCGCGCCCGATTATTATTTCCGTTCGGGCCAAGATCTCACGAAGATCACGGAAATGCCGAAGCTGATGCCGATCGTGAACGCGAAGCCGGACGCCGAGCTGCTAGCCGATCTCGACGCGACGGTGGCGTGGGCGAAGTCGCAGGGCGGCAACACGCGGCGGCTTGCGATCTTAGGCTTCTGCCGCGGCGGCCGCACCGTGTGGGAGTATGCGGCGCACAACAAGGGGCTCCGCGCCGGCGTTGCCTTCTACGGCTCGCTGGTCGATCCGCCGGCGCAGAAGGAAGGCGGCAAGTGGCCGAAGAGCCCGACCGAGCTTGCGGCCGACATCAAGGCGCCGGTGCTCGGCCTCTACGGCGAGGCCGACCAGGGTATCCCGGTCGCGCAGGTCGAGGCGATGAAGGAAGCGCTCGCCAAGGCGAAGAAGAAAACCGAGTGGAAGCTCTATCCGGGCGCGCCGCACGGCTTCCACGCCGACTACCGGCCGAGCTACCGCAAAGAAGCGGCCGACGACGCCTGGAAGATGGCGCTCGACTTCCTGAAAAAGAACAAGGTGCTCTGACCCGGCGATAAAGACGGCTTCCCCTCTCCGATCAAAAGTTGGCGAGGGGAAATCTTTTCGGCGTCGCGTCTGCATCCGAAAATCATATGCTGTCGTCGTCGTACAAGTCGCAGCTGCTGAAACCGTAGCGAGGCCACCCATGAAGTCGCCCGAGACGCTTCACCGCAGACACGTTCTGGCATTGCTCGCTTCCGCTTGTGGGGGCACGCTCGCCTCGCCCGCATTCGCACAGGCGCCCGCCATGAGCCGACCGACGGCATTTGCATTTTCCTTCGCGACGCTCGAGGGCGGCAGCCTTCGCCTCGCCGAGCACGCCGGCAAGCCGATCCTGATCGTCAACACCGCTTCGCAGTGCGGCTACACTTCGCAATACGCAGGGCTGCAGGAATTGTGGAAGCGCTACCGCGACAAGGGCCTGCTGATCATCGGCGTGCCGTCAAACGACTTCGGCGGCCAGGAGCCGGGCGGGCCTGACGAGATCAACAAGACCGCGCACGGCCAGTACGGCGTGAGCTTTCCGCTCGCCGCCAAGGCCGAGGTCAGGGGGCCGGCCGCGCACCCCTTCTACAAATGGGCGGCGCTGGAACGGCCGGGCGACGGCCCGCGATGGAACTTCCACAAATACCTGATCGGCCGCGACGGGCGAATCACCGCCTCGTTTTCCACTCAGACCGAACCGACCGATCCGCGCGTCATTGCCGCGATCGAGAAAGAGCTGAGATAGCGCCGCGGTCTTTCAACGCGAATCAGCGGCGACAATCGGTCCAATTGGCCGTTCCCGCGGTATCGAGTCTGCTTCCGGCAAGGGTGACGCGGTAGCCCCTGGAGCTCCGGCTCCGGAAGGGGGAGACTATGAGCGTCATCCTGATCTTTGCGATTTTTGTCGTCGTCGGCGATGCCTTGGCCGTCGGGATTTCCTCGATCGTGGAGCGATTCTCCGAACAGGCCAGCCTGTTCGTGTTTCTGGCGCTATTCATCCTGGTGTTCTGGATCGCCTGGATCTGCGCGGTGCGTGTGGCAGATCGCTTTTCTGCCCGCCGAACCTGGGCTCAACCCTGCCACAATTCGGCGTTCCATCTGGCGAAATAAGCTTAACGCGGGTTGCACGGTGCAAGCCGTGCGACGTTCATTGACTTGGCGAGCGAATAGCTTCATTCCATGCTCCAAGTAGCCTTGGAGGCTCAATTCTTTCGTGGACATTGGAGGGTCATAATGCGCAGTGCGGCAGCATTTGCATGGGCGATGTCGGCGTCTCTGTTGATCCTGGGACCAGCTTCGGCTCAAAACGCACCGTCGATCATGCCCGCCCCCGCGCTCGCTCCTGCTCTGGTGCCTGCTCCGACGCTCACGCCCGCGCCGACGCTGGCACCAACTCCGGCCGCCGCGCCTGCCCCGATCGCAGCACCCGCACCGGCCGTTCAGGCGCAAACCTCGGCACCGAGTCTGCTCGAGGTCCCATCGACGCCGGCCACTTCGCCCACGACGCAAGCGGCTCCCGCACCGACCCGCGCGCCCGCACCCACCACCACCACGGGCCAGTCGCAGGCTCGTCCGCCGGCGCTGACGCCCGCAACACCCGCTTCGGTTCAGCCGCCGGCGCTCGCGCCGCAGCGCCAGGCCGCGCCGCCGCCGGTTGCATCTCCCGGGGCCGCGGCGAACTGCAAGCCCGGCGCGCTCGGCGTCGCCCGCACCGTGGAGATCGACACCACCGGCGGACCGGGCTTCGGCTTCGAGCACTTCAAGCAGCACGACTTCCTGCGCGACAAGGAAGTGGTGCTGACCTTCGACGACGGCCCGTGGCTGAACACCACGGCGGCGGTGGTCAAGGCGCTGGGCGAAGAATGCGTCCGTGCGACCTTCTTCATCATCGGCAAGCACGCCACCTACTATCCGGAAATCCTGCGCATGGTCGCCGCCGGCGGCCACAGCGTCGGCTCGCACACCTGGTCGCATCAGGACCTGTCGAAGAAGAGCGTCGATGAGGCCAAGGCCGAGGTCGAGAAGGCCATCAGCGCCGTGAAGTGGGCGCTGGGCGACCAGTACCAGGAGGCGCCGTTCTTCCGCTTCCCGGCGCTGCGCCATCCCCCGGAGTTGGTCACCTATCTCGGCGAGCGCAACATCGCGATCTTCTCGACCGACATGGACTCGTTCGACTTCAAGGTCCGCAAGCCCGAGCAGATCATCAAGAACGTGATGAGCAAGCTGCAGAAGCACGGTAAAGGCATTGTGCTGATGCACGACTTCCAGTCGGGCACGGCGCACGCGGTGCCGCAGCTCCTCGCGGAGCTGAAGGCCGGCGGCTACAAGGTCGTGCACATGCGGCCGAAGTTCGCGATCACGACGCTGCCGCAGTACGATGAGGAACTGGCCAAGGAGACCAAGCTGCCGACCGTCAGCCAGCGTCCGACCTCGAGCGTGGTCAAGGACGTCGACTGACCGCGACGCACCGGTTGCCGATTGCAGGGGCGGCCCGACGGCCGCCCCTTTGCTTTTGGGGGCCAAGCGTGGCTATCAAGCACCATGGCCCTGCCCGACCGCATCGAAGGTCTCGCGATTGTTTCCGCCGATGGCATGATCGCGGACGCGGAGGGCGTTCAGCCGACTTCGCTGAAGCTCGAGGCCGACCAACAACACTTCCGCCGCCATCTCGACCAAGCGGCTGCGCTGGTCCACGGCCGCCATTCCGGCGAAGGCGGTCCCGATGCGGCGCGGCGGCGGCGGTTGATCCTGACGCGGCAGATTACCGGCCTCGCACCCGATCCGCAGAACCCGCGCGCGCTCCGCTGGAATCCCGCCTCGGCCACCCTGGAGGAGGCCTGGGATGCGCTCGGTCTCTCCGGCGGCACGCTCGCGGTGATCGGCGGCACCGAGCCGTTCGGGACATTCCTCGACCGCTACGACACCTTCCATCTGACCTGCGCCACCCGGGCAAGCCTTCCCGGCGGCCGCCCGGTGTTTCCCGGAATTCCGCCCGCGACGCCGGAAACTCTGTTGGCGCAAGCTGGTCTCAAGCCAGAGCCGATGCGGAATCTCGACGCCTCGGCGGGCCTCACGCTCACCCTCTGGCGGCGGTGATGTCCACAGCGGCAGCGGGGCTGTGGACATCGCTATGCGTCAGAATTGACGTGACGAATCGCTGCGAATCAGTACTTATCCACAGGGACATTTGAATTCGCAGTCACGCGGTCCGGCGGCGTTGCGTGGAAAGCCCGACCGTCACCGAGGTTCCTCCCGCGTGGCGTATCAAACTTTGGGGCGGCGCTTGCGCCGCCCCCTTTTCATTTTCGGCTGACCCCGCCTCGCCCGCTATCCGCGCCGATCCATGGCGCCGGGCGTGGAGCCCGCGCCCACGACCAGCAGCAGCCCGCCGACGATCGACAGGTTCTTCAGCGCCTGCGTCATGTTGCTGGTATAGGCCGCGCCGTCCATGTCCCAGAAGTGATGAACGAAGTAGATGGTGCCTGCGGTGAACAGCGCGAGCAGCAGCGCACCCCAGCGCGCCCAGAGCCCCACCAGGACCATCAGTCCACCCACCAGCTCGACGCCGGCCACGAGATAGCCCAGCGCCTCGTACTTCGGCATCGCGCCGAGATAAGGCACGATCTGCTCGGGGATCGGCACCTTGTTGTCCTCGAGCATCTTGGCGATGCCGCCGACGTTCATCACCTTCTGGATGCCGGCAACGATAAACACCAGCGACAGGAAGATCCGGCCAATTGTATAGGTAGCATTCATGGTTCTAAGCTCCTTGCCCCCAAAACGAGGGACGACAAGCTCCCCGTGAGGAGAGCCATCACACGAGTGCCGCGGGCCGCGCTCGCCGTTTCAATAACAAAGCATTTTTAACGCGCGGCCGCGCGTCAGGCAAAAACATCCTCCGCGGAGGACACCGAATTTGAAGCTTCTGCTCCGTCAGTAGCAGTTGCGGCGGTGCACCCGGACGTAGCTGCCGTCGCGACGCCGCAGCCAGCAACCATCCTGATACCAGTAATAGCCGGACCGGCGCGGCTCCATCGAAGCGCCGATCGCAGCGCCGGCTGCGGCACCGATAATACCGCCGGCCACGGCCCCGCCGGCCCGCCCGGTCGCAGCGCCACCGATGATGGCGCCAGCCGCGCCACCCAAAAGCGCGCCACCGAGCGCATCCTGCGCCGCAACCGGCTGTGGCGGCATGGAGGTCACGAGCACGGCAAGCGCAAGCGCTGCCGAAACAATTCGCCTCATGTAATGATTCCTCATGATCGTCCCGCCCGAGTCGCAAAATACAGGCTTTCCCGAGGCCTTTCAATTCAGCGCAGACTGCCGGGCGCTTGAAAAATCTAGGTCGCGGCGACCGCGGCAACCGGCTCCCTGACCTGCTCCTTGTCGCGTGCCCTGACCGGATCGATCGCGTCGACAAGCTGCATGAATGCTGAGAGCGGCAGCGGCGGCGCGAACACGTAGCCCTGCGCCGCGCGGATTCCCAATTCGCGCAGATGCACGACCTGCTCGAAGCTCTCGACCCCTTCCGCCACCACGTCCATCCGCATGTTCTGCGCGAGATCGATCAGCGTCTCGATGATGGTGTTGGAGTAGCGGTCGTTGCCGAGCGAGTCGATGAACATCTTGTCGATCTTGATCACGTCGACGCCGAGCTTGAGCATATAGGACAGGCCGCTGTGGCCGGTGCCGACGTCGTCGATCGCGACCTTGCAGCCAAGCCCCTGCAGCGCGGCGATGACGCGACGCGTCTCGGTGAGGTTCTCGATCGGCTGCCGCTCGGTCACCTCGAACATCAGCTGCGACATCCGCAGCGGCGACCGCTTGAAGATGTTGCGGACGTCCTCGACGATCTCTTCGCTGGCGAAATGCCGCGCTGTCAGGTTGAAGCCGATCGTCAGGTGCGGCCGCTTGCCTAGCGCCGCGCCGGCATCCTTCAGCACCCGTTTCATCAGCTCCCGGGTCAGCTCGATGATCAACCCGCTCGACTCGGCGAGCGGAATGAACATCGCCGGCGGCACGATGGTGCCGTCGGGCTTGCGCCAGCGGATCAGCACCTCGGCGCCGCGCAGCTTCCCCGAGCGGATATCGACGATCGGCTGGTAGTACGGCACGAACTCGCCGGCGCTCAGCGCGCGCTCGATGTCGGCGATCGGATTGCGCCGCTCGCGCCGCGGCAGCAGCACCGTCAGCCCCAGGATGACGATGGCGAGAAGCCCGCTCGCGACAATGCCGATATTGCGGAGATCGCCTTGACCCGCCGCAACCATCGTTTGCTGCGCGGTGATGTTGGCCTTCAGCGCAAAGCGGCTCGATGACAGGTCGACCACGATCAGGCCGGTCGATTTCGTGTCGCCGTGGGTGTCGCCAGACTCCGCAATCAAGGCGCCCTTGGCGGTCAGCATCCGTGCGTGAAAGCTCATCGGCCCGCCGCCGTTGGCGACTTGCGGCACGAACTGCGCAAGCGGAACCAGCGCGGCAAGACTGTTGGCGCCGCCCGCGCCTGGGCGGCGGACGCGGACCCACCCTTCGCCTTTCGAACCCATGCGGATCACCTCGATCAGCACGGCGCTGCCGCCGGCGATCGGCTCGGACGACAGCACCTGGCGCTGCTCGGGCTGATTGCCGACATCGGTGCAAAGCGTCCGGCCGTCGGAGGCGATAACCGAAAGCTCCTTGACGGGCGCAGCCGCAAACGTCGCCTGTCGCATGGCATCGAGATGGGATGCGCGGCACGAATCGACGCCGCGCGCCGCAAGGTCGTCCAGCGCCGAAATCACGCGTGCCACGCGCGTCTCGGCCAGCGCCATGTGCCGGCTCGCCGATTGCTCGAGCTCCTGCCGGCCATGCCGCTCGACGAGGCCGCTTAGCCAATAGTTCAGCGCCAGAACCGGCGGCCCCGCCAGAGCCACGCCAATACCGATCGCGACGAGCAGCTTGCGTCTCGGCGACACCACAGCCCCGCTTTAAAATCGCTTGAAAGTTGAACGATTAGTGTTAAGGGCCGCTTAATCCCAAGCGCCACGGCGCTTTTTGGGACGCACGATCGGTTGCATCGCCGTTAACCGGCCGCGGCGCGTGCCGGGAGCAGCGGCGGAGCCTTGGCCGGGGGAGCCTTGGCCGGAATCCCGGCCGGGGCCTTGGCGGATGCGGGCTTAGCGGGTTGGACCGGAGCGGCTTTGGCCAAGGCAACCTTGGCGGGAGCCGCTGGAGCGACGGCCGGCTTGGCCGGCGCAGCCTTTGCCGGATCGATCGCGGGCTTGGCCGGCTCGGCCGCCGCGGCTTCGACAACCGGGTCCATGGCGTCGAGCAGTTGCAGGAAGGAGCTTGACGGCAGCGGCGGGGCGAACACGTAACCCTGCGCGGCGGCGACGCCGCGGTCGCGCAGATAGGTCACCTGGTCGAAGTTCTCGACGCCCTCGGCGACGATCTCCATCCCCATGTTCCTGGCGAGCTCGATCAGCGTCTCGATGGTCGCCTTGGACTCGCTCTTGGCATCGATCGACTGCACGATGCTCCTGTCGATCTTGATGATGTCGACACCGAGCTTGAGCACGTAGGATAGCCCGCAATGGTCATTGCCCATGTCGTCGATGGCGACCTTGCAGCCCTTCTCCTGCAAGGCGGCGACCGCGTCGCGCATACTGGAGAGATTCTCGATCCGGCTCCGCTCGGTCAGCTCCAGCCCGATCTGCGTGAGCTTCACCGGTGAACTGTCGAAGATGGTTCCGACGTCGTTGACGATCAGCGCGTCGTCGAAGTGCTCCGGCACGACGTTGAAGGCGACGGTCATATGCGGGCGCTTGCCGATCGCGGAGCCGACTTCTTCGCGCACGCGCCGCATCAGCGAGCGTGTGAGATCGACCGAGAGCCCGCTGGTTTCCACCAGCTCGGCGAAGGCCGCGGGTTCGAGGATCGTTCCGTTGGGCTTGCGCCAGCGCACCAGAACTTCGGCGCTCAAGAGCTTGCCGGTCTGGATGTCGACCACCGGCTGGTAGAACGGCACGAATTCCTCGGCGAGGATCGCCCGGACGAGATTGGCGATCGGCTTGCGGGGCCGCTTGCGCACGAGAATGACGAACGTGAACAGCAGGATCACGATGGCGATCGTGCCCGTCACCACCACGCCAATGCGGTTCAGGCTGTCCTGACTTGCGATCAGGCCATTGTGCGGCAGCGAAACGGCCACGCTGATGCCATAGGCCGGCGAGCGCTGCCGGGCGTGATACTGCTCCCATGCGCCGCCCTGTGACGGCCCGGCTTCCGCGACCAGCGCGCCGCTGGCGAACGCCAGCCGCATCGAGCCGTTCAGCGGCCCGCCGTGGATCGACACCTGCGGCAACAGCAGGCTCGCCGGCACGAGCGCCGCGATCGCGGGCTTGTCCAGATGTCCCATCCTGCGCACGCGCACGAAGCGCTCGTCCGCCACGCGCACCAGGTCGAGCATGAAGTCGCGGTCCGCGGTCGCGATCGTGACGATGACCTGCGGCCGGGTCTGCGCTCCGGTGTCGGTGCAGGCGATCTGGCCGTTTGCCCCAATCAGCATCAATTCCTTGACCGGACCGGTCTGCAACGCGGTCCGACGCATCGCCTCGATTTGCAGCGGCTTGCAGCTGTCGACACCGCGGCCGGCAAGGTCCTTGATGGCCGAAACCGCCTGGCCGATCTGCGTCTCGGCATGTCCCAGCGCCCAGGCGGCGGTGAGCGAGGCCTCGTCCTCGCCGTGGCTTTTGAGCCACCAATTGAACGCAAGGACGGGAACGCCTGCGGCAAAAATGCCGAAGACGATCGCGAAGATATTCCACGTGCGCCTTGGAGAACGCAAAACGAGAGCCCCGCCAGTCCAACCGTGACATTTGCGCAAGCCGCGTAAAGGCCGGATTAACCCTGTCGGTCCCGGAAACCACCGGCTCGGAACCCGACTCCGCATGGTCAACAAACGGTAAATTTGCACCGTCGCGCGCCCGCGATGCTTTAGACTGGCCGCGGCTGCAATCGGGGAATGGGGGCATCGATGCGGACAAGCACGCAGGGGACGCGGCTCGATCTGCGCCTGGCGCGTCGGCTGCTGGTGGTCGCGGCGTTGCTTGCGCCCTGCGCCGGCGCTATCGCGCAGCCCGCGCCCTACCGGCACGACGTGTTCGACGCCCACATGCACTGGAACCAGGAGCCGAACCCGTTCTATCCGCTCGACAAGGTGCTGGAGATCTTCCGCAATAACGGCGTCACCGGCATCCTCGCCACCAGCCGTCCGAACAAGGGCACGCATCAGCTCATCGAAGCCAAGCCGCAGGGCCTCTGGATCGTGCCGTTCATCCGGCCCTATCGCGTGCGCGCCGATATCCAGACCTGGTTCAAGGACCCGGCGATCTTCGAGCTGATCAAGGACGAATACAAACGCGGCTACTATCGGGGCGTCGGCGAATTCCATATCCACGGCAACGACGCCGCGGGACCGCTGGTGAAATCGATCGTCGATTTCGCGGTCGAGCGCGATCTCTATCTGCACGCCCATTGCGACGAGCCGGCGCTGCTGCACCTGTTCGCCCACAACCCGAAGGCCAAGGTCGTCTGGGCGCACACCGGCTTCAGCACGCCGCCGGCGCGGGTGCGCGAACTGCTCGACAAGTATCCGGCACTGTGGGGCGAGCTGTCGTACCGCTCCGGCATCGCCGACGGCCAAGGCAAGCTCTCGGACGAATGGCGCGCGCTGTTTGCAAGCCACTCCGACCGCTTCCTGATCGGCTCCGACACCTGGATCAACGAGCGCTGGTTCGGCTACGACACGATCTTCAAGACCTATCGCGCGTGGCTCGGGCAACTGCCCGAGGAGCAGGCGCGCCGCATCGCCAGCGGCAATGCGGCGAAGCTGTTCGGGCCGCGTTCCTAGAGCGGGCCCGTTCCCGTTGACGTATTCCGTTTTGAATGGACCGGGGTCCATGAAGGACCCGGCATACGAGTGGGACGATACCCAGCCCTCAGCGCGGGGCCAATGTGGGCTCCAACCGCTCCAACTTGGTCTCGTGCCCGCTCTTCTGCACCGCCTGAGCCTTGTCGTAGCTTTCCATCAGTGCCCGATACGGCGGCACGATGTGATCCACCATGATCCCGGCGAACTCCATCGCGTCCGGACGGTTCCAGGTGCTCATGAGCTCGGCGAGCACGGCATAGGTATCGACCGGCATCGCGCCCGCCTGCACGATCCGGGCGGTCGTCACGTCGGTCGCCATCTGCGACCAGTTGCCGGAGGCATCAACGATGCAGAACACCTTGTATCCGGCGACGACCGCTTTGAGCGTCGGAAACGCCATGCAAACGCTCGTCAGCGTGCCGGCGATAAGGAGCGTTTTCCGTCCTGTCTTCTCGATGGCCTCGACCCACTTCGGGTTGTCCCAGGCGTTGATCTGGCCGGTGCGCGGAATGTAGACCGCATCGGGATTGTACTGATGGATCTCCGGGATCAGCGGACCGTTCGGGCCGTCAGGCACCGAGGCGGTCGTGAACGTCGGGATCTTGGCGAGACGGGCCACCTTGGCGAGCGCGCAGACATGCGCGCGAAGCACCGGCTGATCGATGTCTCTGACCAGCTGGAACAACCCGCTCTGATGGTCAACCAGGAGCATCACGGCATCGTCGGGATCGATCATCCACTTGTTGAATTCAGACATGACCTACTCCTTTGCGATCAGGTTTTTTTGATCATCGCACGCGCCGCAGTCGTGCGCGCACTGCGTTGAGCGTCCTCGCGAAGCGAGGACAGGACGAACATTGGAGAGGCGAATGAGCTGCTTTGGACACATCTCGCGTCCACGATGATTTTCTCAATTGCATCGCGCGGTTCAAGACAGAGAAGCTGACCCATATCGCACGTCCCGGTTGACGAACGGCGCGCGACGGCGTCGCCGTCTTGACCGGCATTCCGAAAGCACCAACACTCCGCTTCGATGCGTCCGCAGAGACGCAACTCCGGGGAGATTTGCGATGCGGGCGAAGTTCGGATCGTTGCTGTCACATTGCGGTTGCTGCCCGCCGGGGTTCGCCGCCTCACCACGCGCACCGACGCGGCGCAACTTTCTCGCCGGCGGCATCGCGAGCCTTGAGCTCGGCCTTGGGCTCGGTGCCGCCGCGATCTCCGCCGTGCCGAAGGCGCAAGCGCAGCCCGCCAAGACCCGCATCGACGTGCATCATCATTTCGTTCCGCCGTTCCACGCCGACGTGATGGCGACACGGCGGAGCGGCGGACGGCCGCCGAAATGGACGGCACAGATGTCGGTCGAGGATATGGACAAGAGCGGCATCGCCACCTCGATCGTCTCGCTGGTGCAGCCCGCGACCTGGTTCGCCGACGACGTGGCGCTGTCGCGCAAGCTCGGCCGCGAGTGCAACGAATACGCGGCGAAGATGATCCAGGATCATCCGGGCCGGTTCGGGCAGTTCGCGACGATCTCGCCGCCGGACACCGAAGGCAGCCTCAGGGAGATCGAATACGCGCTCGACACGCTGAAGGCCGACGGGATCGGCCTGATGACGAGCTATGGCGACAAGTATCTCGGCGACCGCACGTTCGAGCCGGTCTATCAGGAGCTTAACCGCAGGAAGGCGCTGGTCTATGTGCACCCGACCACGCCAAACTGCTGCGGCCGCGTGGCCGAGGGCCTGCCGCCCTCCACCATCGAATATGCGACCGACAGTACGCGCACCATCGGCCAGCTGGTGATGAGCGGCCTGTCGGTAAAGTATCCCGACATCCGCTGGATCTTCTCGCATTCCGGCGGCACGCTGCCGTTCCTCAGCGGGCGTTTTGTGCGTCTCGCCGAAGAGCGCAAGCCGGCGCATCTGCCGAACGGACCGCTGCCGGAGTTCAGGAGGTTCTATTACGAGCTGGCGCAGGGCAACACGGGCGGCCAGATCGCGGCGCTGCTCAGGATGGTGCCGGTGTCGCAGGTGCTCTACGGCACCGACTTCCCGTTCCGCGACGGCGCCGAGGTGAACGGCGGCATCGCCGACTATGGCTTCAAGCACGACGAAATCCGCTCGATCGAGCGCGAGGTGGCGCTGAAGCTGATCCCGCGGCTGAAGCAGGGCTAGCTGCCAGCCGTCACCCACCGCCGCCATTCCGGGGCACGCGCGCACCAGCGCGTTCACGCGCGTCTTCGACGCGCTGTGCGCGTGAACCCGGAATCCAGTTGAGGCGACGGTGCTTGCATCTGGATTCCGGGCTCGCTCGCTGACGCGAGCGCCCCGGAATGACCGCGGAAGTTTCGGCGCGAGCCGCCTTGACCCGAAATGCCGATGCGCCAAGCTAGGCGCATCAACGAATGCGCCCGCTCGAAGAGGTGCCCTATGGGGAGGATGGCCATGACCGGATTTGGATCGGGCGTGTCGAAGACGCGCAAGCTCTTCACCAATTGCGCCTGCTGCGACGTCCCGCCCGTGCGCAGCAGCGTGCCGCTCGACCGGCGCAATTTCCTCGCCGGCGGCCTGGCCGCGTTCGGGCTTGGCGCCGCGGCCGGGACGGTGGGCGCGCCCGCCGTCACGACGCCTGTCCTGGCGCAGCCTGCCAAAACAAGGATCGACGTGCATCACCATTTCCTGCCGCAGGTGCACCGCGAGGCGCTGACCAGGCACAAGATGGGCGCGCCGAAATGGTCGCCGCAGATGTCGCTCGAGGTCATGGACAAGAGCGGGATTGCCACCTCCGTGCTGTCGCAGGTGCAGCCGGGCACGTGGTACGGCGACGTGCAGGAGTCGCGCTCGCTCGGCCGCGCCATCAACGAGTACGGCGCCAAGCTCGTGCAGGAGCACCCCGGCCGGTTCGGCCTGTTCGCGACGATCTCGCCGCTCGATGTCGAAGGCAGCCTCAAGGAGATCGAATACGCGCTCGACACGCTCAAGGCCGACGGCTTCGGGCTGCTGACCAGCTACGACGGCAAGTATCACGGCGACCCGTCGTTCGCGCCGGTGTACGAGGAGCTCAACCGCCGCAAGGCGGTGGTCTACGTGCATCCGCTCACGCCGAACTGCTGCAACAACGTGGTGCCGGGCATTCCGCCGGGATCGATCGAATATGCGACCGACACCACGCGCACTGTCGCACACCTGGTGTTCAGCGGCGCGTCGCAGAAGTATCCGGACATCCGCTGGATCTTCTCGCATTCGGGCGGCACGCTGCCGTTCCTGACCGCCCGCTTCGTCCGGCAGCAGCAGGTGCAGAAGCACGCGCATTTGCCGAACGGCCCGATCCCGGAATTCCAGAAGTTCTATTACGAGCTGGCGCAGGGCAACACCAAGGCCCAGCTTGCGGCCCTGTTCGAGATGGTCGGCGTGTCGCAGGTGCTGTACGGCACCGACTATCCGTATCGCGACGGCGCCGAGGTCAATGACGGGATCGCGGCGTGGACGTTCTCCGCTGCCGACCTGCGCGCGATCGAGAACGAGACGGCAAAGAAGCTGCTGCCGAAGCTCAAGACGGCATAGCGCCGGCCTCCGAAGTTCGCACGATCGCGCAGCGGGCGCTTTTGCGAACTTCGGGTCTGCCCGATGGCAGCCACGCCGCCGCCGTCCTATATATCGGCGGCAAGGAGACCTCCATGAGTTTCTTCCCCGGCAAAGACCCCGCTCCCGGCGACAGATACCAGTGCGATGCGCTCAAGACCGTGATCGTGCCGCGCACCGCCGACCTCGGCGATGGATTTACGGTGCGGCGCGCGCTGCCCTCGATCCAGTCGCGCATGGTCGGGCCGTTCGTCTTCTTCGATCACTTCGGGCCCACCGTGTTCAAGACAGGCACCGGCCTCGACGTGCGGCCGCATCCGCACATCGGGCTTGCCACCGTCACCTACCTGTTCGACGGCGAGATCATGCACCGCGACAGTCTCGGCACCGCCGTGCCGATCCGCCCGGGCGAGGTGAACTGGATGACCGCGGGCAAGGGCATCGTGCATTCCGAGCGCACCGGCACCGAGCGGCGCGCCAGGGGCGACAGCCTGCACGGCCTGCAGATGTGGGTCGCGCTGCCTGCGGCGAAGGAGGAAACCGACCCGGCCTTCGCGCATCACGCGGTCGGCGAATTCCCGATGGTTGCGGACAACGGCAGCTCGGTGCGCGTGGTGGTCGGCGGCGCCTACGGCAAGCGCTCACCGGTCGTCGCCGCCTCCGAAACGCTGTTCGCCGACGCCAAGCTGAAAGCCGGAAGCCAGCTGCCGTTCGACGCCGACCACGTCGAGCGCGCGGCCTATCTGATCGACGGCGAGATCGAAATTGCCGGCGACCGCTTCGGCGGCGGCCGGCTGCTGGTGTTCAAGCCCGGCGACCGCATCACCATCAAGGCTGTCAGCGACGCGCATATCGCGCTGTTCGGCGGCGAGCCGCTGGACGGCCCGCGCCACATCTGGTGGAATTTCGTGTCGTCACGCAAGGACCGCATCGAGCAGGCCAAGGCGGAGTGGACCGCGGGGCATTTCCAGAAGGTGCCGGGCGACGAGATCGAGTTCATCCCGCTGCCGCAGAGATAATTGGGCCAAAATGGACCCCCACCCCAATCCTCCCCCTTTCAGGGGGAGGGAGCGCCAACAGCGCGGTAACGCGCGTCTTCGACGCGCTATGGCCCGAGTTGCGACAGGAACGGTCCGGTGAGCTCCGTCTACATCGTCCGCTGCGACTTCGCCGATCCCGGCAAGGAGCAGGCCTGGAACGAGTGGTACAGCGGACCGAAGATCGCGCAGATGCTGAAGAAGCCGCACTTCCGCTCCTGCCAGCGCTTTCGGCGGACCGGCGGCAGCGAACGAAACTATCTGGCGCTGTGGACGCTCTCCTCCCCTGACGCCTTCGAGACGCAGGAATACACCTCCGACTGGGGCTTCTTCGACTGGTCCCCATACGTGACGAACTGGAGCCGCGACCTGTTCGACGGCGGCGCGGCGCGCGAGCACGACTTCGCTGTTGCCCCCGGCGGCGCGCTCGAGGTGGTCGCGTTCGACGGCGTGAGCGCGGGCGACGCCGAAGCCGCCCGCACGCAGCTCGCCCGTTCGGAGCACGACATCCTGTGGCTGCCGGTCATCGGCCTCGACCGCCACACGCCGCTGATCGGACTTTCTTGCCAGGCCGATCCGGAGACGCCGGAACGATCGGCCGAGCCCGTCGCCGGCGCGCAATGGACGTTTTACCGGCCGATCTCGGCGTTCCTGACCGCCGACAGCATTGCCGCCTGAACGCTTCAGGCCGGCGGCACCACAAGGAACAGATCGGTGTCGCCGGTCTTCTCGCCGAACGCGGTGATCAGCGCGTGCGCCTGGCCGCGGTGGTGGGTCTGGTGGTTGAAGAAATGCGTCACCAGGAAGCTGCGCGGCTGCCGCATCTCGCGCTGCACCGAGGCGCTGAACCAGACCTGGTCCGCGGCGAGCCAGTCCGGCGTCACCCGGGCAGCCCAGTCGGAAATCCGCGCATCGTCGAGGCCGCGCTGGTGCCGCAGCTCGTCGAAGTCCTCGATCAGCCCGGCGCTGTCCTTCTGGATCACCGCGGGCTTTTCCCAGCCGTCGAAGCGCGCCATCCACATCCGGTCGCCCCACAGGATGTGGCACAGCGTGCCGTGCAGCGAGCCCCAGAACGCGCCGCGATCCTGCCGCCGGTCCGCATCGGGAATGCGTTCGGCGGCCTCGTAGAGGCGGCGATTCATCTCGGCGTTGTAGGCGGCCATGGTCCGGACGTAGCCGGGATCGATCATCGCTGATGTTGCCATGCAAGCCTCCCCGCATTCCGCAGGGGAGAATAGCAGCAGAACTCGCCTATTTCTTCTCCGGCAGGTTCAGCCTGATATGAAGCGGCGTAGCCCGGATGAAGCCATGAGCGCGTTCACGCGCGTCTTCGGCGCGCTATGGCGAAATCCGGGACGACGCGCGAACCCCGCATTCCGCTGCGCGCCATGCGGGCTACGAAGCCAACCTGGCGCCTACTTCTTATCGGGCAGATTGAGCCGGATATGCAGCTCGCGCAACTGCTTGGGCGTGACCTCCGATGGCGCTCCCATCAGCAGGTCCTCGGCGCGCTGGTTCATCGGGAACAGCACCACCTCGCGCAAGTTCTCCTCGCCGCACAGCAGCATGACGATGCGGTCGATGCCCGGCGCAATGCCGCCGTGCGGCGGCGCGCCGAGCGACAGCGCGCGCAGCATGCCGCCGAACTTCGCCTCCAGCACGTCCTCGCCGTAGCCGGCGATCGCAAACGCCTTCTTCATCACGTCCGGGCGGTGATTGCGGATCGCGCCCGACGACAGCTCCACGCCGTTGCAGACGATGTCGTATTGGATGGCCTTCATGCCGAGGATCTTCTCGTGGTCGTTCGGGTCGAGCTTCAAGAACTCGTCCACGTCCATGTTCGGCATGGAGAACGGGTTGTGCGAGAAGTCGATCTTCTTCTCCTCCTCGTTCCATTCGAACATCGGGAAGTCGACGATCCAGCAGAAGTCGAACCGATCCTTCTTGATGAGGTTCAACTCCTCGCCCACTTTCGTGCGCGCAGGTCCCGCGAACTTGACGAACTGCGCAGGTCTTCCGGCGATGAAGAACACCGCGTCGCCGACACCGAGGCCGAGCTGATCGGCGATCTGCCTGGTCCGCTCCGGTCCGATATTTTTCGCAAGCGGCCCCGCGCCGCCCTCCTCGCCCTCGCGCCAGAAGATGTAGCCGAGCCCCGGCTGGCCCTCGTGCTGTGCCCAGGCGTTCATGCGGTCGCAGAAGGCACGGTTGCCGCCGCCCTTGGCCGGGATCGCCCAGACCTCCACCTTTGGGTCGGAGGCGAGCATGTTGGCGAAGATCTTGAAGCCCGAACCGCGGAAGGCTTCGCTGACGTTCTGCATCTCGATCGGGTTGCGCAGGTCCGGCTTGTCGGAGCCGTATTTCCGCATCGCCTCGGCGTAGGGGATCATCGGAAACTTCGGCGTCACCGGCTTGCCGCCGGAAAACTCCTCGAACACCCCGCGCATCACCGGCTCGACCGCGTCGAACACGTCCTGCTGGGTGACGAAGCTCATCTCGAGATCGAGCTGGTAAAACTCTCCGGGCGAGCGGTCGGCGCGGGCGTCCTCGTCACGGAAGCAGGGCGCGATCTGGAAGTAGCGGTCGAAGCCCGACACCATGATGAGCTGCTTGAACTGCTGCGGCGCCTGCGGCAGCGCGTAGAACTTTCCGGGATGGATGCGCGACGGCACGAGATAGTCGCGCGCGCCCTCAGGGCTCGACGCGGTGAGGATCGGCGTCTGGAACTCGAAGAAGCCCTGCTCCTTCATGCGGCGGCGAATGGAATCAATCACCTTGCCGCGGGTCATGATGTTGTTGTGGAGCTTGTCGCGACGCAGGTCGAGGAACCGGTACTTGAGCCTTGTTTCCTCTGGATATTCCTGATCGCCAAAGACGGGCATCGGCAGCTCACCGGCCGGCCCCAGCACCTCGATCGCGGTGATATAGACCTCGACCTTGCCGGTCGGCATCTCCGGGTTCTCGGTCCCGGCCGGGCGCGCCCTGACCCTGCCGTCGATCTTCACCACCCATTCGGCGCGCAGCGTCTCGGCGGTCCTGAACGCCGGACTGTCGGGATCCGCCACCACCTGCGTGAGCCCGTAATGGTCGCGCAGGTCGATGAACAGCACGCCGCCGTGGTCGCGGATGCGATGGCACCAGCCGGACAGCCGGACCTCCTTGCCGATGTCGCTTTCGCGGAGCGCGCCACAGGTATGGGTGCGGTAACGATGCATGCTGGAAACCCGCTGGAATCGAGGGGAAACGCCGCTTTTAGGCGGCGGACAAGGCACATGCAGGGGTGTCTTTGTCAAGGCAGACCCTTGCCAAGGTGCCATTGCGGCCGGGCCCGATTGATTCAAAACTGACGATCCGTAACGTCCCGCGAAGAACCGTCAATGTCAGCCTCCACATCCCGATTGCTTGCGATTCTGGCCGCCCTCGCGGTCCTGCCGCAGGCAGCCTCTGCCGGCGCCCTCGACCGGGTCCGGGACAGCGGCGTGTTCCGCATCGGCTACCGTGCCGACGCCAAGCCCTATTCCTACCGCAACGACCACGGCCAAGCCGCGGGCTACATCGTCGACCTGTGCACCGAGATCGCGGCGGCGCTTGGGCCGAACGTGCGGACCGAATACGTCCTGGTGCCGCCCGACAGCCGCTTCGAGGCGGTCCGCGATGGACGCGTCGATATCCTGTGCGATCCAAGCTCGGTCACGATCGAGCGGCGGGAACTGGTCGATTTCTCCATTCCGACGTTCCTCGACGGGGCGAGCGCGATCTCGCGCACCGGCAAGCCGGTGCGCATCTACGAAGACCTTGCCGGCAAGCGAGTCGGCGTCCTTGAAGGCACCACCACCGAGCGCACGCTGCGCACCGCGATCCAGGATCTCGGCCTGCGATCGACTGTCGTCGCCGTGCCAGACCACCGCGGCGGCTTCGACATGCTGGCCGAGGACAAGCTCGACGCATACTTTGCCGACCGCGGCATCATCCTCGCCATCCTCCGGGAGGGCGGCCGGCCGGGCTTCGACATCAGCCGGGAGTATTTCAGCTACGAGACCTACGCATTGGCGCTGCCGCGCGACGACGGCGCCTTCCGCCTGCTGGTTGACCGCACCCTTGCCCGGCTCTATCGCACCGGCCGGATCGACGCCCTCCTGGAAAAGACCTTCGGCAAGGGGCAGCCGCACGAACTCCTGAAGGCCATGATCCTGATCAATTCGGTGCCGGAAAAATAAGCCAAGAATTTCGCGTGAAGTCGCCCGGGAAAAAATCAGCCGCAAACGCCACCGCGATGACCGCCGCCGACGCGGTGGTCGAAGGCATGATCGCGCACGGCATCGGCACGATCTACGCACTGCCGGGCGTGCAGAACGACCTCCTGTTCGAGGCGCTGTTCAAGGCCGGCCAAGACCGGATGCGCGTGGTCCACACGCGTCACGAACAGGGCGCGGGCTACATGGCGCTCGGCGCGGCGCTCGCCACCGGCAAGCCCTCGGCCTATGCCGTGGTGCCGGGACCGGGCCTGCTCAACTCCGCCGCGGCGCTGCTCACTGCCTATTCGATGAACGCGCCGGTGCTGGCGCTGATCGGCGAAATTCCCGACGCCGACATCGGCAAGCACCTCGGCCACCTGCACGAAATCCGCGACCAGGCCGGCATCCTGAAGCGGCTGGTCGATTACTCGGCGCTGATCCGCAAGGCCGAGCAGGCGCCGCGGCTCGTCGCCGAAGCCATCCGCTCGATGGGCGAAAAGCGTCCCGGTCCCGCCTCGCTGCAATGCGCGATCGATGTCTGGGGCAAGCCGGGCCAGGTCGCGCCGCTGCCGCCCTTGCCGGTGCGGCGGCCGAAGCTCGACGAGACCGCGATCCGCAAGGCGGCAAAGCTGCTCGGTGCCGCGAAAAATCCGATGATCATCTGCGGCGGCGGCGCGCAGGGTGCGGCCTCCGAAGTCACCGCCCTCGCCGCCATGCTTCAGGCCCCGGTGCTCGGCTATCGCCGCGGCCGCGGCGTGCTCGACAGCCGCGATCCGCTGAGCGTGACGCTGCCGCTCGGCCACGAGCTGTGGGGCGAGGCCGACGTGGTCTTAAGCGTGGGCTCGCGCCTGCTCATGCAGTTCAAGCAATGGGGCATCGACAAGACGCTCAAGGTGATCCAGGTCGACGCCGATCCGGAGGAGCCGGGCCGGCTGCATAAACCCGCGGCGGCGCTGATCGGCGACGCCAAGCCGGTGCTCAAGCGCCTGCTCGATGCCCTGCCCGCGCACAACGCCAAGCGCGCCTCGCGCCAGTCCGAGATGGCGGGCCGGCAGGCCGGCTGGAAAAAGCGCCTCGAGGAATCCATCGGCCCGCAGATCGCCTGGCTCGATGCGATCCGCTCAGAGCTTCCCGACGACGGCATTTTCGTCGACGAGGTGACGCAGCTCGGCTTCGCCGCCCGCCTCGCCTTCCCGGTTTTCAAGCCGCGGACGTTCCTTTCGCCCGGCTATCAGGACAATCTCGGCTGGGGCTTCGCAACCGCCCTGGGCGTCGCCGACGCGCGGCGCGACGTTCCGGTGGTGTCGATCTCCGGCGATGGCGGCTTCATGTTCACCGCCAACGAAATGGCGACCGCCGTGCGCCACCGCATCCCGCTCGTCGCGATCGTGTTCAACGATGGCGCGTTCGGCAATGTCCGCCGCATTCAGCAGGAGCGGTTCGGCAACCGGCTGATCGCAAGCGACCTCGCCAATCCCGATTTCGTCAAGTTTGCGGAGAGTTTCGGCGCGGCCGGCGACCGCGCCCGCACGCCCGAGGAACTTCGTCCTGTGCTGCGGCGGGCGCTGGCCCGCCGCGACGGGCCGACGCTGATCGACGTGCCGGTCGGGCCGTTCCCCTCGCCCTGGCCGTTCATCTTCATGCCGCCGGTTCGCGGGCTATGACCCGGTCAATCACCTGGGCAATCCGCCGGATATTCAGCCGTTTCAGCGATTGAGCCTTGGCGTCGCCGTTTTGACCGCGCTATGTAAGCGTCCAGCATGGAACTGATTACCACGACGGACGAACTGGCCGCGGTCTGTGAGCGGCTCGCGAGCCACCCCTTCGTCACCGTCGATACCGAGTTTTTGCGCGAGACCACCTACTACCCGCTGCTGTGCGTGGCGCAGATCGCGTGCAGCGACGAGGCGGTGGTGATCGACGCGCTGGCGCCCGGCATCGATCTCGCGCCATTTTTCAAATTGATGGGCAATGAAAAGGTGCTGAAGGTGTTTCACGCCGCCCGTCAGGACATCGAGATCGTCTGGCATCGCGCGGGCATCGTCCCGCATCCGCTGTTCGACACTCAGGTCGCCGCCATGGTGCTGGGCTATGGCGACTCGATCTCATACGACGCGCTCGTGCAGCGCATCACCGGCGACGCGCTCGACAAGTCGCACCGCTTCACCGACTGGACGCGGCGCCCGCTGACGCCGGCACAGATCACCTACGCGATCTCCGACGTAACGCATCTGCGCGACGTTTACACGCAACTCCTGGCCGACCTCGGCCGTCAAGGCCGCGCCGGCTGGATGGACGACGAGATGGAGATCCTCACCTCGCCCGACACCTATCGCGCCGAGCCCGAACGTGCCTGGATGCGGCTCAAGACCCGCGTCCGCAAGCCGAAGGAGCTGGCGGTGCTCATCGAGGTGGCCGCCTGGCGCGAGCGCGAGGCGCAGACCCGCGACGTGCCGCGCTCGCGCGTGCTCAAGGACGACGCCATCGGCGACATCGTCGTGCAGGCCCCGACCTCAGTCGAGCGGCTCTCGGCGCTGCGCTCTTTGCCCAAAGGCTTCGAGCGGTCGAAGTGGGGCGAAGGCATCATCGAGGCGGTCAAGCGCGGGCTGGCGCGCGATCCGAAGACCTTGCCGCCGATCGAACGCCCGAGGGGCGCGCCGAACGGCTCGGCAACGGTGGAGCTCCTCAAGGTGCTGCTGCGGATGACCGCGGAGCACCACGGCGTTGCCGCCAAGGTGATCGCCACGGTCGACGATCTCGACCGCATCGCCGCCGACGACCATGCCGACGTGCCGGCGATGAAAGGCTGGCGGCGCGAGATGTTCGGCGAGAAGGCGCTGGCGCTCAAGCACGGGCAACTGTCGCTGGCGATCCAGCGCAGCCGTGTGATTGCGGTCGAGCGTTAGTCGCCGAAACCGCCGCCGAACAGGCCGCCAAACAGCCCGCCGCCGGCATTGTCAGCCGAAGACGCGCGTGAACGCGCTGATGCGTCAGCCGAAGACGCGCGTGAACGCGCTGATGCGTCAGCCGAAGACGCGCGTGAACGCGCTGATGCGTCAGCCGAAGACGCGCGTGACCGCGCTGGTGCCTCGCCGCCATCGCGCTCGATCACGATCACGCGGCGGCCGCGGCGCTCGGGGACCGCATCCTCGTCGTCCGCGTCGCGGCTGGTCACGACACGCTCGCGGCGCGGGCGATCCGACCGGCTCTCAGCGCGCAGGCTGCGGCGTTCGGCACGGTCCATGCGTTCATCGTCGACGCGATCCCGCATCTCCTGGTCCCGGTCATCGCGCTGACGAACCTCACGCCTCCGGTCATCACGCTCGCGAAGCTCGCGGCCGCGTTCGGAGCCGGCGAACGCAACGCCGTTGCCTTCGTCCAGATGGTCCCGGGCCCGTTCCTGCTTCCTGGCGCGCTCTCTGGCTTGTTTGATCTTGCGCTTTTCGGCGGACTTTTCCGCAGCCTTCGTTGCAGGCGCCGGCTCGTTGGCGCTGGCTGCATCTTGTTGCGGTCTGGCCGGCGCAGAGGCCGTGACAGATGTCGGCGGCGCGGGCTCAGCCGGCTTTGTGGCCGGCGCGGAAGGAGCGGCGTTCGGCGGCACGGCGACGCCCGACGAAGCGACGATTGGTGCCGCCGCAGGCGGAGCAGCCTGTGTGTCGGGTGCAGGCTGCGCGGCAACGGATTGGGTTTGCGGCGCCGCCGGCGCTTCCGGCGCGGGCTTCTCCACGCGATCCGTTGCCACGGCCCGCGCCGGGCGATTCTTCTGCATCTGCTCGGTGCACTCGCGCGTGAGATACGGCCAGGTCTGCCCCTCGCAGCGATCGGCCGCGGCGACGTCCTCCTTCGCCGGGGCAGAGCCCGTTGTTTCGACGGGCTTCTCGACCTGCTTCACCGGCGGCTTCGCGTCGGCGACCGGCGCAGCCGCAGGAACCTTGGCGTCGTTTGGGATCGGCGCGGCAAAGATCTGCATCGCCACATAAGCGCCAAGCAGCACACCGCCGCTCGCCGCGGTCGTTGCGGTGAGAACCGGATGGTTGGCGAAAAATCCGGTTCGCTGCCTGATCAAAGCCACGGCCTTCTCCCTGATCCGCAAATGCTTTGCAGTATTCAGGGATGCAACGCCGTTATCCGGCCAGCGTTCCAGGCGGAACCCGGGGGTCGGCGGCGCTATTGGTTGCAGGTGGCGCGATTCGCCGCGCGCCGCACCGCGGAGTTCAGGCCTCGCGCTGCCAGACGACGATCACCCGCACGGTCTTGCCGTACATGTTCGGATGCGGCATCGGCGGGCTCTCGATAAAGAGCTTGTCGCCCTCGAAGCGGATGTGGCGGACCTGTTCGCCGCCGACCCAGGATTCGTTCCAGGCAGCCTCGACCTTGGTGGTGATGGTGCTGCCTTCGACGCGGTAGCGGCCCGAATAGGCGATCATGGTGCGGAACGCCTGTGCCCGTTCCTCGTCGGTCTCCGGCACCTTGCGTCCGGTGGGCGTCGCGAGCGCAAGCCAGCGGCCGTCCTTGGTGGCGATCTGATAGCCGCGCGGGTTGTCGCCCATGATCGGGGTCAGCGCCTTGGTCGCCTGGTCCTCGTACATCACCGAGACAAGCTGCCAGGTGCCGACGATCTGCTGGGCTTCGTCGGACATGCGCTTAAGCCGCGCTCTTTCGCCTGCGCATGTCCTTTTCGGAAAACCGGTGCCCACTTTTCCGGGACATGCTCTTTCGTTTGCGCATGTCCTTTTCGGAAAACCGGTGCCCACTTTTCCGGGACATGCGCCCTCAGCGGCAAAGGACCACCGGCTCGCGGCCGACGAGACGCGCCAGATGCTTGAGGCGCGACGAGACGCGTTCGCCGGCGAGCGCGACGCAGTCGCCCTCGAGCCGCAGCACCAGGCGATGCCGCTCCACCTTCAGCGGCGCACGCGGCAGCACGCCGGGCTGCGAGGCGGACACCATATAGGCGACGCGGAGCGCCGCGCCGAGCACCCGGGCGCGATCGAGGGTGCGGGTCGAGGCGAGCTCGCGGATGCGGGGCGACAGCTCCTCGTCGTGCAGGAGCCCCATATGGCGGAAGAAGATCGCGAGCGCGATATAGGCGCGGCCCGGATGGTCGATTGCGACGAACCCGGCATGCGCAATGATGTTGAGCGACTGCTCGCCGCGGTAGTCGGGATGCGCGCGCCAACCAATATCGGCCAACAGGCACGCGGCATGGCGCAGGCGCTTCTCCTCGGCGTTCTCGTCGATGCCGGAGGTCGCCATGAAGGCGTCGGTCCAGTCGACCAGCTCCTCGCCGTGCTGCGGCGAGCGCGAGCGGAGAAGATTGAGCTCCTGCGCGGCCACGAGCAGAGCGTCCTTGCGGCGCTCCTCCGCGGTGAGCAGCGAGTACAGCAGCCCCTCGCGGACGCCGAGCGCGGAGAACACCACGTCGCGCGGCTCGGCGGTGCGCACGATATGCTCCAGCACCAGCGCCGCATAAGGCAGCAATTCACGGCGGGCGGCGTTCACCACCTCGATCTGCGACAGGCTCTCCGGATTGACGCGCCGCACCAGCCGGGCGAACTCCAGCGCCTCCTTGGCGCGGATCACATAGCCGTGCATGACGTGCAGCGGATACCCGGTCTGCGCCATATGCAAATGCCCGAGCGCGCGCCAGGTGCCGCCGACCGCGTAGAAGCTGCGCCCCTTGCCGGCCTTCAGAAGCTTGAGACCGTCGAAGGCATCCTTGACGATCTTCTCCGCCCGCTTGACCGAGTGGCCGGCAAGATCCTCGAGCGCAAGGCCGCCGAGCGGCAGCGTGGTGCCGGGCTTGATCCGGGCGCCGTGCACGTCCACCAACTCGAGCGAGCCGCCGCCGAGATCGCCAACGACGCCGTCGGGCTTGTGGAAGCCGGACACCACGCCGAGCGCGGTCAGCTCCGCCTCGCGCTGCCCGGAGATGATGTCGATCCTGGTGCGGCAGATCTGCTCGGCCGCGGCGATGAATTCCTTGCCGTTCCTCGCATCGCGGCAGGCCGCCGTCGCCACCACCCAGAGCTTCTGCACCCGCATGGTGTCGCACAGCGCGCGGAAGCGCTTCAGCGCCGCCAGCGCCTTCTCCACCGCATCGGCGGACAGCAGTCCCTTGGTCTGCACCTCGCGGCCGAGACCCGCGAGCGTCTTCTCGTTGAACAGCGGGGTGGGGCTTCGCGTCACGCCCTCGTAGACCACGAGACGCACCGAGTTCGAGCCGATGTCGATCACTGCAACCGGCGGCCCATAGTCGAGGCGCCCCTGCGCCACGGTGACGGCCGGTGTCAGCTTCTCAAGCACGCGCGGTCCGCCGCGTCAGAGTGCGGGGGGATGACTCCTTGAACGACTTGCCACGACCGGAGAGGCTCGGATTGGTCATGAAATACTTGTGCGCGTTGAAAGGCTCTTCGCCTGCGGCCGCCTTGATGCGCTTGGACGAGCCGTCGGGCAGCAGCAGCCAGCTTTGTTCGTTGTCCTTCAGATTCGCAAGCATGATCTGGTCGAGAACCTGCTCATGCACAGTTGGATTGAGGATCGGGCACAACGCCTCGACCCGACGGTCGAGATTGCGCGGCATCATGTCGGCGGAGGAGATGTAGACCGCCGCCCTCGGGTGCGGCAGGCCGTATCCCTCGCCGAAGCAATAGATGCGGCTGTGCTCCAGGAAGCGGCCGACGATCGACTTGACGCGGATGTTCTCCGACAGGCCCGGCAGGCCGGGCCGCAGGCAGCAGATGCCGCGCACCACGAGGTCGATCTGCACCCCCGCGCGCGAGGCGTCGTAGAGCTTGTCGATGATCTCGGCATCGACCATCGCATTGTCCTTCATCCAGATCGCCGCGGGCTTGCCGGCCTTGGCATAGGCGATCTCCCGATCGATGTGCTCGCAGATATGCTGCCGCAGGTTGACCGGCGACACCGCCATCTTCTCGAGCTCGGCCGGCTCGGCGTAGCCGGTGACGAAATTGAAGATGCGGCCGACGTCGCGGGCGATCACCGGATCGGAGGTGAAGAACGAAAGGTCGGTGTAGATGCGCGCAGTCTGCGGATGATAGTTGCCGGTGCCGACGTGGACGTAGGACACGAGCTGCCCGCCCTCCCGGCGCACCACCTGCGACAGCTTGGAGTGGGTCTTGAGCTCGAAGAAGCCGTAGACCACCTGCGCGCCGGCGCGCTCCAGGTCGCGGGCCCAGCGGATGTTGGCCTCTTCGTCGAAGCGCGCCTTCAGCTCCACCACGGCGGTGACCGACTTGCCGGCTTCGGCGGCTTCGGCGAGCGTGCGGACGATCGGTGAATCCTTGGAGGTGCGATACAGCGTCTGCTTGATGGCGATCACGTCGGGGTCGCGCGCCGCCTGCTGCAGGAACTGCACCACCACGTCGAACGACTCGTAAGGATGATGGACGATCAGATCCTTCTGGCGGATCGCGGCGAAGCAGTCGCCGGCATGGTCGCGGATGCGCTCGGGGAAGCGCGGATTGTACGGCACGAATTCGAGGTCGGGCCGGTCGATGGCGAGAAGCTGCGACATCTCCGAGAGCGCCAGCATGCCGTCGACCAGGAACACCTCGTCGTCGGTCACCGCAAGCGCGCGCTGCACGAAGCGCCGGAGCTCCATCGGCATCGGCGCTTCCATCTCGAGGCGGATCACCGAGCCGCGACGGCGGCGCTTGAGCGCGCTTTCGAACAGTCGCACCAGGTCTTCCGCCTCTTCTTCAACTTCAACGTCCGAGTCGCGGACGATGCGGAACGCGCCCTGCCCCTTCACGGTGTAGCCGGGGAACAGCCGGGGAATGAACAGTCCGGTCGCCTGCTCGAGCGTCATCACCCGCGCCGGCCCGCCCTCGGCCAGGGGGAGGCGGATGAAGCGCTCGATCTTCTGCGGCACGCGAATGAGCGCGTTCATCGCTTTGCCGTCGCTGGTGCGGGCGAGCTGATAGGCGATGGAAAAGCCGAGATTGGGAATGAACGGGAACGGATGCGCCGGGTCGATCGCGAGCGGCGTCAGCACCGGAAAGATGTATTGCAGGAAGTAGTCTTCGAGCCAGGTGCGGTCGGCCTTCTTCAGGCTGTCGGCCTCGACCACCAGGACGTTGGCGGCCTTGAGCTCCTCGCGCAGCTCGCGCCAGCGCGCCTGCTGATCGGAGGCAAGGCTCGAGACGCCTTCGCTGATCCTGGCGAGCTGCTCGCCGGGGGTCATGCCGTCGGGGCTCCTGGTGGTGATGCCGGCGCGCACCTGCGCCTTGAGGCCGGCAACCCGGACCATGAAGAACTCGTCGAGATTGTTGGCCGAGATCGAAAGGAACCGGACCTTCTCGAACAGAGGATGGTTGGGGTTCTCGGCCTCCTCTAGAACGCGGCGATTGAAGTGCAGCCAGGACAGCTCCCGGTTGATGAAGCGGTCCGGGCTGTCGCCCAGGTCGGGGGCGGATTCGGCCGGCCGGGCGGCCGCTACGGCGGCCGCGGCACATCCAGATTCCCCCCATAAAAAAAAATATTGTGCGGCTTCGCTCATGTGACCTATGACAATTTTGTGACGGCGCATCATGGCCGGACTTGGTGACGCAAGGATGACAAAACCGCCGGACGGCCAAGGCGTCAAGGCTGGTGTTCCGGGCGGCACGTCGCCCCGGGTTGCCCCGCGACCCTAGCGGAACAGCTCTCCGGCCAGCGCCCGGGTGACCGGACGCTTCAGCCGCAGCGCCTCCCGGTCCAACGCGCGGACCGCCTCGCGGGCTCCGGCAAACGAGCGTTCAATCCGGTTCGCAAGAAATCCGACCAGATTTTCGTCCACGGCGAGCTGACGGTCGGCGAACAGCTTGACGATCACCGCGCGGAGCAGCGCGTCGTCGGGCACCTCGAGCGCCACCACCGGCAGCGCGCGCAGCCGCGAGGCGAGATCGGGCGTGGCGATCCGCCAGCCCGTGGGCGCGGTGCGCGCCGTGATCAGCACGTAAGCGCGTTCCTCGCGCGCGAGGTTGAGCAGGTGGAACAGCGCCGCCTCGTCGAACGCACCTTCGGTGAGGTTTTCCAGAACCAGCGCGCCGGTCGCAAGCGCGACCGGCACCTCCGCGCCGTCGAGCATCCGCGGCGACAGCGTGCGGGCGCCCGTGGCGCGCGCCCAGATCGCCGACAGATGGCTCTTGCCGGAGCCCTCGGGCCCGCGCAGCAGCACTGTGCGCGCGGGCCAGTCCGGCCAGCGTTCGATCAACGCCAGCGCTGCAGCGTTCGAAGGGCCGGCAAGAAAATCCTCGCGGGCATGGCTTTCGGCATGATCGAGCGCGAGAGCGAGCTGCATCGGCTGCCGATGATATCCATCATTTGCGATGGCGTTATGGCTCACCACGTCAGCGCGGCCCTTGCTGGCCGGTATAGACCGGGCTTTGCTGATATTTGCGGACGGAGAAACGCACCAGCACGCCGATCGCCGCCGCGAGCGGAATGGCGACCAAGAGGCCCGCGAAACCGAACAGATAGCCGAAGGCGAGCAACGAAAACATCAACCAGACCGGATGCAGGCCGACCTTCGCGCCAACGAGGTTGGGTGACAGGATGTAGCCTTCGAGCCCTTGGCCGAGCACGAACACCAGGATCACGAGCCCGATCGAAATCCAATCGGGCCAGAACTGCGCCACCGCGACGATGGCCGCGACAAGGAAACCACCGAACGCGCCGACGAACGGAATGAAGCTGAACAGCCCGGTCATCAGGCCGATCAGAAATCCCGACTTGAGCCCGGCGAGCGTCAGGCCGACGGCGTAGAAGATCGCCAGGATCAGGCAGATCACCGCCTGCCCGCGCACGAAGCCGGCAATGGCGGCGTCCATGTCGCGGGCGAGCCCGCGCACCGTGTCGCGGTGATGCCGCGGGATCCAGTTGTCGACCGTCGTCACCAGGCGGTCCCAGTCGACCAGCAGATAGAATGCCACGACCGGCGTGATGATGAGCAGCGACAGCACCGAGAACACGGCGCGTCCGCCCGACCACAGCGACGTCAGGAACGTCGTGACGAAGCCCAGGCCCTGCGACACCGCCCCGCCGGACTGGGCGTCGGCGGCAGGCGTCACACCGCCGAAAATCCTGGAAAGCCACGGCCTGCCCGGGTCGGACAGGATCGACTGCACCTTGGCGATATAGCCCGGCGCCTCGTCGATGAAGGCCGCCAGTTGCGTTGCGATCACCGGGGCCGCCGCCATCGCCGCAAGCGCCAGCGCAACCAGCACGACCGTGAGTACGATCAGCGCCGAAATGCCGCGGCTCACGCCGAAACGTTCGCCAAACCGCGCCAGCGGATCGAGCAGATAGGCGAGCGCCATGCCGGCAATGAACGGCAGCAGCACCGGGCTCAACAGCCACAGCACGCCGGCGAACACCACCAGCGCCCCGACCCAGAAGATCACCTGCCGTTCAAGAGCCATCGGTACCGGTCACACCCCGCCACGACCACCGGATCCGCGAAAATCCGCCTATCTGCCGGTCTCCGCAGAGTTCATGTGGCGCACCCACTCGGCGAGATAGAGGCCCACGGAAACCAAGGTCAAGGCCGCGACCAGAACCATCACCAGTGTCAACACCGGCTCGCCCTCGAGGGAAAAGCTATGGACGAAGAGCACCAGCCCGGCAAACACGATCTGCACCGCGGTGTTGACCTTGGAGACCATGTGCGGCCGGATCTGCAGCGGCCGGTCGATCAGCCAGGACAGGATGATCGCGCCCACGATCATGATGTCGCGGGACACCACCAGGATCACGATCCAGAGCGGAATGACCCCAGTAATCCCAAGCGCCACGTAGATCGACACGATCAGCACCTTGTCGGCGAGCGGATCGAGATAGGCGCCAAGCTCGGTCTTCATGCCGAAGCGCTTGGCCAGAAAGCCGTCGACCGCGTCGCTGATCCCGGCCGCAAGGAACAGCAGGAACGCGAAATACATCTGCCCGGTGGCGATCGCCCAGACGACGACCGGCACGAGCAGGATACGCGCCAACGTAATCAGATTCGGAATGCTCAAACGTCAGTCCCCGGCTCACAACCCGCGCTGGCGAGCCATCA
Source organism: Xanthobacteraceae bacterium (assembly GCA_019746355.1). Next base: position 15,096 of record JAIESC010000048.1, on the reverse strand, counting down.
GCGCGGGCACTTTTGCAGCGGCCGCGCCGGCTCCTCGTGTCGCTTGGCGCCACTCGGCGGCGCGGCAGCAACCGGCTGTCCCCCGCCCGTCGCGACTGCGATTTCCCCTGAGTATATCGGTGTTTGCGCCATTGCACGCAATCGGATTCCGACATAGGCAGAGGCATGAGCAAAAAGGGCCTGACCTATGCGCAATCCGGCGTCGACATCGACGCCGGCAACCGCATGGTCGACCTGATCAAGCCGCTGGTGAAGGCGACCGCGCGGCCGGGCGCGGACGCCGAGATCGGCGGCTTCGGCGGGCTGTTCGATCTCAAGCGCGCGGGCTTCAAGGACCCGGTGCTGGTTGCGGCCAACGACGGCGTCGGCACCAAGGTCAAGATCGCGATCGACACCGGGATCCACGACACGGTCGGCATCGACCTCGTGGCGATGTCGGTCAACGATCTCGTGGTGCAGGGCGCCGAGCCGCTGTTCTTCCTCGACTACTTCGCGACCGGAAGGCTCGACCCGAAGGTGGGCGCCGCCATCGTCGCGGGCATCGCCCGCGGCTGCAAGCAGGCCGGCTGCGCGCTGATCGGCGGCGAGACCGCGGAGATGCCCGGCGTCTATCACGGCAACGACTACGACCTCGCAGGCTTCGCGGTCGGTGCGGTCGAGCGCAAGGCGGTGCTGCCGCGAAACGACATTCGCGCGGGCGACGTCATTCTCGGCCTCGCCTCGTCAGGCGTGCACTCCAACGGCTTTTCGCTGGTGCGCAAGGTCGTCGCCAAGTCGAAACTGAAATGGAGCGCGCCCGCGCCGTTCGACGGCAAGAAAAAGCTCGGGGCGGCGATCCTTGCGCCGACCCGCATCTACGTGAAGCCGCTGCTCGCCGCGATCCGCAAGACCAGGGCGATCAAGGCGCTGGCGCATATCACCGGCGGCGGATTTCCCGACAACATCCCGCGCGTGCTGCCGAAGAACGCCGGCGCCCGCATCGATCTCGGCTCCATCCCGGTGCTGCCGGTGTTCCAATGGCTCGCCGCGGCGGGCAGCATCGCCGAGAAGGAGATGCTGCGCACCTTCAATTGCGGCATCGGCATGGTCGCCGTGGTCGAGCCGCGCAAAGCCGACGCCGTGATGAGGGTGCTCGAGCGCGAAGGCGAAACGGTGCTCCGCCTCGGCGAGGTCGTGACCGCGGCCAAGGGCAAGCCGCGTGTGAGCTACACCGGCAAGCTGAACCTCTGAGCCAGGGCCCGTCGACATGCCCCGCAAGCGCGTCGCCGTCCTGATCTCCGGCCGCGGCTCCAACATGGTGGCGCTGATCGAGGCCGCGAGAGATCCGGCCTATCCGGCCGAGATCGTCGTCGTGCTGTCCAATGATCCGTCGGCGCAGGGACTGCAGCGGGCCGCGGCGGCAAACATTCCAACGAGCGTGGTTGATCATCGCCCGTTCGGGCGCGATCGCGAGGCGTTCGAGCGCGCCATGCAGCGCGAGCTTGAAGCGCGCAACATAGAGCTGGTTTGCCTTGCCGGCTTCATACGGCTCTTGACGCCGTGGTTCGTGCGGCAATGGGAGGGCCGGATGCTCAACATCCACCCCGCCCTGCTCCCGGCATTCAAAGGCCTGGACACCCACGCCCGCGCGCTCGAAGCCGGCGCGAAGGAGCACGGCGCGACGGTGCATTTCGTCGTGCCGGAAATGGACGCAGGTCCCATCATCGTTCAGGGCGCAGTGCCTGTGCTCGCCGCAGATACCGAAGCATCGCTCGCAGCGCGCGTGCTCGAGGTGGAGCATCGCATCTATCCGCAGGCGCTGCGGCTCGTCGCCGAAGGCCGCGTTCGGATCGAGCGCGGCCAGTGCCTGATCGACGGCAAACCGGCCGCGACCGGTTCGCCCTGAACGAAAAACAAAACCCCCGGCTTTTTTTGCCGGGGGTTACGGGAAACAACCCCGTAAGGCTTAGACCGTCATGCCACCTTGAGATTTTCGGCGGATGTCTTGCCGTTGCGGCCGGTCACAAGTTCGTACTCGACGGTTTGGCCTTCATTGAGGGTGGACAGGCCCGCGCGCTCAACGGCCGAGATGTGAACGAACACATCCTTGTCGCTGCCCGCCGGCTTGATGAACCCGTAACCCTTCGTCGGATTGAACCATTTGACGGTGCCCTTTTGCATCGTCGGTCTCCTAAGTCTCGTCAGCAGTTGGATTCGACTCGGCGTGCATCGGTGCTGTCGCACCGCTGCAATCCGCGCCACAACTTGGGTTTTGGTTGGTGGTCCGATTGTCGCGTCGCAGACGCAGCGGCCGGAACGGGCCAAAATCCTGTTGCAATGCCGACAAGATAGCAAAAATACGGCGCAAGCAAGGCTCATGGCGTGACAGCCGGAACGGGGTACGGCCGCATGTGACATTGCAGGCACAGCGCGCGAAGAACGTGGTGCGCAACTCGCCAACAACCGTTGACCGGCATTTCGCCTTCGCAACAATCCTTCGTCGTGCCACGACATGATGCGTTGGCGCGGTCGGCGCGCGAAACGCCGGGGTCAACGGGGGCGAACGGTGCGAGTGGGGCTCAGGCCCGTGGCGATTTTTTTTGCGCGCCGCGCACCGGCGGCGCATTCTGCACAGCGCGGCGATTGCGTTGGCCGCCGCGCTCTTCTCAGCAACGTTCGGCGGCCGATCCTTCGCACAAGGTCCGGGCCCAGGCCCCTGCACCCCGGCACCGTGTCCGCCGGTGCCAGCGATGAACGGCAACGTCTACGCTTCGTCGCAAGCGGGCTTGTTCGACATCGGCAGCCATTTCCAGAACCGGCTCGGCGCGATCGTGTCGGCGCGCACCGCGGCGAGCGCGGGCAACAATCCACAGGGCGGCGGCGCGGAAATGATCTACGACCGCTACCGCACCTGGCTCGAGGGTTACGGCATCAACACCACCAGCGACGCGCGGGACGCCTTCCTGGGCGACAAGCGCAAGATGTACGGCGGCCTGGCGGGCATCGGCATGACGGTCGCGCCGGGCGTCACGCTCGGCGTGTCGGTCGACCGCAACACCACCGATGTCGACATGTCCGGCGCGAGCGGCCGCATCGATTTGACGCAGATCGGCGCATTCGGCCGCTTCCGCAGCAATCTCACGTCGCACGGCGGCACCGTCGGCACTGAATTCCGCTGGTAGCGGATGGCCCCGGAAAAGCCGGGGCGCAAACAAAGGGCGGCAAACGCGCCCGAAAATAGGGAGGCAACAATGACCACATCGATTGGCGAACCAAAACCGATCATTCCGGCGCTCGCGCCGTTCTACGACAATGTCCGTGACTTTTCGTGGCTGCTCGTGCGGCTGACGGCGGGCGGCTTTCTGCTGATTCACGGCATCCAGAAGCTGACCCTGAACTCGATCGCCGGCTTCGCCGCCAACAGTCTGGCGCGTCGCGGCATCGAACCGTCGGTGCCGCTCGCCTACGCGATCTTCTTTCTCGAGACCGTGGGCGCGCTCTGCATCATGTTCGGGCTGTTCACGCGGTTGTTCGCGGCGGCAATCGGCGTCCAGTTCCTCATCATCGTCTTCGTGGCGCATTGGGCGCCAGGCTTTCCCTGGAACCGCCCGGGCGGCGGCTGGGAATATCCCGCGTTCTGGGGCCTGATCATCACCGCAATCGGATTGCGCGGCGGCGGCCCCTACTCGCTCGACCGCAAGCTTGGACGAGAACTCTGACGGAAGGGACCTGCTGACCCTCCGTCCGCGCGTTTACGCGCGTCTTCGACGCGCTATGCGGCGCTGCGTATCCAGACCCGGTTGTCGTGGAACGCCGCGCCGCCATAGGGCGCAATCGAGTCCGCGCCGGTGACGGTGTTGATGCCGCGCCCGTCCGGATAGGCATCGTTCGGCCAGATCGACTCCGCGATCAGCACGCCGCGGCGCACGCCCTCGTAGTGCCGGGCGTGCAGCCGCACCTCGCCGCGGGTGTTGCCGATGACGACCTGCGCGCCGTCGGCGATGCCGAGCGCGCGCGCATCCTCGGGATGGATCATCACGTCCGGCCGGCCGCGGTTCTGCGCGCGTGAGGACTGGGTCTCGTTGAACGTCGAGTTGAGGAAGCCGCGCGACGGCGAGGTCGCGAGCCGGAACGGATGCCGCGCGTCCGCCTCCTCGATGATGGTCCAGTGGTCGGGAAGCTTCGGCATGTCGGCAATGGGTCCCGAGCGGTGGGCGCTGCGGAACGGCACGTTCGCCCAGTCGGGCTTGAAGCGGAATTTCCCGTCCGGATAGGCGAAGCCGTTCACATAATGCGCGGTGTCGAAATCCGGCTGGCAATCGATCCACTTGTCGCGCTCGAGCCGCTCCAGTGTGCCCCAGCCCGACGTCTGCAGCGTGTGGTCGATCAGTTCACGCGCGGTCATGCGGAAGCCCGGATGGTCCGCGCCGACGCGCTGCGCCAGCCCGCAGATGACGTCGTGATTGGGCCGGCACTCGCCCGGCGGCTCGATCAGCTTCGGCCCGAGGATGATGTGCTGATGGCCGCCGCCCTGATAGACGTCGTCGTGCTCCATGAACATGGTCGCCGGCAGCACCACGTCGGCCATGCGCGCGGTCTCGGTCATGAACTGCTCGTGGACGCAGACGAACAGGTCCTCGCGCGCGAATCCGCGCTTGACGATCTCCTGATCCGGGCAGACCGAAACCGGATTGGTGTTCTGGATCAGCATCGCGGCGACCGGCGGACCGTCCTTCAGCGCCTCGCGGTCACCGGTCAGGATCGCGCCGACGCGCGACTGGTCGAGCATGCGTATCGAAGGATCGCGCGCGTCGCTGCCTTCGATCTGCGACTTGTTCCAGTGATAGATGTCGGCGTTGTTGTGGAACGCGCCGCCGCCCTCGTGCAGCCATGCGCCGGTCACCGCCGGAATGCACGCCGCCGCATGCATGTTCACCGGGCCGTTGCGCGAGCGCGAGAAGCCGTAGCCGAGGCGGAAGAACGAGCGCTTGTTGTCGCCGACCAGCCTCGCGAACTCCTCGATGGTCCCGACCGGGCAGCCGGTGATCGCCGCGGCCCATTGCGGATCGCGCGTGCGCACGTGCGCTTCAAGCTCGCGCGGCACGTCGGTGTACTTGTTCAGATATTCCCAGTCGGCCTTGCCGTCGCGGAACAGGCAATGCATCACCGCGCAGGCGAGCGCGCCGTCGGTGCCGGGCTTCACCAGCACCGCAAGGTCGGCCTGCTCCATGGTGCCGTTCATGTAGACGTCGACGGCGACGATCCTGGCGCCGCGTTCCTTGCGGGCGCGCGTCGCGTGCGTCATCACGTTGACCTGGGTGCTCACCGGATTGGTGCCCCAGATCACGATCACGTCGGACTTCGCCATCTCGCGCGGGTCGACGCCGGCGATCCGCCCGGTGCCGGCGGCAAAGCCGGTGTAGGCGGCGTTCACGCAGATCGTGGAATGGAAGCCGGAGTATTTCTTGGTGTGACGCAGCCGGTGGATACCGTCGCGCTGAACGAGACCCATGGTGCCGGCATAGTAGTAGGGCCAGACCGACTGCGCGCCGAACCGCCGCTCGGCGTCGAGAAATTTCCCGGCGACCAGATCGAGCGCGTCGTCCCAGGACATCGGCTCGAACAGCCCCGAGCCCTTCGGCCCGGTGCGGCGCATCGGCCGGGTGACCCGGCCCGGATGGTGGATGCGCTCGGCGTAACGCGCGACCTTCGCGCAGATCACGCCCGCCGTGTACGAATTGTCGGGCGCGCCGCGGACGCGGCCGATGGTGCGCTCGTCGAGGATCTCAACCTCGAGCGCGCAGGTCGAAGGGCAATCGTGCGGACAGGCGGAGGCGCCGATCCGCATATTCGGAAGACAAACGGCCTGATTCATGCGCCCACTCTATCAGCTTGGCGCCGGCCAGTTCCATGCCGCCCCGAAACGTTTTCCGGCGGGCCACCGTGAGGCGGCCCGCCGGAACAATCGCAATCAAGCCTGGGCGCTAGTGTTTGGCCCGTTGCGGGAAATCATCCGGCCCCGGCGAGTCGACCACCAGTGGTGCGTCGAGCGGCGCCTTGCCCTTCATCCTGCGGATGACGTAGCCGAGCGCGACCACGAACGCCGCGCCGACTGCCGCCGCCCAAAGATGGATCTTGTCCACCAGCTCCTGACCGAGCCAGCCGACGACGGCCACGTCCTTGACGATGATCTCGCCGGCGACCCAGCCGAGCAGAGCAGCACCGGCCCAGACCAGGATCGGGAACTTTTCCATCACCTTCATGAGCAAGGCGCTCCCCGCGATGATCAGCGGCACGCTGGTGGCGAGACCGAAGACGATCAGCGTCGTCTTGATGGCCAGCGCATGCGCCATGTCGACGCGCGCCGCCGCGGTTTCCGCGGCCGCCGCGATCGCGATGACGTTATCGAGGCTCATGACGATGTCGGCCACCGTCACGAGCCAGACCGCGCGCAACAGCGTATCGCCGGCTTTGACGCTCTCCTCGCCGTGCTCCTCGCTCGGCACGATCAGCTTGACCGCGATCCAGAGCAGCAGCAGGCCGCCGACCAGCTTGAGAAAGGCGATGCCCATGATCTGGGCGATGATGACGGTGAAGAAGATGCGGAGCAGGACTGCGGCGCCGGCGCCGAGCAGGATGCCCCAGAAGCGCTGCCTCGGAGGAAGCGAGCGGCAGGCGAGCGCGATCACCACCGCGTTGTCGCCGGACAAAAGAATGTTGATCCAGATGATCTGGCCGACGGCGATCCAGAACGCCGGCAGCATCAAGTCCGACAACAATTCACCCACTTGATGTTCCTTCCCTTCCCGTTGGCCGGCTTTACCGGCGTTTCCCCAGCCTTATCCGCCCCCTGGTACGGATAGTGCACCTACGACAACCGGCCGCAACGGCGGCCGGGCCGCGCCACCATTCTCAATTATTATTTAGCGTGGCCACGTGGCGCAGCGCCACGTTTCAAAATTACTGTTATCCGACGATCTCGTTGCCGCAGAAGAACTGCGCGATTTCCTTCGCCGCCGTGTCCGGCGCGTCGGAACCGTGGACGGAATTCTCGCCAATCGACTTGGCGTGAACCTTGCGGATGGTGTTCGGTGCAGCCTTTGCCGGATCGGTCGCGCCCATCACCTCGCGGTATTTGGCGATCGCACCCTCGCCTTCCAGCACCTGCACCACCACCGGGCCCGAGATCATGAATTCGACCAGCTCGCCAAAGAACGGCCGCTCCTTGTGCACCGCGTAAAAGGTCTGCGCCTGCTCGCGGGTGATGCGGACGCGCTTTTGCGCGACGATCCGCAGACCCGCCTGCTCGATCATGGCGTTGATCGCGCCGGTGAGATTGCGGGCGGTTGCGTCGGGCTTGATGATCGAAAAGGTGCGCTCGATCGCCATCGTTTTTTGTCCTTTTGGGAGAGTCATTCGGAAGCGCACGAGGGAACCGCGCGCGGGGTCGCGGGCTTATAGCCGCCACGCGGCGGTGCAGCAAGTTGGCGGGATTGCGGCATGGGCCGCGCTTGCCCCGCGTCTTCGCGGCAGATGCGGAATCCACCAACGAATCCAAGCCTGAATGGCGGTTCAGGCGGCTTGCCCCGAACCGGTGCCGTGAACCTTCCCGGATCGGACGGCGACTGACCGGGGCACGGGGCGTGACGACACGTCCGATCAAACAGGAGAGACCACGATGATCCGCAAGCTCGTTCTCGCCGTTGCCGCAGTCGCGGCGCTCGGCACCGCGTCCCTTGCCGCCTCCACCCCGGCGGCGGCCCACGTCTGGCACAACGGCTGGCATGACCACCATCACCACCACGGTTTCCACTGGCGCGGTGGCTATCGCGCCTACGGCGTCGGCTACGACTCGTGCCTGCGCCGCCGCTGGGTGGTCAACCGCTTCGGCGAGGCCGTGCTCCGCGTCGTCAACGTCTGCTACTAACGATCGCTGTTAGAGCAGCGGGTCGGCGAAAGCCGCAATCGAAAAACCCGGCCGCGCGCGAGCGAGACCGGGGTTCCTTTTTACGGCCGCGAGCGCGCGGCATGACGACGGCAGATCAAATCAGCGCGATCAACCGCACCGGGGCGCCTGTGGCGTCCTTCACTTTCGGCAAGCCGACGACGAGCGTTGCGCCCGCGGGCGACAGCTTTTCCAGATTGGCGACGTTCTCCAGACCCCAGCGGCCGGCCGGCAACCACGTGTAATGAGTCTTGAAATCCTTCGACGGGCCGTTGTCGAGCGAGAGCGTATCGGAGGCAAGCCCAAGGACCTTCCGCTCCTTCAGCAGCCATTCGGCAAGTTCGGGCGAGAAGCCGGGGAAGTGGAATGCGCCGGCTGAGTCCTTGCCCGTGTATTTTGCCGGGTTGCCGACGTGCTGCGCCCAGCCCGACAGCATTGCAACACAGCAATTGTCGGGAAGCTTCCGAAAGCGCTTTTCCCAGGTCAGCACGTCCTCGACCGTGACCAGATAATCGGTGTCCTTCTCGGCCTTCTGGCGAACGTCGATCACCGCGAGAGGCACGACGAGCTCGCCGGCAACGATCTTCTCGGCGGTGATGCCGTTTTCCGAAAAGTGGATCGGCGCATCGAGATGCGTGCCGGCGTGCTCGAGGATCCGCCACCAGTTCAGATTGAAGCCGTCCTTCTTGAATTCGTACTTCTTCTCGATCTCGATGCCCGGCACGCCGAAGAAGGTCGGAAACTCCGGCGACATGGTGTGGGTGAGATCGACCACCGCCTTGAAATACCGTTCCCCTGCAGCCGAGGCGGGCTCCTTCTTCTCCTTGCCCTTGGTTTTGCTCTGTGCTTCGGCCGAAGACAGCGCGGTGACCGTGAAACCCGCAGCGGCGGCTCCCCTGAAGAACCCGCGCCGGCTGAGCGTCGCGTGAACCGCTTCCATACATCCGGGAACACACATGGTCGGCCTCCTTCATTCCGGGCGGACACGATTCGGCGCCCGGAGCGCGCGCAGCATTGCCCCGCGCTGAACCGCGCGCAACCGGGTTGTTGCGGTCAACATTAAGGGATTGCGCGGCGCGTCCGGCTCGGCCATAGAGCGCGCCATGCTCGTCATCGATGATCTTTCCGTCCGCGTCGCCGGTCGCCTGCTCATCGAGCAGGCATCGGTGCGGATTCCGGAAGGCTCCCGCATCGGCTTCGTCGGCAGAAACGGCAGCGGCAAGAGCACGCTGTTCAATGTCATCACCGGTGACGTCGCCGCCGAGCATGGCGACATCGCAATCCCGGCGCGCTGGCGGCTCGGACGCTTGGCGCAGGAAGCCCCCAATGGCCCGGAAAGCCTGATCGACGTGGTGCTTTCCGCCGACGTCGAGCGCGCCACGCTGCTCACCCGCGCCGAGACCGAAACCGATCCGCACCAGATCGCCGAGATTCACGTCCGCCTCGCCGACATGGGCGCCTATTCGGCTCCCGCGCGCGCGGCCTCCATTCTGTCCGGCCTCGGCTTCTCCGCCGCCGACCAGCAACGGCCCTGCGCGGAATTTTCCGGCGGCTGGCGGATGCGGGTCGCGCTCGCGGCCACGCTGTTTTCCGAGCCCGAATTGCTGCTGCTCGACGAGCCGACCAACTATCTCGACCTCGAAGGCACGCTCTGGCTGCAGGATCATCTCGCGCGCTATCCGCGAACCATGATCGTCATCAGCCACGACCGTGACCTGCTCGACACTTCGGTCGATCAGATTCTGTCGCTCGAGAACCGCAAGCTCACGCTCTACCGCGGCGGCTATTCGGACTTCGAGCGGCTGCGCGGCGAGCGGCTGATGCTCGACCAGAAGCTTGCGAAGAAGCAGGAGGCGCAACGCAAGCACATCCAGGCATTCATCGACCGCTTCAAGGCCAAGGCGACCAAGGCGCGGCAGGCCCAGTCGCGCATGAAGATGCTGGAAAAGATGACCCCGGTCGCGGCGATCGTGACGAGCGAAGTGCTGCCGATCAGCATTCCCGAGCCGGAGCGGCTGCTCTCGCCGCCGATCATCGCGCTCGACGACGTATCGGTCGGCTATACGCCCGGCAAGCCGGTGCTGCGCGACCTCTCGCTGCGGATCGACAACGACGACCGCATCGCGCTGCTCGGTTCCAACGGCAACGGCAAGTCGACGCTGGTCAAGCTGATCGCCTCGCGGCTCGATCCGTTCGAAGGCAGCGTCGCCCGCGCCTCGCGGCTGAAGATCGCCTATTTCGCCCAGCACCAGCTCGACGAGCTTGAGGAAGACTTGACCGTCTACGACCACGTCCGCAGGCTTCTGCCCGACGCTCCCGAAGCAAAGGTGCGCGCAGTCGCGGGCTCGTTCGGCTTCTCGGCGGAGAACGCGAACAAGGCGATCAAGAAGCTCTCCGGCGGCGAGAAGGCGCGGCTGATGCTCGGGCTCGCGACCTTCGAGGGCCCGCATCTGCTGATCCTCGACGAGCCCACCAACCATCTCGACATCGACAGCCGCGCGGCGCTGATCGAGGCGATCAACGATTTTCCCGGCGCGACCATTCTGGTGTCGCACGACCGGCACTTGCTCGACGCTTGCGCCGACCGGCTGTGGCTCGTGGCCGACGGCACGGTCGCGCCGTTCGACGGCGATCTCGACGAGTATCGCCGCCGCGTGCTTTCGGATCGCCAAGAGAGCGAAGATCGCCCGCGCAAACCCCTTCGCAAGGACGACACCCGCAAGCGTCCAGCCGGCCGCATCGACAAGAAGCCGTTGCGTGAGCGCATCACCAGGGCCGAGGCCGAGATGATCCGCCTCGGCCGCGAGATCGCGACCATCGATGCGGCGCTCGCCGACGGCACGCTGTTCGCCCGCGACCCCGCAAAGGCCGCCGCCATGGCGAAGTCGCGCGCCGAATGCGCCGACGCGCTCGCCCAGGCCGAAGAGGACTGGCTCGCGGCCGGTGCGGCACTGGAGGCCGCGGCTGAGTGATCTCTACTGGACCGAAGCTTGGCGCGGCTTGGGCGCGGGCTTGGCGGGTTTCTTCGCGGGCTTTGTCGGCGCAGGCTCCGGCCCACGCTCCATCGACTTCAGGCGTCCGGCGACGAACGTATAGATGCCGGGCCGCGCACCGCCTGCATAGGTCAGCGTCACCTGGCGCTCGTTGCGCTCGGTTGAGCCGATGTCGACCCGCTCGGGGAAGCCGGCGCGCTTGACCACGTCGCACTCGCTCATCTCCAACGCGATGGCGGACGGGATCATCGGAACGCCGGCCTCCTGCACGGTCACGGCCTGCTCGCCGGTGGATGCGCTCGGCGGCACATAGGCCCCGGCACAGCGACCGCCTGCGTCCACCATGTCCTCAGGCGCCACGGGCGGCAGCACGCGGTCCTTGACGTTCGTTACCGAGAGCGGACGGAACATCGCGTCGGCGGTGGGCGCGCGGAACGAATCCCACTCCGGCAGCGCGCACGCGCCGAGCATGAACGCGCCAAGCGCGAACGCGGCGGGCCGCGCCACAGAATGCGACGTCAGGCGTCCTGAAGACACGCGTTTTGCAGCCAAGCGCACCAGAAATCCCCGAGTCCGTTCCCCCGACCCGATCTCAAGACCAACTTTGCGTCACCATCACGGCAGCCGCAACAGTTCCGCCTTGCTGCAATGCGGGGCGGTTAACGCCGCCTACGCCTTTTTGACCCACCGGCCCTGCTCGTCCGGCTGCCAGTAGGCGGTCTCGAAACCCTGCGCCTTGGCCTGCGTCCACCGTTCGCGGGCGGCGGCGACCGCGTCCTCGTCTTCGCCGTCGAACATCAGCACGATCCGGTTATAGCTTGCGGCATCGGCGGGGATCGGCGCCCCATCGACCAGGAACCGCACCTTCGCGCCGTTCGGATTGTGCTCCGCGGTGGTGAGCAGGATCGGGTGTAGCGCCGCGTCGGTGTCCCGCGCGGTGCCATGCGGCAGGAAATTGGCTTCGTTGTAGGTCCAAAGATGCGCGTCGAGCGCATCAACGCGCTCGTCGGACGAAGCCTGCACCACCACCCGCCAGCCGCGCTCGTAGGATTTCTCCAGAAGCTCCGGCAACGCCTTCTCCAACGGCTTACGGATCAGGTGGTAGAAAACGACTTCGGTCATCGCATCTCCCGGTACGACCTCAGCGCTCGTAGTGGTCTTCCACGAGCTGATTGAGCAGCCGCACGCCCCAGCCCGAGCTCCAGCTCTTGTTGATGTCGGTCTGCGGCGAGCCGAGCGCCGTGCCGGCGATGTCGAGATGCACCCACGGCGTCTTGTCGACAAAGCGCGCCAGAACCTGCGCCGCGGTGATCGAGCCGCCAAAGCGCCCGCCGGTATTCTTCATGTCGGCGAACTTGGAGTCGATCATCTTGTCGTATTCCGGGCCGAGCGGCATGCGCCACACCCGCTCCATCGTCGCCTGCCCCGCCTCGGTCAGGCGGTCGCACAGCCGGTCGTCGTTGGAGAACATGCCGGCATATTCCTGGCCGAGCGCGACGATGATCGCGCCGGTCAGCGTGGCGAGATCGATCATGAACCTCGGCTTGTGCCTGGTGTTGACGTAGTGCAGCACGTCGGCAAGCACGAGGCGCCCTTCGGCGTCGGTGTTGATGATCTCGATGGTCTGGCCGTTCATCGTCTTGACGATGTCGCCCGGCCGCTGCGCGTTGCCGTCCGGCATGTTCTCGACGAGACCGATCGCGCCGACCGCGTTGACCTTGGCCTTCCTTGCGGCAAGCGCATGCATCAGCCCGACAACGCAGGCGGCGCCTGCCATATCGCCCTTCATGTCCTCCATGCCGGCGGCGGGCTTGATCGAGATGCCGCCGGTATCGAAGCAAACGCCCTTGCCGATGAACGACACGGGAGCATCGCTCTTCCTGCCGCCGCTCCAGCGCATGATCACCATGCGGCTGTCCTTGCGCGAGCCCTGGCCCACCCCAAGGAGCGAATGCATGCCGAGCTTCTTCATCGCCGCCACGTCGAACACCTCGACCGCGACACCAAGCTTGCGCAACGCGGTCGCGCGTTTGGCGAACTCCTCGGGATAGAGCACGTTGGCCGGCTCGTTGATCAGGTCACGCGCCATGATGACGCCGTCGGCGACCGGCTCGCGCGACGTCTCCCACGCCCGCCGGGCGGACGCCGGGTTGTTCACCGCGAGCGTGATCTGCGGCTTGCCCTGGGCCTCCTCGCCCTCCTTGCGCTTGGTCTTGTAGCGGTCGAATACATAGCTGCGCAGTTGCGCGCCAAGCGCCAGTTCCGCCGCCTGATCGGGCTTCAGCGCGCCGCCCGACAGCTCTGCAAAGATCGTCGCCGCCTCGGCCCGCGACGGAACCTTGCCCATGGCCGCTCCGCCGAGCTTGACGAAGTCATGCGCCTTGAGCTTGCCGGCTTTGCCGGCTCCCAGGACCACCAGCCGGGACACCGGCAGGCCCGCAGGCGCCACGATGTCGAGGGAACTGCCGCTCTTGCCGGTGAATTTTTCGGCGGCCGCCGCCCGCTGCACCAGATCGCCGGCCGCGGCCAGCGCTTTCCGGGTCGCAGGCCCGAATTTCAGCCCCTCTTCGCAGAACGCAACCAGAACATCCTTGGTCGGCGGGGTGAGCGCGGCAAACGCGAGCTTGCGGGCTTCGGCCATGCAGATTCCTTTCAAGGCTCAGCGGCGGGGCGCGACCTTATGGCCCGGGCCGCGGCATCCTGCCAAGTCTGCGGTTCCTCGACCCATTTCGGCATTGCGAAATGCGGGAATCCAACGCAAATAGAGGCGACCTGCGGCACGCGCGGCAATTAACCATTTGTTGTGCATGTTCAACGGGTTTGCCTTTGGGAAGCCACTTTGTGGGGGGAACAAGGCATAGTGAATTTCAAGGGGGAGCGGTCCGCCTTCGAGGGGGCCTCCGGATTGGGGTCCGGTGGCTTGGCGGCTCGGTCGAAGGTGGGGACGACGCAGGCGGATGGGGTCAATCGGCCGCTACATCTTTCGCACCACGTTTGGTGCGTTCTTGCTCGTGCTCGTCAGCCTGACCGGTGCGATCTGGATCACGCAGGCGCTGCGTGACGTCGACCTGATGACCAGCCAGGGCCAGACCGTCCTGGTGTTCATCGGCATCACCAGCCTGGTCATCCCGCATCTCGTTCTGGTGATCGCGCCGGTCGCCCTGGTGGTCGCGGTTTCGCACAGCCTGCACAAGCTCGCGACCGACTCCGAGATCATCGTCATGAACGGCGCCGGCATGAAGCCGTGGGGCCTGCTGCAACCGTTCATCGCCGCGACCGTCGTCGCGTCCGTGCTGCTCACGTGCATCAGCGCCTATGTCGCCCCGGAAAGCCTGCGCACCTTGCGCCGCTGGCTGACCGAGGTCCGCACCGACCTCGTCAGCAACATCGTGCAGCCCGGTCGCTTCATCGCCATCGAATCCGGTCTCGCGTTCAACATCCGCGAGCGGCGCCCCAACGGCCTGCTGGTCGGGCTTCTGGTGGATGACCGCCGCGATCCGCAACAGCATGTCACCATTCTCGCCGAGCGCGGTGAAATCCTGAAGAACGACCAGGGCAATTTCCTGATCCTGGAGAGCGGCAGCATCCAGCGCCACGAGGTGAAGCAGCGGGATCCCAACATCGTGCTGTTCGACCGCTACGCATTCGACCTGTCGCAGTTCTCCGGCGGCCCGCAGGTCATCAAGTATTCGGTGCGCGAGCGCTATCTCTGGCAGCTGATGCGCCCGGACCCCAACGATCCGCAATACAAGGAACAGCCGGGACAATTCCGCGCCGAGTTGCACGACCGGCTGCTCGGCCCGATCTATCCGTTCGCCTTTGTGCTGATCGCGTTTGCGTTCCTCGGTGCGCCGCGCACCACGCGTCAAAGCCCGGCGTGGTCGATCACCGCCGTCATCCTCGCGGTGTCGGGATTGCGACTGATCGGTTTCGCCAGCACGGTCTTCACCATCAAATATCCGCTCGCCGCGCTGGTCCAGTATTTCACCGTCGGCGGCACGATCGTGGCGTGCCTCTACGCCATCTCGCGCGGGCTGATCATCGAGCCGCCGGTGTTCCTCACCACGGCGGCAGATCGCATTCAGGGCTGGACCACCCGCCGCATCCGCGGCCTGGCCGGAGCGGCGCAATGACCGGCACGCTCGCGCGCTACTTCGGCCTGCGATTCCTCACCACGCT